>JACPPG010000081.1 GCA_016191115.1 Planctomycetia bacterium | reverse complement strand
TGATACGCTCGGCCATGGTGGCGTACTCCTGGGGAATTGGCTTTGTGACTAAACCAAATTCAAACCCAAGTACGCCGCCTTTTTCAACTCATCTCATCCACAACTTTCGGTTATAGCTCCAAATGGGTCTGATCTACAAAAATCGGCATGGCAAGTACTCATTTGCCGTTCCCTTGTTCGGACAGTTTATCCTGCGACAACAAGAGGAGACGTAGGGAACGGTCTCTCAGGGCCGTTCACAGATTCAAGCTGGACGGCGGCGCACCGGCGGGAAAGTGGGACAGGCACCGAGACGCAACGTTGGTCTGAGTCTCCCCCAGTTGACAGCGCCCGCGATCGCTCCTAAAGTGAGCGATTCGCAACAGTTGGATTAACTCGCTCCGGCGGCGCGTCTCGCCAGTTTGCCTACCCAGCGGACACTCGACCCATGGCCGTCCCAAAGAGAAAACAGTCCAACGCCCGCACGGGCACCCGCCGGGCGCACGACCACAAGACGCCGCCGCAACTGCACTATTGCCCGCAGTGCAGCACGGCCGTCCCCTCGCACGTGATCTGCCCGAATTGCGGCTACTACATGGGCCGTATCGTGGTCGAGCCGGAAGAATAGGCCTCCACGCCGGCCCGCCGCGCCAACGGGGGATCGCCCCTCTCTGCTTCGGGGTTGCTGTCGGGATTGGCGTCCCTCGCTGGCGCTTCGGGCTAGTGTCGCACCGCAGCCTCCACGAGCGGCGTACAGACTTGCGCCCATCCGTGGCGCTGGTACACTAAGGCCCAGCCATCGGCCACCGCGATCGTTCCTCGCCCGCAAGGACCACACGGCGTGTCCAAAATCGCATTCCTCTTTCCCGGCCAGGGCGCGCAAAGCGTGGGCATGGGGGCCTCGCTTGCCGAATCGCTCCCCGCCGCCCGCCAGTTGTTCGACCGCGCCAACGACATCCTCGGGTACGACCTGGCGAAGCTCTGCTTCGAGGGGCCCGCCGAGGAACTCGACTCGACGATCCACAGCCAGCCGGCACTGTTCGTTACGAGCCTGGCGGCCGTCGAGGCATTGCGGGCCGAATCGCCCGACGTCGTGCTTTCGTGCGAGGCGACGGCCGGCCTGAGCCTCGGCGAGTACACGGCACTCGTGTTTGCCGGCGTCTTGGATTTCGAGGACGGTCTGCGGCTCGTCCAGCTTCGCGGCACAGCCATGCAAGACGCGGCCGACGCCGCGCCCAGCGGCATGGTCAGCATCCTAGGGCTCGAGCGGGCGCAGGTGCAGTCGATCGTCGACGCGGCGCGCGGCGACGACGTGCTGGCCATCGCCAACCTGCTCTGTCCGGGAAACGTCGTCATTTCCGGGAGCAACGCGGCGTGCGAGCGCGCGGCCGAGATGGCCGAGAAGTCCGGCGCGATGAAAGCCGTGCCATTGGCCGTGGCCGGCGCGTTTCACACCAAGATCATGGAACCGGCCGTGGCGCGGCTTTCGGCAGGACTGGCCAAGGCAAAGATGCGCGACCCGAGAATCACCGTAGTGTCGAACGTCGACGCGCAACCGCACGCCAACTGTGAGGAAATTCGGGCGCTACTGGTCAAGCAGGTAATGAATCCGGTCCGCTGGGAGGACTCGATGCGTTACCTGCTCGCGCAGGGCGTCGACCAGTTCTACGAAGTCGGGCCCGGCCGCGTGCTGCGCGGGCTGCTGCGCCGGATCGATCGCAACGCGTCGTGCCAGAGCGTGATGGGATAGCAGTTTGAAGTAACGATACCGGGAGGGCGAGGCGGGCGAGGCTCCCGGCGAGCCGGCACCCGGAGGGATCGTCGGCTGCGCATCGGCTCGGCAGGAGCCTCGCCTCCCGAACCTTGCTTCCAAAGGGGATAGTCCATGGCGGAGGAAACCGGTGGCCAACTTTCGGTCGACTTGCGGGGCCAGACCGCCATCGTGACGGGCGCGTCGCAGGGTCTGGGCCGGGCGATTGCGGTCGGGCTAGCCCGCTCGGGCGCGCGCGTTGCCTGCCTGGCGCGCAATGCCGAGAAGCTGAAGGAAACCGTCAGCCAGATCGCCGCTGCGGGCGGCACGGCCGAGGCCCTGGCCTGCGACGTCACCGACGCCGAGAGTGTCCGCCAATCGGTTGACGCGGTGCTCGAAAAGTGGGGGCAATTGCAGATCCTGGTGAACAACGCCGGCATCACCCGCGACACGCTCATTCCGCGGATGCAAGACGAACAGTGGGACGAGGTGATCAACACCAACCTCCGCGGCGCGTTCCTGTTCACACGCGCGGTGACGCGACCCATGATGCAGGCCCGCTATGGGCGAATCATCAACATGGCCAGCGTGTCGGGCCTGATGGGAAACCCGGGGCAGGCAAACTACTCGGCTTCCAAGGCGGGCCTGATCGGCATGACGCGGTCGGTGGCTCGGGAGCTGGCCAGCCGCAAGATCACGGTCAACGCCGTGGCCCCCGGCTTCATCGAAACCGAAATGACCGCTGCGCTGGGTGAACGGGTCGTGGAAGAGGTGGTCAACCGCGTTCCACTGAAGAGGTTAGGCGCTCCGGCCGATGTGGTGGCAGCGGTCCTGTTTCTGGCCAGCCGCGACGCGCAATATGTCACCGGCCAGGTGCTGACCGTGGACGGCGGACTGACGGCGTGAAGCAGGCCAGAGGCCACAGACCGGAGGCTAGAGGAAGACGGGGAAGCGACTTGCCCTTTCCTCTCGCCGAAGCAGGCCAGAGGCCACAGGCGAGAGGCCTCTCGCCTATTTCCTGTGACCCGCCAAAGACCAGCGGCGTCTAAGGCGGGATAGGGCATGCAAGCCGTACTTGCCTGTAGCCTCTGGCCTGTGGTCTGTAGCCTGGGAGATATGGACAGGCTGCGAAAAAGTCGGTATATCTTGACCTTCTTTACGGGAACCCTTTAATTTGCTGGGGGTTGGAGATTCCCGCCGCGCGGGTGCGCGCGGGGAACCGTTTGGCGGTACTGGCGGCCGAGAACGCCCCCACAAGCTTTCAAGAATGCGCAAGGAGGACCAGTAACGTGGCCTCAGTCAAAGAGCGTGTGATCGACATCGTGGCCGAGCAGCTTGGCGTCAACAAGGATCAGGTGACCCCTGAGACGTCCTTCGTGAACGATTTGGGAGCGGATAGCCTGGACACCGTCGAGTTGGTGATGGAACTCGAGGAAGAGTTCGACATCAACATTCCCGACGACGCCGCCGAGAAGATTCAGACCGTGGGCCAGGCCATCGAGTACATCGAGAAATCGCAGTCCAACGGACATAAATGAAACGACGCGTTGTCGTAACCGGCCTGGGAGTCGTCACCTCCTTAAGCTGCCGAGTCGACGATCTCTGGCAACGGATCTGCCAGGGGGAAAGCGGGGTTCGCCCGCTCACTTCGTTCGACACTTCCGCGTTCAAGGTGAAGTTCGGCGGCGAGATCCAGGACTGGACCACGGACGGTTACATCTCAGCCAAGGACGCCAAACGGCTGGACCGCTTTACGCAGTTCGCCATGGTCGCCGGCATTGACGCCGTGAACGACTCCGGGCTCGATTTTACCAAGGAAGACCAATTCCGCTGCGGGGTGATCCTCGGTTCGGGGATCGGTGGGCTGAACGAAATCGAGACCCAGCATTCGCGCCTCCTGGAAAAAGGGCCCGACAAGGTCTCCGCCTTCACTATTCCCAAACTTATGGTGAACGCGGCCTGCGGCCATGTCTCGATCCAGTACGGCCTGCGCGGGCCCAGCGCCGCCGTGGCCACCGCCTGCGCAAGCGCCACCAACGCCATCGGCGACGCCTTCAAGGCCATCCAGTACAACGATGCCGACGTGATGGTCACCGGCGGAACCGAGGCGGCACTTACACCGATGGGCATCAGCGGCTTTGCCAACATGCGCGCCCTGTCCGAATTGAACGAGGACCCGCCTCGCGCCAGCCGGCCGTTCGACCGCGACCGCGACGGTTTCGTGCTCAGCGAGGGGGCCGGCCTGTTGGTGCTCGAAGAGCTCGAGCACGCCAAGGCCCGCGGCGCCCGTATCTACGCCGAACTGCTGGGCTACGGCACCAGCGCCGACGCCGGGCACATCACCCAACCCGATGAGCACGGCACCGGCGCCGCCAAGGCCA
Organism: Planctomycetia bacterium; assembly: GCA_016191115.1. Lineage (GTDB taxonomy): Bacteria > Planctomycetota > Planctomycetia > Pirellulales > JACPPG01 > JACPPG01. The sequence goes on along the minus strand of JACPPG010000081.1, from coordinate 57,085 downwards.
TGGTCCGGGCGCTGGCCGACGGGCAGGTGTCAGTTTCCGACATCACGTACATCAACGCCCACGGCACGAGCACTCCCCTCGGGGATCAGGCGGAAACGGCCGCCATGAAGTCGGTGTTCCAGGAGCACGCCAAGGAAGTCAGCATCTCCAGCACGAAGAGCCAATTGGGGCACCTGCTCGGGGCCAGCGGCGGCGTCGAGTTGGTGCTGACAGTGCTGGCGCTGCGGCGCAGCGTGATTCCGCCCACGATCAACTACGGGACGCCCGACCCCAAGTGCGATCTGGACTACACGCCCAATCAGCCCCGCGAGCGGAAGATCACGGCCGCCATGTCCAATAGCTTTGGCTTCGGCGGGCACAACGCATCGGTGATCGTCGGCCATCTGCGGAACGGGAAGTAGCGGACAGCGTGCTTCGCTCCACGCCGGCAGGGCAGTGAAAACTCGCTCCACGCCCCGCCGAAGCCTCCAGCCGCACCCTTGGGGCTTAGCAGCGAGCCCCGTCACGCGATTTTTGCGCCCGCGGGCCAGCATTGTCGATCTTGCTGGCGGCGCGGCGGCTACCTATACTCCCCCGCCTTCCGCCCACAGCGGACGCCCGGGCATGTGCCGCCGGCACTCGTGTGCGCCACTGGCTCTGCCAGTGGGCGTTGCGCCCATGTAGGCGTGTGAAGGCGCGTTGCCAGCGGACCAGTGGCGCGCCCCATCGCGGCAAGGAGGCCAATTTCGATGTTCGCCAGGTTGCTTCTCGTGTTGCTGGCGATTGGCTGGACCACCCCAGGCCTGGCGCAGACCGGGCGCCGGGCCGCATCCGCGGAACGAACCGCCGGCAGGTGGCGGTCACCGACCGGGGTGGCGCAGCGTACAAGCGCCACCGAGCCGGTGCGCGACGACGGCGTGGCCCCGCTCGGCACGCCCGCCGCGCTTGCGCCCGTCGAGCCGCGCTCGCGCCCGCCGATTACCAGAGTGACCGAGGGATCCGGCGCGCTACCGACCGAGGCCGGACAAGTGTGGCGCGAGTACGACATCAGCCCCTACGTGGTCCGGGTCACCTCCACGAATCGGCCCGAGCAGGCGATTGTCGACTGGATCCTGCGCGAGACGGGATACGAGGCGTGGCACTCCGAGCCGCTGGGCTTCTTGAGCGCCAACCGCCGCACGCTGCGCGTCTACCACACGCCGCAGATGCAAGCCGTGGTCGCCGACGTCGTCGACCGGTTCGTGAACACGGAAGCAGAGACCAGCGCCTTCGGACTGCGCGTGATCACGATCGGCCATCCCGATTGGCGCATCAAGGCGAAGTCGATGCTGCGCCCCGTGGCCGTGCAGACGCAAGGCATCCAGGCGTGGCTGATCGAGAAGGAAGACGCGGCGCTACTCTTGAATGAGTTGCGCAAGCGGTCCGACTTCCGCGAGCACAGCTCGCCCCATTTGCTGGTGAACAACGGTCAGTCCACGACCGTGGCCGCGACGCGGCCCAGGACGTACACCCGCGACATCACGCTGCACCCCGAGGTGTGGCCGGCATTCGAGCCCGAGCTGGCCCAGTTCGACGAGGGGTTTTCCTTGGAGCTCAGCCCGCTCTTGGCGCTCGACGCGCGGACGATCGACGCCGTGATCAAGTGCAACATCGACCAGTTGGAACGACTGGTCCCGGTGATGATGGACGTGCCGAGCCACGTGGCGCCGCATCAGCGGGCGAAGGTCGAGGTGCCGCAGATCACGCATTGCCGGCTGCACGAGCGATTTCGCTGGCCGGTCGATCAGATTCTGCTCGTGGGGTTGGGAGTCGTCGCCACGCCGGTGCCCAGCGAGCCGGGCGGATTGAAGATTCCCCTGCCGTGGACATCCAACGCGACGCGCGCCGATCTCTTGGTGTTCGTCGAGAGCAAAGGGAAATCGGGGGAATCCGCCCCCGTTCCGCGCACGAGCGAGCGCGAAGCGCGGACCTACAAGGGAAGATATTAGGCCAGAGGCAACAGGCCAGAGACCGGAGGGCAAGCTATGCTCGCTCGCCTCGACGCTCCCGAGCGCGACCGATACAATTGCCCGCGTCCCCGAGCTTGCGTCGCCCACAGAGCATCGGATCAGTGCGGAGCTTGCCGTGCGTCGCGTCGTCATCACGGGTCTGGGTGTCATCTGTCCGCTCGGCCTCACGACCGATGCGCTGTGGGAGGGGCTTCTCGCGCGGCGCAGTGGGGTGGGGCCGTTGCCGCCCGAAGCCCCCGGCTCTTTGGCCGCCGCCTTTGCCGGGCAGGCCCGCGACTTCACGGGCCACATCGACAATTTCGGCCCTCTCGAAGGGGAGCTTAAAAAAGCCATCCGCAAGGGTTTGAAGGTGATGTGCCGCGAGTCGCAGATGGGCGTCGCCGCGGCCCAGCGGGCCATCGGCAATGCAAGCCTGGCGCCCGGTGCGAACGATCCGGAGCGCTCGGGCGTCGTATTCGGCTCGGACTACATGCTCACGGCGCCGGATGAGTTCAGCACCGCGATCTCGGCCTGCGCTGCCGAGGAGCGGAAGTTCCAGTTCTCGCGGTGGGCCGCCAACGGCATGACGCAGCTCTCGCCGTTGTGGTTGCTCAAGTATCTGCCGAACATGCCCGCCAGCCACGTGGCGATCTACAACGACTTTCGCGGCGCGAACAACTCGCTGACGCTGCGCGAGGCGGCCTCGAACCTGGCCGTCGGCGAGGCGTTTCGGGTGATCCAGCGCGGCCATGCCGACTTGATGGTCGCCGGCGCCACCGGCACCCGCGTCCATCCGATGAAGGCCCTGCACGCCGCCATTCAAGAAGAGCTGGCGCCCGCCGATCAGGATCCCCAGCGCGCCAGCCGGCCTTTCGATCGCGACCGCGGCGGCATGGTGCTGGGCGAGGGGGCGGGCGCCATCGTGCTCGAGGAATTCGAGAGTGCCCGCGCCCGCGGCGCCAGGATCTATGGCGAGCTGGCGGGTGCCGGCTCGTCGAGCGTGCTCGACACCAATCGCGTGGCGTGGCGCGGTCAGGCCATGGCCAACGCCATGCGATCCGCGCTCCGCGACGCGAAAGCCGAGCCGGCGGAAGTGGGACATATCAATGCGCACGGCCTTGGCACGCGCAGTTGCGACGCCGAAGAGGCCGAGGCCATCGGCGCGGTGTTCGGCCCCCGCGCGGCGAGCCTGCCCGTGGTCGCGCTCAAAAGCTATTTCGGCAATCTGGGCGCCGGCAGCGGCCTCGTGGAGCTGGCCGCCAGCGCCTTGGCCTTCGAGCACGGCAAGCTGTTCCCGATCTTGAACTACGAGACGCCCGATCCCGCCTGCAAAGTCGCGGCGGTGATGGGGGGCGACACGCCGCCGGGGGACAGCTTTCTCAATCTGAGCGTGACGCCGCAAGGCCAAGCGAGCTGCTTGCTGATTCGCCGCTGCGCCTGACTTCTTTCCGCTCTCCGCATTGCGATCCGCCGACGCCTCGGCGCGCGCCGACCGCGCGAATCGCCCTTCGGCGGCTTTGTCACAGACCCGCTTGTCGCGCGTATATACTGGCACGGGCAGTTTGTGCGCTCGTAGCACCGGCAAAGTGGGGAATCGCGATGGGCCGTCGGGACAAGGTCTGGCATATGCTCGTAGGGATGGCAACCGCGCTATCGCTATCGTTCAGCACCGCAATCGGCGCGGGCGCCGACGTTCAGGAGATACAGAACGCTCTCAAGCAGTACAGCACCGCCCTTGAAGCCGGGCGGTACGCCGAGGCCGAGCAACATGCGAGCCGGCTACTCGCGATAGCGGAGCGTTCGAACTCGAAGTTACACGTCAATGTGCTCAACCTCATGGCGGACCTGCGCAAGCAACAGGGCCGTTTCGACGAGGCGCTCGCTTTCAGCCGACAGGCCATCAAGCTGGCGGAGACCAACCAAATGTGGGCCGCTGTGGCGAATTCCGAAAGCGGCGCCGCCGACTACGCCCACGCCTTGCAAACCGCCAAGCGCCAAGTGCGGCGTGAAAAGAAATGGGCCAGCCCCTACTACTGGGCCACTTTTGTCTTGATCGGGCCAGGCTGACAGCCGCGAGGGCATGCGGGGCGACTCCCCTGAAACTGGGAACTTGCTTTCCGTGCCCCTGGGCGCGAAGAATATCGGGTGTAGATTCTGGGGGGACATTTGACGTAGCGGCGCGTAGACAAGAAGGAGCATTCGATGAAACGATTTGCGATTCTGGTCGTCATGCTGGGTGTTCTGGCCTTTACCGGTGCGACTGCTTCGGCGCGGCCTTATCGCGTCTGGTACGGTGGACCTTATCGCCCGTACTACCGTGCGTACTACGGCCCGGCCCCGTACCGCGCGTTCTACCCCGGCTACTACCCGCCCTATCGCGTCGGCGTCTACCCGTACGCGGCCTATGGAGCCTACTACGGCCCCTATTACGGAGGCTGGGGCTATCCGTACTACGGCTGGTAGCCGATCGTCAGGTGCCGCAGAGCGCGCGCCGGTATTCCCTTCATCGCGCACTTCCAAAGTCGCAATCCAGGCCAGGTGCCATGGAACCGTCAAACGGTCTCGCTAGGCGTGCGCGCCAGGGCCGTTCACAGATTTAAGCTTGCCGGCGGCGCACCGGCGGGAAAGTGGGACAGACACCGAGACGCAACGTTGGTCTGAAAGGACTTGCGCTGTTTATGCTCGGAGCCAGTCCCATTTTCCCGCCTCGCCACTTTGAAAAACAGAATGGCCCTGGCGTGCGCGCTCGGCACCTTGACACTCCTCCCAGGCAGGGCTAGGTTCAGCGGATTGTCCACTTACTGAACCAGCCTAGTGGGGAGAACGCGGCTGCATTTCCAAATGGCAGCCGCAGTCGGTGGCGGCAGATGTCCTCGCGCGGCGAATCGGAAAGCGACCTGTGATATGGCCCAGATCGTACTCGAAGCCGTGTCGAGGGAGTTCCCCGGCCCGGTCCGTGCGGTGGACCATATCGATCTCACAGTGGCCGATCAGGAGTTTCTGGTGTTGGTCGGGCCGAGCGGTTGTGGAAAAACGACGACACTGCGACTGATCGCCGGTCTCGAGCCGCCGACAGCGGGAACGGTACGCATCGGGGACCGCGTCGCGACCGACGTGGCCCCGCGCGACCGTAACGTGGCCATGGTTTTTCAGAGCTCCGCCCTGTACCCGCACCTGACGGTGTCGAGGAACATGGCCTTCGGTTTGGAGCTGCGCGACGGTGGAGCGTGGTGGCAAAGGATGTGGTGGCGGATGACCAATCCCGCCTGGGCGCGACAAGCGGCCGCGCGCCGCGCGACGATCCCCGCGCGCGTGCGCCAGTCGGCGGAGCGCCTGGGTATCGAGCATTTGCTCGACCGCAAGCCAGGCCAGCTTTCCGGCGGCGAACGGCAGCGCGTCGCGGTCGGCAAAGCGATGGTGCAGAAGCCCGCGGCCTTCCTGTTCGACGAGCCGCTTTCCCATCTGGACGCGGCGCTGCGCGTCGAGCTGCGCGACGAGTTGAAGCGGCTGCACCACCATGTGGGGGGCACGACCCTCTACGTGACCCATGACCAGGTCGAGGCCATGAGCCTGGGGGATCGCGTGGCCGTCATGAATCAGGGCCGTATTCAGCAGGTTGGGACGCCCGAGGAGATCTACGCTCGGCCAGTCAATCGTTTCGTGGCCGGTTTCGTCGGCACTCCGGGGATGAACTTCCTCGGCGGAACGCTGGTCGTCGGGGATGACGGTCGCGGCCTGCGCCTTCGGTCTGAAAGCTGGGCGGTCCCGATCGACTTGAGGCACGCGTCGCTGTTGACCCCGTACGTCGACCGAGAACTGGTGCTGGGCATCCGGCCGCCGGACGTCCACCTTGTGACAGAGCAAGAGCCGGCCGAGCAAACGGACATCGAAGCAGTCGTTGAGCTCGTCGAGCCGTTGGGGGACACGACCCTGGTCCATTTGGGGTTGGGCGAACCGACATCGACAGGGCAGAATACGGCGAGACAGAACGACCATGCCCGCGTGGTAACGGAGGCCGCCGGCCATGTCGCGATGCGACGGGGCCATCACGTGCGCGCCTCGCTCGACATGGCGAAAGCGTACTGGTTCGATCCACTGACGGGGCTCAACATCGGACTGTCGCCCGCGCCGCACGAGCGCGCCTATAATTAGGGACTGTCCCTTTCGCGTGAAGGGGCGTATGCACGCGAGCCCAGGCGGGAAAGGAGGATGTCGACAAACAACAAGACAGCGGGCCAAAAAACTGGGACAATTCGACAATTCGGCTTAAAAGCACCACGGGTGCGGGATCGTACAACATGAACGCCAGCGAGCTACTGCGACTGATCGACTCGATTCATCGCGACAAGAACATCGATAAGGAAATCGTCTTCCAGGCCATCGAGGCCGCCTTTGCGTCGGCCTTGAAGAAGCATCACGGCGAAGAGGAAGAGAACATCGTCGTCAATATCGACCGCCAGGACGGCTCGGTGTCCGGCACCCGCGACGGCGTGCCGATCGACCCGGACGAAGCGGTCGGGCGAATCGGGGCCCAGAACGCGAAGCAAGTCATCATCCAGAAGGTCCGCGAGGCGGAGCGCGACGCACTATACGACGAGTACGAGGAGCAACGCGGCCAATTGGTGACCGGCGTGGTGCAGCGCTACGAAGGTGGGGCGGCCACGGTTTCGCTCCCCAATTGCGAGGCTATCCTTCCCCGCAGCGAACAGATTCCCGGCGAGACGCACCACGCCAACGAGCGCGTGCGGGCCACGGTGTGCGAGGTCCGCAAGCACGGCACCCGCGTGAAGGTGATCCTCAGCCGGACGCGCCCGGCCCTGGTCGAGCGGCTCTTCGAGCAGGAGATCCCCGAGATCGCCGACAGCGTGATCGAAGTCCGGGCCATGGCGCGCGAGCCGGGTTACCGCAGCAAAGTCGCCGTCAGCAGCACCGATTCCCGCGTCGATTGCGTCGGCGCCTGCGTCGGCGTCCGGGGAAATCGCATCAAGAACATCGTGGACGAGCTGGCCGGCGAGCGAATCGACATCGTCCGCTGGAGCGACGACATGCAGGTGCTGATCCCCAACGCCCTGCAGCCGGCCGAGAGCGAGGAGGTTATCCTCTGCCCGATGCTGGGCAGGGCTATCGTCCTGGTGCGCGAGGACCAGCTTTCGCTGGCCATCGGGCGGCGCGGGCAAAACGTGCGCCTGGCCAGCAAATTATGCGGCTGGGACATCGAAATTATGACCCGCGAGGAGTTGGACGAGCAGATCGAGCGGGCCGTGGCGGGCTTTAGCGCCCTGGAAGGTGTCGACGAAAACCTTAGTGAGAAGCTAGTCGGCGAGGGTTTTTTGTCTTACGATGATTTGTCGGTCATCGAGCCCGATGCGCTGGCGGAGATGGGGGGCCTGGCCGTCGAACAGGTTAACCACATCATCCAGCAAGCGGAGGCGAAGGCCGAAGAGGCCGAGCAGGCAGCAGCGGACGAACGGCGCCGGCAGCGCACGCAGGAGCGGTTGGACGCCGCGAACGCGGCCGCGGCTGCCGCCGAGGCCGAGGCGACCGCCACGCAAGAAGCGGGCGCCGATGCCGCCCCGGCCGTTACGGTGGAGCCGCCGCCGCTGGAATCCGAGGATCAGCCCGTGCCGCAAGATGCCACGGCCGAGCGCGACGAAACGACCTAAAGTTTCGTCGGGGACGGCGCTCTTGGCGGGCCAGCATATCGAAATCCACCGTGGGCGACAGGAGCGGCTGGTGCGGATCGTGGGGGCAAGCGCATCCGAATCAACCGCCGCCCGGCGCTCGCGACCAATGGAGTGCAACCGCGTGAGAGGAGATGGGGCGGTTCAAGGGAGACGGTTATGAACTAATCAGGGTTAGTGCCGCCGTCACGACACGGGTGCGTCCCGTCGCGAGCGACGGCACAAGAGGGAGAGTCAGACTTGGCGCAACGGATTTACTCGCTGGCGAAAGAACTGAATATTGATAGCAAGGTCCTGGTGGAGCTCTGTCTTAAGGCGGGCGTCACGGGGAAGGGATCTGCGCTGGCCAGTCTGACCGACGAAGAGACGGCGAAGATCCGCGCCTTCGTCACAAGCCCCGGATCGCGATCGGCCCCTTCTGTCGCCGCCCGGCCTAGCCCAGCTCCCGCCGGGACGGCCACGGCCGAACCGCCGGTATTTCGCCGCGAAGACTACATTCCGCCGACCGCCGCGGGGGGCAAACCTCCGGTGTTGGCACGCAAGCCAGAGATGCCGGGGGGCGAAAGCAAGCGTCGCCCGACCGATGGTGACCGCGGCGCCAGGAGTGGCCCGGCGATTCGCGTGGCGCCGCTTCCCACGGCTCAACAGCCGCCGCCGCCCGCGGCCAGCGAACCGGCGCCGCAAAAGCCCGACCTCAAGCTCCCTGCCGACGCCATCCGCGCCGGCCGATCGGGCGCCAAGCCACTGCAAGAACATCTGCGGAAGCACGAGGCCAAGCGCAAGGCGGACGTGGCGAAGGGCAAGCCCGCGCCGGCTCGTGGTTTGGTTCCTCCCGCGGCTCCTCCCGGAGACGTTCCCGCCGGTCGCGAACGCGGGCGCAAGGGAGCCAAGGGCCCGCACCAGCCTGACGCCGATTTCGCCGCGGCGCTTGGCGGCCGCGAACAAAGACAGCTCAGCCGCAAGCGCGTCGCCACGCCCGCGCGCTTCCGTCCATCGGCCACGGGCGAGGACGAGTCGGGCGGGCGCATCCGACGCGCGAGAGCCAAGCCCAAGCGAACCGGCACCAGCACCGCGGCGCCTCGCAAGAGCAACGTTGTATTGCAGTTGCCCGCCACGGTCCGCAGCTTTTCCGAGGCCATCGGCGTACCGGTCAAAGCGGTGCTCGGCAAACTGTTGGCATTGGGCACCGAGTTGTCGACCAACGCCATCAACGCCGAGATGGACTCCGAGCGCGTGCAATTCCTGGCGCTCGAGTTCGGCGTCGAGATCGAGCTGCGCCAGCCCGTGGATCTCGAGGATCAACTGCTGTCGGCCGTCACCGACCGCGAGGACGATCCGGAGCAGCTCGAGCTTCGGCCGCCGGTCGTGACATTCCTGGGCCACGTCGACCACGGCAAGACGTCGCTCTTGGATCGGATCATCGGCATCGACGTGGCCAGCGGCGAGAGCGGCGGCATCACTCAGCACATTCGCGCCTATCGCGTCGAACGGGATGGACGCACGGTGTCGTTTGTCGATACGCCCGGTCACGAGGCGTTCACCGAGATGCGTGCCCGCGGCGCTAACGTGACCGACGTCGCCGTGCTGGTCGTGGCCGCCGACGACGGCGTGATGCCGCAGACCGAGGAGGCCATCAGCCATGCCCACGCCGCCGGCGTCCCCATCGTCGTGGCGCTCAACAAGGTCGACCTTCCGGGCATCAACTACGACCGCATCTACAGCCAATTGGTCACGGCTGGCCTACAGCCGACCGAGTGGGGCGGCGACACGGAACTGGTGAAGTGCAGTGCCCTGACGGGCCAGGGGATCGACGAGCTGTTGGAGACGTTGCTGACGATTGCCGAGTTGCACGACTACAAGGCCAATCCTCACCGGCCGGCATTCGGCACCTGCCTGGAAGCCGAGTTGCACGAAGGGCGCGGCGTGGTGGCCAAGCTGTTGGTGCAAAACGGCACGCTGAAGATTGGCGACGTGATCGTGTGCGGCCCGTCCTTCGGTCGCGTGAAGGCGATGTACGACACCTTGCATCCCGGCGCAACGCATCAATCAGCCGGCCCGTCGATGCCGGTCAACGTCACGGGCCTCAACGTCGCGCCGGGGGCCGGCGACCGCTTCGTGGTGCTCGATAAAATTGACCAGGCCCGCGACATCGCCGAGAAACGCGCGAGCGCCACGCGCGTCATCGCGCTGGGAGGCGCGCCCACGCACGTCACGCTGGAGACCCTCTTCGAGCGGCTCGGCGGCGACGGCGTTCAAACGTTGAACCTGATCCTGCGGGCCGACGTTCGCGGCTCGATCGAGGCGATCCGCAAGGAATTCACCAAGCTCGAGCACCCCGAGGTGCAGATCAAGATCTTGCAGGCCACGGTCGGCGGGATCACCGAAGCGGACGTGCATCTGGCCGATGCCTCGGACGCGATCATCATCGGCTTCAACGTCGTTCCCGACGAAGGCGCCCGCAGCCTGGCCGAGGAAAAGGGCGTGCAAATCCGCCGCTACGACATCATCTATCAGGTGACCGACGATCTCAAGAAAGCGCTCGAGGGCCTGCTCAAGCCCGAGCACCGCGAGGTCGACCTGGGCCGGGCCCTGGTGCAGCGGACGTTCACGATCAGCCGCGTGGGAACGATCGCCGGTTGCCGCGTGCTGGCCGGCACGATCGAGCGCAACTCGCGGGTGCGCGTCATCCGCGACAGCCGCGTCATCGGCGATTATCCCTTGGAATCGCTGCGGCGCGAAAAGGACGACGTGCGGGAAGTGCGGGAAGGATTCGAGTGCGGGATGAAACTGGCCGGGTTCAACGACGTCAAGGAAGGGGACGTGCTGGAGGACTACCGCGTCGAGGAGGTCGCTCGGACGCTGTAGCCACGCGGCACGAGCCCGGCCGCGTTGGCGCGTCGCCGCGACTGCCGCGGATGCACGAGCGGTCGCAGCGCAAGAACCGTCAGGAAACCATCGGATGAGTTCTCGTCGCGTGCAGAAAGCGGCCCAGGCGATTCGCGAGGTCGTCAGCATGGCGATCCTGACGGACTTGAACGACCCGCGCGTACAGGACGTGACGGTTACCTACGTGGAGGTCGCGCCCGACATGCGGCAGGCCAAGGTTCACGTGTCGGTTCGCGGCAACGAGACCAAGCAAAAGCTCAGCTTGCAGGGGTTGCGCAGCGCGGCCGGGTATTTGCAGGCCAAGCTAGCCAGCCGCATCGAGACCCGATACACTCCCCGGCTTGAGTTTGTACTAGACTTGGGGGTCAAGAAATCGATCGAAATGGCGGAGATCCTGAAGCGGGTGCTGCCCGCCGAGGCCGCCGCGGACGCCGCCGGCGAGGAGCCCGAAACCCTCGACGACGACGTTGACGAGAACGGCGACCCGGACGACGGCAAACGGGATCAGTAACCCCCCAGCTCGATTCGGCAGTCGCGGGCCGGAGAGCACGGAACCAGCAAAGCACGTATGGCCAGTCCCAATCGTAGCAGCCTGCTCGGCAGGCTCCACAAAGTTCTCAAGAAGCACTTCAAGCCGCAGGCGCCGGCGGAGCGGCCGCTGTTGGAACAGTTGCTGTTCGCCTGCTGCCTGGAGAACACGCGCCACGAGACGGCCGAGCAGGCTTACGCCGCGGTGTCCACGGCCTTCTTCGACTGGAATGAGGTGCGCGTCAGCACCGTCAAGGAGCTGGCCGAGGTGATGCACACGCTGCCGGCGGCCGAGACGGCGGCAGGCGCGCTCAAGCGCACGTTGCAAAGCGCGTTCGAGGCGACCTACTCGTTCGATCTCGAAGCGCTCAAGAAGCAGAACATCGGTCAGGCCATCAACCGGCTCAAGAAGTTCAACGGCACCACTCCCTTCACGATCGGTTTCGTCACGCAGACGGCGCTTTCCGGGCATGCCATTCCCTTGGATCGCGGCGCCTTGGACGTGCTGTTCATCATCGGCGCCGCTTCCGAAAAAGAAGTACAGAGCGGCGAAGTGGCCGGGCTGGAGCGGGCCATCGCGAAGAACAAGGGAATCGAGTTCGGCTCGCTCTTGCACCAGTTGGGAGCGGAGCTGTCGCTGGCGCCGTTCTCGCCGGCGGTGCACAAGATCCTGCTAGAGGTGGCGCCTGACGCCAAGGATCGTCTGCCGAAGCGCCATGTGAAGAAGCCCCCGCAGCCCGAGCCCCCACCGGCCAAGCCGGCGGCGCAGGCCGCGGGGAAGAAGCCGGTGGTGGTCGAGAAGGTCGACAAGAAGAAGATCGAAGAAGCCAAGAAGAAACCGGTAGCCAAGATCCCGGCGGCTTCGAACAAATCCAAAAGTGGCGCCAGGAAAAAGCCCGCGGCCGCGAAGCTGGCGAAGCGCAAGCCGCGGTAGGGCGCCTTCGCGACGGTCACTTTGCATCGCGACCGTTGGGGCGGTTCAAGCTCCCGCCAAGTAGGCGGTTCGGCCGCTTGCCGTTACGAAAGTGCAGCGCCTTGCGGGCTGACGCCGCCTTCACTTGGCAATTGGCACAAAGCGCCCCTTGCTGCTAGAATTCTCTACGTGGTAGCAACTTAGGTGCGTTCGCCGTGCTGACGTGCCGGTATCTTGACCGCTTGCCGTTGCCCTGACTCATGGTCCTAATGTCCTCCGGTTTCGATATGGTTCGCGTCTGCGTGATGGCGGTTTCTCTTCTGGCGGCTTCGGCCCTAGCTGCCCGGTCCGCCCCGGATGCCAAACCAGCCGATGATGGGTCCTCCGTGCCAGGGGCGGCACCGGCTGCGGCGTCAGCTCAGCAGGCCGCCCGCCGTCCCGCGGATAGTTTCGATGACGCCCCGGCCCCGCTGGTTGAGCGGAAGCCCCGCAGTCAGCAGGACAAGGACCACCTGGAAGCCCTCAGTCTGTTCGCCGCCGGCCGGATCGAGGAGCAAAACGAGCACCTCCGCGAGGCCCTGCGGTTGTACCAGCGGGCGTTACGGTTCGAGCCCAATTCCCTGCCCGTCATCCGCCAGATCATTCCGCTGGCGTTCAGCCTGGACCGCCCGAACGAAGCGGTCCGCTATGCGTTAAAGGCGGCCGAGCTCGATCCTTCGGACCCGCTCCTGCTTCGGCAATTGGGCCTGCACCTGGCCGAGGCGGGGCAGTTCGAGCAGGCGCTCAAGCTCTATCAGCAGGCCCGCAGCCGCCTGGAAGGCAATACCAAGAGTGCATCTTATCTGATGTTGACGATGGAGTTGGGCAGGCTGTGCTTCGTCACCGATCACCCGCGGGAAGCAGCCGACGCCTTCGCCGTGGTGATGGGAGCGCTCGACCGTTTGGACGACTACGGGCTCTCCGACAGCCAGCGCAAGACGTTCGTCGGCGAGGAAGGACGAAAGAACCTCAATCTGTTCGCCGAGACGTTCCTGGCGGCAGGTCGGCCGGACGACGCCCTGACGGCCTACGACAAGCTCGACGCGATGCGGCCGAACAAGGCCCTGCACGCTTATCAACTGGCGCGGGTCAGCCACCAAAAGAAAGAATCTCAAAAAGCCCTCGAACAGCTTCAGACCTATTTTGACGAGCGCGGCACGATCGGCGGCGGCGCGCCGTATGAGCTGCTGGTCAAGCTCCTCGGCGAGACCGGTCAACAGGGCAAGATCGTTGAGCGGCTCGACGCGATCGCGACAGCCGAACCCAAGAACATGCCCGTCCGCCGCGTCCTGGCTACCGCGGCGCTAGCGGCCGGCGATCTGGATAAAGCCGAGTCGCTTTTCAAAGCACTCCTCAAGGAAGAGCCGGACGAGGACGTCTACCAGGGCTTGATCAAGCTCTACCGGCAGCAAAAGCGCTATCCCGAGCTGATCAAGATGCTGGGCGATGCCGTGGCCGACGGCGACGCATTCGACCTGGTCGAGGATCAGGTCAAGGACATCGCCAAAGACGAGAAGGTGGTCGACAGCCTGGCCGAGGCGGCCAGGAAACTCGTGGCCGATAAGCCCGGCGATCTGGACTACGGCGATCAAACGGCCATGGCGCTGCTGGCGCTTCAGGCCAAGCGATTCGACCTGGCCGCGGAGTTTTTCGAGCTGGCGCTCAAAGCCAAGCGCGACAGCGCCGAGTCGCTATTGGAGACGTGGGGCGTGGGCTTGCTCCTGGCCGAGCAGTACGACGAGGCCGCCAAGGTTTTCCAGCGTGGAATCGACGATCACCCGGCGGCCGAGAGTAGCACGACCTTTCACTACTACCTGGCGACCGCCCTGGCCATGGCGGAGCGGACCGATGAGGCCATAGCGGTGCTTCGCAAGGCGATCGCGATCCCTGACGCCCCGCCCCGTCTGCACGCCCGCCTGGCGTGGGTCTTGTATCACGCCAAACGGTACGAGGAAGCCGAAAAGGCTTACCGCGATTTCCTCGAGCGCTTCGACTCACAGTACCAATCCGAGGAACTGCGCGTGCTGCTGCGCGACGCCCGGCTGGTCCTGTCGAACATCTGCGTCATTCAAGACCGCGTTCCGCAGGCCGAGGAGTGGCTCGACCAGGTGCTGGACGAGTATCCCGAGAACGTCTCGGCCCAAAATGACTTGGGCTACCTGTGGGCCGAGCAAGGCAAGAACCTCGACCGGGCCCTGCGGATGATCCAAGGGGCCGTCGCCGCCGATCCCGACAATGCCGCCTACCGCGACAGCCTGGGCTGGGTCTACTACCAGTTTGGCCGCTACGAGGAGGCGGTCGAGCAATTGAAGAAGGCAGTGGCCGGCGACGACGAGCCGGACGGCGTGATCCTCGACCATCTGGGGGACGCCTACCAGAAGCTGGGCCAGGCCGACGCGGCGCGCGAAGCCCGCGAGCAAGCAATTCGCGCCTTCGAACGCGAAAAAGATGAACCAAAGGCGGCGAAGACGCGCCACAAGCTAGAGCAGGCTGGAGAATAGAGACATAGGCTTGAGGCTTGAGACCGGAGGCTTGAGGCTCTTTCGTTCTTCCTCTGGCCTGTAGCCTCTGGCCTCTCGCCTCATACGGAGTATTTCATGGCTGGTCATTCCCATTGGGCGAATATCGCCCGCAAAAAATCGCTGATCGACAACAAGCGCGGCAAGGTGTGGAGCAAGATGTCGAAAGCGATCATCGTGGCCGCGAAGATGGGGGGCGGCGACCCGGCCATGAACCTTCGCCTCCGCTACGCGATCGACGCCGCCAAGGCCATCAGCATGCCCAAGGACAACATCCAACGGGCGATCAAAAGGGGGACCGGCGAGCTGGAAGGGGGCAACCTGGACGAGGTGATGTACGAGGGGTACGGGCCCGGCGGCGTGGCCGTCATGTGCGAAATCCTCACCGACAACCGCAACCGCACGGCCGGCGAGATTCGCAAGATATTCGAGCTGGCCGAGGGGAAGCTGGGCGAAGCGGGCTGCGTGGCCTGGATGTTCGACCGCAAAGGGCTGTTCGTCATCCCCGTGGCCAAGGTCGAGGAAGACGCGCTGATGGAGCTGGCCCTGGACGCCGGCGCCGACGACGTCCGGAGAGTCGACGCCAATTTCGAGGTCACCTGCGACCCAGGCGTGTTTCAAGCCATAGCCGAGGCCCTGCGGGCAAAGAACATCGAGCCCGAGATGAGCCAGATCACCAGGCTCCCCACGTCGACCGTCGATCTCGACGCCGAAACGGGCCGCAAGGTGCTGAAGCTCATGGAGGGTCTGGACGACCACGACGACGTGCAAGGCGTCGCCGCCAATTTCAACATCCCGCAAGAAGCCATGGCGGAGATTGGCGAGGGGTGAGGCGGGAAGCGACTAGCGATTAGCCAGAGCTGCCGCTCCGCCGAACGTACCGTCCCGGCCTCAATCACAATCGCTGTGTGTGCCCCGGGAGGATCACTTCGTTCCCTTGTGCTCCACCTTGGCGCAGTAGGGCCGACGAGCACGACGACCGCCAAGGGTGGGGAGGGAAAATATGCACGACGGGCGCGCCCTTACGCCGCTGGGTGTCCGATTCGTAACCGCACCAGCAGCGTGTCGAGCGCCGCCCGACCACTTGTACGCTCAGGTAATGCCGAAGCCGCGGCCGCCAATTCCAACTCCGCGATCAGTCGCTCATAGTCTTGACGATGGAAGGCAAGGTCGGCGGCCGGCAGCAGCCCCTTCTCAGCCCCCGCCACCTTTCGCTCGATGAGCTCCTCAATGTACGGCAGCCGAGCGGATTCGTTCAGTTTTAAGAGGTTCGCCTCGACCCAGCCCGTGCGCATCAAGTGGATTCCCGTCAGCAGGACGCGGTAGACGTACAGGAGCGGCTTGACGCGGGGTGGGCTCTCCTTGTTGAACAGTTTCCACTGCGTGGCGGCGAAACCGAGGTAGTGATGCGCATGATGTCGCGTGATGCAGTCGGCGGCAATGCGCTTGAGCTCGCGATGTTCCGGCGTCGTACGAACAACAAGTGGCGAGAAGAGCTGTTCAAGCACGTAACCGTTCTTCTTTAGCAAGAGACCAAAGAACTTCTTGGCGTCGTGCGTGACCAGATCGATCTCCAGGCCGTCGTTGACGCCCGACTTCTCGATCGTTTCATCGCCCGTCTCCAACCCCACGACCTTCGCCAGCGGCAGCAGGTGTACGCCGCGCAGGTCGTAGTCCGAATCAGCCGAAGGAAATCCATACAAGTGCGCCCCGCTGATCGTGACGAACAGCAACGGATATGGATGGGCCTCGACTTGCTGCCGTAGTCGCTCATCATGCGTCATGGCAATCCTTCATTCGTCGCTAGCCGGCGAGCCTTGACGAGCAAGGCGTTCGCCGATTCGTAGTCAGGGCGTTCCGGAAGCGTCGTCGACTCGTAGGCCCGGTCAAATTCAGCGTGCAGTCGCCGCCGCCACCCTTCGACCTCCTCCCACGGCATTTCGTTTGTGCGAACCGCCAATAGAGCGTCGCGATGCTCTCCGACGTCGACCGTCACGACCCGGTCTCGCAACACGTGAATGCCGGACAACAACAGTCGGATCAAGTGCATGGCGTGCTTTCGTTTGATCTCTCCGTGGTTGCGCAGGTAGGCTTCCATGCGCTTGAATTGCGACATGACGTAACCGTTGTACGTCTGATAAACGAGCCGCGACAGGAATCGGTCCCGCATGTCCAGAAGTTCGTGCGCGAGGGGCGTTGCCGTTTCAACGATCGGCGTGTACAGGCATTCCAGTACGTTCGGGTTTGCCTTGAGCGCCAAGACCAGGAACTTTTGCAGCTCCCAGTAGGCTTCCTGCGTCGCGTCGCTTTCCAATTGCTCCGGTACGCCGTAGAGGGACCAATGCAGCTCGGCGGGCGCGAGGTAGATGCCGCGCCGGTCCGTGTCGGAATCGTCGCTGGCGAGCCCGTAGGCTCGCGAGCCCACGACGCATCGGTAGATGACCCGATCAAACAGACCGCGCGTCGCGAGGACGTGGGTGGGATCAGCGAGGCTTCCTTCCTTAAACGCCGCCAATTGCACAAGCTGATCGTGGTGGATCGCTGCCTCAAACCCGTCGGGAAACCGCACGCGATACGCGTGAGCCCGATCGGCGGGGGCCTTGACAACCACGCCGACTGCGCCGGCCGGGTGCGCGGCACGACCGTCGATCCCCTGGACCTGCTTCAGCGACACGACTTGCGTGCCAACCGAGTAGATCAAATTCGCGCTCGTGTGTACGCGGCCACGATTGTCAGTCACGCTCAAACGCTCCGATCTGCGACAGCGTACCGCGGGGGGCGCGCGAAACCACACAGAGAGTGATATGACACCACGAGCGCCATCCGGTTCGCATCGAGGTGCGCCTGCGACACACGTCACGGGGCGCTAGGTCACGACGCTTGAAGTCACTCGCCCGCCCGTCCCGCGTCACTTCTTCCCCTTGTGCTCGATCTTCGCCCAGTAGGCGTCGAAGTGGTCGTCGAAGTTGGGGCTGTTGTCGTGGTCGTGGCATTTGATGCACACGTTTTGCTCGACCGTGGCCCTGGTCAGACGCATCGCCTGGCGCAATTGGTCGCGCAGCACCAGGTCCTTGCCCGCTTCGGCCGCCACGTGGGCGCCGCCGGGGCCGTGGCAGTTCTCGCAACCGTTTCCCTCCAGGAGCGGCGTCTCCTCCATACTTAGAAAGCCGCTCTGGTAGGGGACGTACTCTTGCGGGCTCCAGCCCGTGGAGTGGCAGCTTAGGCATTCCGGATCAAAGAGGCGTGGCGGGTTCGTCGTGGCGAGCGTGTGCGTTGCCTTGGCGTGCGGCGTTTTGCTCCAGATGCCGTAGGCGGTCTTGTGGCACTCGCCGCACTTGGCGGCGCCGACGAACTGGCCGGTCGCGTCGCCGGCCGCGGTAGCGCGGGGATGGATCTTGGGCCGCAGCCCCAGCCCGGCGAAGCCCAGTTCCTTGAGCTGTCCCTGGTAGGCGACCATCAACTGCTTCATGTCGGGCGAGTCGGCAAAGCGCGCATCGAGCGGCACGCGCTGGTAGCGGATCGGCGGGTCGCCCTGGTACAAGCCGAGCACGACGGCATACTGTCCCTTGGCGCCCACTTCAACGAGCAGCGTCTTCTGTCCTTCTATGCGGCGCATCTCGTGCGGGGGCACTTCGGCGCCGCCGGTGGCGACGACGTCGAAATCGGGGAACTGTTTGGCTAGCGCCTCGGCCTCGTCGCGCGATGCATGGGCGAGCAAAATCAGGAAATCGCAGCCCGCCTCTTTCAGCTTTGGCAGCGCTTCAGCGATGGCCGTCGCCGGCGGAGTGAACCTGATCTGGTCGTTGTTGATTTCCTTTTGATATTCCTCGCCGAGAACGGCGGTGATGCCGATTTTCTTGCCGCCGGCCTCGACCACGCGCAGCGGCTGCGCGTATTCGAACAGGCTCGCGTTGGCGGCGACGAAGGGGCTGGCGTCGCCCGCCACCAAGGCGAGCAGGCCCTCGGTCGGCAGTCGCAGGTCCTTGGGGCCGAAGGCGATCGCGTCGTAGCCCATCGTTTGCAGCCCTTCGGCCGTGATCTGGTACTTGATCTCGGCCTGCCGCCCGAAGCGGTCGATCAGCCCGCCGATGTCGACGGCGACGGTGGGCCAGCCGTCGGCCTCGAGTTGCTTCAAGAACGTGTGGCGGCGGGCCAGGCCACCCTTCTGGTTCTCGAGCCCCGCGCAACCGCACGGCTCGATGTAGCCGTTCTGCTGGCCGGTGATGACAATCGCGACTTCGGGCTTGGGCCAGTCCTCGAAGATCTTGCCGTTGGCGGCAATCGGATCGACCGGTTTCTTGCTATAGCCGGCTTCCGAGGTGTTCGTCGTGGCCACCGTGGTCGGCGGATCCTCCTTGCCCGCCAGGCAGCCGGCGAGCATCACGAGCGAAAGCCACCAGGGCACAAAGACGAGGGGTTCTCTTCTCATACAACTCCATTACCGGCTGGCGCGTGCCGCGAATTGCTCGGGCCGAAGACCGCCGGGGTCAACCCGGCGGCTCGCCTTGATCCCTAACCCCGAGCCCCCAACCCCTAATCCCTACTCGCCCGCCACGGCAAACGCGACCTTCAGCCGCACTTGTCCGATTTCCTCTTGATTGGTGTCGATCGTGATGTGACCCACGCGTCCTTGCTGATAGCCGAGATAGTTGACGGTCGGAGCGCCTGGTGGGATGACGATCGACAGAGGCACCTCGATGACGCTTCCCAGGTCCTTGGGCTCGCCGAGCGTCGCCTGCAAGAGGGCCGGATCGGTTCGCACGTTCGACAGCTTCACATCCTTGCGGCGCGGACCGCGGATCATCAACTTCAGTTCCCGCTTCGCTCCCTTGTCGCTCGTGAAGGTTCCCATCCGCAGAGCGAACTGGTCCTGATTCCATTCCGAGCCGGGACCGACGATCAAAATCGGGCTGCCAACCCGCCCCTGAATGGGCACCACCAGGTCGGGCACGTCCGGCAGGTTCGTCTGCAGGCGGATTTTCTGCTCGATGTCGCCGGCGGGCAAGCCGGGTTTGACCGAGACCACCACCTCCCAGCCGCTCTTCTGTCCTTCCGGCAAGGCCTCGGGCGGCAACTGGTGGTAGCTAGCATCGAAAAACGATGCTAGCTCGGCATTCTCGAACGCGTGGCCGGTGACCGCCATGTCGTCGCGCGCCTCGGTGTAGATATGCGTCTTGGCCGAGCCCTGCTCGTCGCGCGTCAAATTGGTAAACACGATTTCCGGCGGCACGATCGAGGTCGATTGCGAAACGACTCCCTCGATCGTCAAGGTCACGCGCGGGTGCTTCGGGTCGTTGGTGAGAACCGTGGCCGTGTGGCGGAACAGCGGATCGGGCGATTTTGCCGTCCATTCGAGTGTCACCTCGCCCGACTTGCCGGGCGGGATGTCCTTTTGCGCCAGTTTGCTGAGCGTACACTTGCAGCTCGTCTCCCCTTTGGCTAGCCGCAACGGACCTTCGCCCGTGTTCGTGAAGAGGAACGTGTGCTTACCCGTCGCGCCGTACTCCATGCGGCCGAAGTCGTGGTTGACGTGATCGAGTTCCAGCCGCGGCTGCGGGCTGCCCGCCGGGACCGGCCGCGGCATGTTGGCATCGGACGAGGCCGTCAATTCGGACCGCGCGAACAGGGAGTTGGAGTCCCACAGGCCCCACACGCCGCCGATCACGACTCCGACAACAAGTGAGATGACAACAAAGGAAAATATTCTCATGATTGCTGTGACCGTGTGCTTGCCAGCCGGAAGAATTGAGGCAGCCGACCCTCATCAATCCATCTTAAGGGGGCCTCGAACAGCGTTCAATTCGGTCCGCCGGCCGCCAGGGCCTCGACGCGTTCGAGCACGTCCTGTGGAAGTTTCAAGTCGGCGTGCGGAGTCAGATCGTTCAAGCGAAGCGCTTCGGCCGCGTGCTGCGAGGCCAGTTGCTCGTCGTCGCCGGCGGCCAGCGCCAGGGCCAGCTTGGCGTGCCCCAGTATGTTCGTCGGGTAGCGGTCGATGGCCCGCTCGTACGCCGCGGTAGCCGTTTGAAGCTGGGCCGGCGTGCCGCTTCGCTTGTAGGCCTGGAAGGCAGCGTCCCCCTTGAACTCGGCGAGTGCGGCCGAATTCGGATCGAGGGCCAGGGCCTCGTCCACGCACGCCACGAACCGATCGAACGTGGCATCCGAAGGATGCTTCTGCCACTGCAACCACGCCAGCGCCGCCATGCGGCGCCACGGCTCAGCCGCGAGCGGGTCGGCCGTGGCGGCCTCCTCCAATAGCGCCGACGCGCGTTGCGGGTCGACGTCGGCCCGGTCGAGCGCGATCCGGCAACCGATCACCGGGCTGTACGTCGTCGTGTAGAAGAGGACAACGAGCGTCAGGATTACGGCAAGCGCTGAAATAGCCGCCGGACGGGGAAATGCGCGCCACGGCTCGACGGCCACCAGGCAAAGTGCCGCCAAGAGCCACAGCGAGCCCGCGACCCCGGCGAAGCTGATCCCACCGGCGGCGAACAAGTTGATCAAAATCGCGGCCGCGGCGATGGCCGGCACGGCAACCGGCATGCGTCCACCGCGGACCCACGGCCAAAGGCCGGCCGTCGCGACCGCGGCCACCAGCAAGCCGCCCGCGAGCGCGTCGATGCTCAGGGGAACACTGGTCAAAGGGCCAACCGCGTAGGCGAACAAGAATCCCGCCAGCCCACCGGCGAGAACGTGCGGCGCGGCGTCGGGCGAGCTTGGCCCCGCGGCGTCGCTCACCGCCGCGACCGCGCCGGCGGCCGTCGCGCGACATCCGCGCCACGCCACAAAGCCGATCAGCATTAAGAGCGCGATTGCGGCCGGCGTTCCGGCCGTGGCCCACACTTCCAGCAGGAAGTTGTGCGGGTCGGCGACGGTCTCGCTCGCCTCGGGCAGCTTGTAGGCGGTGTAGTGCGTTTGGAACTGGCCAGGGCCGCAGCCCAACCACGGGTGGTCGCCGATCATCGCCCAAGTGGCCTGCCAATACTGCCAGCGATAGCCGAGCGACTTTCCGGCCTCGGTCAACACCTGTCGATCGACGGCTCCGATGCCCACGGCGCCGGCGGCGACCAGCGCGAGCAGGGCCGCGGCCGCGGCGAACCACCACCAGCGGATGCGCGCACCGCCGACTGCGGCCCAAGTCACTAGGAGCAGCGCCCCGGCGGCAGTGGCGACATACGCCGCGCGGCTCTTGGTCAGGACCAGGCAGCCTAAGATCACAACCGCGCAAACCACGGCCGGCACCCATCTGAACCACGCGCGGCCCCGCAGGACCCAGGCAGCGCCGCATATTCCCAATGCCACGGTGAGCCATGGCGTGAGAAAACCGGCCAGCGAGTTGGTGAGCGCGAACGTGGCGATCGGCTCGGTGCTGTTGACGCGCTGGGCGAACAGGATGCGCTGCCGCGAGCCCTCGGGCGCGACGACGCGTGCCTGTCTCAAGGCCTCCTCCGGGTTCCGCGCGTACAGCTCACGGTCGGCCGGCATGCTCACGAAGAATTGATGAAACCCGTACGCGCTCATCGCGACCGCCAGCGCGATCATCGTCGCCGTTAGCGCGCGGGCCTCTCGCTCGCTCCGCACCAACTGCCGAACGAGGAAGAATCCCACCGCGAGCGCAACCCATTCCCAGGTGGCGTTGAGCGCCGGGCGCGGCGCGCCGGCGCGCAGCGCCGCCACCGCGCTTGCGCCGTAGCACGCAACCAGGGCGAGAACGGCCAGATCCACCAGCCCCCACCGTGCGCAGGCGCAGCGACGGGTAGCCGCGCGCAACGCCCACGCCGCCGCCAGCACAAGGACCGCGAGTTGGAACAGCAGGCTGTCGCCGCTGGCGGCCGATCCTTCGCTCGCCAAAAGCGGCCGCGCGACAGCCAACATCGCCACGGCGCCCAACAGCCAAGGGCGCAGACCGTCGGCGGCCGGCGGCATGGAGCGAGGTTTTGTTTTTGTCACAGGACGCATTCGAATCGTGTTCCCCGCGAACCGCGAATGTCGAAGCCGAGCATGCGGGGCGCCGTGGCCACGGAGGTTGCTCCGAGGTGGCCATGACGGGCGCCCTTCGGCATGCCCACGACGATCGTGGGCATGGCACCCATGTCACTTCATGGCACGCGACAAGGCGACGGCCCCCGTTTCTAGACTAGACTCTCGTGCTACGGCCTGCGGTCTTTCGGACCACGCCGGGCCGTTGTCTCCAAGATGCCAACTAACGTCAATACACACGCCACGACAAGCGCGATTATGATCGCGCCCGCGGCGTTCACCTGGTGCAACAGCAAGGCGCTCAACCCACACGTCGCCGTTAACAAGTAGATCGTGAGCACCGCTTGCACCTTGGTCATGCCCAGGTCCACCAGGCGGTGCGAGAAGTGATACTTATCGGCTTCAAAGGGGCTGCGGCCCTGCCGCAAGCGGATGGCGATCACGGTCACCATGTCGTAGAGCGGCACGGCCAGCGCGCACAGCGGGGCGAGGATCGAATGCCGCGGCAGTTTGCCGCCGCCGAACGTGGCCAGGATCGTCGCCACGGCCAGGCAGAAGCCGATGAAGTAACTGCCGGCGTCCCCCATGAACAATCGCGCCGGCGGCCGATTGTGCACGAGGAAGCCAAAGAGCGACCCGACGAGCACTAGCAGGAATCCGGCGACGAACAGTTGTGGCTGCGCCGTCGTTGGATCGGGCACCAATAAGAGCACCGCCGCCAGCATGGCCGCCGCGATCGCGGCCACGCCGCCGCTCAGCCCGTCCATGTTGTCCAGGAAATTGAAGGAGTTGATCAGGGCCACGATCCACAGCACGCTCGCAATCGACGTGAGCCAAGGGACATCGACGAACATCGTGAGCCGCCAGCCGCGCCACACGACCGCGGCGGCCACGGCCAACTCCACAACCAGACGGGGCTGCCACGGCAGCCCCCAACGATCGTCCAGGAGACCCAGCACCATCAGCACGGTCCCGGCGGCCAAGAGAAACCACAGGTCGGGCGCTTGTTCGGCAAGGCCTGCCAGGTGCGGCGCGACGAATGAAGGCACGGGCAGGGCACCGGCCCACTCCCATCCGGCCATCGAATCCGTGGCCTTCGTGACCAGCCACAGATACGTCTGGCCCGCCGCCAGCGGCATGACCACGCCCAGCCAGATCGCCAGCCCGCCGCCCAAGGGGGTCGTACGCGTGTGGACCTTCCGCTGGGCGCCGGGCACGTCGACCAGGCCCCAGGCGGGCGCGCCGCGGCGTACAACCCATCCGGTGATCCAGGCGACCAGCAAACTGGGAACGATGGCGCCGGCCACCAGCCAGGGGATCATCGTCGCACCTCGCGCTTGTGGGCGCGGAGATAGTCGCGCGCCTGCGTAAAAAACGCCTGGTAGTCGGACCGTTGGTAGTCGGGAAACGAAAAGCGGTGGTGTTGCCAGCCGCGGCCCTGGTAGTGCAAAGTCACCTCGGCGTAGATGCCGCGCTCGAGATAGATGCGGTGGGCAAAGTCCTTGGTCGAGGCCAGAACCAATTTCGCGCTGGTGATGTAGCCGGGGTCGAGATTCAAGGGGCGCTCTTCGTGGTGACGGCCCAGGGCTGCATATTCTTGCTCCCAAGTGTTGGTTTGCAGTTTCGCATCCACTAGCTCCGCCGGGTCAAACGGCTGCTCGAAGACGAAGAATATCTTGCCGAGCCCGGGGCCCATCGTCGCCCGATAGTAGTCCGTTTCCGTGAAGGGAAAGACCGGGCTTGCCAGCGCGATCGGCCCCCAGGCCGTCGTGGCTGTATCTCTAGCCCAATCGAGCGCCGCCGAATGCCGGCTGAAGGCTGCCAGGAGCCGTATGGCCGGTTCAGGCTCGGATGGTTCGCCCATGACGCAAAAGATTCCTGGTTTGCTCGCTGTCGCGGCCAAGCCGTCCACGTGACTCCGCAAAGACGGCCGGGATAAACCCGGCGGCCCACCTTGTGGGTGCGCGGCGGCGCCTGTGCGAACTGTCGATTGCGCGAAAAGCGAGCCGCCGTGTTTATCCCGCAGGGTCATTCTGTTTTTCAAAATGGCGAGGCGGGAAAATGGGACTGGCTCCGAGCATAAACAGCGCAAGTCCTTTCAGACGAACGTTGCGTCTCGGTGCCTGTCCCACTTTCCCGCCGGTGCGCCGCCGTCCAGCTTAAATCTGTGAACGGCCCTGGTTTATCCCGGCGGTCTTCATCCGACAGTCCAGCCGCGCCCACTCTTCCATCCTACACTGCCGGACCCCGTCGCGCTGGCAATCGGCACGGCTGGACCTCAGTGCCCCGCCCCCGTCACGTTAAGCCCGACGACGCCGCCGATGATCAGCGCCAGGCAGAGGACCTTGACGGGCGTGAGCGACTCGTGGAAGGCCAATAGCGCGATCACCGCGATCAGGGCCGTCCCCAAGCCCGACCACACGGCGTAGGCAACGCCTACCGGGATGCCCCGCAGCGCCAAAGTCAAGAACGACAGGCTCAGCCCGTACAGGCCGAACATGGCCAGTGAAATGAGTGGCTTGGTAAAACCCTCGGAGAGCTTCATGCACGTGGTACCGCCCACTTCCGACGCAATGGCCAGAACCAGATAGAGCCAGCTCATTCGCACACTCCGTGGAAAGAAGTCGGAGGATGATCCCAACAAGATTGTACGAGGCGCGATCGCAGGGGCACGCGCGACCGAAGACCGTAGCGACGCCGCTCCGCGTTTGGCTACCGCTCGGCGGCGACGGTCGATGGCGAAGCGGCCAGCGGCGCCGCGTGGCGGTACTGCCACAACTGCGGCAGCTCGCGGAAGGCCTTGGCGATGACCTTCAGGTTGGCGCCGGTCGGCGTGCCACCGTAGCGAGGATAGTGGTTGACCGGCACTTCGGCAAAGCGCAGGCCACCGCGGACGCACTGCGCCATGATCTCGGCGTTGATACATGCGCCGGTGGCGGTGAGCTGCAGCCGCTCGATGAGCTCCCGGCGGAAGATCTTGAACGCGCCGTCCAGGTCGCGCACCCGCACGCCCAGCATCAACCGCACGAGTCGATTCCAGCACCAGGCGTTCACCAGCCGGCTGAACTTGTCGGCCCGGCGCAGCCGGTAGCCGATCACAAAATCGTTGTCCGCCAGATGGACCAAGAGCCGTGGCAGGTCGAGCAGGCTGAACTGCCCGTCGGAATCGGTGAACATCACCAGGTCGCCGGTGGCGGCGCGGAGCCCAGTGGTCACGGCGGCGCCGTAGCCGCGGTTGCGGTCGTGGTTGACCAGTCGCACGCGCTCGTCGCGGCTGGCGACGTTGGCCACTCGTTCGGCCGTGCGGTCGGCCGATCCGTCGTTCGTGACCACGAGTTCGAAATCCCGCACGAATTCCGGCAGGATTGCCCGCGCCCCTTCGAGCGTATTAGCGATATTGGCCTCTTCGTTATAGGCCGGCAGGCAGACGGAAAGCTTCGCCGGGTAGGGCAATCCCGACGGCACTTCGGCACGCATCGCGCCGGCCACCCAGCGGGCCTGCATTTTGAGGACTTCGACCACCTGGTCGTGGGTCAAGAGGCCGCGGCGGCAAAGGATCTCGCCGAGCTGTCCTCCGCTCTGCTGCTGCTCGGCGAGGCAGTCCTCGATATCGGCGATCCGCAGGTTGGCGATCTGCCGCGCGAACTGCCCGAACCGCGGACGCTCAAGCCCCAGCAGGTCGCCTTGCGACGCAGACGGGGAATGCGGCATAGGGGTCTCCAGAGGTGGGTAGGCACGCTCACTTCGTTGGGTGCATGCGCGTTTCGCAACAGCGAAGCCAATCGCCCATGCACCTCAACCCGCCCTTTTGAAACGGAGGCCCCATTCTAACCGATGTTGGCCGCCTGCGCGAGCGCCTTGCGGCGTTGAGGTGCCTGGACGAAAGCGGCGGCGCGGCGACATTTCAGGCGCCCGCCTACCGCCACCAGCAGAAGGCCCGTCGCGCACCAGACCGTCGTGCCGAGCCCCAGGACGCCCAGTCGCCCCGTCACCGGGAGCAGTCCGTAGTGCAAACCAACCAGCACGGCCGGGGCCCAGGCCACGACACGGGCGGCGACCGGCATGCCGCGTCGATCGAGCCACAACGGCAACAACAGGACGCCCGGCGCCAACTCCGCGAAATAGTAGCCGCGACTGATAGGCGAGACCACGAGGGCCGCGGCGCACGCCAGTCCGAATGTGGCGCCCTGCGCGAGCCGGTCGCCGCGCAACACAGCGAGCAGCCCCGCAACGCCCAAGAGCGCGAGGACCGCCGCCCGCGATACCAGAAGCACGCGGTCGACTCCGGGATCGTCCATCACCATCGGCGGGGAGTCGGGCCAGGCGCGATCGATCAATCGATCGTCGTACCCGCCCAGGAATTCATAGCCGATGAAGTCGCCCAGCCGGATGACCGCATTGCTCAAGCTCTGGTTGCGGAGGGTGCGGGTGTTGCCAGTCCGGTCGGCCTCGTGAAAGTCGTTGACCTTCGCCACCTTCTCGTGGTGGAACCGCTCGATATAGCCAAGGTTCGCGTTCCACCCCAAAAACGCCGCGGGCGCGATCAACAGTAGCGCGACGGCTCCGCACGTCGCACCCAGGCCCACGGCTATGGCGCGGCCGCCAGAGCGCGAATCATCGAGCGGGCGGAACACCAGCCGGGCCACGAGCATCGCGCCCAGGACGGCTAGCGGCAAAAGCGGCGTCAGCTTCAAGACCACGGCCGCCGCCAGCGCCGCGCCGCCGCCGAACCAGGCGCGCCACGTCGTTCCGGCAACGCACAAGCGGAAACCCAATAGCACCAGGTACAACTTCACCACGTCGACCTGGCCGCGCTGCAGGCAATTCAACACCGGGAACAGCGAGACGGCGACCGCCGCCCAGACGAGCCAACGGGGGAACTCTCCCTCGCTCGCCGCCCCCCCGGTTGAAGCGGCGGCGAAGTGACGGGCGATCCGCGCGCATTCGCGGTAGCACCCCCACACCGCCGCGGCGCTAATGAAGAACCAGACCGTAACCTGCCAGCGCGGATCCAAAGTCGACAGCGGCGCGACCAGAAGCGCGAACATGGGTGGGTAGCAATACCCCCAGCCGCGCACGTTGGTGACCGCGTACGGATCGCGGCCGTCGAAAAACGCCGCGCCGGCCTCCGTGAAGCACGTGAAATCAGTCCGGTGCAATTCCGGCCGATTCGGATCGATGCGACCGCGCCGCTGCACGTCCACGGCGCACCACACGACCAGCGCCACGAACAGGCATAAGTACAGCGGCCAACGAACGGCTGGCGGCGCAGCGCCAAAGGAACGAATCGCCCGATCGCTCATGGGCATGAATCCTTTCTTCCCAATGGCGTGCGACCGCCCACGCGCGTGACATCACATCTTGGCCCGCGCGTCGGGCTGACGTGGCAATGAAGGGGGGCGGATTGTACTGGAGCGGGGGCACATTTGGCCAGACCGATGGCTGGGATCGTGAGGCGGTGCGAGACGAAAACGGGGCTGGCGCAACGTCCGCGAGCCATTTCCTTGCGCGCAGACGCTGGTCCGCCGGCTCCTCCCCAGGGCCGTTCACAGATTCAAGCTTGCCGGCGGCGCACCGGCGGGAAAGTCCTGGGAGAGGGGGTCAGGCACATTTTTCGGCCGACGGTCGTTTAGACGAATTGAAAGCCGCGTGTGCCGAAAAATGAGCCAGACCCCGGACTTCGCAGTCCTCCTCAGGGCCGTTCACAGATTCAAGCTTGCCGGCGGCGCACCGGCGAGAAAGTGGGACAGGCACCGAGACGCAGCGTTGGTCTGAAAGGGCTTGCGCTGTTTATGCTCGGAGCCAGTCCCATTTTCCCGCCTCGCCATTTTGAAAAACAGAATGGCCCTGCAGTCCTCCTGCCGGCCCTTGTGGCTTGCTGGCATGGCTTCTAGAATCGGTAGTCCGATGGCCGCTTGCGTGACAGGGCTCCGGTTCGTCGGTCAACGAACGGCGGAATCCTTGTCCTTAGCAATAGAAAGCCACGGCATGCCGAGGCGGTTTGTCAATCAGTTGGGGCATCAAGAGGCGGTCGACCAGATCTTTCTGGCCTCACAGAAGCAGCTTCGTCCGAACCGCAACGGAAACCTGTATTTGCAGGTCGAGTTGTCGGACCGCACGGGCTCGATCAGCGCCCGGATGTGGAACGCCTCGGAGTCGGACTATCGCAACTTCGACGACGGCGATTTCGTCCGCGTCGAGGGGACGACGCAGCTCTACCAGGGGGCGATCCAACTGATCGCCGCCAATATCTGCAAAGCCAATTTCGACGAGGTCGAGGCGGCCGACTTCATGCCGCTGACCCCCGCTGAAATCGACCGGCTGGCGGTGCGCGTGGGCGAGCTGTTGCGGTCCATGGCCAACCCACACTTAGTCAACCTGGCCGAGTGCTTCCTCATGGACGACGAGTTCATGAAGCGGTTCATGCGGGCACCAGCCGGGATCAAGAACCATCACGCCTATATCGGCGGACTCCTGGAGCACGTCGTCAACCTGATGGAAGTGGTGCACCGCGTGGCGGATCTGTATCCCTCGATCGACCCCGACGTGCTCTTGATGGGCGCCTTCCTGCACGACATGGGGAAGATCCACGAGCTGCACTACGACCGTGGGTTCAGTTACAGCGACGAAGGACAGCTACTGGGGCACGTGGTGATGGCCGTCGGCATGCTCGATGCCAAGGTTGCCGAGGCCGAGAAACTTTCCGGCGAGCCGATCGCCGAAGAGACGGTTCTGCGGCTCAAGCACGTCATCGTCAGCCACCACGGGCAATATGAGTACGGCAGCCCGAAACTGCCCATGACGGTCGAGGCGATTGCCCTGCACCACCTGGACAACCTGGATGCCAAGGTGCACAGTTTTCACCAGCAGATGCGCGACGACCCGAACGTCGAGAGCGCATGGACTCACTTCAATCAAAATCTGGGACGTAAGCTCTACAAGGGGCGGAGCTTTTCCCCCGATCCGCGCCCGCTGGCCAACGCCGAGTGAGCGCGTCGCGGGAGCAGGGAAACAGGCGGCAGGCGAAGACGGCCCTGATCTCCTGACCAATTGCTCACCTTAGTCATCTACCCGTCGCCCGAATCGCGAGTGAACGCGAGCGCGTGATGGACTCTCCGGGGCGCTGATCCTGAGCCCTTGCGGCCGGGCGCCGCGCTAGAAACAAGCCACAAGTGACACGGAATCAAATGACACAGCAAGATTTAGAACAAGCGCTACTCGCGCTCGTGAGTCGGCCGGACTACAGGCCGATAAAGCCCAAACTGCTCGCCAAGCGCTTGCACGTAAGGCAAGACCAGACGGCCGATCTCAAGCGGCTGATCAAGAAACTCGTGAAACGCGGGCAGCTCTCCTACGGCGCGAACCACCTGGTCGGCCGGGGCGGCGGCGGCGGCGACGCATCGACCGGCAAACGCACTTTAGGGATCTTCCGCCGGGCTCAAGGGGGCTTCGGTTTCGTCCGCCCGAGCGGCGCGGGGGCCGCGCACACGCGCGAGCAGGACATCTACATCGCCGCAGCGGACGCCGGCGACGCCGCTTCGGGGGATACCGTGGCCGTGCGCGTGAGAAAGGACTCCACCCGGTTCCGCAACAAAAAAGGCGTGATCGTCGAAGTCGTCGAGCGCGAGACGCATCAGTTCGTGGGCACCTATTTCGAAGCCGGCGGCTTGGGCATGGTGCAAGTCGATGGCACCGTCTTCGCGCAGCCCGTCTCAGTGGGCGACCCCGGCGCCAAGAACGCCCAGCCAGGCGACAAAGTCGTCTTCGAGATGGTCCGATTTCCGTCCCACGTTCACGACGGCGAGGGCGTGATCGGCGAGGTGCTCGGCCCGCGCGGACAGCCGGGCGTCGACACGATGTCGATTATTCGTGAGTTCAACCTGCCGGAGCATTTCGGCGAAGACGTCTTGGAATCCGCCCGCGCCGAGGCCGAGCGGTTCGATGAGTCGATCCCGCACGGCCGCGTCGACATGACCGGCGAGGTGGTGGTGACGATCGACCCGGTCGACGCCCGCGACTTCGACGACGCCATTTCGCTCGCGCGGATGGAGAATGGCCATTGGATTTTGGGCGTGCACATCGCCGACGTATCGCACTTTGTCCGGCCGGGGACGCCCTTGGATCGCGAGGCGCACAAGCGCGGCACCAGCGTGTACCTCCCCGATCGTGTGTTGCCGATGCTTCCGGAGGTGATCTCCAACGGCCTGGCAAGCCTGCAGCCGGGGCGCGTGCGGTACACGAAGACGGCGATGATCGAATTCACAGCCGACGGGGCGCCGGTGGGTGTCGATCTGCACTCGGCGGCTATCAAGAGCCACCACCGATTCACCTACGAGGAAATCGACGACTATCTCGCGCATCGGCAGAAATGGCGGAGCAAGCTGCCCGCGAACGTCTACGAGCTCGTGGCGCGGATGCACGAGTTGGCGATGATCCTCCGCGCCCGCCGCCTCAAGCGCGGGGCCCTCGAGCTGTCGTTGGACGAGGTGAAAGTCGATCTCGACAAGCACGGCCGCGTGACCGGCGCGCACCGCGTGCAGAATACCGAAAGCCACCAGGTCATCGAGGAGTTCATGCTGGCGGCCAACGAGGCGGTCGCCGAGACGCTGGCCGAAGCCGATTTGAGCTTCCTGCGCCGCATCCATCAATCGCCCGACCCGCGGCGGCTCAAAGCGCTCACCGAATTCGTCAAGGAGCTTGGCTTCGAGACCGACAGCCTGGAGAGCCGCTTCGAGATTCAGCATCTGCTGACCACGGTTGCCGAGCGGTCCGAACGGCAGGCCGTGAATTACGCCATCCTCCGCAGCCTGGCGCAGGCCGTGTACAGCCCGGAGCCGGAAGGACACTATGCCTTGGCAAGCGACTGCTACTGCCACTTCACCTCGCCGATCCGCCGCTACCCGGACTTGACGATCCACCGACTGATCGATGCCCTATTGAAAAAGAAAAAACCGCGCAACGACGTGGGAGAGCTGGCCGTGCTGGGCGAGCACTGCTCGGATCGCGAGCGGCGGGCCGAGGCGGCGGAGCGCGAGCTGACGAAGGTCAAGCTGCTCGACTACCTTTCGCAGCGGATCGGCGACGAGCTGGCCGCCGTCATCACCGGCGTCGAGGAGTTCGGCCTGTTCGCGCAAGGGATCGAGCTGCCGGCCGAGGGACTGATCCACGTCACCTCCTTGGCCGACGACTACTACAGCTTCGACCGGCGAACGCACAGTCTGACGGGCCGGCGGTCGGGCAACAGCTTCCGCCTGGGCGACCTGGTGCGCGTGTCGGTGGCCCGCGTCGACGTCGATCGGCGCGAGCTCGATTTGCGGATCGTGGACCGGCGGGCACGGCCGGCCCGCGTCGAGACGCCGAAGCGCAGCGGCGCGCGGCCGAAGCCGCATCGCGGTGCGCACGGTGCCGCAACGCACGATGGGCGCAAGGGGCAGTCCGGGGCCAAGCGCGCGAAAAAGCGGCGGTAGGCGGTGCCTGCGCAGCTTTCGTCTGGGTCCCCAGCCGCCCGTTCACGACGCGCCCCTGGCAAGCCCGGCCCCGGCTTCTTACAATGTCGCCGGAGCCTCCCGCGCTTGGCGGCGCGAAGGCTATTGGCATCTCGGCAACCTTCGTACGCCCTGCGGGCTTTGGTGACACCGGCGGGGGTTGCATCGTTGTTTTTCGCCCGCCCCACGGCGAGGCGCCGCATGGCCATTGCGCTACGACAAACGCCGCTTTCGGATTGGCATGCCTCGCACGGCGGGCGGATGGTCGATTTTGCCGGCTGGTCGATGCCGGTGCAGTACCGCTCGATCGTCGTCGAGCACACGGCGACGCGCACTTCGGCAGGCCTGTTCGACATCTCGCACATGGGGCGCCTGCGCTTCGACGGGGCGGGGGCCCCGGCGTTTCTCGATGCGCTTGTCACCCGCCGGGTCGCCGATCAGAAGATCGGCGCAGTCCGGTACGCCCTGGTGACCAATGATCAGGGGGGTATTCTCGACGACGTGCTCGTCTATCACCTGACCGACGCCGGCGGTGGTTCTTACTGGTTGTTGGTCGTCAACGCCAGCAACCGCGCGAAGATCGTCGACTGGATCGAGCCGCGGCTGGCCGCGGCCACCGACGTCGCGATGCTCGACGTCACGGTCGATTGGGCCATGATCGCCGTGCAAGGGCCGCAGGCGCTCGCGCTCGTACAGCCGCTCGTGGACGTCCCAATCGACCGCCTCAAGTACTACCACGCCACCGAGGCCCGCATTGCCGGCCACGGCGGCGTCGTCAGCCGCACCGGCTACACGGGCGAGGACGGCTGCGAGCTGATCTTGGGGGCCCGCGCCGTCGAGGAGGTCTGGCAATCGCTCGTCGACGCCGGTGCGACGCCGGCGGGGCTGGGAGCGCGCGACACGTTGCGGCTCGAGGCCGGCATGCCGCTCTATGGGCACGAGTTGACCGAGTCGATCGATCCGCTGGCCGCGGGGCTCGATTTCGCCGTCGATCTGGAGGGCCGCTCGTTCCCCGGCCGCGACCCGATCGCGGCGCGTGCCAAAGACGCCGCACGGCCGCGCCGCGTGGGTCTGCGGCTGGCCGGCAAACGCGTGCCGCGCGAGGGATTCGCCATTGTCGCCGACGGCCGCGCGATCGGCGAAGTCACCAGCGGCACGTTCTCCCCCTCGCTCGAAGCGCCCATCGCGATGGGCTACGTCGAGCGCGCCTTTGCCGCGCCGGGCACCGAACTGTCGATCGACATACGCGGCCGCGCCGAGCCGGCCCAGGTCGTTGCATTGCCCTTCTATCGCCGCCAGAAGAAAGGACTCCCCGCGTGAAACCGGAACAATTGCTGTTCGCCAAGACGCACGAGTGGGTGCACGTGGCGCCGGATGCCAGCGGCGCGAAAATCGCCACGGTCGGCATCTCGGCCTTTGCCTTGGAAGCGCTCACGGATCTTGTGTACATCGAGCTGCCGAAAGTGGGGCGCGAAGTGAAGGCCGGCGAGCCGTTCGGCGAGATCGAATCGGTCAAGGCCGTGAGCGATCTCTACAGCCCCGTCGACGGCGCGGTCGTCGCGGTGCACGACGCGCTGGCGAACGAGTTGGAGTCGCTGGCCGCCGACCCCTACGAAAACGGCTGGATCGTGAAAATCAAGCTCTCGGACGAAACGGCGCTCGCGGATTTGCTGGACTATCCCGCGTATCAGAAGCAATGCGCGGAGGAAGAACATTGAGGAAGTGGTCAGTGGACAGTGGTCGGTGATCGGTGATCGGTGAGGAAATCGCTACGGCTGGCGATCGGCCGTTGCGTTCGGACCACCGCTTGCGGCTTAGCACCGCGGCGCGGCATTTTTAATTCTCGGAACTAGCACGGAAGGATTCATGCCATTTCTTTTGAATACACCGGACGACGTGCGGGCGATGCTCGAGGCGATCGGCGTCGGTTCGCTCGACGAGCTGTTCGCGATGGTGCCCCGCGAGCTGCGATTGGCGCGCGAGCTGGCGATCCCGCCGGCATTGACCGAGCTTGAGTTGACCTCGCACCTGGAGGCTCTCGCCCGGCAAAACGTTTCGGCAAAAGAAAAAGCCTGTTTCCTGGGCGGCGGCAGCTACGACCATTTCGTTCCCGCCGTGGTCGACGCCATTGCCGGCCGCGGCGAGTTCTACACCTCTTACACGCCCTACCAGGCCGAGGCCAGCCAAGGCAACTTGCAGGCCTTCTTCGAATATCAGACGCTGATCGCCCGGCTCACCGGCATGGACGTCGCCAATGCCAGCTTGTACGACGGGGCGACTGCCGCGGCCGAGGCCGTGCTGATGAGCATGAGCGCCACCGGCCGCCGCAGGCACGTGGTCGCGGCGGCCAGCGTACATCCCGAATACCGTCAGACCCTCGCCGCGTATTTGAAGAATCTGGGCACGGAGTTGACCACGCTCGCCACGCCCGACGGGATCCTAGCTCCACAGCAGCTTGCGACGGCGGTGCGCGATGACACGGCTTGCGTCCTTGTCCAGCATCCGAACTTCTTCGGCTGCCTCGAGAACGTCGAGAAGCTTGTCCACGTCGCTCACGACAAGGGAGCGATGTTTGTCGTCGTTGTCGATCCGATCAGTCTGGGCCTTCTCAAGCGGCCGGGCGACTACGACGCCGATATCGTCGTGGCCGAGGGGCAATCGCTCGGCAACCCCATGTCGTTCGGCGGCCCATACCTGGGCATCATGGCCTGCCGCGAGCGGATGGTGCGGCGGATGCCGGGGCGTATCGCCGGACAGACGGTCGATCGCCGCGGCCGACGATGCTGGGTTCTCACGCTGCAAACCCGCGAGCAGCATATCCGTCGCGAGAAAGCCACGAGCAACATCTGCACCAACCAGGGCCTCTTGGCGCTGCGGGCGCTGGTCTACTTGGCGGCGGCGGGGCCGCAGGGGCTGCGCGAAGTAGCCGAGCTGTGCCTCCGCAAAGCGCACTACGCCCGTACCCGGCTCGCGGCCGCGGGCCGCCGCCTTGCCCTCCGCTTCGATCGGCCCGCGTTCAAGGAGTTCGTCGTCCGTTCGAGCGACGCCTCGGTCGATGACCTTTTGGCCGAGGCCCTCGACGCCGGGTTCTTCGCCGGCATTCCGCTGAGTCAGTGGTATCCGGAGCTCGACGATTGCTTCCTGGTGGCCGTCACGGAAAAGCGCTCGCGGGCCGAGATCGACGGACTGGCCACCGCCCTGAACCGCATCCCACGACAGGTGACCGCCGCCCATGCGTAACACCCGCGCCACCCAGCCCCTTTTCGAGCTTTCCAAGCCGGGCCGCCGGGCGATGCGGATGCCGGCCGCCGACGTGCCGGACGTGCCGCTCGCGGAGTTATTGCCCGAAAGTGCCTTGGCCGCGACGCCTCCGGAATTGCCGGAGCTGGCCGAGCCGGACGTGGTCCGCCACTTCACGAATCTGTCGACGCAGAACATGTCGGTCGACACGCACTTCTATCCGCTCGGCTCGTGCACGATGAAGCACAATCCGAAGCGGAACGAGCGGCTCGCCTCCTTGCCCGGCCTGTTGGACCTGCACCCCTACCAGCCGCAAGAAACCTTGCAAGGCATGCTGGCCTTGCTCTTCGAGCTGCAAGAGTTGCTGGGGGAGATTGCGGGGCTGCCGGCCGTGTCGCTGCAGCCGGCGGCCGGAGCGCACGGCGAGCTGGCGTCGCTGTTGATCGCCGCGGCCTACTTTCGCGACGTTGACGGAAAGCGGACCAAGGTGCTGGCGCCCGATAGCGCGCATGGCACGAATCCGGCGAGCGCGGCGGTGGCGGGCTTCGAGCCGGTCACCGTCAAAAGCACGCCACAAGGGTTCGTCGATCTCGTGGACCTGGGCGCGAAACTCGACAATCGCGCGGCCGTGTTCATGATCACCAATCCCAACACGCTGGGGATGTACGATCCCAACATCAAGCGCATCGCCGAGATGGTGCACGCCGCCGGCGGCTTGATTTACCTCGACGGCGCCAACATGAACGCCATTCTCGGCATCAGCCGGCCCGGCGATTTCGGCGCCGACATGATGCACTTCAACTGCCACAAGACGTTCAGCGGGCCGCACGGCAGCGGCGGTCCCGGCGCCGGACCGATCGCGGTCTCCGCGCGGCTCGCGCCCTATTTGCCGACGCCGCTCGTCGAGCGGGCCGGCGGCGGCTTCCGGCTCGGATACGACCGGCCGCGCTCGATCGGCCGCGTCCGCAGCTTCTTCGGCAACGTCGGCATCCTGGTCCGGGCGTATTGCTACATCCGCACGCACGGGCCCGACGGCCTGCGCCGCGTCAGCGAGCACGCGGTCCTCAATGCCAACTACCTGTTGAGCCGGGTGAAGCACATTTTCCCGGTGCCCCAAGGGGACCGCTGCATGCACGAGTTCGTGGCCTCGGCCGCGCGTCTGAAGACGGACAAGGACATTTCGGCCATGGACATCGCCAAGCGGTTGCTGGACTACGGATTCCACGCCCCGACGGTCTATTTTCCGCCGATCGTCCGCGAGGCGTTGATGATCGAACCGACGGAGACCGAGAGCAAGGAGACGCTGGACGCATTTGCCGAGACGTTGTTCCGGGTGACGGAGGAGCCGGCCGATCTGTTGCACGAAGCGCCGCATACAACTCCGGTCAGCCGCCCGGACGAGGTCCGCGCGGCCCGGCAGCCGGTCATGGTTTGGCCTCGCGAGTCGTCGCCCGACGACGGCGCCGGCGGCTGAGCCCATCGGCCGACCGATTCACATCGAAGCTCATGGCTGACACGCGTCGAAACGGATCATGGACTCCTGGCGTCTGCTCGAATGCCCGCCGGCGCGCGGCGATTGGAACATGGCGGTTGACGCGGCACTCTTGGAACGGGCCGCGGCAACCGGCCAGGTCTCGCTACGCTTCTACGCCTGGGAAGAGCCGACCCTGTCGCTGGGCTACTTTCAAGCGATCGGGGGCCGGCGGTCTCACCCGCCGAGCAATGCATGCCCGATCGTGAGGAGACCCACCGGCGGGGGCGCGATCGTTCACGACCGTGAACTCACGTACAGCCTGGTTATGCCCCGTGCCAGCAAATACGCGCGCGACGCGTCGGCCCTCTATCGACTGGTTTCTGGATCGCTCGTGGACGCGCTGGGCGATTGGGGCGTGAAGGCGCTGCTGTGCGAGAATCCACCTCGCCTGCCAGCGGCCGACGAGCCATTCTTGTGCTTCCAGCGCCGCTCTGGCTGGGATGTGCTGGTGGGGGGCGCAAAGATCGCCGGTAGCGCCCAACGCCGGCGCCAGGGCGCGGTGCTTGGGCACGGCAGCGTTCTGTTGTCGCGTTCCGCGGCTGCCCCGGAATTGGCGGGGTTGGTGGAGGTCAGTGGAGTGGCTATTCCCTCAGCCGCGCTGGGGGCGGCCTGGCAGGAGCGCCTAGCGAAGGCCTGCCGGATATCCTGGCGGTTAGGACTACTCGACGAAACCGAAATCGAGCTAGCTCGCCGTCTGGTCGATGAGGTTTACGGTAGCGAGCGGTGGACCCGGCGGA
The DNA here is from genome assembly GCA_016191115.1 of Planctomycetia bacterium. Taxonomy (GTDB): domain Bacteria; phylum Planctomycetota; class Planctomycetia; order Pirellulales; family JACPPG01; genus JACPPG01. Next base: position 19,579 of record JACPPG010000081.1, on the reverse strand, counting down.
GGTGATGGCGTCGCGCTAAGACTTACTTAGCAAACGGTTTTTGACGTTGGCGCTTCAACCTGATAGGATCGGTTGAGGCCACACCACGCCAGCAACGGGGGTGCTGGTCTAGCAATCAAGAAAGGCTTGAATCCTGCAAGAATACTGAGGATAGTATTGTGGCTTCGGCCGGGGGGTGATGCACGCGCGATGGCGCGGACATTTCCCCCGCGAGCGGTTGATTGAGGGATTCCTTTGAGCACGCCCGCCGCGTTTTCTTTATCGATGTCTTCGGCGGGGGCGCACGCGGGACTCTCAGTCGCCGTGCCGACGCGATCATGCAGAGGATGATCGAAAGCGTGTCCTTATTCTTTCGTGCGTGTGGCCCTCTGCGGAGTAGCGTCGGAAAATGGAAGTGCGATTGAAAGTGCTCGTCGGTCCGAACGCCGGCCGGGAGTTGCCGGTGGTCGGTCCCAAGTTTCTCGTCGGCCGCGCGGATGATTGCCAACTTCGCCCGCGCAGCGATCTGATCAGCCGGCACCATTGCGTCATCTTCATTGAAGACACGGTGGTGATCGTCCGCGACTTCGGCAGCAAGAATGGCACGCTCGTGAACGACGAGCGCGTCTCCGGCGAATGTGAGCTGAAGAACGGCGACAAGCTGAGGATCGGCCCGCTCGAGTTCGAAGTGTGCGTGCGCAGCGGCGTCGCGTCGAAGAAGCGCCCGAAGGTCGAGAGCATCAAGGAAGCCGCGGCGCGCACCGCCGAAGGCAGCGCGCCGGAGTTGGACGACGTCGACGAGTGGGTGAAGGAAGGGGACGAACAGGCGACCAGCGCCGAGACGCGCCGCCTGGCCGTGAACGAAACCGACGAGATCGAGCTCGCGACCGAAACGCAGGTGGGGCCGCTCCCTCAACAACCGGATCCCGTCGCGCCTCAAACCCGGCGCGACAAGGCGCAGCCGGGCAAATTGCCGCCGCTCCCCGCGAGCCTTACCAAGGACAGCGGTCAGGCGGCAAGCGACGTCTTGAACAAGTTCTTTAAACGTCGCTAACGGGCGTTTCCAAGCGACTCCCAACCGGCCGCTTGCGGGTAAAGCGGTCCGCGACTATTTTTCAGTCGGGGGGGGCGCTAAGTCCCTCGATGCTGGCCACGCCATACCCCGACGCGCGCCGTTGTCGGCCGGGCGGATCGAGATCGCTACCTTGCAGAGGAGTCGTACGTTGTCCACCGACGAAGAAGCCCTCAAGCGGCGCTACCGGGAGTTCCTCGATCTCTTGCCGCTGACCGTGGCGATTGCGGGGCTGCCGATCAGCGAGACGGGCCGGAGCTATACGGCCGACCAGATGGAGGCCCGGGCTCATGCCCTGGCCAATGCGTTCAAGTTGGCGCGTCAGACGGTCCGAGAGGTGATCAAGGGGGGATAGTAGCCCGGACGCCGGCGCCGCGGGAGAAGTGCAAAGTCCGGGGTCTGGCACATTTTTCGGCACACGCTTGCCGGCGGCGCACCGGCGGGAAAGTGGGACAGGCACCGAGACGCAACGTTGGTCTGAAAGGACTTGCGCTGTTTATGGTCGGAGCCAGTCCCATTTTCCCGCCTCGCCATTTTGAAAAACAGAATGGCCCTGTCCTGGCCGGTGCCGTCCTTGACCCCCCGCGTCGAGCATGCCTATAGTTTGATGGATTCTAACGCTTCCCCCCATCGGGGAACCTGGGACACGAATGAGGCAAGTGTGAAAGCCGCTCGCAACACGCGCCGCGCCGCCGCCTTGTTGGGTCTGGGCCTTGACGCCCAAGACGGCCAGACGCGGATCACCCGCGGCAAGAACTTCGTCCTGTACGGCGGATCCTCCGAGACGCACAGCTCGATGCAGGAAACCGCCATTAAATTGAACGAAAAGCTTGACCGCCGGGGGAAACGACTGGAAGATGTGTCGCTGGCCGAGTTGGGCGACATTTGGCGGGAGATTCGCGACTAGCGAATCTCGTTGCGTTGCCGCTTCCTGGATGGCGGCAAGCGCGGCGGCTTGCCTCCCCGGGGAATCGCCCCGCTCCGGGATCGTTTGTGTCTGAAACCCGCCTCTCCGCGGCCGGGTATCGTACGTTGAAGGCTCGCTATGCCCGCTGAGTATGACCCGTCGGCCGACGAGGTACGGGTGTTAGTGCGGCGGTGTCTGGCGGGGGAGGGCGTCGCGGCCGAGGAACTGGTGGCACGGTTTCACTGCCAGGTATTCGGTCTCTGCTACCGCATGCTGGGGCAGAGGGAGGACGCGGAGGACGTGACCCAAGAGGCGTTCCTCCGCGCGATGCGCAGCCTGCGGAATTGGGATGGCCGGCGGGACTTTGCCCCATGGCTGTTAGCGATCGCGGGAAACCGTTGTCGCACGCTTTTGGCCACGCGGGCGCGTCGCCCGCGGCGTGGCGGCGAGTTCGATCACCTGGCTGATCCCACGCCGTCGCCCGCGGCCCTGCGGTCCTTGGCTGAAGAGGTCGAGTTGGCGCTGCGGAATGTGCGTCCCGAGTATCGTCAGGCTTTCGTGTTGTTTCACGAACAGGAGTTGAGTTACGGGCAAATCGCGCAGGTGATGGGTTGCCCCGTCGGCACCGTCAAAACCTGGGTGCATCGAGCGCGCCGCGACTTGATCGATCAATTGTGTGCTCGAGGTGTTGTCACGGAGAACAAACGTGCGCTGCGACGAATTTGAAATCCGGCTGCAACAACTGCTCGACGAGCGGCGCGGTCCGGACGGCGATGATCGGTTGGCCGGGCATGCGGCCTGCTGCGAGCCGTGCGGCGCGCTATTGTCGGGTTGTGAAGCACTTTTAGAGGGAGTCGCGTCGTGGGACACGCCCGTGCCGACCGTTGACCTGGTGGCCCGTGTTGCCCGCCAGTGGCGTCCGGCACCCAAGGTCAGGCCGCGGCGGCGGCGGGTACTCGTTGGCTTGGCGATGGCCGCCACTCTGCTTGTGGCGGCGCTGCCGGCGATGCGTTGGCTGCGGCCTGGTCCCGGCGTCGTGCAGATCGCCGACGGGGCCGGCGCGCCGGCCGTCGCCCCCGCACCGCGTCCAGCGCTGGTGGACGAGGCGAGCGCAACGTATGCCCCGCTGCTGGCCGAAACGCGCCAGAGTTTCCTGGCGGCAATGGTGTGGCTTCCCGCCGCGGGACTGGCGGCCGATGGAGGCTCGGGGCCGGCTGAACCCGCGCAAACCGCTCCGTCGAGCGAAGCCGAGAACGAGTCCGGACCGATGGCGCCGGTGGCGGAGAGCACGGGAAAATCGCTGATGGCGCTATTGCGCGTGCTGCCGTGTAGCGGGGGAGCCGAGTAATGAAGCGCGTCGCGACGGCATCCCGCACGTTCCCGCGACCGTGGCTGCCGGGATTTTTTGCCGTCGTGCTGGCTTGCTCCGCGTGCCGCGCCGGCGACGTCCACTCGCTGGCGGCGCTCGTGCCCGATGACGTCGGCCTGTGCGTGGAAGTCCGCAATCTCGCCGGCCAGTTCGACGAGTACCAGACGGGCGAGTTGTACCGCCGCGTGTCGCAGTTTCCGGCGCTCGAGCGCTTCCTGGCGAAAAACGGCGCCAAGGTGTCGAAGCTGGCCGATGAGATTCACCGTCAGACGGGCCTTTCCACGGAAGAGATCCTGCGTAAGCTGCTGGGCAAACGGTTTCTCTTGGCGTTCTGGCCCGACAGCGCCGCCTTTGCCAAAGGGCAGCCTGGCCCTGCCATTCTGATCTTCGAGTCGACCGACGGTGACTTGCTGGGGCGGGCCGTGGAGCGCCTTTTGGACGCCGAGCGCGCCGCGGGGTGGCGCGTGGTCCCGCGCCAGTGGCGGCACGGGGGAGCGACGCACGTCATCTATCGCATCGAGCCCGGCCCGAAAGACCCGCCGGTGTTTCTGGCCACCAGCGGGGCCATGGGGATCATCGCCACCGACGAGCGCGCGATCGCCACGGCGATCGCGTTTCACAAGGGCGCCCGGCCGACGCGGGCCCTGGCCGACTTGCCCGCATACGCGTCAGGGGTAGGGCGATTGAATCCGGACGCCGTTTTGCAGATGTTCGTCAATCCTCGCGCGTGGAAAGAATTGTTGGACGCATGCGCCAAGGACGGACAAGTGCCAGCCGTGCAACGCTCGCTGCTGGAGGCGTTCCAAAAATCGGAGTATCTGGTTGCCTCGCTCCAACTTGCCCCCAAGTTCGTGCTCGAAGGATTTCTGCGGACGGACCTTGTTGTGGCGAGCCCGGTGGCGGGCGGGAGCCTTGCGCCGCGCGAGGAGCTGGCTGAGCGGCTGCCCGCCGCAGCCATCGTCGCGCTCGCCGGGCGCATCGATCTGGCCAGCCTGGTGGGCGGGTTCTTCCGCGAGCGCGCGGCAAAAGCAGCCTCGGGCGCTAACGCGCCGATCGCGGCCCGCGATCGATTGGACGTCACCGCGCTGACGGCCCTCACCAGCGGTCGAGGGTACGACGCGGTCGCGGCACTGGCTGAGCGGAAAAGCACCGCCGGTCCAGCCGACAAGACGGGGACCGCCAAGGGAGCCGTGCCGCTGGATTGGGCGATCGGCGTCGATACCAGCAGCATCTTGGCTGAAGATCGCCCCCTGGTCGCGCAGGGACTTGATCCCTTGGTTCGTGCGGGCCTCACCGCCGCCATCGTGGCGTTCAATCGCCAGGGACACAACGTACGCATCGAATCGAGCGAGCAGCAGGGCGTGCCGCTGGCGTCCGTCGAGGGAGTGTCAGTCGCGGCGGAGCCCGGCGAGACAGCCGCCTCTACTTCACTCGGCCCATTCTATTGGGCTGGCTCCTCGCGGGACGCAGTGCGCGACGCCGCACGGCTCGAGGCGAGCGAATCGCTGGCCTCGGTGACCCACTTTCAAGCGATGGCAAACCCTCGCCTGCGAGGCCGCACGCATTTGGCGTATTTCCAGCTCGGGACGCTGCGCGAATTGCTGGCGGCCGCCGACGCCCCGACCTCTCAACTCGGCGCGGCCGATGCCCCGCGGCCAACCGCCGGTCGCGACAACGATCTGGTTGAAATCTTGAAGCTGGCCGATCGCTTGCTGTTCGAGGCGCGGGTCGATCATGAGGGCATTGCGGTCAGTACCACGCTTGCCGCCGAGCCACGTCGCTAACGTGCGGACCCGCGCCCCCTGGGGCCAAGCGGCGGGCACTTCGCGCCGCAGAACCGGAAAGTTCGCCTCATCAGCAATCACGGATTAAATCGCGCGATCCCCTAAAACCCACCATTTTCCCCAACCAGTTCATTTTCTCTCCGGGCCCAGACGATTGGGCCTTTTGAGGGCCAATACGCCCCCGAGGGCGCGATTCTATCACCGCTGGCGTGCGAACCGGGGAGGGAAGCGTGGGGAAAGTCAAGAAGGGTGGCGCCGTCACGTTGGAGCGGCGCGAACGGGGAGCGGAACGCCGTGTCGCCGAGCGGCGCACGAAGGGCGAAACGGTCGTTGTCGAACGGCGCAAGCTCGAACGACGCGCCAAGGTGAATCGCCGCCGCCAGATCGATCCGACCACTTGCGAGCGGGACTACACGGCCGACGAGGTCGAGTTCATGAACGCCATGAACAACTACAAACGAACGAGCGGCCGCATGTTCCCTACTTGCAGCGAGGTGTTGGAAGTCATTCGCGCGCTGGGCTACGTCAAGCAGGCGGGATCCGAATCCTCCACGCCCCTGTAAGCGATCGCGTTCCGTGCCCGTGCCGCGCGGGCGCCAAGTCGCTGCCACGCTGTCACTGCTGGAAGTGCCGCCAGCAGGCGCTCTTGTGCCGCGCCGGCCGCGTCGCTATTCTCACCGCCCCAATTCCCGTCAGAGACGCCTCGAGGCAGCAAGTCGGCGCCTCGGGGTGATTGCCCATCTGCGTGCTTCGTCCTTTCACGCGTTTCGAGTGATCTTGTCGTGAGCGCCCGCAGCCATCATCGTTACCCCGCTGTCGGCGCGCCAAGCGCCGCGCCGCTTGCGGCGTTGGCCATGCTGGCGGCATTGGCCGCGGCAGGATGTGGCATGGTCGCGCACGGTCAGAACGCCGACGGCGTGCGACTCTACCAGCAAGGGTACTACCAAGGGGCCATCCAGCGCTTTCAGCAGGCCACCGCCACCGACCCTAACGACCCCGATGGCTACTACAATCTCGCCGCGACGTATCACCGGCTAGGCAAGCTCAACGGTCGAAAAGAGGACCTCGCGCAGGCCGAGATGCTTTACAACCAGTGCCTGGATCGCGACCCCAATCATCGCGATTGCTACCGCGCGCTGGCCGTGCTGTTGGTCGAGGAGCAACGCACCGAAGAGGCGCAGCGGCTCTTGCAAGGCTGGGCCAGCCGCAATCCGACGATGTCCGCGCCCAAGGTCGAGCTCGCCCGCGTGTCCGAGGAATTGGGCGACAAGCAGGCGGCCAAGGCGTATCTGACCGACGCGCTGGCCATCGACCCGTACGACGCCCGCGCGCTGGGTGCACTGGGCCGGATCTATGAGGAGTCAGGCAATCCAACGCAGGCTCTGAGCGTCTACGAACGTTCGATGTGGCACGACCGCTTTCAGCCGGATGTCGCCGCCCGCGTCGCCTCGCTGCGAGCACTGTTAGGGCCGGCTGCACCACCCCCGACGCAACCTGGCAACCGCTGGGCCACGGGGCCGGCGGTGCTCCGCTAGTTGGCCTGTGTGGTTGGCGGCTCGCCTAACGCGGCCCCACCAGACGTCAAGGGAATCTCCTATCCCAAGCCTCGGATGACGCTGTGTGCCCCTGCGCGAGTCCAGCCGCTGCGCGAGTCCAGCCGCTGCTTGACCCCCCGTTTCGCAAGTCCTATCCTGCCTTTGTGCTTGGCAGCCTTGAACCTGCAGCGGCCGCGATGCGGGCCGTGCGAATCGGTGCCGGCCGCCCGCGTCGTGGGGCCAAATCGACAATCTCCCATCCTCCCGGCCCATACGCCGTCCACGCCCATGCATCGCGTCATCGTTCTGGACCCGTTGGCCCAGGAGGGCCTCGCCCTGTTGGCGGCAGCGCCAGCCATCGAGTTCGACGTCCGCACCAAGCTCGGCGGCGACGAACTGCGCGAAGCCCTGGCTCAGTACGACGGGGCTATCGTCCGTAGCGGCGTGAAGATCACGGCCGAGGCGCTGGTCGGAAACAAGCGGCTCAAGGCGATCGTGCGGGCCGGCGTTGGGACGGACAATATCGACAAGGCCGCCGCCACACGGCAGGGCATCGTGGTCATGAACACGCCCACCGGCAATACGGTGAGCACGGCCGAGCACACGATCGCCATGATGCTGGCTCTGTCGCGGAATATCGCCCCGGCTTATCGCAGTCTCGTCGAGGGACGCTGGGACCGCGGGCAGTACATGGGGACCCAATTGGCCGACAAGACGCTGGGGATCGTCGGCTTGGGACGCATCGGGCAGGCCGTGGCGGCGCGGGCCAAAGCGATGGAAATGCGGCTTTTGGGTTATGACCCTTTCCTGTCGAAGGATCGGGCCCAGGAACTGGGCGTCCAGATGTGCTCGACGGTCGTCGAGATGCTGCCACACGTCGACTACCTAACGGTACACACGCCGCTTACGGAGGAGACGCGCGGGCTGATCGGAGCCAAGGAGATTCAATTGATGCGACCTGGGGCCCGTCTGATCAACTGCGCACGGGGCGGCATCTACGACGAAGCGGCGCTCGTCGAGGGGCTCAAAAGCGGCAAGCTGGGCGGCGTCGCCTTGGACGTATTCGCGGAAGAGCCATGCACCAAGAGCCCGTTGTTCGGGATGAAGGCCGTCCTGGCCACACCCCACCTGGGCGCGAGCACCGAGGAGGCGCAGACCAAGGTTGCCGCTGAGGGAGCGGGCCTGTTGATCGATTTTCTTACCACCGGGGCCGTCCGGCACGCCGTCAACATGGTCTCGCTCGACCCCAAGAAGTTCGCTGCCCTGCGGGGGGAACTGGACGTGGCTTATCGCCTGGGGCGGCTATTGGCACAATTGGACCGCACGCCGGCCAAGGCATGCCGATTGCTCTACCGCGGCGAGGTGGCCGCCAAGGAAACCAAGTTGCTGACAGCGACCTTCGCCGCTGGACTGTTGCAGCAGTCGATGGAGGCCGAGGTCAACATGGTCAACGCGGAAATGTTGTTGCGCGACCGCGGCATCGAGCTGGTCGAGCAATCCCGCGCCGACATGGGCGCCTTCAGCTCGCTCATTCTGGCCGAACTGGTTACCGAGGCTCAAACGTACAAGGCCGCCGGCACCTTGCTTGGCCACGACATGGCCCGGCTCGTGCAGTTGGGCGAGTACCGGCTCGAAGCATATTTGGACGGCATCCTGATGGTGTTCACGCATCGCGACGTGCCGGGCATCATCGGCCACGTGGGCACGATCTTCGGCGCGCACCACGTGAACATCGCGCAGATGTCCGTCGGCCGCGCCGGCGACGCGCCCGGCGGAGACGCGATTGGCGTTCTGAACCTCGACAACTTGCCGCCCCCAGCGGCGGTGGCGGAAGTGCTGGCCTTCCCACACATCCTGAGCGCCACCGTGATCCGACTGCCGAAGGCGGGCGAACTACCGGCCTGGCTGGCCGGTTGACGCGAAGTTGACCTTGCCGCAATGAACGAGGTCCTGCGATTCCATCGATTACCGCCGAGATCATCATCATTCTGGCGTTGATCCTGGCGAACGGCTTCTTCGCCGCCGCCGAGATCGCGATCGTCGCGGCACGCCGCGGCCGCCTGCAAAGTCGGGCCGAAGAAGGAGACCGTGCGGCCCGCGCGGCCCTCGAGCTGAGCGCGAATCCGAATCGGTTCCTGTCGACCGCGCAGATCGGCATCACCGTGATCGGCACGCTGGCCGCCGCCTTCGGCGGCGCCCACCTCGCCGGATACCTGGGCGCGCGGCTGGCGCTCGTGCCGGTGGGCTGGGTGGCCGAACACGCCGAAGCATTAGCACTGGCGATCGTGGTGGCGGCCATCAGCTTCTGCTCGCTCATTTTGGGCGAGCTGGTTCCCAAGCGGTTGGCCTTGCACTATGCCGAACGGCTGGCGTTGGTCGTCGCGCGACCGATGGCGCTCTTATCGCACGTAGCGCGGCCGGCGGTCTGGTTTCTGGGAATCACAACCGACGCGGTGCTGTTCGTGCTGGGGGTACAGAAGTCGACGGATACGGCCGTCAGCGTCGAAGATATCCAACATTTGCTTAAGATGGGCCGGGAACACGGAGTGCTAGACCCGGCTGAGCAAAAGGTGGCGATGGAGGCCCTGCGGCTGGGCGACCGCACCGTCCGGGACATCATGCGGCCACGCACCGATTTGGACGCGCTCGACGTCGAGACGCCCACCGAGGAGATCATCGGCGCCGTGGCCATGGCCGGCTTCTCCCGCCTGCCGGTCTATGAAAAAGATCTCGACCACATCATTGGATACGTCCATATCAAGGACCTGCTGCGCGAGCAGTATCTGCATAGCACGCTCAACCTGCGGAAGATGCTTCATCCGCCCCTGTTCGTGCCCGAAACGCTGCCGCTCGACCGGCTGCTGGACCTGTTCCAGAAGAAGCGGACGCAACTGGCCATCGTGCTGGACGAATTCGGGGGCACGCAGGGCATGGTTACGCTGGAAGACGTGTTCGAGGAGTTGGTCGGCGAGATTCACGACGAACATCGCCGCGACGCGGAGCAGAAGATCGTCCGCCGCGACGACCGGAGCTGGCTCATCGACGGGGGAGTCAGCGTCGATGACCTGGCCGAGGTCCTGGAGCTTAAGGAACTCGAGAACCCGGCCAGCCGCCGCTACACGACCGTGGCGGGATTGGTGCTGCGGCAACTGGGTCGCATTCCCGAGGTCGGGGCGCGAACCACCTTCGACGGCCTGGACCTCGAGGTCGTCGACATGGACGGCCAACGCATCGACCGCGTGCTGATCACGCGGCAGACGCCCGCTGGCGAGCAAGCCCCGGAGCGGGCCTAGGAACGGCCGAACTTTCCGCGCCGGGCGCCGTAGAACCGGTGCTGGACAATCCGCGCCTGCTCTTGTTCGGCACGACCGCTACAATCCGCGAGGTTTTCCGACAGATCCGTAATGTTGCAGCCGCTCTTCTCTACTCATGGCCCCCAGTTTGCCGATAGCTCCCTGCGGGAGCCCCGGGATTCTCGTACAAGTCGGAGCGTGAGCCCGACAGTAACGGCTCCCCGGAGATTCTTGGCAGCGAGAGGGGGACCCGACATGGCGGACGCGGAGTTGGCGGATCGCGTAACCAACGTGCTCGAACGGAACCCTTATCTACCCCATCGCACCTTGCGTTGCGAGGCGGCCGAAGGGCGCGTCGTGCTGAAAGGGATCGTGCGGTCCTACTACCAGAAGCAGATGGCGCAAGAGATGCTCAAAAGCGTCGACGGCGTCAACGAGATCGAGAACCAGATCGAGGTCTGCTGGTTGTGATCGGCGCGCGCAGAGTCACTCCGCACGCGACGTTTGTCCGCATCGGGTCGTCGGCTTTTAGCGTGGCAGCCGCGGGTGGCCCGCCATGACGGCGGATTCCCGGTCGGCAAAGTGCGGCAGGTCCTCGCGCGCGCCACAATCGGCAAGCAGGTCGCAATTGTCCTTCGAAAGGCCGCACAACCGCAACACCCCGCCGCGCTCACGGATTTTCCGTCTCAATAGCGCCAATTGCGCGAGCACGCTGCTCGTGAGTGGACCAATCTGGTCGCACTCCAGCACGACACGGTAAGTGAAGTGCTGCTCGATGACCGACCAGAGGGATTCCGCCAAGGCCGCGGCTTGCCACCCACCCTCGGGCAAGGCATGTACCTTCACGAACAGCCAATCCGGTCCGCGCTCGACCCCAAGTTCCCACCCGCCTGCTACGTCGATCATGGCCGTCACTCCTTTCGAGCGACCGTGAGAAGCGCAGCGTAGTCGTCCCCCAAAGAAGCCATCATACGAAATCGGTCCGGTCTGACAACAAACCGCTAGCACCGGAGGAGAGTGGACCGTGGTCCGTGGACAGTGGTGTCCGGCGGCGCCGTGGCCAAGCCCTCCTGTGCAATCCAAACTGACCACTGATCACTGTTCACTGATTCCCCCCCGCGCGACCCTTGATGACGCTAGCAAAATCACCATACTACGAGTGCCGGGCGCTTCGGGCTGCCGCCTGCCAATCTCCCCGTGTGCACAAAGCCATCGAAAGCCGGAGGTAACCACGATGTCGCGACCTGGAGCTGTAACATTCAAAGGCAACCCGATGACGCTGGTGGGCGAGGCGGTGCAAGTGGGCCGGCCGGCCCCGGACTTCACTCTGCACCGGTTCGCGGACGGGGCGATGCAAAGAGTGACGCCGGCGGACCTGAAGGGGAAACCGACGATCATCAGCGTTGTGCCTTCGCTGGACACGCCGGTCTGCCAGAAGCAGACCAAGACGTTCAATCAGGATTTGGGCGCGCTGGGGGACAAAATCAACGCCGTAACGGTCAGCCTCGATTTGCCGTTTGCCATGAACCGCTTCTGCGGCGCCGAGGGGATCACCAACATCAAGACGGCCAGCGACTACCAGGACCGCAGCTTCGGCCGCAACTGGGGCATGCTGATCGACGAGCTGAAGATCCTCGCCCGCGGCGTCTTCGTCTTGGACCGCGACGGCAAGGTAGTGTATGCCGAAGTGGTGAAAGAAGTGGCCCAAGAACCGAACTACGAGGCGGCCCTGAAAGCGCTTAAGGGGCTGTTGTAGAGCGCCCATCGAAACCGAGTCCGCGTTCGTGTTTAGCGTGCCCGGCCACGGGCGGTCGCGAGTCGCTTCGTTGGCTCGCGGCCAACTACGTCATGGCGCGGTCACTCGCCGGCCGCGCCGAGACCGGCCAAAAACTCGCTCATCTCGCCCGCCGCGTGCGCGTCGCCGGCGGTCCGGGCCGCTTCAATGCCGTCGCGGAGCACGGCTCGGGCTTCGGCGATCCGTGCGAGCCGCGCCAGTTGCTGGCCGGACATGAAAAACGCGGGAACGTACGGCGGACGCTCCGCGCCAAGAGCCCGCAAGAGTTCCAAGCTCCGCTCATGTTCGCCTTCCTTGTCGAGCTCCATGGCCAGGCTGTAGCGCAAGAACGAGTCGCCCGGCTCCTGCGCCAGCATGGCTTCGATGCGCTCGCGCCGCGGCGTGGTGGTCAAACGTTCCTCCTGCGCTCGCGACCGCGTCCTGCCGCGCCGCGTCGCCGCGGCGGCTAAACGGGCACGGTTCTTCGTCTTCTTACTGTCGGCTGCCAGCCGCCTGCTGCCGGCTGTCCTCGTACGCCGCGATCTTGTCCTCGTGCGCGAGCGTCAGGCCGATGTCGTCCAGGCCGTTCAACAGCGAGTGGCGGCGCGATGGCTCGACGTCGAACGCCAACCGCAGCCCGGCGTCGTCCTCGATGACGCACCGCTCCAGATCGACCGTCAACTGGTAGCCGCTTTGCGCGCCGCAGCGCCGGAAAAGCTCGTCGGCGTCCCCCTCGTCGAGCCGGACGGGCAAGATCCCATTCTTGAAACAGTTATTGTAGAAGATGTCGGCGAAGCTGGGCGCCACCAGCGCGCGAAAGCCGTAGTCCTCAAGCGCCCACGGCGCGTGCTCGCGGCTCGATCCGCAGCCGAAGTTCCGTCGCGCCAAGAGGATCGTCGCCCCGCGATAGCGCGGCCGGTTGAGCTCGAAGTCCGGGTCGTCCGACCCGTCCTCGCGGCGCCGCCAGTCATAAAACAGAAACTCGCCGAAGCCGGTTCGCTCGATCCGTTTGAGGAACTGCTTGGGAATGATCTGATCCGTATCGACGTTGGCGCGGTCCATCGCCGCGACGAGTCCGGTGTGCTTGGTGAAGGGTTTCATAGTTCAAATGCAGTTGCCGTGAATCGCAACAGCTCGCGCGATCACGTGCCTACTTGTATTCCCACTCCCGGATATCGACAAAATGCCCCGCCACCGCCGCCGCGGCGGCCATGGCTGGCGAGACCAGGTGCGTGCGGCCGCCCTTGCCTTGTCGCCCCTCGAAGTTGCGGTTGCTCGTCGACGCGCAGCGCTGGCCCGGCGACAGGATGTCGGGATTCATGCCCAGGCACATGCTGCAACCGGCCTCGCGCCATTCGAAGCCGGCTTGCTGAAAGACGCGATCGAGGCCCTCGGCCTCGGCCTGCTGCTTTACCTGGCCCGAGCCCGGCACGACCATGGCGTGTACGCTCCCCGCGACGTGGTATCCACGGACGACGGCCGCCGCCGCCCGCAGGTCGCGAATACGGCTGTTCGTGCAGGACCCAATGAACACGCGATCGAGCGCGAGGGCCTCGATCGGCGTGCCCGGCGAGAGCCCCATGTACGCGAGCGCGCTGGTGGCCGATTTGCGATCGTTCTCGTCGTTCATATCGGCCGGATTGGGCACCTTGTCCTTGACGGTCGTTACTTGCCCTGGATTGGTGCCCCATGTGACCTGTGGCGCCACGTCGCCGGCATCGAACACATCGACGCGGTCGAATCGCGCGGCAGGATCGCCGGGCAACTTGCGCCAGCGGGCCACGGCGGCCTCGAAATCCGCCGGCGCGAATTCCCGGCCGCGCAGGTACTCGACCGTCACGTCGTCCGGGGCGATCATGCCGCACCGCGCGCCCGCCTCGATCGACATATTGCAGACGGTCATCCGCTCTTCCATGTCGAGCGCGCGGATGGCGCTGCCGGTGTATTCGATGGCGTAGCCCGTGCCGCCGGCGGTCGTCAACCGGCCGATCAGATACAGGATCAGGTCTTTGGCCGTGACGCCGCGGGCCAATTGGCCATCGATGCGGACCTCAAACGTCTTGGGGCGATATTGCAAGAGCGTTTGCGTGGCCAGCACGTGCTCGACTTCGCTGGTGCCGATGCCGAACGCCACGGCGCCAAACGCGCCGTGCGTGGCCGTGTGGCTGTCGCCGCAGACGATCGTCATGCCCGGCTGCGTCAGCCCCAATTCGGGACCGATGACGTGGACGATCCCCTGCCGGGCATCGTCGAGGTCGTAGAGCTTGACGCCGAACTCGCGGCAATTGTGTCGCAGTGTCTCGATTTGCTTGAGCGAGATCGGGTCAGCGATCGGCAACCGCCGGTCGGTGGTGGGGACGTTGTGGTCGGGCGTGGCCACGGTCCTCTCTGGCCGCCGCACCTTCCGCCCGGCCAGCCGCAGCCCCTCGAAGGCCTGGGCGCTTGTCACCTCGTGAACCAGGTGCAAGTCGATGTACAAGATCGTGGGCTTTCCCTCCTCGGCATGCGCCACGTGGGCATCCCAGATCTTGTCGAACATCGTGCGGCAGGACGAAGCGTTGGTCATGGTGCGAAAGCGGACTGACAGCCAAGAAGCGGGTGCGAAATCGGGGCGTTGCCGGCCGGGGTGCCTTGCGATGCTTCATCGCGGGCGACGTGGTGCGGCCCTACAGAATTTTAGTATTCTAGCCGACACGCGAAGCGGGCGGGAGGTTCCCCGCCGGCCTGTAGGAGGCGACTCCTGTCGCCGATTGAAGGGGCCGTTCCTTTGTAGGAGGCGACTCCCGACGCCGATGGAGCCGGGTCGTGGCGGCCGCGCGGGGCGTTTGCGTCTGCTACCCGGCCGCGACTGTCGCCGGCTGGCCGACTTGCGACCACCAGTTGGCCGCTTGCTCGCGCGTCCACAGCCCGGCCGATTCGCACATCGCCAGGGCACAGGCGAGGCTGGCGGCCGACTGGTAGCGATCGGCCGGGTTCTTGGCCAGGCACTTTAGCACGACTTGCTCGAGATCAGCCGGAATATCAGGCCGATGGCGCGACGGCGGTTCGACCTCGTCATGGGCGTGCGCCACCAGCACCCGCATCGGCTTGTCACTGGCGAACGGCGGCCGACCGGTTAGCAGAAAATAGGCCACCGCGCCCAGCGAGTAGACATCGCTGCGGCCGTCCGGTTCGACGTCGCCGAGCGCTTGCTCGGGGGACATGTACAAAGGCGACCCGGTCACCATCCCCTCTTGCGTCAAATGCAGCGAGGGAAGCTCGGCGGCAATCTTGGCCAGGCCGAAGTCCAGGAGCTTCGCCACGTCGTAGATGCCGCCGCGATAGGCGGCAAAAATATTGCCCGGCTTGATGTCCCGGTGTACCAGACCCAAAGAATGCGCTTCCCGCAGCGCGTCGCACGTCTGCTCGAGCAGGTAAATCACGCGCTCCGGCGGCAGCGGGCCGTAGCGATCGACGAGGTCCCCCAGGCTGAGGCCCGGCAGGTATTCCATCACGTAATAGAAGGTGCCGTCTTCGGTGCCGCCGTAATCAAAGATTTCCACCGTGTTCCAATGCGACAGCTTCGCCGTGGCCCGCACCTCGCGCTCGAAGCGCGCCAGGGCGCGCGGGTCGCGAGCCTTGCCGGGCCGAATGAGTTTGATCGCGCAGGGCCGCTTCAGCAACTGGTGCTCGGCCAGGTACACCTCGCCCATCCCGCCGGCGCCGATGAGGTTCCGCAGCCGGTACTGGCCAAGCTGCTTGGCCTCGAACGCCTGGCGGCGCAACGTCCCGATCATGTACGTGCCGTACGCGCACGATCCAAAGCCGACGGCCATCATCAAGGCCACGCCGGAGATGTGATCGAACGTCGTCGCGCCGTCGGGAGGCTTGTACCAAATCCCGTCGACGATCATGCACGCCACGGGCGCGACCGCCATCAGGCCCAGCACGGCCGCCGCGCGCCGCCACGTGTTGGGGATGTAGATCGCGTACGTGAACATCAGCGCGAACCACATCCCCACCGGATGGAACGGATAGTGTCCGTAGGTGGCGCTGAGGACGGCGGAAACATGCTGCACGTCGATGAAGAAGAGGGCCGTCAGGCCGAAGACCACCAATTCAGCGGCGCGCAGCCAGCGCATCGACAAGTCGCATCGTCGACAAAGCTTAAAAGCGATGATGCCCAGCACGACGACGTGCGTGAGATGGAACCAATCGAGCGAGCGCGCTGCGACGGCCAGCGACGGATCCACCTCGAAGGTCCGCGGCGTCACCAGGTTCTTGACGTAGAACGCCAGCGAACCCAGACAGAGGACCACGGCCGCGGCGCGGAGCCGCGTCCGCAACAGGGCGCGCGTTTCGCCGGAAAGCCCCGGCCCGCTCCCCTCGACCACCTCGACCCGCGGGGCCAAGTCGTCCACTAGCGAGCCGGAGCCAGAGCGCGAACCGATCGCCAGGACGTCCAGCGTCGGCTCGACAGCGTCAGTGTCCGGTGGTGTGTGCTTGTCGTGGTCCATCGACGTGCCGGAAACGGTCGGGGGCGCGCCACGCCCTGGTTTACAATCATATCCGGCCGGGCAAGCCGGGCGTATTCCGGGTATTTCTGCATTCCGCCAGCCGCCCGACCGCCTACACAGGCAATACCCGCTGTAGATCGTGCCAGTGGCATTCCGCCGTACGGTATTCGCCCGAGGGCAGGAATCCTTTTGGGGGTCCGTAGCAACCGGAAGGGACCCGGTCCGGCCCTGCTGGGTTCACCGGCAGCGTTGGCGGACGCACGATCCGAGTCAGGCAGCGCGACGTCGCTGCCCGCTGCCGGCCCATTGGCGGATTTCATCCCGACTGGCATGCCGCCAGGCAGGCTCGCCACCCCCTGCGGAGGGTGTCTCGACGAGCACGTGTGTGCTGTCGTGCAGCAGACGCTCGATCAAATACCAGGCCCTCGACACCGACGTCGTGTCCTGGTCCGCCGCGATCAGGACCAGATCGGCCAAGCCCAGGGCGTTGGGCGCCCGCGAAAGAGCCACGTAGGGATCTCCGGGGATAAGGCGAATCCGCGCGCCCGTGGCGACCAGCCGGCAATGCGCCATCTTGAGCGAGACGCCTGGGCCGTCGTCGGGCGATCGCAGCTCGAACTGATCGATGCCACTGTAGACGACGTTGTCGGCGCCGGAAGTCCGTACGGCCAGCTCGAGCATTCGCTCTGCGCGCTCGGCCGATCCCACGCCGAACTCGACGATTCTGCGCAGACGCTGCCGTCGGATCAATCGATAGATAGGCCGGCACGCGGCCGGCTTGGACAGATGGGCAAGGTAGAAGTATCGCAGGAGGGCTGGCGCGCGCCACATGCCGTTTCGGTTCCGCGGATGTTGACCATTGGGGTGGACAATTCGCATGGATTTCTTCGTCCAGCCCGTCGGAGCGAATCAAATGGAAGTTCCGCGCCCGTCCGGGTGCGCGAGCGAGTTTGCCGGCTAGCGGTGCTTTGCAGGATCGCACGGATTTGCCGGCGGCTCGGCAGGCTCAAGGTGCTAGCGGCGGGCGGTCGATAACGCGCGCGGGGCGTTGTTCTCCCACCAGACCTACGAAAATCGCGAGACGTCTTTCATGACCGTTCTGACACAAGCGTTCGTTGCTTCGGCGGCGCTGGTCGCACTCGGCGGAGTCGAGGTGCTAGCACAAACGAATCGCCCATTCTTTCGCCCCCCAACGACCACGCCCAGCGCGCCCTTGTTCGACGGACCACTGCTGGAGTTGCCTGGTGCGTCGGCGGCGGAGAGCCCGCCCGCGGTGGAACCGCCGAGCGTTTCGGTTCCCGAATCACCGGCCGCGCAGTCACCTCGGCGGGTGATAACCCCGAGTGGTCGCGACAGGCATGCGTCGCCGAGCGTGGCGCCCAACGGACCAGCATCGGGGCAGGTTCCACGGTCCCGAACGACCACGATTCCGCAGTCGCCGCAACTGCCGCGCGTGGCATCGCCGGCACCGCGCGCGACTCCGCCGAACGCCCGAATCGCCCCTCAGCCCCCACAGATCACGATTCCCGACCCGGGCGGTCCGCCCACGACCTCCCAGGGCCAAAACGGCAAGGATGCGACGCGACGATCCAGGAAGCCGCTTTTCGGCACCGGATCGGACCCCTCGGCCACGAAGCCCGGCCAGGGTTTCATGCCCAGGCAGCGACGTGCGCTGGGTGTTGACGAGCGCCAATCGCCTGGCACGACGGACCCGGCGGGCCGTTGGCCCCAAACCTCGAAGCGGCCCCTCCCGAACCGGTGGCCGTGGGACCAATCGCCCAGCGCCAGGGTGAAGGCGGATCAGAGCAGCCCGGCCGGGGCGACCCAACGGTCCAACCCGGCCGCTCCCGAGCCGCGTCGCCCCATCCTCTCCTGGTAGCACCAGCAGGCTGGGCAACAGGTGGCTGGGGCCAAGCACAGCTTGCGGGACCACGAGTCTTCAATGCCCCTGTTCTGGGGCATGCCGCGCTTTGCCCCGGCCACCCAGCCTCCAGCTCTGGCAGGCGACCGCAATTGACCATGCCCGCGGCGGTGTGCTAACCTCCCCCCACCCACGGAACGCTCTGTGCCCCGGGGCCTGCGAACTCGTGCGCAAAGGCCCGTCCAGGCACGCCCTCCAGACGAGTTGGCATTCCCGGTGAAATACGCGGCGATCGGCCCTATTGCGATGCACCTGCCCGAGCACGTCGAGACCAACGACGAGTTGGCCCGGCTGTTTCCCAAGTGGGACATGGACCTGATCTACTCGAAGACGGGGATCCGTGCCCGGCATGTGGCGGCGCCCGGCGAGTGTGCCTCGGACTTGGGCGTGGCCGCGGCCGAGCGGTTGTTCGCCGAGCATGCGATCGACCGTGACTCGATCGACTTCCTGCTCTTCTGCACACAGACGCCCGACTACCCGCTCCCCACGACCGCCTGCCTGATGCAGCACCGGCTGGGATTGCGGACATCGATCGGGGCGATCGACTTCAATCTCGGCTGCTCGGGCTTCGTGTACGGGCTGTCGCTGGCGGACGGGCTGATCCGCTCGGGCGCCGCCGAGCGCGTTCTGCTGATCACGGCCGAGACGTATTCGAAGTACATCGCGCCCGACGACCGCAGCTTGCGGACGATCTTTGGCGATGGCGCGGCCGCCACGCTCGTCGAGGCGGCCTCTCGGCCCACGCTTTCGGCGTTCCGCTTCGGCACCGACGGCTCGGGGGCCGACACGCTGATGGTGGCGCAAGGAGGCGCCCGGCCGGCGAGCGACGCGATCAAGCCGCGCAAACGGCACCGCTGGCCCAGCCCCTTGTTCATGGACGGGCCGGCGCTGGTGGATTTCACGGTCGAGCGGATCCCGCAGTTGATCGACGAAGTGCTCGAGGCCGCCCAGCTCGCGCGCGACGACGTCGAATTGTTCCTCTTGCACCAGGCCACTTATTTCATGCTCGACAAGTTGCGCCAGCGGTTGGCGATGGGCGAAGAACGGCTCCCCCTGGTGTTGGAGAACGTCGGCAACACGGTATCGTCGACGATCCCGATCATGGTCGACGAGTTGCGGCGCGGCGGCCGGCTACGGCCCGGCGTGCGATCGCTGCTGGTCGGTTTCGGCGTGGGCCTCTCCTGGGCCGGCTGCGTGTGGACCGAGACGTGGGAAGCCAAGGCCGCCGGCGCCGCCACCGCCGAGGAAGATGAGGAAGAAAAGCAGGCCGCCTAAGAACTGCCAATCGGCAGCTTGCGCACGCGATGCCCAGGGCCGTTCACAGATTCAAGCTTGCCGGCGGCGCACCGGCGGGAAAGTGGGACAGGCACCGAGACGCAACGTTGATCTGAAAGGACTTGCGCTGTTTATGCTCGGAGCCAGTCCCATTTTCCCGCCTCGCCATTTTGA
>JACPPG010000038.1 GCA_016191115.1 Planctomycetia bacterium | reverse complement strand
CGCCTCCAAAAGATGGCGGCTGTTGAACGGTTCACAGCTACTAGCAGACGTGATCGCCGGAGCTCAATTCATCGACGGAATCAAACCCCAAGAAACCGCCGCCTGAAAATTCCCCATCCACAACTTATTGCAATAGCTCGAGCGCGGAGAAGCCCGTCGAAGGGTAGCTCAAAACCTTGTGCGCACTGTGTGCGCAAACTGCACACAAAACAGACCATTTCTGACAAGATTCAGCGTTCGTCGATCGCTTCGTCAGAGCAAAGAAAAAGCCCCAAGTCATTGACGACTCAGGGCTTTCGTGTGTGCCCCCTGATGGACTCGAACCATCAACCCTCTGATTAAGAGTCAGATGCTCTGCCAATTGAGCTAAGGAGGCCTTCGGCGCGGCATTCGCCCGCTGATTGGCGGCGAACACCAAGCCGACCCACTATCCTATCCGGAACGGCGCGCCGCTCAAGGGCAATGAGGAGCCCAGGAGAACCGCAAAGTCCTGGGAGAGGGGGTCAGGCACATTTGTCGGCCGAAGGTCCTTCGGAAGAATTGAGAACCGCATGTGCCGACAAAATGAGCCCAGACCCCGGACTTTGCAGTATCTCCTGAATGAGGAGCCCGGCCAGGGCCGTTTCTGCTTTTCAAAAAGGGAGGAGGCGGCAAGAGGGGGACTGGCTCCGAGCGCCAAGAGCGCAAGTCCTTTGAGACCAAACGTCGCGTCTCACTGCTGGTCCCACTTTCCCGCCCCTTGCTGGTGCGTCGGGCTCGTGCCTGCCCGTGGAGCGGGCCCCCCCCTCTTCTCACCTGCCACATTGCAAGGCTGCGGCGGCCTGTGCACGCCCTCAGGGCCGTTCACAGATTTAAGCTTGCCGGCGGCGCACCGGCGGGAAAGTGGGACAGGCACCGAGACGCGACGTTGGTCTCAAAGGACTTGCGCTGTTGCTCGGAGCCAGTCCCATTTTCCCGCCTCGCCATTTTGAAAAGCAGAATGACCCTGGTGCATGCCCTAACTGCACTTTACAAGCCCACTTCTCCTTGGCCAGAATAGGTCCATCGGACGCGGCCTCCAGGCATTTCGGGGGCCGCTTTTTTTCGCCTGTGGAGAAGTGAGCCATGTCCGACGTCATCCCCATGAGCCGCTCCGGCTACGACAAGCTGAAGGCCGAGTTGGCGAACATGGAATCGGTCGAGATGCCGAAGATCGCCCAGCAAATCGCCAGCGCCCGCAGCGAGGGGGACCTGAGCGAAAATGCCGAGTACCACGGCGCGCGGGAGTTGCAGGCCATGCTGCAGGCGAAGATCAATCTGCTGCGCGACAAGCTGGCCCGCTCGCGGATCGTCGACCCGTCGACCCTGCCGAAGGATGAGGTGGTGTTCGGCGTGACGGTGGTGGTGAAGGACCTCGACTTCGGCGACACGGAGGAATTCACGCTGGTGGGCGCCGGCGATGAGGACTACGACAACGGCAAGATCCAGATTACCAGCCCTCTGGCCCAGGGCCTGATCGGCCACAAGGTCGGGCACAAGGTCGAGATTCAGGTGCCCAAGGGCATGATGAAGTTCGAGATCCTGGAGATTCGGCGGGACGAGGAGTGACGTCCGGCAAGACGCCCGCCCCCCGATCAATCGCCTGCGGGGGCTCTCTTCATCGCCGCGGCGATGCGCGCCCTTAGCTGCTGAACGGCCAGGCCACGGACTAGGAATTGCTTTTGCCGCGACGTCGCGCCGGCGACGAGTTCGACGTCGGATGCTGCCACGTCAAGAGCCGCCGCAAGCGCGCGTTGAACTGCCGCGTTCGCCTTTCCCTTCTCGGCAGCGGCCGTGACGCTCACCTTGAGCATCCCGTTGTGCTCGCCGCGAACGCCCACCCGCCGGGCACCGGGCTGGGCCCGCACGGTCAGAATCGCGCCGGCGGGGTGCGCGCGGACGTCAACCATGGATCGTCGTTCCTCTCGATATGAGCCCCCTCACCCCGACCCCTTCTCCCGCGCGGGGAGAGGGAAATCTTCCGCATTCGTCCACGGATGGGAGAACAAGTGATCCATTATTCGCTGGTTCCCTCGAAGAGCGCCGAGCCGACGCGGACGATCGTCGCGCCCTCCTCGATCGCCACGTCGAAGTCGCCGCTCATGCCCATCGACAACTCGTCCAGCACGATTGCGGGCGGGCAGGCTTGGCGCAGTCGATCGCGGAGCTCGCGCAGACCGCGGAAGTCCGCCCGCGCGGCCGCCGGATCGTCCGCCCGGCCCGCCATCGCCATCAGGCCGCGGACTTTGACGTGCCCGAGGCCCGCGAGCGCCGGCAAGAGCCCCGCCAGCTCATCCGGCGCGAGGCCGTGCTTGGCTGGATCATGCGAGACATTCACTTCCAGTAGCACAGGCACGGGCGGGCCGTGTTGCTCGGCCGCCGCCGTGTCGATCGCCTGGGCCAGGCGGAGGCTGTCGCAGGAATGCACAAGCGACACCAAAGGCAATGTCCGCGCCACTTTATTTCGCTGCAAATGACCGATCAGGTGCCAATGGACCGCGCCGTGCGCGAACTCGGTGGCACGCTGCCAAAGCTGCTGCGGCCGGCTTTCGCCCAGGTCGCGGCAGCCCGCATCGACCACGGCCCGGATCGCCGCCGGAGGGGCGTACTTGGTGACCGCCACCAAAGTGATCGGCTCGGCCGACCGCCCGACGCGCGCGGCGGCCGCCGCGATGCGGGCGCGGACGATGTCAAGGTTGCGGGAGACGCGGCGGGCGACGTCGGGCATGGGAGCAACTAGCGATTAGCCGGAACGTAGACGAGAAGCGGGCGCCAGCTCCGGCCAATTGCTAGTCGCTCGTCGCTCTGCCGCCCTTCACTCGATTTCCACCAGCGGCTCGACTTCACCGTTGCGATTGAAGCGCCCGATGAGGAACTCGGAGACCAGGTTCTGACCCAGGAGCGTGCGATTTCCCCGCGGGCCAAGCGAGCGGTAGACGAGCCATTGTTCGTCCCCCGCCGTGACGCGATAGCCGACGGCCACGTCGGCCGCCACCACCTCGCGCGATTCGGCCACCGTCAATTGCCGCCAGCTCGCCGGGCGGAACAGTCGCGCAGGATCGAGATCGATGAACAGCGGGGCATAGATGCGCCGCGCCGCGCCGTGCGTCAGGCGCAGCTCCAGGCCGTCGTCGTTTGCCGCAAGCGCGCCGCCGCGCGATTGGGCACGCCACTCCGCCAGAGCCAGCGGAAAGACAAGCGCCCGCGGCTTGTCGCCCACCAGATACCCTTCTTGCGTTTCGGTCGAAGCGTCGAAGGCGACCTCGTCCACAAGCGGCAGCGCGCCGTGGTACTCGATCGCCACGCGATGTGTTCCCAGGATCGCATCAGCCAGGTAGAGGAAGCGGTCCGAGCGCGATAACAACATCTGCCGTTCGACGCGCACCCCTTCGGCCACCGTCAACTCCAGCTCGAGATAGTCGACGTCCTCATCCGAGATCCAGCAGACTTCCTCCCATCGGGCGTCGGCCGGGGGCACAAGCGGCTCGCCATCGGCGCGAACATCGAGCGTCCAGCGGCCCGACCACAGCACGTCGCGGCCGCACGCCAGCTCAGTCCGCACGTCCGTGCCGGAATGGGCCACGGTCAAACGCTCGCTGTTGCGCGACCAGCGCGAGCGCAGAATGGCAACGCCCGCCTGTTCATTGTGGACCGCGGCAGGCAACGAAACGTCGTCGCGTTTCCGGCCGCGCAAGGTGGGCACAACGGCCCGCGCCAACGCCCGATCGGCCTCCGACGCGTCAGCCAGCGCCAGTTGGAGCAGGTCCGCGTCGTTCTCCACGGCCGGTGCGGAGGACAAAACCATCGTGCCGTCGCGCCGCGATAGCCGTAGCGCCTGCCGCACGAAAGCCCGATAGCGGGCGTCGACTTCCTCGCTCCAGCACGACTTTTTCAGTTGGTCCGCGATCGTCCGGGCGCGGAGGAACGTGGCCCAAAGGGGCCGCACGGCGCCGATGAGCCTGGCGGCCGGCATGCCGTCTTCGGCGATCCCGGCTCGCGGGTCGGCGAGCAAACCGCCCGTGGCCCGCCGCGCCAGTTGTCGCGCGGGAGTGATCTCCGGGAACAGGTACGCCAGCGACAAGGGCAACTCGCACGTGAGCCATTGCCGTGCCAGTGCGTCGCTCTCGCGGCCGGCCTCGGCATCCTCGGCGGTCACCAGCAGCGTCTCGAACAGCCGCCACCACCAGAGCGGGCGCAACCGCGCCGCCAGCGCGGGTAGCGCGCGGCACCAGGCCAGGCACTCCAAACCAAAATGACAGCAACGGCGGTGCGCCGCCTCGGCCAGCCAGGCGGCCGCGAGATCGTCGACTTCGGGCGCGGCATTGAAGGCCAGGTTGCGCTCGATGCGATCGAGGCGATCGATCAACTCGCGGGTCGAGGGAAGGCGCGTCGGCAGCGGGGCAACGGCGATCTGCAATCGCGACGTCATGCCCCAGGCAAGCGACGGACGCGCCGACGGCAGCAATGCGACGAGCGGCCGCGGCTCGCCGCGCTGGGCAAGGTGCGCGGCCCAGGCCGCCCAACCCGCGCTCCCTTCGCCGAAACGTTCGGCGCGGGCGATCGTCCGCGGCGCGGACCGGTGCCAGACGGGCCGAAAGGCGAGGGATTCCTCGTCGCGATCGTCCCAATCGTCAAGCGATCGCGCCGTCGTCGTGATAATCGCCATCAGTGGCTCATTCCTTGCTCCGCCGGTCCCCGACGTGACTCGCCGGCCGGCGTCGCTATTATCAACGAGGCGCGACACTGACATCGCAGTGCTCGCGAACTCGCGCGTCTTGGGCGCGCCCGTTGGACTCCCCGCCGATACGCGGCTATCTTATCACTGGGAATGGTGAATGAAACCAGCGCGACGGATTTTTTCGCCGTGCCGCCGAAGCGCCCGAAAAATCGCAGGGCACCTGTTACCATGAACAGTATCCATCTGAGGTTGTTTCTCGCCGCGTGCGGAGCGGCGACCGCGTGCTACTTCGGCACGGCGGCAACACTTACGGCCCAATCCGCCGCACCCCCCGCCGCTGAAAAAGACCCCGCCGCCGATCGAGACGACACAAAGGACCCCGCGGGCACGCGGCGCCTCGCGCCCGAGGGCAAGGTCTGGCTCGACGCCAAGAACAAGCGCGTGGTGATGGTCGGCGAAGTGGTGTTGCGCGAAGGCCAGCTCGAAATGTTTGCCTGCACCAAAGGGACCAAGGAGCACGAGTCGATCGTGGCCGTGCCCACCAAGGCGCACGTCGTACACGCGGCGCTTGTCGCTTTGGGAGCCGAACCGGGCAGCCCCGCGCAATTCGTGCCCGACTACAAGCCTGCCCACGGTCCGCGGATCGACATCACGCTTTTCTGGACTGACGCCAACGGAAAACGCCAAAGCGCCCGCGCGCAGGATTGGATCCGCAACGTCAAAACCGGCAAGCCGATGACCGAGTACTGGGTCTTCGGTGGCAGCGGCTTCTGGAAGGACGATCAGACGGGCCAGGAATTCTACAAAGCCGAAGACGGGGATTTCATCTGCATCTCGAACTTCAATAGCGCCATGCTCGATCTGCCGATCAAGAGCAGCCAGTCGAACGACGCCCTGCTCTTCGAGGCCCTGACGGACCGCATTCCGCCGGTGGGCACAAAAGCATCGATCGTGCTCACGCCGCGGTTGGACGAGAAGGCGGCCAAACCGAAGGCGCCAACGGTGAAACCGGCGGCGCGGCCGAACGGAAAATAGAGCAAGAGGGAAATCACCACGGCACGGAGACACGGAGCGGAGAATCGAAGGAAAGGGTGCGTACCGCAAGCGATTGGCTGCTTGGCCGCGGCGCGAGGACGAAGCACGAATGTCGAAAGAATGACGAAAGCCGAATGCCCGAAGGACGAATGATCGCGTTCCTTTCGGACATTCAGCTTTTCGTCATTCGGATTTCTTTAGACACTCAAATTTCGACATTCGTCATTGTACGTCACACCAACTCGCCGATCACCGTCCCCTCGTTCAGCAAGGGCGTCGGCCGGCCGGCGTGGTCCGTGAACGTCGTATACGGGTCGATCCCCAGGTGCCGGTACATCGTGGCCAGCACGTCGTAGGGGATGATCGGCCGGTCCTTGGGCACCTCGCCCTTCGGCGTGGACGAGCCAATCACCTGGCCGACGCGCAGGCCCCCGCCCGCCACCAGCACGCTCATCACCTCGCCCCAGTGGTCGCGGCCGCCCGCGGGGTTGACGCGGGGCGTGCGGCCGAACTCGCCCCAGGCGATCACCATCACCCGGTCGGCCAGGCCCCGCTCGTGCAGGTCCTCGACCAGGGCCGGAATCGCCGAATCCATCCGCGGCCCGGCGCTGCGCATCCCCCGCTCGACGTTGGCGTGCATGTCGAACGAGAACGAGTGCGGGTCGAAATTCACGGTGACGAACGTCACGCCCGACTCGACCAGCCGCCGGGCCAACAGGCAGCTCTGCCCCCAGCGGTGCATGCCGTATCGCTCGCGGGTCTTCGGGTCTTCGCGCGACAGGTCAAAGGCCTCCCGCGCGGCGGCGCCGGTGACCATGTCGAAGGCCGCGCGGCCGAACTGGTCCATCGAGCCCATCGCCCCGCTGCGATCCGCCTGCCGGCGCAAGCGATCGAAGTGCCCAAGCAGCGACCGGCGGTCCCCCAGCCGGTCGATCGTCACGCCGTCGGCCAACCGCAGGTTGGGCACCTGGAAGCTGGCCTCGGCCGGATCGTCGGTGATGTAGAACGGATCGTAGCCGCCGCCCAGATACTCCGCCTTGAAGTTCGGCACGAACACCAGGTTCGTCGTCGGCTGAAAGCCCAGGTGCACGTAGGCCGGCAGCCCGGGCTGGTTCGCGCCGCGGATCCGCGCCGTGTACGAACCGGTCGAGGGCTGGAACTTCGTCTTCTTGCCGGTAGTGCAGAAGTACATGCCGGCGTCGTGGTCGGCGCTATTGTGGTAGACGCTTCGCAGGATGGCGACCTTGTCGAGGATCTGCGCGTGCCGCGGCAGCGTCTCGCAGATTTGCACGCCGGGAAGGCACGTGGAGATGGCGCCGAACGGGCCGCGATATTCGGCTGGCGCTTGCGGCTTGGGGTCGTAGGTTTCGAAATGCGTCGGCCCGCCGCCGAGCCAAATCTGGATCACCGCCGTGTCGCGCACGGTTTGACCGGGTTCGCGGGCCGCCTGTCCGGACTCGCGCGCCGCGGCGCGCGATTGGAGGAGCATCGGCAGCGTCAACCCGGCCCCGCCGGCCGCCACGGTCGTTTCCAAAAAGGCCCGCCGCCCAATCGCCCGCCCCGACAGCCCCCGGCAACCGCGTGCGGTGTTCATCGTTTCGCTCCTTGGGCGTCGTTGGGGGGCGGGCATCCTGCCCGCCGTCGCGTGGCTCGGCTTTGCCGCGCTCGGCCAAGCCCCGGTCGGCGTCGGGAGACACCTCCTACAAAGCCGTTCGCTCGCCGCGGCAATCCATCAACAACTGCCGATGCGTGCCTATGGTATACCGCTTCGGCTGCCGCAAAGCAATAAAAATGTGCCGGATGAGCGGCAAGGGAGCCTCGGAGGACGATGTGATGGCCCGCCGATCGTGGACGCGAGATGAAACTCTGGTCGCGTTTAACCTTTATTGCCGAACGCCGTTCGGACGGCTCCACGCTCGCAACCCCGACATTATCAAGGTTGCCAAGGCGCTGAATAGGACGGCCGGTGCAGTTGCCATGAAGTGTTGCAACCTCGCGGCATTTGATCCCGCCCTAAAGGCGCGCGGCGTCCGCGGACTATCGAAGGCGTCGCAGGAGGATCGCGCGATTTGCGAGCAATTCGCGGCGGATCCCGAGAGCATCGGCTTCGAGTGTGAAACCGCGGCCGCCCGATTGTGTGGTGCTGAGCCCGAGCTTTCGGAAGCCGTGTTGTGGGAGGACGTCCAGGGCCTCGATCGAGAGACGATCGTCAAGGTACGAGTCAACCAATGCCTGTTTCGATCGATCGTATTGGCGGGGTACGACTACGCGTGCTCCATCTGCACAATGCCCATTCGTGGGTTGCTCGTTGCGTCGCATATCGTTCCATGGTCCGTCGACAGGGAACAGCGGATGAATCCTCGAAATGGTATCTGTCTTTGCGTCCTGCACGACAGGGCATTCGACATGGGACTTCTCATCGTCAACGACGCGTTTGAGGTGCAGGTTCACGTCGACCTGAAGAGCCTGCGATCGAACAAGGCCGTAGAGCACGGATTGATTGAGTTTGATGGATTGCGCATTCGGTTGCCCGATCGCTGGCAACCAGACCCTGCACTGCTACGTCGCCACAGCGAGTTGGTGGGCTGGAACTGAATCGCGAAACGCGCGAGGCGCCAGCCCCTCACCCCTCCACTGCCATGCCCAGTTGCCGCATCTTGCGATACAGGTTCGAGCGGTGCAGGCCCAGGTGCCCGGCCGCTTCGCTCATGTTGCCGCGGGCGCGGCGGATCGCTTCGGCGACGTGCTCGGCTTGGAACCGGTCGGTCGCCTCGGATAGGGATAGCTCGGAGGGGATCGCCGCCGCGGCGCGCGTGACACCGGGCGACAAGATGAACGCCAGGTCCTCTTCCTCGATCTTGTCGCGCTCGGCGGGCAACAGGAACGCCAGCCGCTCCATCAGGTTCCGCAGCTCGCGGACGTTGCCCGGCCAGGCGTGCGCCTCGAGCCGCTTCCGCGCGGCGGCCGACAGCTTCAAAGTCTTGCGGCGGGCCTTGCGGCAAAAATCCTTGAGGAAGAATTCCGCTAGCGGCAGCACGTCCTCCGCCCGCTCGCGCAACGGCGGCAGCACCAACGTCACCACGTTGAGCCGGAAATACAGGTCCTCGCGAAAACGCCGCTCGCGGACCAGTTGGGCCAGGTTCTGGTTCGTGGCCGCGATCACCCGCGCGTCGGTGTGGATGCTTTTTGATCCGCCGACCCGGACTACGACCTTCTCTTCGAGCACGCGCAAGAGCTTCGCCTGGCCTGACGGGCTGAGGTCGCCGATCTCGTCGAGAAAGAGCGTGCCGCCCGCGGCCAACTCGAACTTGCCGGGCCGCCGCTCGTGCGCGTCGGTGAAGGCCCCCTTCTCGTGGCCGAATAGCTCGCTCTCCAGGAGCGTTTCGCTCAAGGCCGCGCAATTGACGGCAATGAACGGATGGTGCCGCCGTGGACTCTGATAGTGGATCGACTGGCTGACGACCTCCTTGCCCGTGCCGTTCTCGCCCAAGACGAGCACTGCGAGTTCGGTGCCGGCCACGCGGCCGATCGTCGAGCGGAGGGCGTCGATCGCCGGGCTGGTGCCGACGAGCTGCACGCGCTGGGCCGCCTCGTCGGTGAGCTGGCGGCGGGACTCGATCAGTTGCTCGCGCTCCTGCGTGTTCTCAAGCGCGATCGCTGCTTGCCCGGCCAGCTCGACCAGCGCCGCCTCGTCCTCGTCGGTAAAATCGCCATCGAGCTTGTTGAGCGTCTCGAACGCGCCGAACAGTTCCCCTTTGCGGCTGCGGAGCGGCACGCACAAGAGCGTCGTCGTCCGATAGCCGAGCGTCTCGTCGATCGCGCGGTTGACCTCGCGCGGGTTGTCGGCGCGCGACAGTCGCCGCGGCTGGCCGGTCTCGATCACGCGCCCCACGACGCCGGCGTTATCCGGGATGCGCAGCTCGCCGCCTTCGACGCCGAGCGCCGGGCGGCCGACCAACTGATGCGCCGCGCGGTCCCAGAGAAAGATGCTGGCCCGGTCGGCGTGCAAGAGCCGCGCGGCGGCCTCGGCCATTTCCACGAGCAGCGATTCCACCTCGCGCGACTGGTTCCAGCGGCCGGCGATCGCCAGGATCGCCTCCAGTCGTTCGACGCGCTGCGCCTGCCGATGGCGCTCACGGACGGTCGCCAGAGCTTGCCGCAGTGCCGGCAAAAGCGACTCGACGGCCGGTTGCGCGTCGCGGGCTGGCGTATCGCGGAAGTGGACGGCCAGCACGTCCGGCCTGGCGGCCCGCGCGTCGACCGGCGCCGCCAGCCAATCGCCGCGGGCGAGAACCGCTTCCCGATCGAGGGCTTCGGACAGTAGCTCGCCGGGTAATGGCTGCGCCGCGCCAGCATGACCGAGTGCGAGCCAGTTCCCGCCGGCCAGCGTGCCGCTCGACGGCGCGGCCAGTGCGACCGCATCGGCATGGCAAGCAACCAAGACGGTGGGCAGCCCCCGCGCCAGAAACGCCCGAACGTCCTCGTTTTGAGTCGCGGCTTCCAGGAGGCCATACGCGGCCTTGGGTGTGTCGTTGGTTGGCGCCAATTTGCTGGTCATGAAAGGAGTCGTCCGGACGCGAGGGCTGTGCGGCAGGGCCGAATCAAATCCACTCACAATGCTACGCCGGTGATGTCAAATTGACAAATCAGGCGAATCAGATACGCGCCACTGGGCGGGTCCCAACTCGTCCCGCCGAAGGACGTTGAGCGATCCGACGCAAGTCGTTATGTTGCGTGCTCCTCCGTTTCCTCTTGGCGTTCTTGGCGACATGGCGGTTCATTCCGCCTGCAAAGAGGAACCGCCAAGGCGCCAAGAACGCCAAGGGGATAAAGGAAAGTTGCACGTTTCTGTCGGCAGGTCCCTTCTTCGTGCCCGCCGTGTCTTGGTGGTTCACCGTCTTGATTGATCGCAAGCGCAGGAGGATCGCATGGGTCTGTTTGACGGCAAAAAGGGGCTGGTGCTGGGCGTTGCCAACGATCACTCGATCGCCTGGGCGATCGCCCAGTACGTGATGGCCGAGGGGGCGGTGTGCGGCTTTACGCACCTGCCGGACCGGCCCGACGACGAGCGGCAGCGGAACCGCCGCCGCGTGGCCATGCTGACCGACCCGGCGCCCGGCGCCAAGTTCCTGGTGCCTATGGACGTGACGAACGACGAGGACATCAAAAGCGTGATGCGCCGCGCGGCGGAAGAATTCGGCAAGATCGACTTCGTCGTGCACTCGATCGCTCACGCGCGGCTCGATGACCTCAAGGGCGACACCATCCAGACCAGCCGCGAGGGATTCAAGGAGGCGATGGAGATTAGCGCCTATAGCCTGATCGCCGTGGCCAATGCCGCCCGCGAGTTCATGACCGACAAGGGGAGCATCGTCACGATGACGTACTACGGGGGCGAGCGGCCGGTGCCGGGCTACAACGTGATGGGCGTGTGCAAGGCGGCGCTCGACTCGATCGTCAAGTACCTGGCCTACGACCTCGGCCCGCGCGGCATCCGCGTCAACGCCGTGAGCGCAGGCCCCCTGCGGACGCTGGCCGGCCGTGGGGCGGGCGTCGACGACATGCTCGGCCTGTACGAGGGAATGGCCCCGCTGGGCCGCAATATCACGCACGAAGAGGTGGGCCGCGCCGCCGGCTTCCTCCTTTCGGACATGGGCGACGGCATCACCGGCGAAATTCTTCACGTCGACGCCGGCTACAACATCATGGGCTCGCCGGGACGGCTCCTGGACGCGTACCGAGGGAAAACGACGTAACGCGGAACCATGGCCGAAGATGAGATCGGCAAGCAGGCGCCGCGCCGTCGCTGGTTCCAATTCGGCCTGGGAACGTTGTTGTTGCTAGTGGCAGTGGCGGCGGCGTTGACGCTGGCGACGAAGAAGCGTCGCGAACGAAAGCGGCTGGAGGCTCAACTGGCCGCAAGCCAGGAGAATGTCGAGAAGCCGCGGAGCCTCTATTACGCTCAGCACCCGCACGAGATGCTCCAGCGGATCCAGAAGCAAAGGACCAGGCTGGACGACTACCTAGATCCGCCAAACCAGGGCCATTCTGTTTTTCAAAATGGCGAGGCGGGAAAATGGGACTGGCTCCAAGCACAAACAGCGCAAGCCCTTTCATACCAACGCTGCGTCTTGGTGCCTGTCCCACTTTCCCGCCGGTGCGCCGCCGGCAAGCTTGAATCGGTGAATGGCCCTGATCCGCCAAACGACTAGGCTTTGTTTGAAGACCTAAAATGGGGTAGATGTAAAGAGGGGTGACGCCACGCCACATCTGTCTGGTGGCTCGCTGTTCCTCGGCCCCAGCCTGCCACTTGCCAAACGGTTCCTCGAACAAAACCTGGCGCGCGACTTGTAGTGGCCGCTGGAAGACTTCGTCACGAGGACGATCACGAAGGATGCTATGGGTACGAACCCGCCACCACGGTCTGCGTCCGCGCGGGTGGCGGCACTCGTGGGCGCGCTAGTCCTGGGCGGAGTGGTGCTCGCGATCTACGGCACGGCCGTTCACGCGCCTTTCTTCTTCGATGATTTGCACACCGTGGTGAAGAATCCGTCGATCCGTCGCGTGTGGCCTGTCATCGACTTGTCGGATCGCGGCGGTCCCCTTACGCCGCCGAAGGGAATACCCACTTCGGCCCGCCCGGTCGTGAATCTCTCTCTGGCGCTCAATTACTATTTCGGCGCGCTCGACCCCACGGGCTACCACCTCGTCAACATGATCCTGCACGCGCTGGCGGCGTGCACGCTATGGGCGATTGTCTACCGGACGCTGCGCCTGGGGTATTTCCAGCACCGCTTCGATCGCGTCGCCGGGTATTTATCGTTCGCGTCCGCGCTCGTCTGGGCGGCGCATCCCGTCAATACGGAGAGCGTTAATTATGTAACGCAGCGGACGGAACTGATGATGGGCTGGTTCTACCTGCTGACGCTTTTTGCCAGCTTGCGGTACTGGTCGGCAACCGCGCCCGCCTGGCGGGCCCTGTGGCTTTCGGTGGCCACGATGGCGTGCCTGTTGGGGATGCTCTCGAAGGAAGTCATGGCGTCGGCTCCGGTCGTGGTGTTGTTGTTCGAGCGGACATTCATCACCGGGTCATTCCGCCGGGCTCTTCGGGCGTCTTGGCCGTTGTATCTCGGCCTGGCCGCCGCGTGGATTCCCCTGCTGTGCATTTACCTCTCCGGGCACCACACCCCGGAAGCGGGTTTCGGCCTCCCAGTCCGTGCCGTTCCTTGGTGGTTGACGCAAGCCAAAGTCCTGATCTTGTATCTCAAGCTGACATTTTGGCCGTGGCCGCTGCTGATTCAATATGAATTGCCCTATTTCGAAACGTTGGCCGCCGCGTGGCCGTGGCTATTGGCCGCCGCAGCGCTGGGCCTGGTCGCGCTCGTGCTGGTTTGGCGACGCACGGCGGCCGGGTTTGTCGGTGCTTCCGTGCTGATGGTCTTGTCGCCGACGTTCTTGATTCCGATGACTAACGAAGTGGCCGCTGAGCGGCGGATGTACCTGCCACTGGCCGCGATCGCTCCCCTGGTGGTCGCGGGAGGCTATGCACTCGCGGAGCGCGTCGCGCGATCGATCGACGCGCGCACGGAACGGAGGCTTGCCGGCTGGGGACCCATCGCCGTGACCGGAGTCGGCGTCGTGGTAGTCGGCGCCGTCTTTGGTCTGTTGAGCCTGCGCCGATCAAACGTGTACAACGACGAGTTGGACCTGTGGCGCGACGCGGCGGTTCATCAGCCCGATAACTTCATGGCGTGCTACAACGCGGGGACGTTGCTGGCCGTGGCCGGGCGGCAGCAGGAGGCGATCGAGCAATTCGAAGCGGCGTTGCGGCGGAAGCCCGACTCGAGCGATGCGCACTTCAATCTGGCCCGGGCCCTCGACGAAGTGGGCCGTCAGCGCGAGGCGTTCGGTCACTACCAGGAAGCCGTGCGGCTCAAGCCCGACTTCGCCGCCGCCCACTACAACCTGGGAATCGCCTTGACCCAGGCGGGCCGGATCGGAGCAGGGATCGACCATTTTCAAAGAGCCGTGGAGTTGGAGCCCGACTTCGCCGACGCGCACATGAATCTCGGGAGCGCCTTGGCCAGCATCGGACGAATCGAGGACGCGATCGCGCATTTTGAACGCGCGGTTGCGTTGAAGCCGGATGGCGTCGCATTGGCCAACCTGGCGTTCGCCTACGCGATGGCGCAGCGCGACGCCGAAGCCATCGCCACGGCCGAGAGGGCCCTGGAGCTGGCCCGATCGGAGGGGGACGCGTCACTGGCCGCGCAGCTTGAGGCCTGGATGTTGCAACAGCGCCGCCGCGCGCCGCGCCCTTAGTAACTGCGCCGTGCCTGCTCGGCGTGAGGCGCCCGAATACTATTCCGCCATACCGGCTTTCACGACGAGCGCCTCTTCTTGATAGCTCTCGCGGTCGGTATTGACAGCCCACAGGTCGTGATGGCGGTCGTCGATAAGGTTTTCGGCGGCGAGAATTCCCATCAGGATGCTGTGATCCTGGTTGTTGTATTTGAAAGCGCCATACCGCCCGATGGCCGTGAGGCCGCGGAAAGTCCGCACGTAGTCGGCCACGCGCTGGACGTGCGTCTTGTAGCCGCGGGCGTAGATGGGATAGCAGCGTGGGATGCGAACCACGTGCCCCGCCAGGATCGGCGCCTGTCGAAGCAAGTTGGTCGCCGCTATTTCGCGCGTCGCGCGCTCGATCATCCGCTCGTCGGACTCGGCCCACAGGGAGTCGCCCTCGTTACACCAGTATTCGACGGCCAGGATGGTGGTCCGATGGTTTCCGTATAGCTCCGGCAGCCAATTGTGGAAATTGGTCACGCGGCCCATCGAGAGCTCGGGCGCGTGAATGTACAGCCACTGGTCGGGAAAGAGCGACTCATGGTCGACGTGCAGATAGACGAGAATCGTGTTGCGAAATCGCAAGGCGGCGACGGCCGTCTCGACGCTGGCTGGTATCCGGCCCAAGCTCTTTACGAGCAGCGTCAACGGCATCGTGGAAATCACATGGTCGCACGGCTCACAACGGCCGTCGGCCAGCTCGACACCCGTGACGCGGGAATCCTCGTGCGCGACGCGTTGCACTGGACAGTTCAACTGGACCTGCCCTCCCTGGTCCCGCACGCGGTGGGCCATCTTCTCGTAGACAGAACCGGTTCCCGCGACGGGATAGGCGAAGCAATCGGCGAGCGTCCGGTGCCGCGCTCCGTTGCGCGGCGAGAAGGCGCTTTTAATCGCTTCGCCCAGTGAGAACTTTCGGATTCGCTGGGCGGCGAAATCGGCGTCGAGTTGGTCGCAAGGTATGCCCCACAGCTTCTCGCTATAGGACTTGAAGAACATCTCGAACAACCGCCGGCCGAAGCGATCTACCGCCCACGATTCGAACGAGGGATTGTCGCGGGGCGAAACGTGCGGCTGCACCTTGTGCTTCAGGTAACTCGCCAGGCACCCTACCGCGTTGCCAACGCCCATGTTCACCAGTGCGTTGAACGGCCTGAGCGGGTAGTGAAAGAACTTGCCTTGGTAGTAGATCCGCGTGCGGCGCGTGACGAGTTTGTAATCGCGGCCGACGACCTCCCGCCAAACGCGATTGACGCGGGCATCGGTGCTGAAAAAGCGATGCGGACCGAGATCGACACGTTGTCCCCACAAATCGAGCGAACGGCACAACCCGCCCACGCGGTCGCCCGCTTCGTAGACGACGACGTCCGCGCCGCCGCCGCGGCTCAACTGAAGAGCCGCCGTCAGCCCGGCCGGTCCAGCACCAATGACCGCGACGCGCACGTGGTGGAGTTCCTACGCGGTGAACGCTCTGACGTGCCGCCTCAACGTCAGTTGAGCGCCCGGTGTTCCGTGACGGCGGAACCGCTCTGGCGCACCATGATCGGCCTCGCCAGCAGGCCAATTATAGCTCCTAACTCAGGGCGATACCCGCATCCCGCTCGACGGCGCAGGGCCGTTCACAGATTCAAGCTGGCCGGCGGCGCAGCGGCGGGAAAGTGGGACAGGCACCGAGACGCAACGTTCGTCTGAAAGGACTTGCGCTGTTTATGCTCGGAGCCAGTCCCCTTTTCCCGCCTCGCCATTTTGAAAAACAGAATGGCCCCGCTCGACGGCGTCGACGTTGGCGCTTTGTTGTGTCGTTGGCTGTGAACGGACCGCGGTACTAAAGCGGAAGAATTGCGGTATGATGCTCGAATTCCACCGGGCAGGGACTGTCCGCCACCCGCACCCGCCCGACGCGGCAGCCATCGTGTTCCTCCACCCTCAAGTCTCCCGCCTAAACCATGCTCATCCACAAGCAACCGCTCGAACGTTTGGTCGTCGCCATTTTTGAAGCCGTGGGCTGTCGCGTCGATGAGGCTCGCTGCGTCGCCGAGCACCTGGTCGAGGCCAACCTGGTCGGCCACGACTCGCACGGCGTGATCCGCATCCCACCGTACATCGCATGGGTCCGCGAAGGTAAGCTCTTCGCGAACCGCGAGCCGAAGATCGCGCTGGCCACCGATTCGATCGCGCTTGTGGATGGGCAGCTTGGCTTCGGCCAGGTCATGGCCCGGCACGTCACGCGGCTGGCCATCGAAATGGCTGGGCGGCACGGCATCGCCGCCGTGGCGCTGGCCAACTCGGGCCACGTCGGCCGCGTCGGCGCATGGGCGGCGCAGGCAGCCGCGGCTGGCTTTGTCTCACTGTGCTTCGTCAACACGTCCGGCGGCGGGATTCTCGTCGCGCCCACCGGCGGCTTCGATCGCCGGCTGTCGGCCAATCCAATCGCCATCGCCGTGCCGGTCCGCGGTGGTCCGCCGCTATTGGTGGATATCTCGACCTGCGCGATTGCCGAAGGGAAGATCCGCGTCGCCTTCAACAAGGGGCACAACGTGCCCGCAGGCGCCATCATCGACGCCGAGGGGCGGCCGACGACCGATCCGCGCGTCTTCTATGCCGATCCGCCCGGCGCGATCCTGCCCTTCGGCGGTCACAAGGGCTATGGGCTGGGGGTGATGGTGGAAATGCTGGCCGGCGCGCTCACCGGCGGCGGCTGCTCGAAGCTGGGCGTGCCGCGGCTCGAGCAGGCAATGCTCAGCGTCCTGCTCGACCCGCGCAAATTCCAGGCCGAAGACGTCTTCGCGACCGAGGTCCGCCGCTACATCGAGTTCGTGAAAAGCTCCCGCACCGTGGCGCCCGGCGGCGAAATCCTCATGCCCGGCGAGCCGGAAGAGCGCTCCCGCGCCGCGCGCACCAAGAACGGCATCGAGCTCGACGAGAAGACCTGGAGCCAGATCGTGGCGACAGCCGACTCGGTGGGCCTGCCGGCCGACAAAGTGCAAGAGCTGATCGGCGCCTGACGGCGAGTCGCTAGATGAGCCGCTAACCTTTGCTCTGCGGCCGACTCCCCGCGTGCGCTACGGCCCTCTCACGGCGATTTCGTTTCCTTCAAGCTTGCCAGGAACGCGATCAGGTCCACGAACTCGTCTTCCGTCAGACGTTTCTCGACGCCCTCGGGCATGATGCTGACGGGCGAGGGTTGCTGCTGGTCGATCTCGTTTTTCGGCACGACTTGTTTTTGGCCCTCATTGTCGGCCAATGTCAGCGAGGTTTCACTCTCGGCCGCCTTGACGCCGGTGACTACTTTGCCGCTCGCGAGCTGCACGACCCACGTGCCGTAGCTCGGTGCGATCGTGCGGCTGGGCTCCAGCATCGATTCAGTGATATAGATTCGCGAGAAGCGGCTTCCGACGCCCGTCAGGTCCGGCCCGATGCGCTCGCCTTGGTCGAGCACCCGATGACACTTGAGACAGAGCGACTTCTCGGCGTTGAAGAGAACAGCTCGTCCGCGCTCGGCGTTCCCCTTTTCTGCCAGGGCTGCTGCGGCGAGACGTTCGTGTGCGGCGACGGCGCTGCGGCGGCGGAAGCGCAGATGGAATTCGACGGGCGATTCCGGCGACGCAGCCGCGACCGACGCCACCAGCCGGTTGGTTCCCGCGGGCAGCGTGGCCCAAAGGCGATCGGAATCGACGCGGAAATCCCGCGGCTTGGCGCGGCGATAGATCGTCTGGCCGTTGAGCCACAGTTCCAAGCTGCCCGCGGCCGAGGCGAGGAACTCGACGTCGGTCTGCTCGGCGACGGCTATCTCTGTCCAGGTTTGAAACCCGCTTCCCTTTGGGGCGCCCTTCGCCGCGAGCACAATGCGACCCTCGGTGCCGGCGGCGAATTGTACGCGCGAATCGCCTGGTTCGTCGCCACTCGTGGGATCGCCTCCCGCGGTCTCCGTGGGACCACTTACGCGCCAGCGGACCACGCTGCCGCTTGAGCCGTGGATTTCCGCCACCGCGAGGTCCATCTCCTGCTGCGCTCGCGCCGACGTCTCAGGACGATCCCGCCAGGCGGTGAGCGCTTGCACGGCCGCGGTGAGCACGTCGAGGGACGGATTGCGCTTTGCCAGATCAGCCACTGCGCCGGCCTGTTCGGGACCGCCCAGATCGCGCAGCAAGAGGAGCGCGATTTGTTCCGTTTGCCGGTCGTCCAGTGCGGCGACAGCCAGCGGTACGGCGCGCGGTTCCTTGAGCACGCGGAGGGAGTCCAGGCTCGCCGCGCGAACAAGGGCGTCTCCGTCGGCGGCCCGCTTGAGAAGTGGCTCGATCGCCCGCCGCTCCTGGAGTTTGCCCGCCGCCGTGGCGCTAGCGCGACGGACTTGCGGATCGTCATCCGCCAGCAGCTCGGCGAGAGGCTCCCACGCGGCGGCAGCCCGCAACTCGCCCAGCGTCTCGATGGCCGCGGCGCGGACCTCGGGCCTTGCCGAACTTAGCTTGCGGACAAGCAAGGGCGCGGCCACGAGCTTCGGATACTTCGTCGCCAGGCGCAGCGCCTCGGCCAGGATCGGCCCATCCTCCAGTTTCTCGGCGAGCGCGATCAGTGCGTCGGCGTGTTCCTCTTCGATTCCTCCGGCCAAGAGGCTCAGTGCCGTCAGGCGGTTGGCGACGGTCTCCGACGGATTGCGAATGACGGGCTCCACGAGTTGACGCACGTCTCCCGCCGGCGGATCGCGCAAGAAATCCAGCACCGCCGTGATGCGCTGGGGGGCATTCTCTTCCTTGAGCCATTTACCGATCGGTTCAAGGTCAACGGGCACCTTCTCGCGCTGCATCCGCTGTAACACCGCCAGACGCACGTCCGGGTCGACATGCGACATGGTCCGGTTGAGCGCGGCGGCAATCACTTCGGTTCGTTCCCACGCGACCTGATTCGCCGGCCGCGGCTTCGGTCGATAGTCCCAGTACACCCAAGGGCCTGGTTTCTTGTAAACGCGCGCCAGCCAGTCGGCGTACTCGCAAAAGCGCGCCCGGTCCTTTTCGCACGCCAACCGCGCGAGCAAGCCGTCCACCAGTTCCAGGTCGTACTGCTGGGCCACGGCGCGTAGCGCGATCTCGCGCAGCGGATCGCCGTCCGCATCGAGGCATTTGAGGATGGCAGGCCAGTTACGCGACTGGCGCAGCGATTGTAAAGCGCCGTGAGACTGCACGGCATCGGGCATTTGCAGGTTGTCCTTCAGCCAATCCGCGAGACCAGCCCATCGCAACCGTCCCAATGCGACAATGATTTCAAGCCGGCCGCGAGCGTCCTGTTTGCTGCCCAACGCAGCCAGGCGAGCTGCCAACTCCGCCTCCCCCGGACCGGCGTCCAGTCGATGGCGCGCGAGCAC
This sequence comes from Planctomycetia bacterium, assembly GCA_016191115.1. Taxonomy (GTDB): domain Bacteria; phylum Planctomycetota; class Planctomycetia; order Pirellulales; family JACPPG01; genus JACPPG01. Next base: position 77,997 of record JACPPG010000038.1, on the reverse strand, counting down.
CGGATCGGCCAGGTCGGCTATCGCGCGCGCCGCTTGTGCCCGGACGGCCGGGTCTGGATCGCACCCGGCGACCGCCAGCAGCGGCTCGATCGCCGCCGCGCCTTGCGCGTGCGCCAGAATCCAAATCGCGTGCAGCCGGCCGCCCGGACCGACGCGTCCGGCAGCAAGCGCGTCGATCAGCGCTTCGATCGCCTTGTCGCCGCCGCGCTCGATCGTCGCTTGCGCGTCGCACCGCTCGAAATAGCTTTCCGAATCGAGCATGCCAAGAGGAAGGGCGAGGCTCCCGCCGAGCCGCGGCGTTGGCGTCGACGCCTTCGGCTCCGCATCGCCGACGTACGCAATGTGGTAGATCCGCCCGCGGCCGCGCTTGGGCCGTTGCCCGTCGGCGTAGTCGGAGACCATGAGCGTGCCGTCGCGCTGGACCGCGACGTCGGTCGGCTTGAACCCATAGGGATCGCCCTCCGCGCCGACGGCAAACTCGCTTTCCTCGGGCGAGACGAAGCTGCTCCCTTCGCGGCGCAACGGATAGCGGACCAGCGACTTCCCCCACTCACAGAAGAACAAGTCGCCGCGGTACACGGCCGGAAACTGCCGCTCCAGGTAGCAGACGCCGCCGGCCGACGAGCCCAGCCCGAGATCGGCCAGCGGCCGCAGGGCCTCGGCGGGCCGCTCGTGGTACAAGTACGGATAGCCGTGGTCGGCGCCGAAGAAGCTGTGGCAGACGCGGATCTTGTAGTCGCCTCCGTCGTTCTCGTTGTCGCGGACAAAGACGTTCAGCTCGGCATCCAGGGCGACGTCGTAGATATTGCGCAGGCCCGTGGCGAAGACGTGCAGATCGCGTCCATCGGCGCGGCAGCGGAGGATGCCGCCGCCTTCGAGAACCAGCCGGTCTCCTTCCGGCCGCCGCACGTCGCAGCCGTGGTCGCCCAGGGCCAGATAAAGCCAGCCGTCGTGCCCCACAGTGACGCCGTTGGCGCAATGCAGCCGCACGGGGTTCTGCTCGGGCGTGAGCCCCAGTCCGGCGACGAGGTCCTTTCGCTCGTCGGCTACGCCGTCTCCCGTCGCATCGCGCAGCGCCGTCAGCAGCGGCGCGTGCATCACGTACAAAGTGCCGCCGTGATAGGCGAGTCCCATGATCGAATTGAAACCGCCGCCATAGACAGTCGCCCTGTCGGCATAGCCGTCGCCGTCGGTGTCCTCGACCAGTCGCACCTCGCTGCGGCGGACGATGTCCGTCCCCAGGCCGGTCATGTAGTCCACCGCCACAAAGATCGCGCCCGGCCGCGGCCCAACCGAGAGCGCCGACGGATACTCGATCAAGGGGTCGCAGGCAAAGAGCGTCGCCTTGAACCCCATGGGCACCACCAGGGGCGGGAAGCGCTTTTCCGTGGCCGGCCCCGTCTGGGGCGGCTCGGCATCGGCGCAAGCGATCGCGCAGCGCCACACGAGTGCGAAGATGACCAGTCGCAGGACACGCTGCGCAGACTTCATGGTCCATCCCGCTGCGTTGATTTCAGCACGTCCAACAACAGCTCCCTCTCCCCTCGCGGGAGAGGGCCGGGTGAGGGGCGGTTGACCTCGTTCGCCGGCGGAGCCGCCCTCACTTGAACTTCGCCAGCATCTGCTCGGCCACGAAATCGTGCCCGCGCTGTCGAGTGATAGCCCACAGCGTATCCCTGCCGCGTTCCCACCGCAAACCAGGGCCATTCTGTTTTTCAAAATGGCGAGGCGGGAAAATGGGACTGGCTCCGAGCATAAACAGCGCAAGCCCTTTCAGACCAACGTTGCGTCTCGGTGCCTGTCCCACTTTCCCGCCGCTGCGCCGCCGTCCAGCTTGAATCTGTGAACGGCCCTGCACCGCAAACGCGGAGCGTTGTCGTGCCGCGCGAACACCAGCCCGACGCGCCAGTCGCGCCAGCGAGGGACACATTTCGACGGAGTTAGCCACCGAGCACGCCGAGGACGCGGAGTGCAAGGAGCACGGTGGCGCTCTCGGAACACAAAAGTGCGATGCTTGGCAGCGAGGATCTGAAATCTCAAATCTCAGATCGGCAAGAACTCGGAGCCCTCGGTGGCGAATATGCTCCCCGGCTCAGCCGGCGGCGACTGAGCTACTTTTTGGCGGCTGCTTCCCGCTCGCGGCGGAGGCGGGCGACTTCCTCGGTCAGCGATTTGACCAGCGCGTCGGTCTCCTGCTCGCGCTCGTTGCGCCGTTGCAGCTCGGCCTGCAGCCGCTGGATCACCTGCTCGAATGCCGCGAGTTGCGTGCGCAGCATGCCCAGTTCGTCGAGCGGGACGCGCCGCTGACCGACGTTCTGTGCGGCGTTTGCCGCCACGTTCGCCTGGGGCGCCGGGGCGTTGGGATCCACCGCCAACTCGACGACGCGGCTGCCTTGCTGGACCTCGACCTGGTTGCGCCCCACCGCGCGGACGTTCAGCTTCTGACCGAGGCGCATTTGGTTGGTCGACGTCTGGTCGAGGTTCGCCGCGGCCCCTTCCAGCACAAGCTTGACTTCCTTGGGCACGCCGTCTTGCTGCACCACCAACCGCACCTCATCGCCAGGCTGCTTTTTGAGCACCAGGTCCACGGCCTGATAGGCGCTGCGGACCTTGCGGCCGTCGGTCTGCAGGATCAGATCGCCGACGCGGATGCCCGCCTTCTCGGCGGGGCCGCCGGCAATGACGCGCTCGACCCTCACGGTACCCTCTTCGGCGCTGGGCCCCATGGTGAGCCCCATGGCGGGGCGCAATCGCCGCAAGAGAGTGAACTGCCCGGCGACGCGCGCCTCGACCAATCGGCGAACGTGAGCGACGGGCACGGCGTACGTCCAACCGTCCGAGTCGCCGGCGGCGACCTTGGCGGCGACAATGCCGAGCAATTTCCCCTGGCCATCCACGACGGCCGCGCCGCTCGAAGCGTCGGTCGTGCGCAGATCGCATTGCAACAACAGTGGCAGTCCGCTGCCGGGCAGCGAACGCTCGACGCCGCCGAGAATGCCGAGTGAGATGACGGGCTTCTCAATGCCCGACGCCGCCCCCGTCAGAACGGCGCCGCCGACCTTGGCCGCGGCGGTGGCCAATTCCAGGCCGGGCGTGGCCTTGCGGTCAACTTCCAAGAGCGCGAGCGACGAGAATTCGTCAACGACCACCGGGCGTGCCTCGTCCTGGTCGCCGCCCGGCCAGGTGACACGAATGCGGTCGTCGGGCGTGGCACGATGAAACGTAACGACCAGCCCTTCACCCAGCGAAGCGCCCGAGCAGACCTGCACGCCGTCGTTGTCGGTGGCGGCCTGCTGGACCGCGGCCTTGGTCTTGCTGGCCGCGATCCGCACGGTGACCGTGCAGGCTAATAGTTTCTCGGCAGCGGGAATGGTGCCGTCGAGCGCCGGCGCGGCGGCGGCTGGTGCCGCCGGTCGTGGCGGCGTTTTGTCGGCGGCGCGCGAAGCGGCGGCACTGGCGAGGATCGCGGCACAAATGATGAATGATGAATGATGAATGATGAATGTCCGGGGACGCCCAGCACATTCATCCTTCATCATTCCGCATTCATCATCGGTCTTTGCGTTTGCCTTCATTTCAGATCGACAGGCTATCCTGGGCCAAGACATCGTCCTCGAAGAGGTCGAGGATGGCCTCCTGGGCTGGCCGGCTCAAGCTGTCGAAGCCGCTTTCGTCGATCCATAACGCGGCGTCCACCGGCACAACAACCATGCGGCTGGTTCCGGCGACGTCTCGCTCGGCCACCGCTGGCGTCCAGACAGGCTCAGGGACGTTGCGGACTCGTTCCACAACCTCCAGTGAGGCGACCAGCAAGATCGCCGCGGCCGAGACCCACGCCAGTCGACGCGGCCAACGACGCGGCAACGCCCGGCTGGCTTGCGCGACCGCCGACGGACGCGCGCCCGTGTCGCGGATGCCCGGTGGATATAGCTCCGCTAGCCGCGCGGCGTCGCCGCTCAACTGCTGGGCCAGCAAAGCGAACGGTTCGGGCAGGTCGTCTTCGCGAAGGTCAAAGGGTCTCATCGGATCCACTTCAAACGGCGTCGGTTAACGGCCGGGGATTGACCGGCAATGTCGCGGCTGCCGATTCGTCGGCGCCAAACTCGTTTTTCAACGCGGCCAGGCCGTTAAAGATCCGCGACTTCACGGTCCCCAACGGGCAGTTCATCACCGCGGCGATCTCTTCGTAGCTCAAGTGCTCGCTGAAACGCAGGACGAGCGTCTGCCGCTGTCCGTCCGAAAGCCGTGCTACTCCGGCCCACAGGCTCCGTTTCCATTCCGCGGCTTCGAGCGGTGCTTCCGCGGCGGGCACGGTGCGACGTGCCTGGGCATCCTGGGCCCATAACACGCGCAGCCCGCGCCTTCTGACGTCGTTGCGCCGACGGCGCGTCCGCTCCAAATTCAAAAGGACGCCGTACAACCATGTGTACACCTGGCTGCGTCCCTGGAAGCTGTCGCCGCGCTCGGCCAGAACCAGGAACACTTCTTGCGTCAGGTCGTCGGCCTCCCAAGGGTCGCCCGTCAACACGAGCGCAGCACGGTAGATCCGCGCCATGTAGTCCCGGCCGGCCTGTTGGACGTCGATCACAGCCACCGTGTGCAAGCCTAAAAGCCGCCGATCGTGCACCGCGACACGCCGCCGCGGATGGCCTGAATCTTCAATGTAGTCGAAGCCGGATGAAGTGTCGTACGAATCAGGACAACCGGCACTCTTGACGCGGAATCCACGATTGTTCGTGCTGCAAGGGCGCGTAAAAGTTCACTTCCGCCGTGGCTTGTCCGATCGTATCAACAAGGCAATTGAGACAAGCGGGGGAGAGATTGCGGGGGCCGTGCCTTAACTCCCGAAGTCATTGGCTTTTGCGACGCGTTCTGCTATGATTTCCCCGGCTTGGCGGCGACGTTACGGACGGCATCAAAGGACGCCCGGCAAAGGACTTCCGGCAAGCTATTTGCTCATCGTTTGGCAGCCGAGTGGATGGGAGCATCCCGGATGAACATTCTCCTGGCAGCCAGCGAGGTCGTCCCGTTTGCCAAGACGGGAGGTCTCGCCGACGTGGTGGGCGCCCTCCCCGTGGAATTGGCCCGGCTGGGGCATGCCCCGATCGTCTTCATGCCGGCCTACCGGCGGGCCTTGGCCAGCGGCCTGCCGATCGAACGCACCCCGGTCCGCTTCCACGTCCCCATCGGCACCAAGGAGGTCGAAGGTGGCTTGCTCCGCAGCGCGTTTCCGGGCACGGCGGTGCCGGTGTATCTGGTGGAGCAATCGGACTACTTCGACCGCGAGGGGCTGTACGGCGAAGGCGGACGCGACTACATCGACAATTGCGAACGCTTCGTGTTCTTCTGCCGCGCCGTGATGGAGGCGATCCGCCTGCTGGACCTGCGCGTCGACGTGCTCCACGCCCACGATTGGCAGACGGGCCTGCTGCCGGCGTACTTGCACATCGAATATCGCGGCGTGCCCGGTTACGAGCGGATCGCGTCGTTGTTCACGATCCACAATCTGGCGTTCCAGGGTCAGTTCTGGCACTGGGATATGCTGCTCACGGGACTCGACTGGAAGTATTTCAACTGGCACCAGATGGAGTTCTTCGGCAAGCTGAATCTGATGAAGACGGGGCTAGTGTTTGCCGACGCCATCAACACCGTCAGCCCGCGGTACGCGGAAGAGATTCAAGCCGCGCCTTTGGGGTCGGGGCTCGAGGGCGTGCTTCTGCAGCGGCGCGACGTGCTGTCGGGTATCCTCAACGGCGTCGACTATGGGACGTGGAATCCGGCGACCGATCCGCATCTGCCGGTGAAGTACGAACTGTCGAATGTGGTCGAGGGCAAGGCGGCGTGCAAGGCGGCCGTGCAGGCGGAACTAGGACTCGTGCAGGCGCCGAACATGCCTCTGGTGGGTATGACCGGCCGACTGACGGACCAGAAGGGCGTCGATCTCGTGGCCGGCGTGCTGCAGGAATGGGCCCAAACGGCCGACGTGCAGTGGGCCATCCTGGGCACGGGCGACCCGAAGTACGAGCAACAACTGTCGACGCTCGCCGGGCGCCACCCGCAGAAGGTCGCGGTGAAGCTGGATTTTTCCGAGGCCGTTGCGCACCGGATCGAGGCGGGGGCCGACGTCTTCCTGATGCCCAGCCAGTTCGAGCCCTGCGGCCTGAGCCAGCTTTACAGCTTGAAATACGGAACGGTTCCGGTCGTCCGCGCCACCGGCGGATTGGCTGACACCATCACCGATGCCACTCCCGAGGCGATCGCGGCAGGCGCCGCCAACGGATTCAGCTTTCGCGAATACAGCACGCTCGCCCTGGCCGAGGCGCTGCGGCGGGCGATCGCCATGTACCGGCAGCCGGAGGTGTGGTCCCGGCTGGTGGCGGCCGGCATGCAACAGGACTGGTCGTGGAAGCGGAGCGCCGAGCAATACGTCAACCTGTACCGCCGCCTGAGCGCCCGGCTGCCGCAGACAACCTGCGCCTGAGCACCGATTTGTGCGCGATTGCGCTAGACGCGGCCTGAAGGATCGCCGATGCACGACATTGCCCTCGCCCTATTCTGGCACCAGCATCAGCCGTATTACCCCGATGACGCGAGCGGCGAGAATCCGATGCCCTGGGTCCGCTTGCACGGCACCAAGGACTACTGGGGCATGGCCATGCTGCTCAAGGAGGTGCCCGAGTTCTCGGCCACGATCAACCTGGTTCCCAGTCTGCTCGTGCAGTTGACGGCGTACACCGAACGCGGCGCGGTGGACGACCACCTGCGCGTGTCGCGGTTGCCGGCCGACGGCCTCTCGGAGGCCGACATGACGTATCTGCTTGACAACTTCTTCATGGTCCATCCGGACCATATGATTCGCCCCTATCACCGCTATCTGGAGCTGTATCAGAAGCGGGGCCTGTCGATCGACTCGGCGGCGCGGGCCGCCAAGCGCTTCACGAAACGCGACATTCTGGACCTGCAATGCTGGTCCAACCTGTCGTGGATTCATCCGCTGGCGTTCGAGCGCGACAAAGACCTGGCCGAGTTCCGAAAAAAGGGCAAGCACTGGACCGAGGATGAGAAACAGTGGTTGCTTGCGCGACAAATGAAGTTGCTGGCGGAGGTCGTGCCGCTGCATCGTGAACTGGCCGCCTCGGGTCAAATCGAGCTGACGACGACGCCGTTTTACCATCCGATCCTACCGCTCTTGTACGACAAACGCCTGGCGCGTCAGGCGATGCCCGAGGTGCACTTGCCTCAACACCTGGACGGCTACCGGGAGGATGCCGAGGCGCAAATTCGCCGGGCCGTGGAGTATCACACGCGGCTGTTTGGCGAGAAGCCGCGCGGCATGTGGCCCTCGGAGGGATCGGTCTGTCAGGCCATGGTGGCGGCGGTCGCCAAGGCGGGCATTCAGTGGATGGCCACGGACGAGGAAATCCTTTCGTCGTCGACCGACGGTTGGGTATCGCGCGACAGCCACGGCTATCTCCGCCATCCGGAAATGCTCTATCGGCCATGGCGCGTGGAAGACAAGGGACAGAGCCTGCAGATCATCTTCCGCGACCACGCCATGAGCGATCAGATCGGCTTCCACTATCAGCGCTACCTGGCCGAGCAGGCCGTGGACGACTTCCTGGGCAAGATCGAGGCCATCGGTCGGGCCACGACCGCTAACGCCGAACATCGCCCGACCTTGGTGAGCATCGTGCTGGACGGCGAGAACTGCTGGGAGTACTACCCCCATAGCGGCGTCGACTTCCTGCGCGCGCTGTATCGCCGGGCGGCGGACCATCCGCAGGTGACGCCCGTTCGCGTTTGCGACTACCTGGACGCGTACCCGGCCACGGACAAGATCGGCCAGTTGTTCGCCGGCAGTTGGATTCAGCACAATTTCGGCATCTGGATCGGCCACCCGGAATGCAATCGCGCGTGGGACATGCTGCACGAAACGCGCGCGCACCTGGTGCGGCAGGCGGCGAGCGGCGAGAAAACGCCGGAGCAAATCAAGCGGGCCTGGGAGGAGCTGTACATCGCCGAGGGTAGCGACTGGTTCTGGTGGTTCGGCGACGATCATGCGAGCGCCCAGGATGCGCTCTTCGATCGGCTGTTCCGCCGCCACCTGCAAAACGTCTACGCGGCCCTCGACGATTCGGCGCCCGCGGAGCTGGCGCGGCCGATCAGCCAGGCGCACCATCATCCGCAGATGTACGAAGAGCCCACGTCGCTATTGAACGTGCGGGTCGACGGCCGCCGCACATATTTCGAGTGGCTCAACGCTGGACACTACGTTGCCACGGGGGCGCGCGGCACCATGAGCATGGTGGCCGACGGGCGGATCTCGGACATGTACTTCGGCTTCGACGAACAGCGGCTGTACCTGCGGTTCGATGCCCGCGGGGGCACGGCCCGCGAGCGGCTAGCCGGCGTCGATGCCCTGCGGATCACGTTTCTCGCGCCCGAGGGATTCGAGCTCTTAGCGGCGCACCCAGGCTGGCAGGAGCCGATCCTGCAACTGTATCGGCACGACGTGCCGGTCACGAATTCCGGTTTGCAGGCGGCTGCCGACACGATTCTAGAGGTGGCGATTCCCTTTCGCAGCCTGGGCGTGTCGGTCGATGCGCCACTGCACTTCATCGTGGAACTAGTCGCGCAAGACCAATCGATCGAACGCCTGCCGTACGAAGGGGCGATCGAGACCTCCGTCCCGTCACCGGACTACGAACTGATCATGTGGCAAGCGTGAAGAATTATGGAACAGAATGATGAATGCGGAATGATGCATGATGAATGGGCTAGCGCCGCGCGCGTGCCACTTCTTGTGATTCATGATTCATCATTCACCATTTCCTTCAAGCCTTAAGTCTCAAGCCTCAAGCCTTCCCGTATGCCTGATCTTCGCAAAGACCCTATCGTTGGCCGCTGGGTGATCGTGGCCAAGAGTCGTGCCCAGCGGCCGCACGATTTCGAGAGCACGCCCCAACTGAACACCGGCAGGTTCTGCCCCTTCTGCGAGCACAACGAGGACAAGACCCCCGGCGAGGTCCTGGCCTATCGCAAGGCGGGCACGCTGCCGAATCAGCCCGGCTGGCGCGTCCGCGTCGTGCCTAACAAGTTCCCGGCCCTGGAGATCGAGGGGGACCTCAACAAGCGCGGCGAGGGTATCTACGACATGATGCGCGGCGTCGGCGCTCACGAGGTGATCGTCGAGTCGCCGCAGCACTTGATGAGCACGGCCGATCTGTCGGAAGACAACATGCGCGAGGTGCTGTGGGTCTATCGCGACCGGCTGGTCGATTTGAAGAAGGATCGCCGGCTGCTTTACGGGATGATATTCAAGAACGTGGGCGCGGCGGCGGGCGCCAGCCTCGAGCACACGCACAGCCAATTGATCGTCACGCCGATCGTGCCGATCAACGTCCGCGAGGAAATGACCGGTAGCCTGGAGTTCTACAAATACCGGGGGCGGTGCGTGTTCTGCGACATGATCCAGCAGGAACTGGCCACCGAGAAGCGCATCGCCGTGGATACGCCGGGGTTCGTCGCCTTCTGCCCGTTCGCCAGCCGTTTTCCCTTCGAGACGTGGATCCTCCCCAAGACCCATTCCAGCCACTACGAGAACATCCAGAAGAACGCCGTCGAGGACCTGGCCCGGATCGTGCGGCAGGTGATGGGCAAGATCGAGGCGGCGCTCGATCGACCGGCCTACAACTACATTGTGCACACAGGACCCTTTGACACGCAGGAACTCGCGCACTATCACTGGCACATTGAGATCATTCCTCGGCTGACGAAGACGGCGGGCTTCGAGTGGGGATCCGGCTTCTACATCAACCCGGTCCCTCCGGAGGAGGCCGCCGGCTTCCTGCGCGAGGTGGACGCGGACTTGCACGAGCCACGGACCCTGCCGGTTAAGGAGAATAGGTAAGGCCACGCACCGCCGCCGCCGCGCGGTCCACGCGTGGCGCTGGCTAATCGAAAATGGATTCTTGACTCCGGTCCCCAGCGTCCCCTATGCCGCATACGATTCGACTGGCACTGGTCCTGCACAACCATCAGCCGATTGGCAACTTCGACGGCGTCTTCGAGCAAGCCTACGAGGACAGCTACCGGCCGTTTCTCGAGATCTTTCGCCGTTATCCGTCGCTGAAGATCTGCCTGCACACGAGCGGGTCGCTCGCCGAATGGCTCGCCGCGCGGCATCCGGAATACCTCGATGCGCTCGCCAAGCTCGTGGCCGAGGGGCGCGTCGAGATCATCGGCGGCGCCTTCTACGAGCCGATCCTGTCGATGGTGCCGCCGCGCGATCGCATCGGCCAGATCCGCCTGTACACCCAATGGCTCGAAGCCCGATTGGGGGCCAAGGTCCGCGGCATGTGGATCCCGGAGCGCGTCTGGGAGCCGAACCTGGTCAGCGATCTCGTGGCGGCCGGCATCCAGTACACCGTGCTCGACGACTTCCACTTCCGCAACGCCGGACTGTCGACCGAGCAGCTCGATGGCTATTTCATCAGCGAGAACGACGGACAGATCGTGGCCGTGTTCCCAGGCAGCGAGCGGCTGCGCTACACCATTCCCTTCGCCGAGCCCGAGGCGACGATCGACTATCTGCGCGGGATTGCCGAGCGGCGGCCCGAGGCGATCATCGTCTTCGGCGACGACGGCGAGAAGTTCGGCACCTGGCCGGAAACCAAGCGCCACGTGTACGACAACGGCTGGCTGGCGCGGTTCTTCGACGCCTTGGCCACCAACGAAAGCTGGATCAAGACCACCACGCTGGCCGAAGCCGTGGACAACGTGCCGCCTAATGGCAAGATCTATCTGCCCGACAGTAGCTACCGGGAAATGACCGAGTGGGCTCTGCCGACCGTGCAGCTTTTGGAGTACGAGCGGCTGCGGCATGAGATGGAGCACGACCCGCGCATCGCGCGGTTGACGCAGTTCGTGCGTGGCGGCTTCTGGCGCAACTTCAAGGTGAAGTACCCTGAAGCCGACGAGATGTACACGCGGATGCTCATGGTCAGCGGGCGCGTGGCCGAGGCTTTGGCGAATCGGCAGCACGACCAGTCACTGGTCGAGGCAGCCCGCATCGAGCTCTATCGCGGTCAGTGCAACTGCAGCTACTGGCACGGCGCGTTCGGCGGCATCTACCTGCCGCACCTGCGCAACGCGGTCTATCGCTCGCTGATCGCCGCCGATAATCTGCTCGTGCGCGCGGCGGGACGCACTGGACCTTGGATCGAGGCCGTGGCCGGCGACTTCAACCTCGATGCCCGGCAGGAAGTTTATCTGGCCAACGACCGGCTGGCGGCGCTGGTGCGGCCGTGGCGCGGCGGCCTGATCTACGAGCTCGACGTGCGCTCGATCTGCTTGAACCTGCTGGCCACGCTCGCCCGCCAGCCCGAAGCCTACCACCGCAAGGTCCTGGCCGGCGCCAGCGGCGCGGGCGACGGCGTCAGCAGCATCCACGAGCGCGTCGTTTTCAAGCAGCCCGACTTGAACGAGCGATTGCAGTACGACGCCCTGCCGCGCAAGAGCCTGATCGACCACTTTTACGACAACGACGTGACGCTGGCCGCCGTGGCGGGCGGGCAGGCGCAGGAACGCGGCGACTTCGCCACCGGCACCTACGAGGCGCGGCTCTTGCGCAATCCCAACCGCATCCAGTTGCGGCTCGCCCGGCAAGGCAACGCCTGGGGGCAGCCGCTCAAGATCACCAAAGGGGTCACGCTGGAAGCCGGCAGCGCGAACCTGGAGATCGCCTACATGATCGAGGGGATCGCCCAGGGACAATCGTTCCACTTCTCCGTCGAATTCAATTTCGCCGGGCTGCCCGCCGGGCTCGATGACCGCTACTTTCACGACGGCGACGGCCAGCACCTGGGGCACCTGGGCCAGCCACTCGACCTGCACGACGTGCAGTCGATCAACATGGTCGACGAGTACCTGGGCATCGACGTCGGCCTGAAGACCTCGCGCCCCGGCGGCATTTGGACCTACCCGGTCGAGACGGTCAGCCAATCCGAAGGCGGCTTTGAGTTGGTACACCAGGCGGTGGCAGTGCAACCGCATTGGATCGTCGAGCCGGATGCAAGCGGCCGGTGGAGCGTGACGATGGTGCTATCGATCGACACCAGCATGGCCGAGCAACGTCATGAGCGCCGCGAGGTGGCGGCCGTGGCGACGTGAGAATAGGCGAGAGGCGAATAGGCGACAGGCTACAGGTAGGAAGGGAACGCCTGGTCTCTAGCTTGTGGTCTGTCGCCTGTAGCCAGAACTCAGCCTGCCGCCAGCGCGAACCAGTCGATGCCTGGCGGCAGCTCTCCTTGCCACGTCACCTGGCCGAGCACCGGCGGCACGGAGCGCGCCCGCAGCTCGCTCAGGTTTGAGTCCACGCTCGCGTCCGCTCGATCGGGTCGCGGCTGATTGAGGATCACCCCGGCCACGGACAGGCCGTCGCGGAACGTCGCGGCGACCACCAGCGTCGCGAGCGTGCGGTGGATCGTGCCGATCGAATTGTCGGAAATGACAACGAGCGGATAGCCGAAGTCCGCGGCCAGGTCGGCCACGTATTCGTCGTCCGAAAGGGGCGAGAGCAGCCCGCCGGCCCCCTCGACTACGACGACGTCGCTCGTCGTGCGCCAGTAGTCGAGCCCGGTTCGCAACAGCTCTTCCGAGAGCTCCAGCCCCTCGGCCCGCGCCGCCAGATGCGGCGCCAAGGGCGCGGCGAAGCGTTGTGGGCAAACCTGCCCAAGCTCGCCCGGTCGGCCGGCTGCGTTCCACAGCACAAGCGCGTCGTCGCACACCGCTTCGCCCTCGACTGAGTGGCACCCGCTGGCGGCCGGCTTGTACACGCCCACGCGGTGCCCCGCCGCGAGAAGCGTCTGCGCGATCCGAGCGGCGACGTAGGTCTTGCCCACGCCCGTGTCGGTGCCGGTGATGAATAGTCCAGGCATGAGTAGTGGACAGTGGTCAGTGGTCAGTGGACAGTAGGGTGTCCTGTGGACACCGCCGCCGCATGGTGCTCGCAGAGCACCCTACGACTGACCACTGACCACTGTCCACCGACCACTGAAATAGGGTACCATCGCCGAAACAATGAGTCACATCCCCTCAAAACCCGCCGCCGGCGCCGCCGCGCCGCCCGTCGCGCCTTCGATCGTCTCGGTCGCGCTTGTGCAGATGAGCTGCGTCGCGTCGAAGGAACAAAACGTCGCCAAGGCCGAGTCGCGGATCGCCGAGGCGGCGAGCGCCGGCGCGCAGATCGTTTGTTTGCAGGAGCTGTTTGCCGGCTTCTACCCGTGCCAGAACGAGGACCACGCCCGGTTCGGCGAGGCCGAGCCGATTCCCGGTCCCACCAGCGACCGCGTGGCCGCGGCCGCGCGGCGGCACCAGGTGGCCGTGGTGGGCTCGTTCTTCGAGCGCCGCGCGGCGGGCTTGTACCACAACACGGCCGTGCTGTTCGACGCCGACGGCCGCATCGCCGGCATGTACCGCAAGATGCACATCCCCGACGATCCCTTGTACTACGAGAAGTTCTATTTCACCCCAGGCGACTTGGGCTTCGCCAGTTTCGCCACGCGCTACGGCCGCCTGGGAACGTGCGTCTGCTGGGACCAATGGTATCCCGAGGCGGCGCGCCTCACGGCGCTCGCCGGCGCGCAGATCATCTTCTATCCCACGGCGATCGGCTGGCACCCAAGCGAAAAAGAAGAGTACGGCGAAAGCCAACACGCGGCCTGGGAGACCATGATGCGCAGCCACGCCATCGCCAACGGCGTCTTTGTCGCCGCTACCAACCGCACGGGCGTCGAGGGTGGGCTCGAGTTCTGGGGGGCGTCGTTCGTCGCCGACCCCAACGGGAACGTGCTGGCCCGCGCCAGTCACGATGCCGAAGAGACGCTGGTGGTGGAGTGCAACCTGGAGAAGGTCGACGTCGTCCGCACGCACTGGCCCTTCTTGCGCGACCGGCGCGTGGACGCCTATGGCGATTTGACAAAGCGATACATCGACTAGGGGCCGCGGCAGTGGCACACAGGGAACGGGCGGACGGTGCTCAATTCGCCAACTCGCAGGGTGCTCTGCGAGCACCAAATTGCGCACGGACGTTCTCCAAACCGGTGCTCGCGGAGCACCCTACGGAATCTCGTAGAGCGATTGGCTCTTGACGATCGCGTAGTCGTCGGGAAACGTGTGGAAGGCCTGCACCAGCAGGCTGCGGTTGCGCGTCTCGACGTTGATGTAGCTGAGCGCGCCCAAGGCCATCCGGCCGCTGGCGCCGAAGTGGTGCAGCATGCCTTGCCGCTCGCCGTCGACCGACAGTTCCTGCTGGAAGGTCCAGAAGACCTCCGGTTCGACCGGCTCCAACTGAAAGTTGACCTGGTACGACGCGCCGCCGCGGCACTCCATGCGGTCGCTCCGCTCGCCCTTCAAGCGATACGACAGCAGCCGCCGTTTTTGCGGCAACGGATGATGCGCCGAAGTGCACACCTCGGTCAGCACCAGGCCGCGATAGCGCCACGTCACCACGTGGCCGGCACTGGTGATATTGATCGTGGCCTCGTAGTCTCCGCGCCGCACGGTGCGCGTGTTGAAGACCTGGAACAACTCGGGATGCAGCGACCTTCCATAGAGCTGGAAGACCAGCTCGGCGACTTTGGGTCGAACGGAAAGCACGGCGCGTTATCCTTTGACTTCATTCGGCGAGCGGCGTGCCGGTGGGTGCGACACGCGAAACCACCATCGATTGACTCCGATTATAGACGCCTGCCGCGGGTGCGACAAACGTACTTTGAAATCAGATTTCTCGCGCGGCATTTTCTCTCTTGACAAAAGCGAATCGCGCCATCTCGGCGCGCGTCCGCGCGTGTTACATCCGCCGATCAATGCTCCGCCATGACAGCGAAAAAAAGGCGCGCCACTTGCACGCCGCGCCGCCGCGCGATGCTTGCAGACGCACTCCGGGCGCGAGTCGCCGCCGGGGGCTCTTTGCGACGCAATCGACCGAGGGCTGTAACAGACGTTTCCTCGCCCCGCGGCGCGGATAAGATGGAGAAGGCCGCCGCCGGCGCCCCTGAGTTTTTGCCGCCGGACCAGCACGTCGTCGCCATGCAGACGCCCCTGAAACTCGTCTTCGACCGGCTGTTGGCCCACTTCGGGCCGCAGTCCTGGTGGCCGGGGGGGTCTCGTTTCGAGATCATCGTCGGCGCGGTCCTGGTGCAGAACACAAGCTGGAAGAACGTCGAACGGGCGATCGGCAACCTGCGCGAGGCCGGCGTGCTGGCACCCGAGGCGCTCGCCAAGTTAGAGATCGAGGAACTGGAGGAATTGGTCCGGCCCGCCGGCTACTACCGGGTCAAGACGCGTCGCCTGCGGAACCTGGTCGCCTGGCTCATCGAACGGTTCGACGGCTCGCTCGACCGCATGTTCGCTACCCCCCTCGACGACCTTCGCCAAGAGCTGCTCTCGGTGAGCGGCATTGGACCCGAAACGGCCGATTCGATCCTGCTGTATGCGGGCGACCTGCCGACCTTCGTCGTCGACGCCTACACCCACCGCGTGCTGGCACGGCACGGCTGGATCGATCGCGAGGCGGACTACTACCAGATCAAGGACCTTTGCCAGGAAAACCTGCCCGCCGACGCGCAGTTGTTCAACGAATATCACGCCCTATTGGTGCGCGTGGGCAAGGAATTCTGCCGCAAAACGCCCTGCTGCGAGGGCTGCCCGCTCGAGGAACTATTGCCGGAGGGCGGGCCACTTGGCAGGGAATGACGAATGTCGAAGCTCGAATGTCAAAAGAATGACCGAAAGCCCGAAATCCGAAATCGTGCGGAATCCTCAGGTCCGAGATTCTGGGACCTGGATTCCAAATCTGAGATACTTGATCACAGGAAGTTTCGCGCTTCGGATTTCGTGCTTCTTTGACATTCGAGCTTCGACATTCGTCATTCGCGACCGGTCCGTCTACTGACCCGCCGGCGTATCCGTCGCACACAGCGTGCCAGACTCGCTCTCCAGGAGCGCCTGGTAGCGGTCCTGGATTTCCTGGCCGGCCACCTTCGCCAGATTCGCCGCCAGGGCCACCGTCTCGGCCACGTGCACGAATCGCTGGCATTTTACCCACCGGCGTTCCAGGTCGAGCGCGTGGTTTGCCCGCTCGGCGATCCGATCGTGCAACTGGCTGAATTCCTTGTAACGGCCATGCCCCTCGATTGCCGCCACGATTTGCGAGCCTTCCTTGCGCACCTCCTCGGCCACGCGCGGATGCCAGGGGTTGTCCAGCTCGGGCCACCGCAGCTTGAGCGTCTCGGCGATCGCGGATCGCGCCCGCTGGAAGTCGCGCTCCAGCTTCTTCCGCTCTTGCGTCGTGGCGCCGCGCTCTTTCTCGAGCTGCACGGCCAGGCTGCGGGCCGCCGCCGTCCGCTCAGTGCCGGAGAGATCGAGTGATTGCGACAGGCCGACGAGCACGGCCCGATCGATCGGCGTGGCCAGCGACTGAAGCGTGTCGAACGGGGCGTCGGCCGTGACCAGGTCCGCCATTTCGTCGGCCTTCGTCTTGCTGAACGCCCGCAAAAGTGCGTCGGAGGTCTTCACCGGGATGTCGATCGTATTGGACGTGAGCACGGTGAAGGCGTGGGCCTCGAGGAACGACACGTGGCCGTCGCGATCGAAGTCGGGCGGGTCGACCGGCTGGCCGGTGCGCGACCGGCCGCAAATTGCCGACCAGAACGAGCTGGAGTACTCCTGGTAGTTCTCCTCGTCCACATCGGGCGTGCAGCCGGCGGCCGGGCGATTGTGCACCGTGGCGTAGAAGCCGCAGCGGTTGGCGGCCGAGATTCCCTTCTTTGGGTCCCCTTCGTTGAAGATGCAATTGGCGAACCCGCCCGAGTAGCATTGCACCATCACCAGCACCACCCGCACCCGCGGGTCGAGCTTGTCCAACCGCGCGACAAAGTCCTTCACCGGCACCTGCTTGCGGTTCCACATGAAGAAGTGTGGGTTCTGCGCGTCGGTGCCTTTCCCCCCGTGCCCGGTGAGGTATACGATCAGTCGATCGCCGGGCTGCAAGCCGCGGCCGACCTCGTCGAACCAGTGGTCCAGGTTCTGCGGCGACGACGCGCCGCGAATTCGCGGCACTTCGTGCGTCCGGTACTGCACGCCCAGGTCGTCCTCCTTGCCGAAGACGCGGGCCAAGAGCAGATTCACGCGGGGAATCTCGGCGGCCGTGTCGACGAACTGCACGTCGCGCTCGGGCGAGTCGCCGTCGCTGAAGAAAATCTCGTGCGGCGCGCTTTGCAGGTGCAGGTCCCCGAGCACGTGCTGGAAGAAGAGGACATTCTTCTCGAGCGAGGCCTGATTGCCGCTGGGCGTATAGCCGCCGCCGATGGTGAGGAAGTGATCCTCGGCGGCGACCGCCGACGCGACTGCGGCGATGCCGATCGCCAACGGGCCCCCAAGCCACGGACGTCGCATGGCCATCGCGAGCACCTCTTCTCGAAGGGGGCAAATCGGGCGGCGCCGTCGGTCACTTTTTTCAAAATGGCGAGGCGGGAAAATGGGACTGGCTCCGAGCACAAACAGCGCAAGCCCTTTCATACCAACGCTGCGTCTCGGTGCCTGTCCCACTTTCCCGCCGGTGCGCCGCCGGCAAGCTTGAATCTGTGAACGGCCCGCCGGCGGCGCAAAGCGTGACGTCTGCCGCGGTATAATCCATGTCGGCCTTGAGGCGCCCTCCACTTCGTCGCGCGGCGCCGCACGGATTCTACCCTCAACCGCGTCTTGGAACCGCCGCCCATGCACGACGAACCTCGCACGAAATTCGTCGGCCGCGGCGCGCAGGCCAGCCCGGCCAATCGCTTCGAGGCGGTACACGCCGAGGCGGACTTCGAGCAGATCGAAGCGGACGACGATCTACTCGCGCCGCGGCGCGCGGTGCCGACCGAGTTCCTGGCCGACCGGTCGCGTTCGATTATCGCCACCAACGACAGCCCCGACGTCGGCTTCCGCTACAGCATCAACGCCTATCGCGGCTGCGAGCACGGCTGCGCCTATTGCTATGCCCGGCCCAGCCACGAGCTGTTGGGTATGAACGCCGGCCTCGATTTCGAGACCAAGGTGATGGTCAAGCACGACGCCCCGGCACTCTTGCGCGAGGCATTGTGCCGCCCGGCGTGGACCGGCGAGATGATCATGATGTCGGGCGTCACGGATTGTTACCAACCGGCCGAGCGGCGGCTGCGCCTCACGCGCGGGCTCTTGGAAGTGATGCTCGAAGCCCGCCAATCCTGCGGCATCATCACCAAGAACGCCCTTGTGGTCCGCGATCTCGACATCTTGACCGAGATGGCGGCCCTGAATCTCGTGCACGTTCATATAAGCGTGACGACGCTCGACGCCGATCTAGTGGGCGTGCTGGAGCCGCGCACGTCGCGCCCGGCCGCGCGGCTGGAAGCGATTCGCCGGCTGACGGCGGCCGGCGTGCCCGTCGGCGTGCTCGTGGCGCCGATCATCCCGGGCCTGACGGATCACGAGCCGCCGCAGGTCCTTGAGGCGGTCGCCGCCGCGGGGGCGAAGACAGCCTCTTACGTGCTTCTGCGGCTGCCGCACACCGTGCGGCCTGTGTTCCTCGATTGGCTGGCCGCCAACCGGCCCGCACAGTACGAGCGGGTCGAGTCGCGGATTCGGGCCACGCGCGACGGCAAGCTGTATAACTCGGCCTTTGGCGAGCGGCAGCGCGGCCGCGGCAAGTACGCCGAGCAGATCGCGCAGAACTTCCGCGTCTTCAAGAAGAAGTACGGACTAGATGGATCGCTACCGCCGCTGGACACGTCGCTCTTCCACCCGCCCCGCGCTGCGAGTGGGCAGATGAATCTGTTTTGATGAGGCCATCCATTGCGCGATTGGTGTGCCACTGGCTCCGCCAGTGTCCCTCGCGCCAGTCCAATCGATCACCGCAACCGCTTGCGCATCTCGCCAAACAGGTCCTTCAGATTCCTTGGGTTCTGCCCGAGATCGCCTTTACCCATGCGCGAGCGACTGATGGCGCGGATGATCGTCGACCCGTCGTCGCCTGCGTCGACGATGACCGTAACGTCGTCCCTGAGCGGCAAGAGGGGCCCGGTGTGGACAAAGTGCAACACGAATCCCCCTCCTTCGCGCTCACTTCCTTGTTCGGTCCAGCGCGGCAGGCTGGCCGCCGCCGCGCGGACCAATTCGGCAGCTTTCTCGACGTCGAGTGTCGTCTCGATCGAACGCAGCTCGGGGTCCCGGGCGGCGGAGCTCGTCACGGCCCAATTCGTGGTGAGGTCCCGGTTCCAGTCGTCCACCTGCCAGGCAACCGTGCCAGCCGCGGCGGCCGCGATCACCACAAAGGCCGCAAGGACGATCGCAACCGCGCGTCGTCTCCGCTTCGGAGGGGGTTGATCTACGGATGCCATTTGTGCCCCTGGAAGGCAAAGGTGAACCACGGAGTGTGCGAACGCGCGTATGCGGCTGCTGCCAGCCATGCCTCGCCATGGTATCCAACGGCCGGGCGAATCGCCATGCGGTACAATCAAACCGGCCGCGACAGCGTCCGGCCACAGCTCCGTCTGAAGCACCGATGAAGACGACAAGCCGCCCCACGCTCTTTGAAGCCGAAGAAGAGAAGAACCGCCGCACAGCGCAACCGCTGGCGGCGCGGATGCGGCCGCGGACCCTCGACGAGTTCGTCGGCCAACGGCATTTCCTCGGCGAAGGGAAGCTGCTGTCGCGCCTGCTGGCCGCCGACCGGCTCGGATCGGTGATCTTTTACGGCCCGCCCGGCAGCGGCAAGACCACGCTGGCCCGGTTGCTCGCCGCCGCCAGCCGCAGCACGTTCGTGCAGCTCAGCGCGGTCACGAGCGGCGTCAAGGAGCTGCGCGACGTGCTGGTCGAAGCCCGCGATCGTCTCAGCGCGTCCGGGCAGAGGACGCTGTTGTTTGTCGATGAGATCCACCGCTTCAACCGGGCCCAGCAGGACGTGCTGTTGCCGGACGTCGAGGACGGGATCGCGATCCTGGTGGGCGCCACGACCCAGAACCCGTTTTTCGCGATCACCAGCGCCCTGGTCAGCCGCAGCCGCATTTTCCAGTTCCAACCCTTATCCACCGACGAGATCAAGGGCCTGCTCTTGCGGGCACTCTTGGACAAGGAGCGTGGGCTGGGGAACGAGGCCGTGCGGTTGGAGGACGACGCGCTCGAGTTCCTCGCCGAAACGAGCGACGGCGACGCCCGCCGGGCCCTGTCGGCCTTGGAAATCGGCGTGCTGTCGAGCGACGAGAGGCCGCTTGTGTTCACGCGCGCCCTGGCCGAGGAGTCGCTGCAGCGCAAGGCGATCGCCTACGACCGGCAAGGAGACGCCCACTACGACGCCATCAGCGCCCTCATCAAAAGCATTCGCGGCAGCGACCCGGACGCGGCGCTCTATTGGCTGGCGCAGATGCTCGAGGGGGGCGAGGACGTCCGGTTTCTCGCCCGGCGCATCGTGATCGCCGCCAGCGAAGATATCGGCAACGCCGACCCGCACGCGCTCGTGTTGGCCGTGGCCGCGATGCAAGCCACCGAGTTCGTAGGCCTGCCCGAGTGCCAGTTGCCGCTGGCTCAGGCGGTGACGTATTTGGCCTGCGCGCCGAAATCGAATGCGTCGATGATCGGCATCAGCGAAGCGCGGCACGACGTGGCGACGGGCCGTTTGCTGCCGGTTCCGGTGCACCTCAAGGATGCCAGCTACGGCGGCGCGAAGCGGCTAGGGCACGGCGCGGGCTACGAGTACTCGCATGACGCTGAAGACGCCGTGGCGGCCCAAGACTACTTGGGCGTCCAGCGCGAATACTACCGGCCAGCGCCCCGCGGCTTCGAGCAGGAACTGGCGAAGCGCCTGGAATTGATCCGCGCCCGATTGCGCGAAGGGCGCAAGTCCGCCCAGCAACTGGAAACGGACAGTGAAGCCCGAGAGGAGTTGCCACCGAGCCACGGAGGCACGGAGACGCAAGAATGACGAATGTCGAAGGACTAATGTCTAATCTGTGTAATCTAAAGAATAACGAAGCACGAATGACGAGATGCCCTTGCGAGCTTCGTCCTTCAGATTTCTTTAGACATTCTTATTTGGACATTCGACGTTCTTCGCTCCTCAGTGGCTTCGTGGTGAGTTCTCTTCGGCGGCCAGCACCTCGTGCAGGCGGAAGTGGAACTTGCCGAGTTTGCCTCCGTAATTGCCGGCGCTGATGGCGACGATCCCGGGTGAGGCCGCGGCCCGCGCGGCGACGGCCATCGCCCGGGCCACACTCGACTCGTCGACGCCGTCGATCACCAGCTCGTAGGCGCAATTGGCCCCCGCGTGCAATCGGGTCTCGACCCTTCCGCGCAAGGTCGGGCAGAATCCGTCAGCCGTCGAGGCCCGCAGCTTCTTGTACCGCGAGCCGACTTTGCTGCCGCTTCGCGCGATGCCGCCGGGAAAGGGGGTGATGACGCCCGGAAGCTCGGCTAGCGACTCCGCGGCGCGGCGCGAGGCGGCCAGCGCGACCTCAAGGCTTTCGCCTTGAACGATCAAGTTCCCGCCGGCCACGCCCTTGGCGACGCCCAGCGACTCCTCGACCAAAAACTCGCCGTCCATGACCGGGACGCGCCAGTAGCGGCGACCCAGGAGCAGCTTGCTCTTCTGGAAGCCGTCTCCGAAAAAACGGATGTGCTTCCCCAGGGGGATCCGCTCATCTCCCTCCGCGAGCCCGTCGAACACGGCCGTCGTCGGGCAAGTCATCAGGCACTGGCCAGTGCGATTGGGCACGGCCGCGGCGAGCGCGTCGGCGGTCGGCGCAAAGACCAGGATCGCCGCGCCCTCGCGACCGTCGGGCGTCTCGTGGCCGGCAAGCCGTCGCTCGACCGCGGCTTCGGCGTCGCAGGCGATCACGCTGCTCGCGTAGCCGGTGAACGCGGCAACCGCTGCCGCCAACCAGTGCTCGTCGTATGCCGTCACGACGAGTCGCGCGTAGCGCATGCGAAACGCTTCCGCGAACGTGTCGACGATCTCCGTCCCGTGGATCTGCAAACGCGCGACTCCGGCAAGCGGCGGGATGATTGATGCGCGTCACCCCGCGCAGAGCAGGTTGCTCCCGGGAACGCGAGGGACGGCAGGCCGTGGCTGCCGCAGGAGATTCTACCGGCTAAAGCGCCCCTGTCGACGCCGCCTCAAAAGGAGCGGCAGGCTTACCAGGGCCGCGGCCGCCAGAGCTAGCGCAGCCGGCTCGGGCACCGCCACCGAATGCCACGCCAGCGAGTACGTCTCGCCCGGATCGAAGCCGAACGCGCGGCTCACGCGCAATTCGTAGTTCCCTGCCTGGCTGACCAGAAAATGAATGTTCTCCACCGTGTCGGCGCTGCTCACGCTCTGCGCCACCTGCACCCCGTCGCGGAACAGGGCAAGGTTCAAATTGTCTTGCGGGCTATTTCCATTGTCGACGAGGAACGAATCGGCCGGATCGATCACGCCCGGAATGCCGTTGTCGGACCAGCGGATGTGCCGGTTCCAGACCAGCGTGGCATCGATGTACGACCCCAGCGACGGTGTGCTCGCCAGCGAAAACTTCTCCAGCGTGGTCGACGGGTTGTTGATGCCCAGGATGTCGTGCAACGACCAGCCGGTGTTGGGCACGGTGCCGGGGTCGAAACGGCCGGCGATGTACTGATTGGCCGCGGCCACGGCGTCCAGCCGGCCGGCCCCCTGTTGATTGTCCAGCGCGAGCGTGTCGGTATGGGCCCAGGCGCTGCCGTCGTTGTCGAGCGTCTTGGCGGCCGAGTTCATCATCACCGCCCGCAGCACGCGCGTGTCGGTCGACAGCGAGTGGTCGCGGCCGTAGTCGATCAACTGGGCCGCCATGCCGGCGGCTTGCGGCGAGGAGAAGCTGGTGCCCGTCCAGTTCGCCACCAGGGGTCCGCTGGCGAAGTTGATGTTGGCCGTGGTGATGGTGTCGCCGGGGGCGACCATGTTGGGCTTGGAGCGGAGATCGGACGTGGCGCCGGCGTCGGAAAAGGGGGCCACCCGCGAGTAATTGGCCGTCAAGGCGCCCATCGTAAAGCCGTTGCGGGCTGCCCCGATGCCGTGCGGCGGCTGGGCGTTGCCGAAGTTGCCGGCCGCCGTCGACACGAACACGCCGCGCGTGTCGACGATGTAGTCGATCAGGTTGTCGAGCTGCGTATTGCCGTCGGACTGCGTCGCGTTCAACACCAGCGACAGGTTGATCACGTCGGCGTTGTTCGCCAGCGCGAACTGCAGCCCGTTGACGACCCAGTCCGTGGTCGCGAACGAGTTGGTGCTGTCGAGCACCCGGGCGTTGACGTAGCGTGCATCGGGGGCCATGCCGCTAAACGGGATCGCGTTGATAGTGTCATTGCCCAGGGCGACGCCTGCCACGGCCGTGCCGTGCCCGTACACGTCCGCCCCCGTGTTGGCCGGTTCGCTGGTGACGAAGTTGGCCTGGGCGACCAACCGCGGCTGGCCGAGCGAATCGTTGCCGGTCAGGAAGGGGTGGGCGCTGTTGACGCCGCTATCCACGAACCCGACGATCACGCCCGTGCCGGGGCCGAGGATGCCGCGGCTGACGTCCCCGCCATCGAAGGGAATGGCCGTGTCCAGGGCCTGCGCCGGGAGGACCAGCGCCAAAAGCGCGATCGAGGCCCCCAGCGCGCGCACGGCCGCGGTGCAAACAGGGAAACAGCGCCACACATGTGGACGGGAGAGGGAAGTCTGCATGGAGGGGCGAGCCAGGAGCGCTTCTCAGTTGCCGCTACGCGTCATTCGCACGCCGATGATCCATGCCAAGCTTGCCGGCGGCGCACCGGCGGGAAAGTGGGACAGGCACCGAGACGCAACGTTGGTCTGAAAGGACTTGCGCTGTTTATGCTCGGAGCCAGTCCCATTTTCCCGCCTCGCCATTTTGAAAAACAGAATGGCCCTGCAGCTTCGTGCCCATATCTTGCCACCGTCCGCCGCTGCGCGTGGCACAATGGCTCGACTGCCCAAAACGCGCGCAACGTGGGGGCGGCGGCGTGATTTCCGCCGTTTTCGCTGGCGCCGCGGCTAGCATCGCGAGAAGGTGGCGGCGCCATGAGATACGGCCCGACCACGGCCCGCGCGGCGGACACGGCGCGACATTTGCTTTGCGGTGCGGGGGCTCCCGGCGGCAGGCCATGGACCTTTAGCAAGTTCTTATCCGCTGCTCGCGCGCCGCGAACATTCCTTTGGCATGCTCCGGCGTGGCAGTCGGCATGAACAACCACCAGGACAAAAAACGGACCAAAGCCGTGACAAGGATACTTCCCATGACGCGTGGTTTCTTGATCGATATGGACGGTGTCATCTATCGGGGCCGCAACCTGATCCCTGGCGCCGACAACTTTATCAACCAGTTGATCGCCCGGCAGGTGCCGTTTTTGTTTCTCACCAACAACAGCCAGCGGACGCGCCGCGACGTGGCAACCAGGCTCGTGCGGATGGGCGTGGCGGCCGAGGAGCACCACATCTTCACTTGCGCCATGGCCACGGCCCGCTTTCTGGCCCAGCAGAAACCGGGCGGCACGGCCTTCGTCATCGGCGAAGGCGGACTGTTGAACGCGCTCCATTCAAACGGCTACGCCATCGTCGATCACGCCCCGGATTATGTCGTCGTGGGTGAAGGGCGGACGATGACGATGGAGGTGGTCGAAGCGGCCGTGCAGATGATCGTCGACGGCGCCAAGCTGATCGCCACGAACCTCGATCCGAACTGCCCCACTGCGCACGGGCTGCGACCGGGCTGCGGGGCGATCGTGGCGATGCTCGAAGCGGCCACCGGAGTGCGAGCCTTCAGCGTCGGGAAGCCCAGCCCCGTCATGATGCGGGCCGCGCGCAAGGAGCTGCACTTGCGTGCCGAGGAAACCACGATCATCGGTGATACGATGGAGACCGACATCCTGGGCGGCGTGCAATTGGGCTACCGCACGGTGCTCGTGCTCTCCGGCGGAACGCGCCGCGAGGACCTGGCCCGCTACGCCTATTGCCCCGACGTCGTGCTCGAGTCGATCGCCGAGCTATGCGGCGACGGAATCTTCGCCGGAGAGCTGGCGGCGTGAGGCAGGAGGCGGCAGCGGGCGGCTGGCAGGAGACTTGAAATCGCTTGCGAAGCCCAGGGGTGGCCACCCCTGGGATTTCCGCCGCGCGCGGCGCGCTCGTCACGCGCCGCCGTTTCGCGCTCGATGCTCTTCCTCCGCATCCACGTTCTCTTGCTCTTCCCGCAGCGCCCGGCGCTCTTCGACGACTTCCGCGGCGCGCAGCAGGAAGCGGCCCAGCAGCCGGGCGTCGATAAAGATCACGGCGGCCAGCACCGGAGCACCCAAAAGGGCGGTGACGTACGGCAGCCGGTCCAATCCCAGCCACGACAGCCCTGCCCAGCCGCCGGTCACCAGCCCCACCTCGACGTAAAGCAACAGCCAGCCCCACCAGAAACCGGAAATGAGCCGCAGCGCTGTCGGGCTTACGAGCACCAGGGCCGAACCATGCTCCAGGGCCGACACGAAAAAGATGGGAAACAGCACGAGCAGCGCCACCGAGGAAACCGCCACGGCCCACTCGGGCGCGAACATGGCCGTCACGTAGTGGATGCCGTAGCACACGGCGCCGGCCGCCACGAGTGGAAACCACAGGTATATGCTGCGGAGGAACCCCTCGGTTATCTCGGTGTCGCTCCAATCCTCAATGTCGTTGTTGCCCGCCGCCGTGTCGCGAATGACCGTCACCACGCAGCCCGCGATGTACGCCATCGTCAGCGTCCAGACGATCATCCCCAGGGCCACCGACAGGGCGACCTTGAAGGCGGTGGCGTAGGCGTCGCCGGCGCCGGCGCCGGCGACCATGCCCATAATCGCCTTTCCGCCGAAGACCACGATCGTGTTGGCGAACAAGAGGAACAACGTCAGAATCATCCACCGTGAAATCGTGCCGGGATACCAGGGAAAACCGAACACGCCGGTCACGAACCACAACCGCGGCGCCGGCTCGGGCGGCGGCGCGGTGATGGTCCTGTCCAGATCCTGCAAAACCGTCTCCGGCATGGCGATCGGCTCGGGCGCGGCGCCGATGCCGTACGCCCCCGCCGGCCGTGGTGGCGCTTTGATCGGCTTCTCCTCACGCGGCTCGGGAACCGTTACCGGCCGACGGCAGTCTGGGCATCGAACGCGCTTGCCGACCAATGCGACGCGCGGATGCAGCTTCGTGCCACAGGTGGGGCACGTCACCGCCACCGTCTCGATCGGCACGACGGGCTGATCGGTCTCCGAAAGCCGGTATTCGCCCGGCGATTCCTTCTCGCGCACCGCGGCGACCGATTGCGGCGTGCGCTCGACGACGCGGACCGGCACGCCGCAGTCCGGGCAACGGACGCGCTTGCCCAATAACTC
Source organism: Planctomycetia bacterium (assembly GCA_016191115.1). Classification (GTDB taxonomy): domain Bacteria; phylum Planctomycetota; class Planctomycetia; order Pirellulales; family JACPPG01; genus JACPPG01. The sequence goes on along the minus strand of JACPPG010000038.1, from coordinate 51,564 downwards.
GCGGCGCGGGTGCAGGCGGGTCCTGCACGTCGGGCAGACGACCAGAACGTAAGGCTGAGGTGAATCGCCGGTGGCCATGGGGAAGCAAGCGACCGGGGTGCGTGTTTTTCAAAATGGCGAGGCGGGAAAATGGGACTGGCTGCGAGCATAAACAGCGCAAGTCCTTTCAGACCAACGTTGCGTCTCGGTGCCTGTCCCACTTTCCCGCCGGTGCGCCGCCGGCAAGCTTGAATCTGTGAACGGGGCCCTGGGGGGGCGGGCATCTTGCCCGCCTTTCCGGGAGCGCGAGGGACCCTGCGGCAGCACGTCGCGCGTCGCGGCTCGGCAGGAGCCTCGCCCTCCCGAGCCGTTTGGCGGCCGCGCCGGCGGCGTGATATCCTGGCAACCGGCGTTTTGCGGCCTGGAAATGCAAGGTTTTGGCGGAACGTGATGCGCGGTCGTGACATATTCGCCTGGATCGCGGTGCTTCTGCTGGCCCCGCCGGCGCGCGCCCACGCGGCTGACGACGCCGCGGCCGCCCTATTCCGCCAGTCGGTGGTGCCGGTTCTCGAGCGCCGATGCGTTAGCTGCCACAGCGGCGAGCACGCCAAAGGGGGCCTGGGGCTCGAATCCCGAGAGAAGGCCCTTGCCGGAGGCGACAGCGGACCGGCCATCGTGCCGGATAAGCCGGGAGAAAGCCTGCTCGTGGACCACATTTCGGGCGAGAAGCCCGAGATGCCCAAGGAAGGGCCTCCGTTGGCGGCCGCGGAAGTGGCGGCAATCCGCCGCTGGATCGAAGGGGGCGCCTACTGGCCTGACGGCGTGAAGCTGGTCGACAAGAAGGCGCCTGGCCCGTGGTGGTCGCTTGAGCCATTGGTGCGACGGCCGGCGCCGGCGATCGAGTCGCCGTGGATTCGCACGCCGATCGATGCCTTTGTGCTGGCGAAGCTCGACGAGCACGGCCTGCGGCGCGCGCCCGCGGCCGATCGCCGCACGCTTTTGCGCCGGCTGTCGTTCGATCTGGTGGGGCTGCCGCCTGAGCCGGCGGAGGTCGAGGCCTTTCTGAGCGATGAAGCCCCCGACGCCTACGAGCGGCAGGTCGACCGCTTGCTCGCTTCGCCGCGCTATGGAGAACGGTGGGGCCGGCACTGGCTGGACGTGGTGCACTACGGCGAGTCGCACGGCTATGACAAGGACAAGCCGCGCGCGAACGCCTGGCCGTATCGCGACTACGTGATCGCCGCCTTCAACAGCGATAAGCGGTACTCGCGTTTCGTGCTCGAGCAACTGGCCGGCGACGTGCTCTTTCCCGACGATCCGCAGGCCACGGTCGCCACCGGCTTTGTGGCCGCGGGGCCCTGGGACTTTGTCGGCCATACCGAGCTGCGCGAGGGAACGGTCGACAAGGCGATTGCCCGCAGCAACGACCGGGACGACATGGTGATGACCGCGATGTCGACGTTCGTGAGCATGACAGTCCACTGCGCCCGCTGCCACAACCACAAGTTCGATCCGATCGCGCAACAGGATTATTATCGGTTGCAGGCGGTGTTCGGCGGCGTGGATCGCGCCGATCGGCCGTATCGCGGCGCCGACGGCACGGAGAAGCTGGTCTATGCGCTAAAATCGATCGAGCCTCGGCCGGTGTACGTGCTGGCGCGTGGCGACGTGAAGGCGCCGGGTGAGCCGGCGTCGCCCGGCGCGCTAGAGTGCGTGAAGGGCCTGCCGCGGGAGTTTGCGCTGGCGGACGCCGCCAACGAAGGGAGCCGCCGCGCGGCGCTGGCCCGGTGGATCGCCGATCCGGCCAACGTGCTGGCGCGGCGGTCGATCGTGAATCGCGTGTGGCACTATCACTTCGGCGCCGGCCTGGTCGACACGCCCAACGATTTCGGCCGGATGGGCTCGCCGCCATCGCACCCGGAGCTTCTGGACTGGCTGGCCGTCGAGTTTCTCGAGCAAGGCGAATCGCTCAAGAAGCTGCACAAGCTGATCGTCACAAGCAACGTCTACCGCCAGGCCTCGACCGGCGACGCTGAGAACGAGAAGCGCGACGCCGGCAACCGTTACCTGTGGCGCGCAAACCGCCGGCGGCTCGACGCCGAGGCCATCCGCGACGCGGTGCTGGCCACGAGCGGCAAGCTGGACCTGACGATGGGCGGCCCGTCCGTGCGGCAGTTCGCCTTCAAGGACGACCACTCGCCGGTGTACGACTACGCGCGGTTCGACGTCGACGATCCGGCGGCCTGGCGGCGGAGCGTGTATCGCTTCATCGTCCGCAGCGTACCCGACCCGTTGATGGAATGTCTGGACTGCCCGGACCCGTCGCTGTTGGCGCCGAAGCGCAATACGACGCTGACGGCCTTGCAGGCGCTGGCGCTCATGAACAATGCCCTGTTCGTGCGGCAGGCCGAGCATTTCGCGGCACGAGTGCGTGAAATGTCGGCCGATCCGGCCAGCCAGATCGATGCGGCGTACCGGCTAGCGCTGGCCCGCCCGCCGCGCGCGGAAGAAGCTCAATGGCTCACGGAATACGCGGCAAGGCACGGCCTGGCCAACGCCTGCCGGCTGATCTTCAACTCCAACGAATTCGTCTTCGTGGACTAGGGTAAATGCTTCACCACGGAGGCACGGAGACACGGAGAGGAAAGTCTAATGTCTAAATCCAAATGTCTAAAGAAATCCGAAGCACGAAATCCGAAACGTTTCGTCATTCGGTCATTCGTCCTTCATTAGATTAGACATTTGAATTTCGATATTAGGAGAACCTGACGTGCGGCGCCGTGAGTTTCTTTGGCAGCTTGGCGGCGGACTGGGCGGGATTGCGCTTGCGCACCTTATGGCCCAGGACGGTCTGCTCGCTGCGCCGCCTGCTGGGCGGAAAGGATCGGACGCAGCCCGCCTGCATCACCCGCCGCGCGCTCGCCGCGTTGTGCAGTTGTTCATGTCGGGCGCGGCCAGTCAGTGCGACACGTTCGACTACAAGCCGGAGCTCATCCGCCGCCACGGCCAGCCGTTCGATCCCGGCGAGAAGGTCGAGCTCTTTCAGAGCGAGCCGGGCCAGTGCATGCAAAGCCCTTGGGGCTGGAAGCAGTATGGCCAATGCGGCAAGTGGGTGAGCGACCTGGTGCCGTGCCTCGCGGCGTGCGTCGACGAGATGGCCTTCATCCATTCGATGATCTCGAAGTCGAACGTGCACGGCCCGGCGACGTTCATGCAGAACTCCGGTTTCGTGCTGCCTGGCTTTCCGGCGATGGGCGCATGGCTGAGCTACGGATTGGGGAGCATGAACGAGAACCTGCCGACCTTCGTGGTCCTGCCCGACGCGCGCGGGTTTGCCCCCAACGGGCCGGGCAACTGGACGGCCGGGTTCCTGCCGGCGGCGCACCAGGGGACGATGATCCGCCCGTCCGCCACCAACCCGATTGCCGACCTGTTCCCGCCCGCCACGGCCGGGTTCATCAATCGCGATAGCGAGGCGGACGGCCTGGCGCTGCTAGAGCGGCTCAATCGAGCCCATCAGGCCGAGCGGCCGGGCGACACGCAGCTCGACGCCCGGATCGCCAGCTACGAGTTGGCGGCGAAACTGCAATCGAGCGCGCCCGAGGTGCTCAATCTCGCCGATGAGACGGCACGGACGCTTTCGCTCTACGGGCTCGACCAGAAAGTGACCGAGGACTTCGGCCGCAACTGCCTGGTCGCGCGGCGGCTGCTGGAGCGCGGCGTGCGGTTCGTGCAAGTGTGGAGCGGGGCCGACAACGGCTTCCCGCGCCGCAACTGGGACTCGCACGAGGACATCGCTCGCGACCACGGCGACATGGGGGCGAGCATGGACCGGCCGGCCGCGGCGCTGTTGGTCGACCTGAAGGAGCGCGGGCTGCTGGACGACACGATCGTGATGTGGACCACCGAATTCGGCCGCATGCCGTGCAGCCAGGGGAGCAAGGGGCGCGACCACAACCCGTTCACGTTCACCACGTGGCTGGCCGGCGGCGGCATCCGCGGCGGCGTGACCTATGGCGCAAGCGACGAGTGGTCGTACAAGGCGGTCGAGCGCCCGACCTACTGCTACGACGTACACGCCACGGTGCTGCACCTCTTGGGCATCGACCACACCCGGCTCGTCTACCGGCACAACGGCATCGACCGCCGCCTGACCGACGTGCACGGCAGCGTCATCCGCGATATCCTGGCGTGACCGGGGGGCGGGCATCCTGCCCGCCTTCGCGGCGCGGAAGGACGTCTTGCGCGGTTTGCCCGGCGTGGCCGCCGGGGCTAAACGGGAAAGGATCCCGTCGCCGCACAGCGCTGCGGCACAAATCACAGCCGACAAAGGAATCCCCCATGCCCGACAACCCGCCCTTCCTGCCGCACTCTGAATTGGCCGCGCCGATCGTGCATCCGCCCGGCTCCGGCAAAATGGTCACGGTGCTAGGCGACGAGAGTATCTTCAAGGTGCTGCCCGAGGAGACCGGCGGCGCGTACGCCCTGCTGGAGCAGCGGATTCCCGCCGGCCACGGCCCGCCGCTGCACGTGCACCGCCACGAGACGGAGATTTTCTACATCCTCGAAGGGGCGTTCGAGCTGACGATCGGCGAGCGGAAGGTAGCCGCCCCGCCGGGCACGATGCTGGCCGGCCCGCGCGATGTGCCGCACACGTTTCGCAACGCAGGCACGACCGAAGGTCGGCTGCTCTTGTGGGTTATCCCCGGCCGCTTCGCCAACTTCTTCAAGGAAGTCGACGCCGTCAGCTTCGGCGATCTCGCGGCCATCAAGGCGCTGGCGGCCAAGTACGGCGTGGAGATTCTGGTGTAACGCTGAGCCGCCGCGTCCACGCGGCGCTTTGGGGGGCGGGCATCCTGCCCGCCTCTGCGCAGTCAACGTCTTGTCCAGTTCACCCGGCGTGGCCGCCGGGGCTAAACAGGCGGGCAAGATGCCCGCCCCCCCAAGACGCAGCACGGCCCCTTCACGTCGCGCCAATGGCTGACTTTCTCGTCGCCGCTTCTCCCGCGCCGCCCCGTCGCTCGATCGACAGCCGCACCGGGCCTTTCGGGTGCAGCGAAATCTGCGCTTCCATCTCCGGCGGGCCCTGGCCCGGCGCGGGCGCCAGGCGATACCGCTGCAGGAGCGACGCCAGGATGAGCGTCGCCTCCATCGTCGCCATCCCTTTGCCGATACATACGCGCGGGCCGCCGCCGAACGGGAAATAGGCGAATTGCGGCAGCCGGTCCTCGTAACCGGGCGCAAAACGTTCCGGCCGGAACGACTCCGGCTCGTCGAACCAGCGGGCGTCGTGATAAACAACGTACGGCACCAGGTGTACCTGGCTCGCGGGCGGGATGCGGCAACCGCCGATCGTCACTTCCTGCGCCGCCTCGCGCGACGTGAAGTACACGGCCGGGTAGAGCCGCATCGCCTCCTTGATCACCATGTCGACCGCCGACAGGCGCGGCACGTCGTCCGAGGTCGGTAGCCGGTCGCCCAGCACGTCGGCGACCGCCGCCGCGGTGCGCTCCTGAATCTCCGGGTGCGCGGCCAGTAGCCAAGTAGCCCACACGAGCGTCGTGGCCGTCGTCTCGTGCCCGGCCAGAAGGAGCGTCATCGTTTCGTCGCGGGCTTGCTGGTCGTTCATGCCGGCGCCGTCCCCTTCGCTGTCGACCGATAACAGCAGCATCGACAGGAGGTCGCCCGTATCCTCGCGCGTGGCGCGACGCTTGCGGATGATCTCGTCCAGGAGCGCCTTCATGTAGCGGATCGCCTCGCGGAAGCGGCGCTTGCCGGCCAAGGGGAGCCAGTCGGGCAGCGGCACCAGCCGGCCCATCTCGCGGACGGCCGTCTCCTGCAAGGTCTGCACCGTCTCGCGGATTTCCGCATGGTCGGCCACGTCGACGCCGAAGAGCGTCTTGCAGACGATGTCGAGCGTCACCCGGTGCAGCTCGGCGACCATGTCGAGCGTGCCGGCGCCTTCCCAGCGGGCGAGCATCCGATCGGCCGCGCGGACCATGTCGGCGGCGTAGGCCTGCACGCGGCGCGGCTGAAAGGCCTGCTGCACCAGCCGCCGCTGGCGGACCCACAGCTCGCCGTCGCTGAGGATGAGCCCTTGCCCGTCCCATTTGCCGAGAATCCTTTTCAGGCGGCGGGGCTTGTGGAATTTGCGAGCCTCGCGCACGAGCACGTCGGCAATCTGATCGGGATGCGTAAACTGAAAAAACCGCACCGGCCCGCAACGGAACGCGACGATGTCTCCGTACTGCCGGGCTAGATCCATGCTGAACCCCAGCACGTCCCGCTGCAGCCGCCGGGCGAGACGGATGCCGAGAAAAGATTTTGGGCCGGGTGGAGGTACGATGGTGGTGGTTGGCATGATTGAAGTCCTGTAGCTGTTATTCGGTGGCGACGGACTCTATTGCCATCGGTTCGGCATTGTCCTCAATGACGTCGAAGGAACATGAGATATTATTAGGGAATGGCGCGATCCTACCGGGAGCGCCAACAGGTCCTTCCCGCCATTCGCGATAGGCTTTCAACGCCCCAGGCATAGCCGCCGCGACCAACGCCCATGCGGTCATCGCGAGAAGCAGGCTTCGCAGCCCAAACTGAAACCACCGGTGCTTAGACGCTTCGCTCATAGCTAACCATTCTACGCGATCGAGACCCCCTCTTGGCGTCCTTGGCGCCTTGGCGGTTCCCTTTCCCAGGACGGACAAACCGCCAAGGCGCCAAGATCGCCAAGAAAGCGAACCGAATTGGAGTCGGCGGCGCCGAATGGGGGTTACTGCTTCGATCATCATGAGCACGTCACCGAAATCCCCACATTGCGCAGTAAAGAATGTATGCGATGTCGTTCGCGTGGAATACGACGAGACGCTTCGCTCATAGCTAACCATTCTACGCGATCGAGGCCCCCTCTTGGCGTCCTTGGCGCCTTGGCGGTTCCCTTCCCAGGACGGACAAACCTACTCTTTCATCGTGCACGCTGGAGTCGAGCGATGAGAACCGTTCAAATGGGCAAATATTCAACAATCGCCACTGCGGAGGATTCAGACTTCAGGCTGAAGGAAAGGCGGGACAGGACCGTGCCAGCGTTCTTCCTCAAGCCTCCAGCCTCCGATCTCCAGCCTCTGACCACTGATTACTGATCACTGCTCCCCGCATGCCTGCCATCTACGAACATCATCTGATTGTCACACGGCAGGCCATCGATCGGTTGGGGCACGTGAATAACCTGGAGTACTTGCGCTGGGCGCTGGCGGCGGCGCTTGCGCATTCGGCCGCTCAGGGGTGGCCGGCCGAGGAGTACCAGCGGATCGGCGCCGGCTTCGTGGTGCGGGCCCACGAGATCAAGTACCTGGCGAGCGCCTACGAGGGAGACGAGGTGGTGGTGCGCACGTGGGTGGCCGACTTCAAGCGACTGTCCTGCCTGCGGCGCTACAAGATGATCCGCCGCGCGGACGACGCTGTGCTGGCGACCGCCTCGACCGAATGGGCGTTCGTGAATTTCGGCACGCGGGCTTTGGCGCGGATCCCGCCCGAGCTCGCCGCGGCATTTGAGATCGTGCGGGACGGTGCGTAGTCCGCAAACCGAATCAAATCAGGATCGAACCACGACGGCACGAAGAACACGAAGAAGCGAGGTTTCGGCTGTCGCTAAGACGATCGATTGGACCACGAGAGCGGGATTCGATGTCGCCCCTCGCGGGGCTTGAGGATATGGATTCTTGCCGCCGACCGTGGGTTTACACCCACGGCTACGCGATTTCGCCGCTACGCGGCTCTGTCCTTACCGCGGTCAACAGCACGGCCGCCACGACTGCCAGTCCGGCGCCGGTGCTGAACGCCGCGAGCGCGCCGTAGTCTTTGTACAGAAATCCAAAGAGCAGGCTGGCCGGAAGGGCCGCGACGCCGATCGCGAAGTTGTACCAGCCGTACGCCAGCCCTCGACGGTTGCCGGGCACCAGTTGCGCGACAATCGTCTTCTCCGGCGGCTCAGTCAGCGAATAGAAGATCGCATACGAGAGAAATAGCGCCCAGGCGTGCCACGCGCGGTCGGCCAAGGCAAAGCCCAGATAGACTACCGCGTAGGCCAACCAGCCGGCGAAGATCAGCCGCCGCGCGCCGACGCGTTCGACAACGCGCCCCACTAGCATGTTGCCTGTGCTCTTGGCGACGTGGAAAGCGAACCACATCACGGGCAGCATCATCTCCGGGACGCCCAGCTCGCCGGAGCGCGCGAGCAAAAACAGGTCGCTCGAATTGCCCAGCGTGAACACGGCGAGCGACAGCAAGTACAGCCGGAAGTTGCGCTCAAAGGGCGCGAGCGACAATGCGAAGGGCTCGGCGGCCGAAACGCTGTGCGGTGGCTCGCGCAGCCCGAATGCCAGGATCGCGATGACCGCGGTGCCCGGAATCGCCGAGAGCAGGAACAAGGTCTGCAACCGGTCGGGCCACAAGTACAGGAAGCCGGTGGCCAGCAGCGGACCGATCGCCGCGCCGATGTGATCCATGCCGCGGTGGAAGCCAAAGGCCCAGCCGCGGATGGCCGGCGGCGTCGACTCGGCAATCACGGCGTCGCGGGCGGAGGTGCGCAGCCCCTTTCCCAGCCGATCGCCGACGCGGCAGGCCAGCAGTTGCCAGGGATAGACAATTAGTCCCATCAGCGGCTTGGCCACGGCCGACGCGGCGTAGCCGACGACGATCCAACCCTTGCGTCGTCCGGTGCGGTCCGACCATCCGCCGGCGAACAGCTTCAAGACACTGGAGACGGCCTCGGCCGCGCCTTCAATGATGCCCACGGCCAGGCCAATCTGGCGGTAGCCGGTGCCTAAGAGCGTGGTTAGAAGTGCCGGCAAGAGCGGATAGAGCATCTCGCTGGCGATGTCGTTCACCAGACTCGTCACTCCCAAGAGCTTGACGTTCGCGGGCAGCGGCGGGCGCGCGCGCGGCGCGGCGGCGGGCGAGTCGGCGAGTTGGACCGGGCGATTCACGGGGAGCAAGTGGTCAGTGGACGATGGTGACGATGGTCAGTGGACAGCGAGGAGACTTGCAACAGCGCGGACATATCGGGAGGGCGAGGCTCCCGCCGAGCCGCACACCAGAGTCGTCCACGGGGTGCCGGCCCGGCGGGAGCCTCGCCCTCCCGACCGCGCTCGCGACTCATCATCTCCAAGTGCCGCCGGGCGTCAATCACCGTTCGTGCTGCTCACGGCCGGCTGCGGCACCGCTACGTCAATGCCGATCACTTTCAGGCTCAGGCGGGCCACGTCGAAAGCCGCTTGCGGGTGGCCCAGCCGGCGGGCCGCTTCGCGCAGCCGCGCCAGCCGCGCGGAATCGGCCAATAGCTCGCTCACTTTGGCCGACAGCGTGCAGGCGTGATTGACTTTCACCGCCGCGCCGTTTTCCAGCAGGTAGTCGCTGTTGCGGCTCTCCTGGCCGGGAATCGGATTGACGACGACCATCGGCACGCCGCGGGCGAGGATCTCGGACGTTGTCAGCCCGCCCGGCTTCGACACCACCAGGTCAGCGCAGCCCATCAACTGGTCGATCTGGCGCGTGAGGCCGATGATCTTGACGCGGTGCCGGTCGGGCACCGGCAGGGCTTCCAAAGCGTCCTTGAGTTCCTGGTTGCGACCGCAGACGACGGCCAACTCGATCGGCATCGCCACGTCGAGCAAGCCGCGATAGACGGCCTCGACCGGGCCGACGCCGAAGCCGCCGCACAACTGCAAAACGACCGGCCGGTCGCCGATCAGGCCCTGCTGGGCCAGGCACGCGGCGCGGTCGCACGGCGTGGCGAAGACGGGGTGAATCGGGATGCCGGTCACCACCACGTCGCCGGCCGGCACGCCGTAGTGCTGCAGGTGCAGCGATCCCTCGTCCGTCGCGCAGAAATACTTCTCGCAGGGCTGGTTGATCCACAGCCGATGGGTGTCGAAGTCGGTGCAGACGGTGACCTGCGGCAGGCCGAGCTCGCCGCGGTTGCGGAGCGTGGCGATGAGCTCCGCCGAGAGGAAGTGGGTATTGATGACCAGGTTCCACTGCTGGTCGGTGAGAAACCGCTCGAAGGCGCGCAGGTTCAGCTTCTGCACGGCCTGCCGCAGACGGTCGCGCTTTCGCTTCCGCAGCTCTCCGTCCCCTTCCAGCCAGTCGTAGAAATACCCCACGAAGTGCGGAAAGTAGTTGACCAGGTCCAGGTAGGCCTGGCTGTAGACGCGGCGAAAGACCGCATTGGTGAAATCGAGCACGTCGCGGTTCTCGACGGCGACGTCCGGCGCGATCCGCCGCAGCGCCAGCTCGACCGCTTCCGCCGCGCGCACGTGGCCGGCGCCCACGGAAGCCGACAACACCAAGACTCGCGGCTGCATACGCGTCCTCTTACAAGCACTTCGTTCGCGACGGGCCGAAGATTGCCCTCGAAATCGCGCTCGCAGTGTAACCCGATCGAGGCATCGGGAGAACCGCGCACGAGCTGCGCAGCGGCGCGCCGGCGGGAAAATGGGACTGGCTCCGAGCATAAACAGCGCAAGTCCTTTCAGACCAACGTTGCGTCTCGGTGCCTGTCCCACTTTCCCGCCGGTGCGCCGCCGGCAAGCTTGAATCGGTGAACGGCCCTGGTTTTCGCCGGCGGCGGGTTGCAAACCGACGCAATCTCGGCTAATCCTGATGGCTTGCGGGCCACCAGCCACACTCCGGTGCCAGACGCGGACACAACGATGACAACAGAACAGTCCGAAAAAATAGCCGCCAAACGAATCCTGCTGGTCGACGACGACTCGGAAATCGTCGAGTCGATCCGCTTGGCGCTCGAGGCCCGCGGCTACAAAATCCTCGTCGCCCGCGATGGAAATCAGGGCCTTGCCATGGCCGAGCGTGAGGACCCCGACCTGTTGATCCTGGACATGATGATGCCCAAGCGGAGCGGATTCCTGGTGCTGGAGAAGCTGCGGCGGACGCGGCCGGTGCCGATGCGGGTGATCATGATCACGGCCAACGAGGGGAGCCGGCACAAGGCGTACGCCGAGATGCTCGGCGTCGACGACTACATCCGCAAGCCGTTCGCCATGGACCGGCTGATGGAGAGCGTCCAGCGACTGTTGGCGTGACGCGGGATAACTCCGCGGAGCCGTGGCGCTGGGGCCGGGCGGGGTGGCGGCTTGGATTTCCTAGGGGTTCTTGGTCCCGAAACGGTTGCCGAGGACGTTTCAAATCGCGGCCGTGGAAGCCCCGCTAGCGTCGTGTGGTGCCGATTTCGCCGGCAAATAGGACTGCTAACCCGAGCACATGGAGGGTTTTGCAGCGCGATCGCTCCGCCCACGGCCTGGGCCCCCGTCCGAGCGCCTGGCCTAAAGGATGTATTGCCGCCATTGCGGATCGAAGCAATACTTGAAGTTGAGATAGGCGAGGTGCGGGATCCGGAAGTCCAGCATCTCGGCACCAGAGCAGAGGCACGGCCTGCCTTCGGTTCACTTCCGCACCGGGCGTTCTTTTCCAACCTTCCATCCGGTCGCTCAGGCGATTGAGCGTTTCACGCTGCGCGGTCCGGCAGTTGCTTCCCCAAGCACGGTAACGTGCCGCGGCTGGGTGAGTCCATGGACACAACGAACACAATTCGGTCAACGGGGTCTAGGAATGGATAGTCCGACGCCACGTTCCGGCCGCGAAGCGGGGGGATCGCCCAGCGCGATCGCGGCCCGAGGGGAACAAGTCCGTAACCAGCGCAACATCGTCAACAGCGGGGGATCAAGATCGCCGCCTCCGCGCTAGGGGAACGACGGAAACGTCGTGGAGTAGCCGCCATGAATGACGGACGTTCGATCATCTCGATTATCGCCGAGCGTCAGGACCTCGAACAGTTCCGCAAGAAGAACTGGGAGGGCTCGTTCGAGGAGTATCTGGACGTAGCCCGGCACCAGCCCCGCGTTACCCGCAACGCTTTCGAGCGCGTCTACGACATGATCCTGTCCTATGGGACGGACACGTTCGAGGAAGGACGCGAGAAGCGGATTCGGTATCGATTCTTCCAGGACCCCGACGGCGAAGGGGCCGACGCCGTTTTCGGACTCGAAGGTCCGCTGGCCGTGCTCGTGAACGCCTTCAAGAGCGCCGCGCAGGGCTACGGCATTGAAAAACGCGTCTTGCTCCTGCACGGCCCTGTCGGCAGCAGCAAGAGCACCATCGCCCGGCTGCTGAAGAAGGGGCTGGAACGCTATTCGGCGCGCGACGAAGGCGCCTTGTTCACCCTGGGCTGGGTGGACCTTGAGAACCGTGGCACCGTGCACTGGTGCCCGATGAACGAAGAGCCCCTGCACCTCATTCCCAATCGCTTCCGCGGCGACGTCGAAGCGAACCTCAACGTCGAGCGCGGCGCCGGCGAAAACCGCGTTCGCATCGGCGGCGAGCTCTGCCCGTTCTGCCGCTACGTCTACAACGAGCGGCTGAAGCACTATTCCGGCGATTGGACGCGGGTCGTGCAGGACGTCCGCGTCAAGCGTTTGATCCTCAGCGAGAAGGACCGCATCGGCATCGGCACCTTCCAACCCAAGGACGAGAAGAACCAGGACTCGACCGAGCTGACGGGCGACATCAACTACCGGAAGATCGCCGAATACGGCAGCGACAGCGATCCACGGGCGTTCAACTTCGACGGCGAATTCAACATCGCCAATCGCGGCATCGTCGAGTTCGTCGAGGTTCTGAAGCTCGACGTGGCGTTCCTCTACGACCTGTTGGGCGCAAGCCAGGAACACAAGGTCAAGCCCAAGAAGTTCGCCCAGACCGACATCGACGAGGTGATCCTCGGGCACACGAACGAGCCGGAGTACCGGCGGCTGCAGAACAACGAGTTCATGGAAGCGCTGCGCGACCGCACGGTGAAGATCGACGTGCCGTACGTCACCACGCTCACCAACGAGATCCGCATCTACGAAAAGGACTACAACCGCACCAAGGTGCACGGCAAGCACATCGCGCCGCACACGATCGAAATGGCGGCCATGTGGGCCATTCTCACGCGGCTCGAGCCGCCCAAGAACGCCAACTTGTCGCTGTTGCAGAAGCTGAAGCTGTACAACGGCAAGAGCCTGCCCGGCTTCACCGAGGACAACGTCAAGGAGCTGCGCGAGCAGGCCACGAGCGAGGGGATGCACGGCATCTCGCCGCGTTACGTGCAGGACAAGATATCGAACGCCCTAGTGGCCCATCCCGACGCCACGAGCATCAATCCCTTCATGGTCCTCAACGAGATCGAGGCCGGGCTCAAGCACCACACCCTGATCACCAACGAGGAGACGCGGAATCACTACCGCGAGCTCTTGGGCGTGGTCAAGGAGGAGTACGAGAACATCGTGAAGAACGAAGTCCAGCGAGCCATCGCGGCCGACGAGGACGCGCTCTCGCGGTTGTGCGGCAACTATATCGACAACGTGAAGGCCTACACGCAGCGCGAGAAGGTGAAGAACAAGTTCACCGGCCAGTATCAGGAGCCCGACGAGCGGCTGATGCGGTCGATCGAGGAGAAGATCGACATTCCCGATAGCCGCAAGGACGACTTCCGCCGGGAGATCATGAACTACATCGGCGCGCTGTCGATCGACGGCCGGAAGTTCGACTACAAGACCAACGAGCGGCTCAACAAGGCCCTGGAGCTGAAGCTGTTCGAGGACCAGAAGGACTCGATCAAGCTGACGAGCCTGGTCTCCAAGGTCGTCGACGCCGACACGCAAGCCAAGATCGACGTGGTCAAGGGTCGCTTGATCCGCGACTACGGATACGACGATGAAAGCGCCACGGACGTGCTGAACTATGTGGCCAGCATCTTCGCGCGAGGAGACACCAAGCCCTAGCACCTATTGAAAAAGGGGGGACTGGCTCCGAGCCGCCCCCGGTTTCCCAACCTTCCGCGCGTGGCGAGGTGCCTGTCCCCCTTTTTCAACAGGCCGCCCAGCGCGGCAGGGGAAATGGCACGGCGATGTTCATGAAAGTAGAGCGCGACCAGTCGCGGTTCCGGCAGATCGTCCGCGGCAAGATCCGCCAGAACTTGCGGAAGTACGTCACGCACGGCGAGATGATCGGCCGGCAGGGGCGCGACCTGGTCAGCATCCCCATCCCGCAATTGGACGTGCCGCACTTCCGCTTCGGCAAGAACGGCTCCGGCGGCGTCGGGCAAGGTGAAGGCGAAGTCGGCACCCCCATCGCGCCGGGAGGCGAGGAGGGGGACGGCCGCGGACAGGCCGGCAGCGACCCGGGCGCGCATATCCTGGAAGTCGATATCTCGCTCGAGGAGCTGGCCCAAATCCTCGGCGACGAGCTCGAGCTCCCGCGCATCGAGCCCAAGGGACGCAACAACGTCACCCAGGAAAAGACCCGCTACACCAGCGTCCGCCGCCTGGGGCCCGAGTCGTTGCGGCATTTCAAGCGCACGTACATCCAAGCGCTGCGCCGGCAGATTTCCTCAAGCACCTACGATCTCGGCCAGCCCCGCGTCGTGCCGATCCGCGAGGACAAACGCTACCGCTCCTGGACCAAGATCCCGCAGCCCGACGCCAGCGCCGTGGCCATCTACATGATGGACGTCTCCGGCTCGATGACCGACGAGCAGAAGCAGATCGTGCGGACCGAGGCCTTCTGGATCGATACCTGGCTCAAGAGCCAGTACAACGGTTTGGAGACGCGGTACATCATTCACGATGCAGCGGCCAAGGAGGTCGACGAGGACACGTTCTACCGCACGCGGGAGAGCGGCGGCACGCGGATCAGCTCGGCGTACAAGGTGTGCACCGATTTGATCGCCCGCGAGTTCCCCCCGTCGGACTGGAATATTTACTGCTTCCAGTTTTCCGACGGCGACAACTGGGGGGAGGACAACGAGGCCAGCCTGCACCTGTTGCGCGAACAATTGCTGCCGGTGGCGAATCTATTTTGTTACGGGCAGGTCGAGAGCCCCTACGGCAGCGGCGAATACATGCGTTCGCTGCGGATGGGCGTTTCGGAGCACGGCGACAAGCTGGTGTTGTCGGAGATTCGGGACAAGGACGCCATCTACGATTCGATCAAGGCGTTTCTGGGGAAGGGCAAATAAGGGACAAGGCCGCGCCGGCGGCGCAACAGGCCGCCGGGCACGCTTGAAGCAAGAGGCACGGCCATGGCGATGCACACCGATACCACCCTGCCGGCGGACCTGGCCGAGTTGCAGGTGCAGATCGAGGAATACGCCCGCGGCCACGGGCTGGACTTCTACCACACCATCTTCGAGGTGGTGGACTGCGATCAACTCAATGCCATCGCGGCCTACGGCGGTTTCCCAACCCGCTATCCGCATTGGCGCTTCGGCATGGAGTACGAGCAGCTCGCCAAGGGCTACGCCTACGGGCTGCAGAAGATCTACGAGCTGGTGATTAACAACGACCCGTGCTACGCCTACCTGATGAAGTCCAACGCGCTAACGGACCAGAAGCTGGTGATGGCGCACGTGTACGGGCATTGCGACTTCTTCAAGAACAACGCCTGGTTCGCCCACACCGACCGCAAGATGATGGACCACATGGCGAACCACGGGAACCGGATTCGGCGGTACATGGACCGGTTCGGCGTCGAAGCGGTCGAGGAATTCATCGACTGCTGTCTGAGCATCGAGGATTTGATCGA
Source organism: Planctomycetia bacterium (assembly GCA_016191115.1). Classification (GTDB taxonomy): domain Bacteria; phylum Planctomycetota; class Planctomycetia; order Pirellulales; family JACPPG01; genus JACPPG01. The sequence goes on along the minus strand of JACPPG010000038.1, from coordinate 35,949 downwards.
CGCCCATTCGCCGTTCATCAAGCGGCAAGAGCAGCGGCGCAAGTTCGACTTGAACGCCGCGGGCGACGAGGAAGACGCCCCGCAGCCCGGCCGCTTCCACGCCAAGAGCTACATGGACCCGTTCGTGAATCCACAAGCGGCGCTAGAGGCCGACGTCGAGGCCCAGAAGCAGAAGCGCGCCGAGGAAGAGCGCTTCCCCAGCGAGCCCGTGCGCGACGTCATGCTGTTCGTGCTCGAGAACGCGCCCTTGAAGAACTGGCAGCTCGACGTGCTATCGATGTTGCGCGACGAGGCCTATTACTTCGCCCCGCAGGCGCAGACCAAGATCATGAACGAGGGATGGGCCAGCTACTGGCACTCCACGATCATGACCCGCCAGGGCCTGTCGCCCGAGGACGTGATTCACTATTGCGACCATCACTCCGGCACGATGGCCACTTCGCCGGGCCGGCTGAACCCGTACAAGCTGGGGATCGAGCTGTTTCGCGATATCGAGGACCGCTGGAACCGCGGCCGCTTCGGCAAGGAATACGAGGAATGCGACAACCTGTCGGCCAAGCGCGACTGGCACCGCGAGACAGGGCTGGGGCGCGAGAAGATCTTCGAAGTTCGCCGCATCCACAACGACCTGACCTTCATCGACACCTTCCTGACTTTGGATTTTTGCCGCGAGCACAAGCTCTTTTCCTTTGGCTACAACCAGGAAGCCGACTACTATGAAATCGAGAGCCGTGAGTTCCCCAAGATCAAGCAGAGGCTCTTGTTCAGCCTGACCAACCGCGGCCAGCCCCTGATCACGGTCCGCGAGGGCAACTACAAGAACCGCGGCGAGCTGTTCCTGTCGCACGAATACAACGGCGTCGACCTGCAGCTCGACTACGCCCGCGACACGCTCAAGAACCTAGAGCGGCTGTGGACGCGCCCGGTGCACATCGAGACGCTGCTCGAGAACGTGCCCACGGTGCTGAGTTTCGACGGGTCGGAGCACACGCAGACGCAGGCCGGGGAGGCAGCGAAGAAATAGCACGGAAGCATTGGGAATGACGAATGTCGAAAGCCAATTGTCTAAAGAAATCCGAATGACCGAAGGACGAAACGCGGAACAAAGGGCCCTTTCTTCGTCATTCGATCTTCGGATTTCGGATTTCTTTAGACATTTGAATTTAGACATTAGACATTCGTCCGCACGCCACGCAGTGAGTCCTTTGCTACATGACGCGAATGCGTGCTAAAGGGACAGCATGCAAGAATCGAGGTGAGACCATGACACTAGTGGAAGAAGTCCGGGCGGCGCTGGCTGCCGGGGCCGCGGGACAACGCATCGAAGCCCGGGAGGCGTCGCAGGAGTTCACGTGCGACCTGGCAGCCATCGACTCCCTGGCCTGCGCGTTCACGTCGTTCGCGCTGGCGACCGATCGGCTGGCCGGCGCCACGCCCGACGAGCTAAAACGGCTGGGCGAGAAGCTGTCGGCCCGGCTGACGTACCTTTTGGAGCCGATCAGCCCGGTCGAAATCGACCATGGCGAGTGCGTGGTGCAGATGCGCTCCAGCCCTCCGCAGCGCGACGAAGACCGCACGAGCTACTACGAGCTGGTGATCCGCCGCGGCGGCGCGTTGCGCCTGTGCCGGTACGCGAAGGCGCCGGGCGACGTGCGGCAGATCATCCCCGCGCACGTCACGCGCGAGGTCTTCCTGCGGCTGGTGGGCGATTTCTCGGCCGTTGTGGCGTGAGCTTTTTGTCCGGGCGACGAGTCCGCGTGCGTCACTGTGTGCCACTGCGTGTGCACTGGCGTGTGCCACTGCTTCGCAGAAGCAGTGCGAATCGCGGCGGACGAGAATGGGCATCGTGACGCATTGCTCGACGCCGCACGGCTTCTATCGAAGCCGTGGCACACACTCGATCGAAGGCGCCACAGACCCGCTCGACCAGGCGCATTTCCGCCGCTGCGCGGCGTCTGTTATCATGGGGTGTTACGCACATCCTTCCGTGCCCCTCGATCGAATTGCCCATGTCGCACGCCCCGCCTGAATCCGGCTCCGAAGTCTCGTTTGTGCCCACCGAGGGCTGGCATTGCAGCCATCTGTATTATCGCTTCGATCGGGCCGCGCTCGCCGCGATGCCCGCGGCCGATGTCCAGGCCAGCCGCCAGGAAATCATCGCCGTGCTCGATTCCGCCGGGCCCGATGCCCCCAAGCGGCTGCAAACTTCGATCGTGGCCGGGCACAAGGCCGACTTCGGGCTCATGCTGCTCGATCCATCACCCTTCGTAATCGACGGCGTGCACCAACGGCTCATGGCCAGCCGCCTCGGGCCGGTGCTCGTGCCCACGTACTCCTTCGTGTCTCTGACCGAGGTGTCGGAGTACGTGCCCACAGTCGAGCAATACGGCCAGCGGCTTGTCGAGGAGGGGGAGGACCCGAACGGCCCGGCATACAAGGCGAAGCTGAAGGCGTACGAAAGCCGTGAGGAGATGATGCGCCGCCAGCGGCTCACGCCCGAATTGCCCCCCTGGCCCAACACCTGCTTCTACCCGATGAACAAGAAGCGCGAGGTGGGGGAGAACTGGTTCTTGTTGGATTTCCCCGCCCGCGGCAAGCTGATGGCCGAGCACGGCCGCAGCGGCATGAAGTTCGGCGGACGCGTCACGCAATTGATCACGGTCGCCGTGGGCCTGGACGACTGGGAATGGGGAGTCACGCTGTGGGCCCGCAACCCGGCGATGCTCAAGGAAATCGTGTACACGATGCGTTTCGACGAAGCGAGCGCCCGCTACGCCCAATTCGGCCCGTTCTACATGAGCTACGTGACGACGCCCGCGGAGATGCTGGACCACTGCCGCGTGGGGGCGGGCGCAAACGATTTCAAATCTCAGATGTGAGATTTCAGATGCTAGTGCGTTGAGATCGAACTGACTTGAACGATGGCCGCCGCCGCTGGTTTCAATTCGGGTTGGGGGACGATGCTGATCGTGGCGCCACTCGTGGCGTTACTCTTGGGGGCGCCGATCGGCCCAGCCATGCAACCCGCAAGGGAGTTTTGGACCCCAGTCGGTCAGTCGCGCCTTAGGCGAGTGATAGTCCGGCAACACAGCCCTAAGCCTCTACATCTGAAATCTCAAATCTGCAATCCTCTCGTTCGGAGCACCGCGCATGCCCGCCACACTCAATCGCCGGCGATTTCTGCAATCGAGCACTGCCACCGCAGCCGCAGCCGGAGTCGCAACCCTCGCGCCGTCGGTGCTGCGGGCCGCCCGCGCCGCCAATGAGCAGATCGTGGTCGGCATCATGGGCGTGAATGGGCGTGGGCAGGGTTTGGCCGACACGTTCGCCGCCCAGCCTGACGTCGCCGTGGCCTATATCTGCGACGTCGACGAGCGGGTGATCGGCCCTGCGGTCGAGGCGGTCACGAAGCACGGCCAAAAAGCGCCGCAGGCGGTGGGCGATTTCCGCCGCATCCTCGACGATCCGGCGGTCGATGGCCTGGTCGTTGCCACGCCCGACCACTGGCACGCCATGGCGACGGTCCACGCCTGCCAGGCCGGCAAGCACGTGTTTGTCGAAAAGCCCATCTCGCACGACATTGTCGAGGGAGATCGCATGGTCGCCGCCGCCCGCAAGCACAACCGCGCCGTGCAGGTCGACACGCAGCGCCGCAGTAGCGCGAGCCTGAAAGCGATGGTGGAGTTCCTCGCCTCAGGCGGCATCGGCAAGGTGCACTTCGCGCGGAGCTGGATCACGTCGCGCCGCGAGAACATCGGCCGCGCCGCCGACGAGCCGGCGCCGCCGGGTGTCGACTACGACATGTGGCTCGGGCCCGCCGCGAGCCGTCCCTTCAACCGCAACCACTTCCACTACCGCTGGCACTGGTTCTGGGAGTACGGCACCGGCGAGCTGGGCAATAACGGCGTACACGGGCTCGACCTGGCCCGCTGGGGGCTGGGCGTCGACCTGCCGACGAGCGTCGTCTCGAGCGGCGCGAAGCACTTCTTCGACGACGACCAGGTCACGCCCGACACGCAGGTCGTCTGCTACGAGTATCCCGGGCTGACCTTGCTGTGGGAGCACCGCACGTGGTCGCCGTTCGGGATGAACGAGTCGACATTCGGCGTCGAGTTCCACGGTGCCGATGGCGTGGTCATTACCGACGGACGCAAGTGGTGGATCCATCGCCCGAAGGAGCCCAAGAAGCTCGGCGTCGACGGCGATATCACGTACGAGCCACAGCACCAGCGGAACTGGATGGAAGCAATCCGCACCGGCGCCCGGCCCTGCGCCGACATCGAGATCGGCCACACCACGACGACGCTTTGCCACCTGGGCAATATCTCGCAACGGGTGGGCCGCAAGCTCTCGTGGGATGCCGCGCGCCGCCGTTTCCCCGACGCAGACGCCGACGCGAACACGCTCTTGGGCCGGGAATACCGCGGCCCGTGGACGCTGCCGGCCGTGTAGCGCGAAGAAGACTCACCACGGAGACAAAAATGTCGAATGTCGAAATCCAAATGTCTAAAGAAATCCGAAGGTCGAATGACTAAAGGGAGCTCTCGTTTCGGCCGTTTCGTCCTTCGGACATTCGTCATTCCTTCTTTCACTGCCTACTGCCTTCTGCTACCGCCTACTTCTTCGCGTAGTCTCGCCACAGCCAGCGGAGCGATTCGGGCAGGATCGCGCCGCCGTGCTTCCCGTTGTGGCCGCCGTCGCCGTACTCGAAGCGGTAGTCGTAGCCCGCGAACCGAAGCGCGGCCGCCATCTCCTGGTTCGCCAAGGGCCAGTTGCCGTGGGCGTTGTCGAGATCGCCTGAGCCGTCCTGCATGAAAATGCGGATCGGCTTCTTCTCGGTCTTGCGGATCAAGGCCGGGTAGACGTGCCCGCCACGGATATTGGTGAAGCTGCCTACGTGGCTGAGGACTTTGCTGAAGGCGTCTGGCCGCTCCCAGGCGACCGTCCAGGAGCAGATTCCGCCGGAGCTGATGCCGCAGATTGCCCGCCCGGCCGCGCTGTCGACCAGCTTGTATTCCTTGGCGACCTCGGGCAGCATCTCCTCGAGCAGGAACCGCGCGTACTGGTCGGAGAGCGAATCGTACTCGAAGCTGCGGTTCGCCTCCGGCTTGCCGTCGCCGCTGGTGGGCGGGATCACCCCTGGGTTGATAAAGATGCCGATCGTGACCGGTACCTCGCCTTTGTGAATCAAGTTGTCGAACACGATCGGCACGCGAAACTGCCCCTCTTCGTTCACATAGTTCTTGCCGTCCTGAAAGACCATCACGCAGGCCGGCGCCTCGGGCTTGTACTGGGCCGGCACGTAGACCCAATAGTCGCGCTCCGTGCCGGGAAAGATCTTGCTCTTCCAGTAATGCTGCGTTACCTGGCCGCGCGGCACGCCCTCGTGCCGCTGCGAATCGGGGCCAAGTTGGTAGTCGGCCGCCCGCGCGGTCGTGGCCGCAAACGCAATGACGAGCAGGGCAAGCAGTGAGCGTGGCATCGATAGCTCCGGGAGTCGAGAGGTGGAAAGGCGGTGGTGGGACGAAGGACGGCTCTGAGGCTACCTGCCGCGGCGTACGATCGCAAGCCACGGCAGAGCCGGGACCAGGGCACTCACATATTCACACGAGCGGCAGCGCATCGGCGGGAAAGTGGGACAGGCACCGAGACGCAACGTTGGTCTGAAAGGACTTGCGCTCTTTATGCTCGGAGCCAGTCCCATTTTCCCGCCTCGCCATTTTGAAAAACAGAATGGCCCTGCGGGACCCGCAAACCCGCTTGCCCCTTGCGTTGCGGGCGGTTTAAATCGTGGCAGTCTGAATCCATTGACCGCCGTGACTCCAGGGAGAATCGCACGATGATCGTCAGGAGAACGCGATATTGTCTGGTTGCCACTTGCTGTGGCGCGATGCTGGTCGCCGCGACCGCGCGGGGTGAAGAGAGCGGGCTGCAGCCGGGCATTCGCGGCGTGGCCACCCGCGCGCCGGCCAACATGAAGATCGACGGCAACCTCGAGGAGTTCCGCGGCGCGTTCTGCACGCCGGTCGGCTATTTCGAGGCGGACATCAAGAACCGCGCCGGCCAGTTTTTCTACATGTGGGACGACGAAGCCTTTTACGCCGGGCTGCGAACGCTCGACGAGAGACAGGCCAACCCGGCCGACGACGCCCACCTGTGGGAAGGTGACGCCGTGGAGTGGTACTTCGACACGCGGCGCGACGAGAACTTTCGCGCGCACGATTGGGGCCCCGGCGCCGTGCACATGTACTGGACCGGCTACAAGGGAGCCGAGCTGGTGCCCCGCTGGTGCCTAAGGCCTGACATGCTCAAGGCGATCGCGGGCGAGGGCGTGCAAGTCGGCGCCCGGCGCACGAGCTACGGCGCCGAGGTCGAGTTCAAGCTCCCGTGGAGCAACTTCCCCGAATTCAAGCCGGCCGCCGATGCGGTGATCGCGCTCGATGCCGAGCTGTGCTACAGCGACGGCAAGGCCCGCGTCTATCGCACGTTCGCCTACGGCAGCCCCCTGTCGGTGCAGCAGCCGGCCTCGCAGGGTCGCGTGCAACTCGTCGGGAGGCTGGAACCGTCGTACTGGCGCGCCTGCGGGCCAGTGATGATGCCCATCCGTTGCGACACCGCGTGGACGCAGCCGACCGTGGCCCTTGTCACCGGGCTCATGGCCCTTCCGCCCGACCAGGCCGACCAGATCGGCAAGATCACCTTCCGCCTGGTGGACACCGACGGGCGGACGATCAACGAGTACGCGGGCGAGCGCGAGGTGATCGAGGCCGAAGGGCGCTTTTACCGGGCCAAGGCGCAGTGGCCAACGGACGTCGCGGCCCCCGGCTCGTACTTCCTGCTGGGGCTGGTGTACGACAAAGAGGGGAAGGAATTGGCACGCGTGGCCCCGCGGATGGTAAGCGTGAACAACGCGCCCGGGTATTGAGGAATAGTGGTCAGTGGCGTCAGTGGACAGTGGTCAGTGCACAGAAGGAATCACCCTGTCGACCTGTGAATCGGCCGTTACGTCGGGAGCAACGCTTGCGGCTTAGCCGGCGGCAAGAAACGAGCGGGGAAGATGAAAAGCACGCTTGCGACAACATTCGCCGTGCTGCTTTTTGTGCTGCCGGCGGCCAGCGTCGAGCCGCGGCAGCTCGAGGTCAAACAGTCCTGGCCGATCGACTACGCGACGCATCACGTGCAGGGCCTGGCTGCTACGGATGACACGTTTTGGATCACCAGCGTCGATCGCGCCGCCAAGGCCGGCTGGGTCTACAAGGTCGATCGCCCCACGATGCGCGTGGCGCGCGAGCGGCAGCTCACGATCGGCGAGCAGTACCATCCGGGCGGCGTGCAGCTTGCGGCGGGCAAGCTGTGGGTGCCGCTGGCCGAGTACCGCCCGCGCTCGACCAGTACGATCCTGGCCTTGAACCCAAACTCGCTCGACACGGAAGCGACCTTCACGCTCGACGATCACATCGGGGCGCTCGCCGCCGACGGCCGGGGCACGCTCTATGCCGGCAACTGGGACTGCCGCCAGATCTACGTGCTTTCGGAAGACGGCACAGTCAAGCGGAAGGTCGACAACCCCACGCCGGTCGCCTACCAGGATTTCGAGTATCACGATGGGCTCTTGTGGGGCGGCGGCCGACTGCGCGAAGACTCGCGCTCGTCGGCTGTTGTCGACGTGATCGACACCAGCACCTGGAAACTCCGCGATCGCTACGTGCTACGCGGCGAACTGAAGAGCAGCGGATCGGACTTCACGCGCGAGGGCCTCTCGAAGCTGGGCAAGTCGCTCTTCGTCTTGCCCGAGGACGGGCCGCGCAGCACCGTCTACCGGTTTTCGCTGGAATAAAACGCGTTCCCGCCGCGCCCTCTTACCCCCCGTCGCCGTTCGCCTCGTGGTGCTCGCGATGCGGATGACTGATGTCAAAATCCACGACCAGCGGCAGGTGGTCGCTGGCGCGGCGCGACAGCGGGCTGTGGGCGATGAACGCCCGGTGCACCGCGATGCCGCCGCGATAGAACGCCTTGTCGAGCGAACCCAGCGGCAGGTAGGCCGGGAACGAGCGGAAGCGGGAGGGTGGGCTTGTGATCTGCTCGAACCCGTGCGTGGCTAGCGCGTCCCCCTTCAGCCGGTTGCGCCAGTCGTTGTAGTCTCCCACGATCAACGTGGGTAGGTGCATTCCTTCGTGGAATAATGCGCTATTGAGCAAGTGGTTCACTTGCCAGCCCCGCTCCCATTCGGACAGGCCCAAGTGGCAGTTCACGGCGTGCAGGGGCCCCTGCGGTGTCTTGATCACTACGATCTGCGCCCCGCGCGGCTTCTTTTCCCTTACCCGCAGGGAAAGCAAGTGCCGCGTCAGGAGGGGCCACCGCGACAGGATCAGGTTGCCGTACGCGCCCGTTTTGAGGTGAACGTTCGGCTGATAGACTATTGCGGCCGCATTCATCCGCTCGGCCAGCAACTTCGGTTGGTTGTCGAACCGCGACCGGCGCACGTTGTGGTCCACCTCCTGCAGGCACACCAGGTCCGGCTCGAGATGCTCGATCACGGCCATGATCCGCTCGAGGCGGTACAGCCGATCGCGGCCCCCGATCCCCTTGTGAATGTTGTAGGTGATGATCCGCACGGTTGCCGGACTTCGCGGGCGAGGTGTCGGGAGGTCAAACGCCAAATGATGACGCACCGATGGCCGGTCGATCAAGGGGCGTCGCTAGCAGCGGTCGCGGCCGTCGGGGCTCACGGACCTGCGGGATAACCCGGAGGCTCGCTCGATGACACCCGGAGACTCAAGGCGCAAGGCCGCTGGCCGTGGCGGCCCTATCAACTATACGATTCCCGTGACCCGCGGGGCCGAAACGAAATTCGCTCCAACAGCGGAGTTATTCCCATGGTTAACTGGAAAGCAAGGTTCGCCGACGGTCTCTCCTATGCCGATTTCCTCGAGCGGCACGGCACGCCTGAGCATCGCCGCCGCTGGTCCGACCTGCACGCGGCCGTGCGTTTGAGCGAGCCGCAGCGCGAGCTTTTGGGGCGATTCACGCGGGCGATGCCCGTTGCCTGCCTGGCCGGCGCCTGGTGCGGCGACTGCGTCTATCAATGCCCCATCCTCGACCACTTTCAGGCCGCCAGCCCGCTCGTCCAGGTGCGGTTCTTCGACCGCGATGCGAATCCCGACCTGGCCCGCGAGCTCGCGATGTGCGGCGGCAGCCGGGTACCAGTCGTCGTGTTTCTCAGCGAAGATTTCGAGGAGGTGGCCCGCTACGGCGACCGCACGCTGGCCCGCTACCGGCAGATGATGGCTCAGATGTTCGGCCCGTCCTGCACCACAGGGCTCGTGCTGCCCAGTGGCGAGGATCTGGCCGCGGTGGTGCAGGACTGGCTCGACGAGTTCGAGCGGGTGCAGTGGCTATTGCGCATCTCGCCCCGGCTGCGGAAGGTGCATGGGGATTGAGAGGGCTCGCGGGATTGCGCCCCGCGGCCGCGGCGGCTAACTAACCGATCACGGTCCGACGCGCAGCACGACTTTCGACAAGAGCACCTGGGCTTGCATGGGCTTGAGCGGGTTGTCGCCAACGCGGATCTTCGCCGGGTGCGCAATCGCCAAGATCAGCACGCAGTCCCCCTCCTTCAGCGGCGGTTGCCCGGGATCGAGCGGGACGAAGTATCGCTTCTCGGCCCCCTTGAGCTCCACGAGCGCCCCGGCCTCGTCGTCCTCCCCCTGGAAAAGTTTCGTCACCCCCCCAAACAGAAACGCGCCGCCAAAGGGCTCGCGCTCCTTGCCGGCGTGGGCGTTAATGGGCGCGATATGCTCGTGGTCCAGCCAGTGAACGGCCGCGAGCGCCGAGATGACCTGGTCGACCTCGCGGGCGACAGCGGCCTGTTCCTCGGCCGGCATCGGGATCTCCAGTCCGGGGTGATCCTGCACGAACTTCACGGCCGTGATCGCGCGGGCCAACTCGTCGAGCGAGTCACAGTCCTTGTCGGTTCTCGGCCGCCAGCTTTTGGCCTCCCACTCGTCGCGTAGCCGCTTGATCGACTCGGCGGCAATCCGCAGGCCGGCGAATTCCGTCTTCGACGGCTCCTTCAGCGTGCGGCGCTGCTGCCGCAGGAGCGTTACCTTGGCCGTCTGGCGCGGTATCAGCTCGCGCAGGTGCCGGGCGTGCAGGGCGTAGCCAAACCCCAGGTCCGTGTTGACCCATGAATTGATGCCGACCACGGCCCCCTCGGCGTTGATCAAGGGCCCGCCGCTATTGCCCGGCGAGATTTTCGCGCTGTGCTGGATCCACACGTTGTCGACCTTGTCGGACAAAGTCGCGCTCAGCCACTCTTGCGTGTCTACCGGCAATTGGGCGGTATGCAGCACGCGCCCCACGATGCCGTCGGTGGTCGTGAATTCGTGGTCGTATGGATGGCCGATGGCGTAGACCTTCGCGGCGTCGCGCGGACCTTCGCCGGTGACCAAATCGAGCGCCTTCACATGAGCCGGGACGCCGTTGAGCTTGAGGATCGCCAGGTCGCTCTCCGGGCGCACGGCCGTGTAGCCCTCGACGCCGTAGCGGGTGCCGTCGTTGAACAGGACATCGGCCTTCAATGCGTCGGACACGACATGGTAGTTGGTGGCCACGAGCCCCGAAGCGTCGATGACGAAGCCCGAACCGAGGCCCCGACGATTGTTCCAGCCGTCGGACGTCTCGATCTTGACGATGCCGTGCTTGAGGTACGCGACGATGTCCTCGAGCGGCGCGCCGGCCCGTGGCCTCTCGGTGCCGGCTGCCCGGTCAACGGTTGGATGAAAAGGCGCCGTATTGAGGTTGAGTGCGACCGGCGCATGGGGGTCAACGGGCTTTTTGGCAGACTCGGCGACGGCCGATGGGCGATTGGCGAGGTAGACAGCGACAACCGCCAGGACAACGGCCACGCCGCCGGCCGCGAACCACGCCCACAGCGGCACCTCGATCCGGCGACGACGGCGCGCGACATAGCGGGCGACGTGCTCATCGTCGGCTTCGATGGCGACGGCCGTCACGGCCGCGGACGCGATAGCCGTCGCAGAATCAGCGGCCGCTTCGACCGGGTGGGGCGATTGGGCGACGATCGCTCGAACCGGCTGCGGCGCGGATACGGGCATGACCACCGGGGGTGCGACGGGATCAGGGGTCGGCCCCGCGGACACGGGCGGCACAACCGGGATCGGCGGCGGCTCGGCTGCCGCAGGGACGCGAAAGACTGCCCCACATTTGGGACACTTCGCCTTCTTGCCCGCGTATTCGTCCGCAATGCGGAACTTGGCCTGGCACCCGGAGCACGTGACGCGGACGGGCATGTAGGTGGCTCTCCTCTGTCAGAGTTCCAGCCTACCACGCCGCGCCGGCCAGCGAAAGAAAAACGGCGGCGGCGGAGAAGCATCCCCAAGCCCAGGGGTGGTCAGGGCCATTCTGTTTTTCAAAATGGCGAGGCGGGAAAATGGGACTGGCTCCGAGCATACACAGCGCAAGTCCTCTCAGACGAACGTTGCGTCTCGGTGCCTGTCCCACTTTCCCGCCGGTGCGCCGCCGGCAAGCTTGAATCTGTGAACGGCCCTGCCAGGGGTGGCAACCTGGCAACCCCTGGGAGATTCTGAAGCGCGCAAGCGTCGGGGATGCAATCCTACGGATTGTTCGACCGATGAAAGTGGACATGGCGCCAGCCGGCCGCCAGCCGGTGCCAGACGCGCGTTTCCTCCGAAACGCTGGTCGCCGGCACGCCGTTCTCGTCCAGCTTCTGCACCAGTCGCACGTAGCTCACCACCGCCACGTCCCCGCCCAGGAACCGCACGTGCGGCGTGCACATCGTCGCCTGCGGCACGGGGCCGGACTTGCCCAACTCGAAGTAGAATCGATGGAAGTCCATCCCCTCGACCAGCCGGCCGCGAGCCTCGGGCTCGAACGCCGACAACGTCGGGTCGCAGAGTTCCTCGTACGTCTTCCAGTCGGCATGGACGATGCTGTCGAGCAGCCGCTGGTTGAGCGCCAGTATCTCGGCCTCTTGCGGCGGGCGCGTGGCGCTTGCCGGCTGCGATTGTGCGTTAGTCATCGTCGTCGGATCCTGGAGCAACGGGGGGCAAGAGGCCCAAAGAACCCAGCTTCGCACGGCACTCTTCGCGTTCACGGCTGCGCTTCAGCCCGGCCCAGCTTTCATCTTGCACGGCGAGAAAATCCTCTTCGGTAGCCGTGGCGCGGCCCGCTTCCGCCAGGCGGCGCATGAGTCTGGCGATCACCTCGCGATCGAGCCGCGAGAGGAACATGCCCTGCAGCCGGTAGTCGACGAACGCCTCCCAAACGAAAGGGAACAAAGGCTGCACGATTTCCTGGCCGATCGTCGTGGCGTACTGACGGATTTCCCACTGCGCGTGGTCGTCCATCCGCAGCGAAAGGAAGTGCAGCAGGTTGTGCAGATCGACTTTCCAATACGCCTCGGTGTAAGTCGAGAGCGGGAGGTCCTTGCGGGCTTGCTCGCGGGCGACGCCGGCGGCGATGCGGCGCTCGTACACGCGACGCGCCTGTTGTTGCAGCTCGGTTTCTTCGCTCGACAGGACGCGGCCGATCGCCACGTCGAGCGGCCCGCCGCTCCCTTGCCGGTTGGTGGCGGCCTGCGTCCGCCATTCCTCGGGCGGGGTCGCTTGCGCGGCGTCGATGGCCAGCGAGTAGCGGGTCGAATACTCGTTCACGTTAGCCGTGCGGTGGCGAATCCATTGCCGCCACGCGTCCATCGGCACGCGAACCAAGAGCTTGATCTCGGCCATCTCGAATGGCGTCGAATGCCGATGCCGCATCAGATAGCGGATCAGCCCACGATCGTCCGAGACCTTGCGCGTCCCTTCGCCGTAGCTGACGCGGGCCGCCTGCACGACCGACTGGTCGTCTCCCATGACGTCGACCAGGCAGACGAACCCATCGTCCAGCACGTGGAACTTTTTCCAGCGGAGTTCGTCGACTTGCGGGACGTTGGTGGGCATGGAGAAAGCAGTAGACAGAGGCAGTCGCTTAGCCGCCGCGGCCACGCGGCGTGCGTAGAACCGCCACATTTTAGCCGTTCGGGCGATTATCGACAGGGGGCGACTCCCGACAGCCAAGTCGCCAAGAACGCTGCACGGAAAGCCGTCTTATTCCGTCTTCAATGGCATCACAAAGCACTTGCCCGCGTCGGTGAAGCCCTCGCGCAGGTAGAAGCGGTGGGCCCGCTCGCGGTGGTAATGCGATTCCAGCACCAGCCGATAGCAGCCGCGCGAGCGGGCCAACTCGACCGCGCGGGCGAGCAGCTCTTGGGCGGCACCGCGCCCATGCTCCGCCTGCGTGACCACCAGGTCGGGGATCCACGCTTCCGGCGCCGGCTGGCTCAGCCGCTCGCGGAAATGCAGCGACAGAAAACCGACCGGTCGGCCGCCGCGCTCCGCGATCAGCCCCGTTGCGTCGTCCGCCGCAAGATGCTGGTTGTAAATGGCGCGGCCGCGGGCTTCTGTTGCCGCGGTCACCGCGGGACGGCCCAATTCGGCTAAGAGCTCGCACACCGACGGGAAATCGGCGATCGTGGCCGTGCGTATTTGCACCGGTTGATCGGGCGTGCCCGCGAAAGCCTCTTCCACCATCAAAGTGCCGACTCCAGGATCGCGAGCAAGTCGTCGAGCGACACGGGGCGTGGATTGACGCGCAGAATGCGCTTGATCGCAAGCGTTTTTTCCGCGAGGCCGGGCAACTGCTCGCGCGTCACCCGCAGGTCGCGCAATCGCTCGGGTATCCCGATCGAACGCCGCAACTGTTCGACGCGCTCGATGGCGGCCAAGGCGGCCTGGCGCTCATCGAGGCCGTCCGTGGCGACGCCCAAAAATTCGGCGACGCGAGCGAGCTCGCGGTGGCGCGCGGGCATGTTGTAGCGCATGACGTACGGGAGGAAGAGCCCGTTGCCGGCGCCGTGCGAGCAATGCGTGAGCCCGCCCAGCGGATACTCCAAGGCGTGCACGAGCGCGACGCCGACATTGGAAAACGCGAGCCCCGCCAACGTGGCGCCAAGCGCCATGGCTTCGCGCGCGGCGACGTCGCCCGGCTCGCGGACAGCGCGCTCGAGATTGCCGCCGATCAGGCGGATGGCCTTCGCGGCCAGGCAGTCGGCCAGTGGGTGGCGCCCCTGGTAGCAAGTCTTCTCGCCAGGGGGGACGGAGAACTGGCTATTGTCGATCGCCGTGTAGGCCTCGATGGCATGGGTGAGCGCGTCAATGCCGCTGTCGGCAGTGACCTTGGCAGGGCAACTCACGGTCAAGAGCGGATCGACGATTGCCACGCGCGGCCGCAAGTAGTTACTCAGCACGCCGACTTTGATCTGGGCGGCGCGGTCGGTGAGCACGCACGACGCGCTGACTTCGCTGCCCGTGCCTGAGGTCGTCGGCACGCAGACCAGCGGCAGCACGGGCCCGGGTATGCGGTCCTCGCCGAAGTACTCGCGCGGCTCGCGGCCGTGGGCCAGGACCGTGGCCGTGATCTTGGCCAGGTCCATATTGCTGCCGCCTCCCAGGCCCAGCAGGCCGTCGGGGCGACAATCGCGCGCGAAGGCAATCGCGGCCGCGGCGGCATCGAGCGACGGCTCGGCCTCGCCCCCCTCGAAGCGCGGCGCGTCCATTCCGGCTTCGCGGAGCGGCTCGGCCACGCGATCGGCGATTCCCGCGGCGACGAGATGCCGGTCGGCAACAATCATCACCCGCCCTAGCCCCAAACGCTCGGCGAGCCGGCCGGCTTGCGCGATAGCTCCGCAACCGAAGATCAACTGACCGGCGGAGTGAAAGTTCCAGATGTCCGGCATGTGGAAGTAGGCACAAGGGCGGTAGGCGGTAGGCGGTAAGCAATAGCGTCCTGCCAGGACTGTTCGGCGATTGCAGACGCCTCACGGATTATGGGTCGTTCCAGCAAGAATGATAGCGTTTTGGCGCGTCGGGTCCACGGCCGCTCTCGGCGGGCGTTGCAACACGCCTTTCGGTGCAAGAACCCCCTTTCCTGTTAGCCCGACGCCTGTCATGCGGTTGTATTGGTGGAATGAACGCCGGCCGTCCGTTTCCATTCCGCATTGTATTCATCATTCACCATTCCGCATTCATCATTTTCTTCCACTTCCTACCGCCTACTGCCCTCCGCGTACTCGTTGCCCATGCACCGCCCGACTCCGACTGAACTGCGCGACTGGATCGACCGCCAAGCCGGCGCGTCGTTTTCCTACGAATCGGTCGGCTGCACGCGTGGCGAAGCGCCGCGCGGCTACTTCGTCGATCACTACCGCCAGTGCCTCGGCACCGGCGAGCGGACGTACAAGGCCGCCTGCGACGCCTTGCGTAACTGGCAGATGTTTTCCCTGGCCTGGATCGAGGTTTACCCGCCGGCCGCCCCGGTCGCGGTCGGGCAAACCGTCGCGGTGCTCGCCCGCGCTTACGGCCTTTGGTGGCGGGCCGCGTGCCGGATCGTGTACGTCGACGCGGCAGTCATCCGTCGGTTCGGTTTCGCGTATGGCACGCTCGACGCCCATCCGGAGCGCGGCGAGGAGCGTTTTGAAGTCACTTGGAACGACGACGACCGGGTGTGGTTCGGGATCACGGCGATTTCGCAGCCGGCACGGTGGTGGGTGTGGATGTTCTTACCGTTGGCGCGGCGACTGCAGCGACGATTCGGCGCCGACGCAGGGCAGGCCATGCTGAGGGCGTGCAGGCAACCCAAGAACAAGTGATGGATACGGAGGGACAACAATGAACGTGGCATTGCTTGAAGCGGCGCCAACGAAGGCGCGGAAGTTGCCCTCCCCCTATGTTTCATTCATCGTGCACCATGCCGTGTCCACCATTGGCCTCGCCGTCTGGCTCATCGCGCTGGCAATTTTCCACCCGTCGCCGTTCGATCTCGCGTGGAGCTGGTTGGCGTTGCTCTTGGCGCCGCTGGTGCTGGTGCCGCTAGGGCTGAGGCTTGGACGCGACGGAGATTCGGAAACGGGCCTGGCCGGCGCCCTCGCGCGCTTGGCTCTCCGGCTGCAACTGCCCACGGCCTTACTGCTGGCCGTGTCGTTCACGCTCCCGCAAGGCGCGTGGGCGGCCGGATTGGCCGTGCCTTGGCTGGTGACGACCGCGTGCATCGCGCTTGCCGGCGCCGCGCGCGTGAAGCGTCGCGGGTTTAGCCCGCCGGCCGATCTGGCCATCGACGCCGGATGGATGATGCTGGTCGTCGGGGGCATCGGGACGGTTCTGTCGCGGTACGGCGCCCAACCGCTTGACTTCCCGCCGGTGATCATCCTGCTGACCGGCATCCATTTTCACTTTGCCGGGTTCCTGCTGCCCGTACTGACGGGTCTTGCCGCCCGGCGGCTGCCGGGCACGATGGCTGACGGCGCGTGCCTGTGCGCGATCGCGAGCGTACCGCTGTTGGCCGTCGGCATCACGGCGACGCAATTGGGGTGGGGAAGCGTCCTTGAGTCCGCGGCGGCCTGCCTCACAGCCGCCGGCGGCGCATTAGTGGCCGTGCAGCATTTGCGATTGGCGGGGCAAAAAGACTGGCCACCGCGGGCGCGCGTCTTGTGGGCCGCCGCGGGTGCGGCGCTCGCGGCTAGCATGGCACTCGCCGCACTCTACGGCTGCCGGCACTGGCTACCGCTCGCCTGGCTCGACATCCCCTGGATGCGCGCCCTGCACGGCACCGCCAACGCGCTGGGCTTCGCCGCACTCGGCACGTGGGCGTGGACGCTGGCGGAGCGCAGTGAAAGTGCTCACAGAAGCCACGGATCCCATGAGATCTGAGATTTCACATGCAAGCACGTTTGTATCGAGCGCGGCGCATCACAGCTCAACGCCGGCGGGCCGCGGTGGGCGTTTGGCGGGCGGCGCCGGAATCGCCTCTTTGGGCACCGGCGCGGGGACACCGCCACGCGCGTCCGCGGGACGCGCGGCCACGGCCGCCGGGGCCGGCTGCGCGACGGGCGGCGCAAGCGCCTTCAGAAACACATCGATGTGCTCGACGTCCGCGCCTGCCAGATCGTGGGCGCGATGGAAGAAGGGAAACGCGCGGTCGGCCTTGCCATCAAAGTACAAAAACGTTCCGACCAGGAAGAGCAAGTCGCTATGGGGGCCCTTGGCGGCCGCGTTCGCCAGCGCCTCGAGATGCGCCGCCTTGGCAAGCTGATTGTCGCCGTACACCAGATCGAGTCGGAAGGCACCGTTGATCCAGTTTTCGTCGAGCTTCAGGCCGCGCTTGAACGACCGCACGGCCAGGTCGTATCGGCCGAGCGCCAAAAGCGCGAAGCCCTGGCGGAAGTATCCCTGGGCCACGTCGGGCGCCGCCTGCACCGCCGAGCGGTACCGCTGATTGGCGTCCGAGTATTCCTGCTTGGAGAAGTACCCGTCGCCGAGCACGATGAACCGCTGCGAGCGGGCCCGCGCTTCGGCGCCGCTGGCGCGCTTGGCCTTCGGCGGATCGGGCGGATCGGGCGCCAGGATGCCGAATCCACCGCCCTGGCCATTGCGGATGGCGGCCGGCTGCGCCGCATCGGGAACCGCGACCGGCGCCGGCTCTTCAAATCCGAAGAAGCGCTTAATGGCCTGCGGCCCATACAGCAAATCCGACGGTATTACTAGCGGCGGAAGGAAAACTGGACCGTAGAACGGCGGAGGATACGCATAGTATCCCCAGGGCGGACCGTAGGTTGGATAAAACGGATAGAAGCCGTTTCCGACGACAACCGTCGTCGAGCCGGAGGAGAATCCGCCGGAGAAGTCGCCTGCGTTGTGGCGTCGTGCAAAGCTGTTGGGGGTCAAGGGCGTGTAGTTCGACGACCACGGCTGGTGGACCGACATCTGGCTCATGCCCGGCACGCCGCTGCCGTCAAAGCCCGAGCGATGGAGCTGCCCGACCGCCGCATCGGGCACAAGCGCGCCCGCGACAACCACCGCGCACACGCAAAAGAGTCAAGCTTGCCGGCGGCGCACCGGCGGGAAAGTGGGACAGGCACCGAGACGCAACGTTGGTCTGAAAGGACTTGCGCTGTTTATGCTCGGAGCCAGTCCCATTTTCCCGCCTCGCCATTTTGAAAAACAGAATGACCCTGAGTTGGAAAGCCCCCAAACGACCGCGCAGAATCCGTCCCCCTAGGACTAGGAACCCCGCGCGACGGATGGAGTTCTGTCTCATGCCAGCAGGCACGGGCTATTAGTCCATCGCCGCCTGGCCGAGCAGCTTCCGCAGCGCGGTCATGCCCACCTCGGCCACCTGTCGGGGTTGAATCTGCCAGATCTGCGGATTCATGAGCTCGATCGACACGCAACCCTGGTAGCCGATCTCCCGCAGCCGGTCCAGGATCGGCAGCAGATTCCAGTCGCCGTCGCCCGGCAGGATGCGGTCGGCGTCGGCGGCCAGCTCGCGAGCTACGCCGGCCGTGTCGCAAAGCTGGACATGGAACAGGTTGTCGACCGTAAGGTAAGCGAGATCCTCCGCCTTGCTCGGCCCAGTGAAATAGTGGAAGGCATCGAGGCACAGGCCCAGGTGCGGCGATCCGGTCTCGGCCACGAGCGAGGCGGCTGTTTGCAAGTTGTTGGCGAATGTGGCCTGCGCCTGAAATTCCAAGGCCAGCCGCAGGCCCTGTTGGCCGGCGTGCTCGGCCGCCTGCACGAGCGACACCTGCACACGGTCGAGGTCCTGCTGCCCGAGCGGGCCCAGGATGTCGCCGGCCACGACCAGCGTGCCGATCCCCAGGTCGCGGCACAACGTCAGGCGGCGGGCAAAGTGCTCCCAATGCGCCTTCCGCGCGTCGCCCTCGCTCGTGAGCAGCCCGCCCTGGAAGCTGGCCACCGGCGCCGCGACACCTTGCTCAGCGAGCAGCGTGCGGACGTCGGCGATCGAATGGGACGCGAGCCAGGTTTCGAGCTTGCCGAGCCAGATCTCGACCGTGTCGCACGCGGCGGCGGCGAAGTCCTCGATGTCGCGCTCAAAGGGCGCGCTGAGCGTGCAGACCTGGCTGATGGCGGGAATCATACTGAGCAACTAGCAATGAGCCATTAGCGACTAGCCGGAGTTGCCGCCTGCCTCCGGCGTTCTTTCTGGAGGTAGTGAATCGGCAACGAGAAAACGCTCGCCGTGTGTGTACATGGCAATTTGAGGAGGTTCTCAACAAAGAGCGGCCGCTCCGGCTAGATCGCTAGCTGCTAATCGCCAGTTGCTCACCTCGCAGCACTTTCGCCAGCTCTTCGCGGCAATCCTCCACCTTCACGCGCCATTGCCGCAGCGTGTCGCGGTCGCGGAACGTGACCGTGCCGTCGGTTAGCGATGGCCCGTCCACCGTAATGCAGATCGGCGTGCCGACTTCGTCCTGCCGGGCGTAGCGGCGGCCGACCGCCCCCTTCTCGTCGTAATACACGTTGAACTGCTGCTTCAGGTCGCGGTAGATATTCTGGGCGACTTCGGGCATGCCGTCCTTTTTCACCAGCGGGAACACCGCCGCCTTGATCGGCGCCAGCCGCGGGTGCAGCCGCAGGAACACGCGCTCGCGCGGGTTGCCGTGCTCATCGGGCACCTTGTCCTCCTGGTACGCCTCGCACAGAAACGCCAGAGTCGCGCGGTCGGCCCCGGCCGAGGGCTCGATCACGTGCGGAATGTACCGTTCGCGCGTCACGTCGTCGTAGTACGACAGGTCCTTGCCGCTGCCCTTGTGCCGCGGCTTGCCTTCCGCGTCGGTCTCGACCACGAGCGAATCGCCTTGCCGCACCAGCTTCCCTTCCATGTGGCTGCGGAGATCGAAATCGCCGCGGTGGGCGATCCCCTCCAGCTCGCCGAACTCCCCCGGCGGCAGGAACGGGAAGGCGTATTCAATGTCGGCGGTGCCGCAGGAGTAGTGGCTCAGCTCCTCCTTGTCGTGGTCGCGGAGCCGCAACCGCTCGCCCGCCAATCCGAGCTCGACGTACCAGCGGTAACGCCGGTCGCGCCAGAAGCGGTACCAGTCGGGTGATTGGGTGGGATGGCAGAAGAACTCGATCTCCATCTGCTCGAACTCGCGCGAACGAAACGTGAAATTCCGCGGCGTGATCTCGTTGCGAAAACTCTTGCCGACCTGCGCGATGCCAAACGGCACGCTCACGCGGCTGGAGTCGACCACGTTCTTGAAGTTGACGAAAATGCCCTGGGCGGTTTCCGGCCGCAGGAAGGCCGCGCCCTCCTCGCCCGACAGCGCGCCGACGTACGTCTTGAACATCAGGTTGAATTCGCGCGGCTCGGTGAGGGTCCCCGGTTCGCGCGCGTCGGGACCGAGGACTTGAGCAAAATCGGCCACCGTCATCAGGCTGACCAGCTCGCCTTCCCATGCCAACCTCTCGGCGTCCTTCCCGCGCAGCCCGAACAGTTTCAATGCGCGCTGCGCGGTTTCGGCAACTCCCTCGTCGCCCCCCGATTGCGTCGTAACGAAGACCCGCTTGCCTTGATACGCCACCCAACGGCCGCGCACCTGGTCGTGGCGATATCGCTTCTTCGACTCGCGACAATCGACCATGAAGTCGTGAAACAGGTCGTAGTGCCCGGAGCATTTCCAGATTTGCGGGTGCATGATGATCGTCGAATCGAGGCCCACCATCTGGAAGGCCTCGGGGGCGCCGGGGGGCGCGGCCAGGTCGTCGTGCCCCGTGACCATGTCGCGCCACCACGCCTCCTTGACGTTGCGCTTGAGCTCGGTGCCAAGGGGCCCATAATCCCAGAAGCCGTTGAGGCCGCCGTAGATTTCGCTGGATTGAAAGAGAAAGCCCCGCCGCTTGCACAGCGAGACCAGCTTGTCCATGTCCATGGATGCGGGTGTCCCTCGTCGATTGGTCAGGCCCCCAGGCGAACGAGTCAGTGTACTTTGCCCCCCGCTCGGCGGTCTACCGGGCCAGGACCTGCCAGGCGTCGAGGTCGAGTTCGCCAACCACATCGAATCGGTCGGCCGCCGCGCAGTCGGCGATATCGCGCGCCAGACCGACCGCCACCAAATTGCGGCCGCCGCGGCTGGCCTCTAGCGCGCGGACGAGCCACGCCTGTGCGGCCTCGGTGAACGGCAGTTCCGCCGGCGGCAGCGTCGCTTGCCAGGCATCAAGCGCGATCCGCGCCTGGTCGTCCAACTCGCACCGCGACCAGGCGCCGGCCGTCAGCGGGGCATCGGGCGTGACGAGCCGATGGGCGATAGCGCCCGCGGCCAGCACGTCCTCACGCGTAATTTCGCCCTCCGTGCCGGCGCAAAGCAGGCGCACATGATCCGTTGAGCGCAGGCACCTCGCGACGGCCCGCAGGTTCACGAAAGCGCCAAGCAGGACACGCTTTGCCTGGCGGCAGCGCTCCAGGGCGCGGGTGCCGTTGGTGGTGGTGAAGACGAGCGTGCGGCCGGCGATGCGGTCGGGTGTGTAATCGCTGGGGGAGTTGCCCAGGTCGAAGCCTTCGATCGGCAGTCCGCCGCGTTCGCCGCCAAGCAGGACCTCGCCTGACGGCAATGCGGCGGCGACCCGCCGTGCCTCGTCGACTTCCCGGCAGGGAATCACTCGGCTGGCCCCGGCCGCCAGGGCCGTGGTGATCGTCGTGGTGGCCCGCAACACGTCGATCACCACGACTGTGCCGCCCGCAAGCGCATCGGGCGAGACCAAGTGCGGCAGAAAATGGACGTGGATCGAGGGCATGTGCGGCTCCGGGCACGTGAGATCATCATAGATGTCTTGGGGCATCCGGAGAATCGCGGGACGCCGCGCGGTTGTCTCCGGCCCTGCACGACGCTTGCGGCTTAGCGGCTCTACGGCCGGCCGGAACGTGTTATGATCGAGGCGCCGCGGCGGTTAGAGAGTAGAGGGTGAAACGTTAGAGGGAATTGCGTGCGATGACAGTCGACAAGTCCGAAACCCGAGTTCGCCGCATGTTCGGCGAGATTGCCGGTCGGTACGACTTCCTCAACCACCTTCTATCGTTGGGGATCGACCTGCACTGGCGCCGGCGGACGGTCCGCATGGTGCCGCCGGCGCCCGCGGCCAAGATTCTGGACCTGTGCACGGGTACGGGCGACCTGGCGCTCGCGTACCTGCGCGCGGGCAACTCGGCGGCACGCATTGTCGGGGCCGACTTTTGCCACGAAATGCTGGTGCTGGGCCACGCCAAGGCGTGCCGCGCCGGCGGTAACGGGCAGGTCAACTTCGTCGAGGCCGATGCACAGCGGCTGCCGCTGCCGGATGACTACTTCGACATCGTGTGCGTGGCTTTTGGGCTGCGGAACGTGACCGACACCGATCGTGGGCTGGCCGAGATGGCGCGCGTCTGCCGGCCCGGCGGGCAAGTGGCCGTGCTCGAATTCTCGCAGCCGCGCCGGCAGCCGATGCGCGCCATGTACGGCTGGTACTTTCGCCACGTGCTGCCGCGCGTCGGCCAGGCCCTGGCGCGGAACCGGCACGGGGCCTACAATTACCTTCCGGCGAGTGTGGGCGAGTTCCCCAGCGGCGACGCGCTGGCCGAGCGGATGCGCGCCGCCGGACTACGCGACGTGCGCTACTATCCGTTGACGTTCGGCGTAGCGACGTTGTACGTGGGCGTCAAACAGCCGGCAGCCGAGAGCCGGCAGTCGGCAGTTTGAGAGGATATTGCACTCGGCCGATGGACGACGAAGTACCCTTGGGGCTTAGCACTGCCTGCACGAACGACATGAACCCGAACCTGGTCCTGGCGATCACTGGCGCGAGCGGGGCCGTATACGCCGTGCGGCTTTTGGACGTGCTCGTAGCGGCCGGCTGTGACGTGCAACTGTCGATCAGCCCGGCCGGGCAGGCGGTGCTCAAGCAGGAGTTGGGCCTGGCGGTCGATCTGGACGAGTTCCGCGTCGATGCTTTGCTGCCGGACCGCAATCGACTGGCCGAGGAGAGCCGGTTCGCGACGCTGCGGGAATTGATGGGGGTTGAGGCATGGATGACCCGAAGCGCAACTGCGAGCCAGGCAGCCGATCAGAAGGCGGGCAGGATGCCCGCCCCCCAGGAACCCGGCCGGGTGCGGTATCACCACTACATGAACCTGTTTTCGCCGCTCGCTAGCGGCTCGGCGCTTACTGGCGGAATGGTTGTCTGTCCTTGTTCGGGGGGGACCTTAAGCGCGATCGCCCACGGCACGTCGGGCAATCTGATCCATCGCGCGGCCGACGTGCACTTGAAGGAGCGCCGCAAGCTGGTCCTGGTGCCGCGCGAGACACCACTATCGATCGTTCAATTGGATAACATGCGGCGCTGTGCCGAAGCCGGCGCCGTCGTGCTGCCCGCCATGCCGGGCTACTATCACGGCGTGCGTTCGGTGCGCGACCTGGTGGATTTCGTCGTGGCGCGGATTTGCGACCAGTTGGGCGTGCCACACGCGCTTGTGCGACGTTGGGGAGAGTGAAGCCGTGGGACGGATTCGCCTGATCCTGGAGATGATCCGCTTCAGCCACACCGTGTTCGCGCTTCCCTTCGCGCTTCTCGCGGCCGTGATGGCCTGGACCTTGAACGCCCACGCCGATCCACCGCTTTTGTGGCAATGGCGCGAGCTGGCGGGCATCGTGCTCTCGATGATGTTTGCCCGCAGCACGGCGATGGCCTTCAATCGGCTGGCCGACCGGCAGTTCGACGCGGAGAACCCGCGGACGCGGATGCGGCATTTGCCGGCCGGGCTGTTGAGCGTGGCGAGCGTCGTGGCGTTCGCGGTCGTCTGCGCGGCGGCATTTGTGGCGTCGACGCTTTTGTTCCTGCCGAACCGGTGGCCGGTTTTCCTGGCGGCGCCGGTGCTGGCGTTCCTGCTCGGTTATAGCTACACGAAGCGGTTTACGGCGCTTGCGCACTTCTGGCTTGGCACGGCGCTGATGCTGGCGCCGGTCGCGGCCTGGATCGCGATCCGCGGCGAGGTGGCCTGGCCGCCGGTCGTGCTGGGCGCGGCCGTGCTCCTGTGGGTGGCGGGCTTCGACATCATTTATGCGTGCCAGGACGTGGACTATGACCGCGAGCGCGGATTGCGAAGCGCGCCCGCCCGGCTCGGCGTGCCGGCGGCGTTGCGTCTGGCGGCCGTCTGCCACCTGGGCACGGTCGCGCTACTGTTTGCGCTGCCGTCGGTGTATCCGCTCTTGGGTTGGATTTACCTGGCCGGCATCGGGGCGGTGGCGCTGCTGCTTGTGTACGAGCATTGGCTGGTGCGGCCGGACGACCTGACGCGCGTCAACGTCGCGTTTTTCAATGTCAACGCCGTGGTGAGCGTGGGCTTGTTCGCGATCGGCGCGCTCGATCTTTGGATGTGAGGAAGACGTCGGGAGGGCGAAGCGTCATTCGGGAGGGGGCGAGGCAGGGCGAGGCTCCCGCCGAGCCGGGCGGCAGAACGAATGCCGGATCGGCCGGATCCTCGCCCTCCCGGAATGACAACGCCGTTCGCCATTTGCCGCGTGGCCAGGGACTGTTACGATAGAACGACCGAGCGAGAAAACTCCGGATTTCGGCGCATTGCCGTCGAACCTCGACCGATGATCAAAGCCACGCAACCGACGCTTGAGAGCATTCGCGAAAAGGTCGAGGCCAACGAGCGGCTCTCGTTCGACGATGGCCTCTTGCTCGACAGCCCGGCCCTCCCGCTCAACGAAGTAGGCGCCCTGGCCAATCTGGTCCGCGAGCGCAAAAACGGCAACTACGCCTACTACAACATCAACACGCACCTCAATCCCACGAACGTCTGCGTCTACCGCTGCACGTTCTGCGCGTTCCGCTCCGACCTGCGCGACCCCAAGGGGTACCTGATGAGCGACGAGCAGATTCTCGATCGCGGCCGCGAGGCGCTTCAGGCCGGCTGCACCGAAATGCACATCGTCGGCGGGTTGCACCACCAGAAAAAATACGACTGGTACCGCAACCTGATCGCCATCCTGCACGACGCCTATCCGCAACTGCACCTCAAGGCCTGGACCGCCGTCGAGATCAACTGGTTCCAGCATCTCACGAAGTGGTCGATCCGCGAGATTCTGGCCGACATGCAGGCGGCCGGCCTCGCGAGCTTGCCGGGCGGCGGCGCGGAAATCTTCCACCCCGAGGTCCGCGACCAGATTTGCGAACACAAGGCCGACGCCCACAATTGGATCGAAATCCATCGCACCGCCCACGAGCTGGGCCTGCGGACCAACTGCACGATGCTCTACGGCCACATCGAGAAGCCGTTCCACCGCATCGACCACCTCCTGCGGCTCCGCGAGCTACAGGACCAGACGGGCGGGTTCCAGACCTTCATTCCGCTCGCCTTCCATCCGGACAATACGGGCTTAAGCCACATCCGCAAGCCGTCGGCCATCATGGACCTGCGCACGATGGCCGTCAGCCGGTTGATGCTCGACAACGTCGACCACGTGAAGGCCTATTGGATCATGCTGGGGGTGGGCACGGCACAGACCGCGCTGGCCTACGGCGCCGACGATATCGACGGCACGGTGCGGCACGAGCTGATCTACCACGACGCCGGGGCGGAAACGCCCGAGATCCTCTCGGTCGACGAGATCCGCCGGTTGATCGTCGAAGCCGGCCGCGAGCCGGTGGAGCGCGACACGCTCTACCGCCGCATCGAGCGCGACGGCCCCGCCTGGCGCACGGCGGAAGCAATCACGGCCGGGCGGTAGGGCAAGCGTGATTGACACCGCCTACTGTATAGTGTACTTGTGTACATTATACGTCGGCCACGCGCGTTTTGAGTAAGGTGTTCACCATGGCGCAGGCATCCGCGATCGAGTGGACCGAGGCGACCTGGAACCCCGTCACGGGCTGCACCAAGATCAGTCCTGGCTGCAAATTCTGCTACGCCGAGCGGATGGCCCACCGCCTCCAAGCAATGGGCCAAGAGCGATACCGCGACGGCTTCCGACTCACGCTTCAACCCGACGTGCTAGAGATTCCGCTTCGGTGGAGGAAGCCGAGGACGATCTTTGTCAACTCAATGAGCGACCTGTTCCACAAGGACGTGCCGCTCGGCTTTATCAAGCAGTGCTTCGAGATCATGCGACGTGCCGCGCAGCACACATTTCAGGTGCTCACTAAACGCCCAGACCGCGCCGCGGAGATGGCAACTGAACTGGATTGGCACGACAACATATGGTTGGGTGCGAGCGTCGAAAATTCTGACTACACGTGGCGCGTCCACGCACTGCGCGGCGTGCCGGCGCGAACTCGATTTCTTTCCGTCGAGCCGCTGCTGGGACCGATTCCGCGCCTCCCTCTAGAGGGAATCCATTGGGTGATCGTGGGTGGCGAATCGGGTCCAGGCGCCCGACCGATGCGCGAAGCGTGGGTCACGCAGATTCGCGACCATTGTCTAAGGCTCCACGTCCCATTCTTCTTCAAGCAATGGGGTGGCGTGCGCAAATCCCAGACGGGCCGCCTTCTCGGCGGCCGCACTTGGGATGAAATGCCCAAGATTCCAGGAGGGGCAGGTGTCCAAGCGCAAAGTGGACCGATGGCATGAACTGTGCCAGTTGGTTGCAACAGATGACGGACGCCCCGTGCGCGAGGTCGGGATTTGGACCGAGAAGAAACTTTGGTTCTGGAACCGTTACGTCGACATCGTGACGTCCGCGATGGTTGGGCACCCGATGTGGCGCACCGGGCTCGCCTATGTTGATCTGTTCGCTGGTCCTGGCGTCTGCGTTATTCGGGAGAATGGAAGACGAATCCCGGGTTCGGTTCTAATAGCGGCACATGCTCCGAAGCCCTTCAGACGCATTGTCGCGTGCGAATTGAATCCGGACTTGGCCAATGCCTGCGAGGCGCGGATTGCCAATACGTCTGCTGCAGGCCGTTGCCGCATCGTGACGGGCGACTGCAACGCGCGGATTCACGACATTCTTTCCGCGATACCGGAGAGTGTGCTGACCTTAGCATTTATTGATCCGCCCGGGCTTGACGCTCATTTCGAAACGATTCGCACTCTTGCAGCGAAAGGACGTGTCGATCTGCTTGTTCTGTTCGCGGACGCTGTCGATGCGCTTCGGAATGTCGGACAATATACGACGCAACAAGATTCAAACCTCGATCTTGTCTTGGGGGTTGACTCGAATTGGCGCACGAGGCGAAAGGAACTCAACGACTGCACTGCAAACCGTTTCAGAATCCTTCTCGCGGACATCTATCGCGGGCAGCTTCGACAACTCGGCTACTCTCAGTTCGGCGAAAAGATCATGTCGACGCGACATGGCCCGCTATATCGACTCGTGTTTGCGTCAAAACATGAGCGTGGCTTGGAGTTCTGGGACAAGGTTACGAAGAAGGACAAAGGCGGACAGAAGGATCTGTTCTAATCGTTGCACCACCTCCTACCCCACATCCCCCAAATCCAGCACCTGCCCGTAACGCACTAGCACCATCCGCCGGAGCCGCTCGTGCTCGGGGTGTGCCAGGCCGGGGTCGGCAGCTACCAGTTGTTGCGCGTCGCGCCGCGCTTCTTCCAGCACGGCGGCGTCGGCCACTGGGTCGGCAATCCGCAGTGGCGGCATGCCGTGTTGGCGCGTGCCCAGTAGATCGCCCGGGCCCCGCAACAAAAAATCGATCTCGGCCAGCTCGAACCCGTCGGTCGAGCGGGCGAATGACTCGAGCCGCTTCTGCGACTCGGGCGAGATCGGCTCGGCGAAGACGCAGCAGTACCCCGGATAGGCCCCCCGGCTGATGCGGCCGCGCAGTTGGTGCAGTTGCGCGAGGCCGAAGCACTGGCCGCTTTCGATCGCCAAGAGCGTGGCGTTCGGGACGTCGACGCCGACCTCGACGACGGTCGTGGAGACGAGCACCTGCGTCGCGCCGCGGCGAAAGTCGTCCATCACCGTCGCCTTTTCGGCGGCGCTCATCCGCCCGTGAACCAATGCCAGCCGAAAGGCCTCAAGCGGACCGTTGGCCAGCGACTCGTACGACTGGTCGATGCTGGTGGCGGCGGCGTCTTCGGACGATTCCACGAGCGGCACGACCACGTAGCCCTGCCGCCCCTCGCGCAGCTTGCGCCGGAAGAAGTCCCACCACTTTTCCCGTTGCTCGGGCGTGGCCAGGTACGTGTGCACGGTCTGCCGGCCGGGCGGGGCGTCGCGCAGCGTCGAGACGTCAAGGTCGCCGAACATCGTCATGGCCACGGTCCGCGGGATGGGCGTGGCCGTCATCACCAGGTAGTGCGGATCGAGCCCGGCTTGCTTCAGGCTGGCCCGCTGGCGGACGCCGAACTTGTGCTGCTCGTCGATCACCACCAGGCCGAGCTTGGCGAACTCGACGTCCGCCTGAACGATGGCCTGCGTGCCGACGACCAGGTCCAGCTCGCCCGCCGCGATTTTGGCCAGCGTGTCGCGCCGCTCGGCCGGCGAGAGCGCTCCGGTCAACAGGCCCCAGCGGACGCGGCTGGCCGTCAGGAACCCTTCGATCGTGCCGGCGTGCTGCCGGGCCAATAGCTCCGTCGGCGCCATCAGGGCGGCTTGCTGCCCGTGGGCAATTGCCAGCAATAGCGCATACACCGCCACCGCGGTTTTGCCGCTGCCCACGTCCCCTTGCAGAAGGCGGTTCATCGGATGCTCGCGGGCCATGTCGGCCGCGATCTCATCGATCATCTTGTTCTGCCCCGGAGTGAGCTCAAAGGGAAAGAGCCGGCGAATGCGGGCGTCGATCTTGGCCGTCGCGGCCAGGGGCGGCGCCCGCCGCAGCTCGTGCTGCGTGTGTCGCTTGATCGCCAAGGCCAACTGCATCACAAGCAGCTCCTGGTAGACGAAGCGGCGGCGGGCCCGCGCCAGGCTCTCGCGGTTGGCCGGGTTGTGGATCTGCTCGACCGCCTCACGGATGGGGGCCAAATTGTGCGCCTCCAAGAACTCGGCCGGAAACACCTCGTCCAAATGCCCAACAAGCGTTTCCACCACGCCGGCCACGATTCGGCGAATCGCCGGCTGGCTCAACGCTTCGGTCAACGGGTAGACGGGAAGCACCTTGCCGCGGGCGTCCGTGTCGTCGGAGTCGATCCATTTCACGTCCGGGTGGACCATCTCCCAGATGCCGCCCCGCCACTTCGCCTTGCCCGACAGGAGCAGCTCTTGCCCCGGCGGCAGGCGGCGGACCATGAAGGGCTGGTTGAACCACAGGGCGCGGATGTTGCCGCCGGTGCAGCGGACCAGCGCGCCCAGCATGGTGCCGCCGGAAGAGGTGTTGCGCTGGTCGAGCTCGACGACCGTGCCGTGTACGCGGACCAGCGATTCCTCGCTTAGCTCGGAGACATCCGTCAGGTCGGTAAGGTCCTGATAGTCGCGCGGAAAGAAGAAGATGACGTCCCGCGCCGTGTGCAGATCGAGCTTGGCCAACAGCTCGGCGTGCTGCGGCCCCACACCCTTGAGAAACTGGACCGGCGTGGCGAAGAGCTCGGCCGGAGTCTTTTCCGAAGTGTGCGACATCGGGAAGCAAAGACAAATGCGCGAAGGGACGAAGGTGAATGGCGGGGTTTTGCGCCCACCGATACGTTAAGCATAGCCGCGGACCGCAGGCTGCCTACGGTCTGCCTCTCGTGCCATTCATCATTCTGCATTCATCATTCATCATTGGGTGCGGTACTTCTGATATGCGGCGACTGCCAGTTCGTCGCAGCGGTCGTTTTCCGGGTGGCCGCTGTGGCCGGCGACGCGCGTATAGTGCAGCTCGTGGAGGGCAACGAGCTCATCCAGTCGCCGCCACAGGTCTTCGTTCTTCACTTCCGCCCAACGTTTGCCCTCGCGACGTCGCCAACCGTTGGCTTTCCACTTCGCTAGCCATTCGGTCAAGCCCTTGCCGACGTAGACGCTGTCGGTCAATAGCTCGACGCGCGTGGGGCGCTTAAGCGTCTCCAGTCCGCGCACGACGGCTGTGAGCTCCATGCGGTTATTGGTCGTGACCGGTTCGCCGCCGGACTGCTCCATCTCCTTGCCGGTGGCTGGGTGCCGCAGGATGAAGGCCCAACCGCCGGGGCCGGGGTTGCCACTGCACGCGCCGTCGGTGAACAGTTGGACCTCGGGCACGGACGTGGGGGAGGGCTTGGGCATGGCGGGTGGTCCGCGGCCCTACGGCCGCGCCGCGCTTTCCGGGAGCGGCAGCGGACGATCGTACTCGTCGTGCGGCGCGTCGTCCGACGTTGGCATCGCCCCGGTGAGCGTGGCATACTGCACCTGGTCCGGGAGACTCCAGGGCAGGCGAACCGTGAACTCGCTCCCCTTGCCCAACTCGCTCACCAGGGCAATCTCACCGCCCAAGAGCTTGCACAGCTCCTTGACGATCGACAGGCCCAGCCCGGTGCCGGAGAACTCGCGGGTCATGGCGTCCCCGCCAGAGAGCGCCGTACGGCCCTGGCGGAACTTCTCGAAGATCGTCACCTGGTCTTCCTCGGCGATGCCCACGCCCGTGTCGGCCACCACCAGCAGCAAGTCGCCGTTGGCATCGCGGCGGGCGGAGATGACGATGCGACCCCCTTCCGGCGTGAACTTAATGGCGTTGGAGAGCAGGTTATTCAAGATCTGCTGCACCTTGCTCTGGTCCTGGTGCAACTCGGGCAGGCGGGGCGCGACGTCGACCTCCAGGTCGATATTCTTGCGCTCGGTAAGCGGCCGAGCCATGTCGCATTGCGTGGCGATCGCCTGCTCGATGCGGAAGTCCGTCAGGCGGACTTCCATCTTGCCGCTCTCGATCTTGGCCAGGTCGAGGATGTCGTTGATCATATCCAGGAGCATCTTGCCGGACTTCTGGATGTTCAGCACGTAGCGCTTCTGCCGCTCGTCGAGCGAGTCGATCGCCCCCAGAACGTCGCTAAAGCCAATGATACTGTTGAGCGGCGTGCGCAGCTCGTGGCTCATCGTGGCCAGGAAGTCGCTCTTCAAGCGGTTCATCTCAAAGAGCCGCATGTTCATCTGCGCCAGTTCGTCTACCTTGGTGTCAAGGTCGGCGTTCACGTGGCGCAGGTCCTCCTGGGCTTGCATCAGGTGACGGAGCATGCGGTTGAAGGCCACGCCCAATTCCTCGAACTCGTCGGCGGTGTGGATTTCGGCCCGCTGCTCGACGTTGCCGCGGCCGACGGCGTCGCTGACATCGCGTAGATGCTTGAGCGGCTTGACGATTACGTACCGCACGATGACCCACGAGGCGACCATCGCCAGAAAGACAGTGATGATGGCGGTGCTCAAGAGGATCGCGCGGTTCAGGTTCAGATCGCGCTGCGTCGGACCGTTGGGAATATCAACCCGTGCCACAGCCATCAGATCGCCGGCGACCGGCGGGCGGCCGTACGAGATGCCGAGCGGCCCCATCGCGGCGACCGACGCGCCGGAATCCAGCCCACCGGGGTCGGCCGTCGGCCGGTGGCAGACGATCACGCACTTGTCTTGCGCCCGAATCGCCTGGTAATAGTAGTACTCCTTCCCGTCGTCCGAGAATCGCTCGTCGACGCTCGCGCCCTTGATGAATCGCTGGATGAGCTGCCGCTCGAACTCATCCACCGGCTTTTCGATGAGCTTCGCGTCGGTAAGACCGATGAAGCGGAAACCAAAGTCCTGCTCTTCCAGGTCAGTGCTTAAAGCGGGGATGATTTTCTTGAACTGCTCGTTCTTCTCCAGCCCTTGCCAGTGGGTTCGCGTCAGGACGGTATCGACAATCAGCCGCCCCTTGTCGGGGTTCTGCTTGTAGACCAGGTACTCGGTCTGCTTGCCGTACCACCAGAAGCTTCCGGTGATCAGCAACAGCAGACAGGCGCCGAACAAGAAGCGGCACTTCCGCTCGAGGCTGGTCTCGCCCAAGACGCGTTTGAAGGAGCGATACGACATGAATTAGTGGTCAGTGGACGGTGGTCAGTGGTCAGGAGAGTGAGCAGCGGTCAGCAGCCGGGCCTCTAAGTGCAATTCTAAGTCCCGGCGATTGGCAGGGCCAAGGGCAAAAGACAGTGGTCAGTGGACAGTGGTCCGTGGTCAGCATGGGAGTCACGGCGGAGCTATTCCTCGCGATTTAAGGCTTTCGAGAGCCCTGACAGAATGCGCGCAACCTCGCCGCATTGTGTTGCCAACGCATCGCATGTACTTGTTTCCAGGTACCTTAGCCGTCCTGCGATCAGGAGCTGTGTCCCCAACTCGCGCAGTGACCCAAGGGCAATCGACAGGAAGCTCAGAAACTCGCGCGTCGAGCGGCGACCCTGCCCCTCTGCAATATTGGAAGGAATGGAAACGGCCGCGCGCCGGATCTGTTGTCGAAGCCCATATGTCTCCTCCTTCGGAAAGTCCCTCGTCGCCAGATAGACTGCCTCGACCAGGTCCATTCCCTTCTGCCACGCGATGAGCTCCCGGAAACTCTTCACTGCCATGCGCGTTCCTCCTGTCTTCTTACTGACCGCTGACCACTGTCCACTGACCACTATCCGCTACAGCATGTCCAGCGGATCGACGTCGGCCGTCCATTGCACGTCGTCGGGGGGCTTGAGCGCGGTTTGGGCATGCCGCACGGCGGCGCGCAGGACGGAGGCGTCTGGCCCCTGTAGTTGCACCTGAAAGCGGTACTGGCCGCGCAACTTGCCGATGGGCGCTGGCGCAGGCCCGAGGATTCGCGTGGCGCCGGTAGATCGCTTCAGCTCGGCGGCGCAGCAATCGGCCAGCGAGCGCGCGAACTCGAAGGTCGTATTCTCCCGCTCGCCGCGAACGACGATGCGAATCATTTCGGCGTACGGTGGGTAGCCCAGGAGTCGCCGCAGCGGCAACTCGCGATCGGCGAACGCGCGGTAGTCGTGCCGCACCGCCGCCTGGATCGCCGGGTGATCGGGGCTGAACGTCTGCACCAGCACGCGCCCGCCGCGCGGGCCGCGACCGGTGCGCCCGGCTACTTGCACCAGCAATTGAAACGTCCGTTCGGCTGCGCGAAAGTCCGGCAAGTGTAGCGCAGTGTCCGCGTTTACCACGCCCACCAGCGTCACGTCGGGAAAGTCCAGCCCCTTGGCGATCATCTGCGTGCCCAGCAGGATGCGCACCTCTCCGCTGCGAAACGCCGCCAAGGCCCGCTCGTGACTCCCGGTGGCCTGCATCGTATCGGTATCCATCCGCAGCGATCTGGCTTCAGGGAAGCGCGTGCGCACTTCCGCCTCGAGCTTCTCGGTACCCAGTCCGGAGTACCGGATGCCGGGCACGTCGCATTCGGGGCAGGCGTGCGGCGCGGGAATCTCATAGTCGCAGTAGTGGCATAGCGCGATCGCCTTTTGCCGGTGATGCGTGAGCGCGATGTCGCAGTGCGGGCAGCGAACCACGGCGCCGCACGAAGGGCACTGCAAGTGCGTGGCGTAGCCGCGACGATTCAAAAGCAGGATGACCTGGCCGCCTTGGCCAAGGGCGTCCTGCATCGCCAATCGCAGCGGCCGGCTTAGGGCTCCTGCGAACGCGCCGCGCTCGAATTGGTTCCGCAAGTCGATCGTCCTCACGTCCGGGAGCGGCCGATCGAGCACCCGGCGGGGCATTTCCACCAATTGGTAGACGCCGCTCTGCGCGCGGTGCCAGCTTTCCAAGGACGGCGTGGCCGACCCCAGCACGAGCGGAACCTCCTCGGCCCTGGCCCGTTCGAGCGCCACGTCGCGGGCGTGGTATCTCGGCGCGCTGTCCTGCTTGAACGAACCTTCGTGCTCCTCGTCGACGACGATCAACCCCAATCGAGGCACGGGCGCGAAGATCGCGCTGCGCGCGCCGACGACGACGGACACTTCTTCCCGCGCGATCCGCTCCCACTGCCAGCCACGCTCGGCATCGGTCATGTGGCTGTGCAGCACGGCGACCTGGCCGAAGCGAGCGCGAAACCGCTCTTCAGCCTGCGGCGTCAGGCTGATCTCCGGCACCAGCACGATCGCCTGGCGCCCGTAAGCGATCATTTCCTGGATGGCGCGGATGTAGACCTCGGTCTTGCCACTGCCCGTGATCCCGTGCAGCACGATCGATTGCTGCCGGCGGGATTCGAGCGCAGCGCGAATTGTTTCCAGCGCGCGCTCTTGATCCTCGTTGAGCGCATGGTTCGCTTCGCGGTCGGGCGCCGGCTTCGCGTAATGTTCCTGCCGCACCCGCGCCGTGGCCGCCTGCACCAATCCCTTCCGCCGCAGGGCCGCGATCGGCGCGTGTGTGCACGGCACGGCCGTCATCAGCTCAGCAAGCGCTACTGGCCGCGTGCCGGCGGCCAGATAGCGCAGCACCTGCATTTGCTTCGCCGGCAGCTTAACGGTGTCGATCCGGTCGGCGACGCCGTCGACCAGCGAGACCATGGTCGCGCGTCGCGTGCCCGCGTGCTGCCGCACGGCCGCCGGCAAGATCGCGTCGAGCGCCTGGCTCCACGTACACAGGTAGTGCTCGGCTATCCACTGGCTGAGCCGGAACATTGGCGGGCTCAGCAAGCACTGCTCGTCGACCAGGCCGTGGACCTCTTTCAGGCGGCGGGCGACCGGCCCGCTCTCCAGGCCCACGCAGTAGCCCACGCGCGGCCGATCGCCACGACCCAAGGGGACCGTCACGCGACAGCCAACTTGCAGGTTGCCGCGGAGTCGATCCGGCACGCGGTAGTCGAGCGGCTCGGCGGGGCCCGTCGGAAGCAGGACCTTCGCCACGAGCGCTTCCTCAGCGTCAAGCTTGCCGGCGGCGCACCGGCGGGAAAGTGGGACAGGCACCGAGACGAAACGTTGGTCTGAAAGGGCTTGCGCTGTTTATGCTCGGAGCCAGTCCCATTTTCCCGCCTCGCCATTTTGAAAAACAGGATGGCCCTGCGGTGACACCCCGTTGGGTGGCTGCTCGCGCCGCTGGCCGGTAACATACGGCAAAAGGCTCACTCCGCTGCTGGGCGGGGCGGGCCAACTACTGAACATTTGTCGCCGGCAGCGTTCAATATGCGCCTCTGCCGGCGGGCGTGCAAACGCCACGAGGGATCTCTTCCATGCGGCTGGGACTGCTAGGCGGCTCGTTCGATCCGGTGCATTTCGGGCACCTGCTGTTGGCCGAGTGTTGCCGCGAGCAACGCCGTTTGGACGAGGTGTGGTTCCTGCCGGCCGCGGTGCCCCCGCACAAGCAGGGGCGCGAGCTGACGCCCGCGGGGGAGCGGATCGAGATGCTGGAACTGGCGATCGGCGGACACGAGGCATTCACAGTGAGCCGCCTGGAAATCGACCGGGGCGGCGTCAGCTATACGGTCGACACACTGGCGGAGCTGCGCCGCGATGATCCAGCGCGGGAGCTGTTTTTTCTCCTCGGCGCCGATTCCCTCGCGGACCTGCCACGGTGGAAAGACCCGCAGCGCATCTGCGAACTGGCGATGCCGGTGGTGGTCAATCGGGCGGGCGCGGCGGAGGCCGATTTTTCCGTTCTGGCGTCACTGGTGTCGGCCGAGCGGCTCGCGGAGATCCGCCGGCACCAGGTCGAGATGCCCCAGATCGGCCTCTCGGCGAGCGACATCCGCCGCCGCGTCGCGGCGGGCCAAAGCATCCGCTACCGCACGCCGCGGGCGGTGGAAAAGTACATCGAGACGCACAAGCTTTACCGAGGCGAGGAACCGGCACCGCTACCTCTCGCGAAGGGCGGGTACTGCTAGCCGCCGGCGTTACCGCGCCACCATTGACTGAAGTTCAGGAAGGATGATTCCGTGGTATCAGGATAGCCGCTCAAGCCAGTAGTGCGGCTTGCGTCGCACATGGCTGACGGCCACAACCAGTATTCCTCTGGCCGGCAGCGATTGATCACCAGGTACGGGAAGCGATGCAAAAGACAGCGGCGAGCATCATCGCGGCCGACAAGGTGCTCTACCCGTGGGTACCGCTCCAGCAGGGCGATTGCGCCACAATAGGCAATCTGGCATACTTCGGCAATGCGGTGTTGGTGAGCACGAGTAGGGTCTCGCGCGACCGGTGCCGCGCTATTGTCCAGGAGGGATGCCATGACGCGGTTCAGGATGGTGCGGATCG
>JACPPG010000087.1 GCA_016191115.1 Planctomycetia bacterium | reverse complement strand
GATCTGGGTGTTCTCGCCCGACATGAAGAACATCACGCCGACCTACGCCTTCACCTCCATCAAGCTGGGACCGATCGTCCTCGACGCGGTGCGCGTCAGCTGCCTGGTGGCGAGCCTGGTCCTGCTGAGCTGCCTGGCCGGCCTGCTGAAGTTCTCGCCGCTCGGCCGTGTCATCCGCGCCACCGCCCAGCAGACGCTGGCGGCACGCCTCTGCGGCGTCAATGTCCGTCACGTCTATGCGCTCACCTTCGCCGTTTCGGCGGCCTTCGCCGGCGCCGCGGGCATCGTCATCGGCATCATCCTGCCCTTCTCGCCGGCCGACGAGGCGACCTGGACGCTGAATGCCTTCGTCGTCGTGGTGCTGGGCGGTGTCGGCAGCCCGGCCGGCGCCCTGATCGGCGGCCTGCTGCTGGGCGTTGTGAGCACGCTCACCGCTCAGTACATCGGCCCGTCCTTCCCCAACGTGACGATGTTCCTGCTGCTGGTCCTGCTGTTGCTGGTGCGGCCGCAGGGCCTGCTGGGCAACGCCTTCGCCCCTTCTCGATGAATAGGGCACGATGAGCCAGCGTCCCGCGCTTTTCGTGGCGATCATCCTGGCTGCAGCCGTCGTGCTGGCAGCGCTGCCGCTGGTGCTGCCGCCATTCTACGTGCGCGTCGGCCAGCTCATGATCTATTCCGCGGGGCTCGCCGTCGCCTGGACCATCCTGGGCGGCTTCGCGGGCTATGCGAGCTTCGGCAATGCGGCCTTCATCGGCGTCGGCGCCTTCACCGCCGGCCTGGTCGAAGAACGGTTCGCCTCCTTGCCAACGCCACTGCTGCTGCCGCTTGGCCTGGTGGTCGGCGGGTTTGCCTGCGCGGTGCTGTCGGCTGCGGTCGCCTATCCCATCCTGCGTCTGCGCGGCACCTTCTTCGCCATCGCCATGCTGGGCGTCTGCCATGTCTGCGCCGAGCTCAACAACAACCTCGACGTCCTGCAGGGCTCGCTCGGCCTCAACTTCCCGTCGATCACACCGGCCGGCTGGGATCCCGCCACCTTCTTCTACGAGCTCTATCTCGTGGCCGGCGTGATCGTCTTCCTGATCGCCTGGCAGATCCAGCGCAGCCGCTTCGGCGCCGGCCTTTTGAGCATCCGCGAAGACGAGGACACCGCCCGCATGCTGGGCGTGCCGACCGAGCGTTATAAGCGCATCGCGTTCGTCGTCAGCGCCGTGCTGACCGGCCTTTTGGGCGTCATCTATGCCCATTCGCTGGGCTACATCACGACCGATTCGGTCTACCGCGACGACACCAACCTCAACCTGATCGTCTACTCGCTGCTGGGCGGGCTTGGCACACTGTTCGGCCCGGTGATCGGCGCCTTCATGCTGGTGTTCATCACCCAGGTCGTGCTGGCCCGCCTGCTCGACTTCCACCTGTTCGCCACCGGCCTGCTGCTGGTCGTGCTGGTGCTGGCCGCCCCCGGCGGCGTGCTGGGCTTCGTGAAGAGCTGGCGACTGAAGCGTCGCTACGCGGCCAGGGTGCCGGCCGAATGAGCGCGCCCATCCTGCGCGTCGAGGCGCTGAGCAAGCGCTTCCGTGGCCTGCTCGCCATCTCCGACGTCTCCTTCGCCGTCGAGCCGGGCTCGATCACCAGCGTCATCGGCCCCAACGGCGCCGGCAAATCGACCTTGTTCAACCTGGTGACGGGCTATCTCGCGCCCACCGCCGGTACGGTCTCGTTCAAGGAACGGACAATCACCGGGCTGGCCACGAATCGCATCGCCGAGCTTGGCGTCTCGCGCGCCTTCCAGATCGCCCGCCCGTTCCGCGACCTCAGCGTGGCGGAAAACGTGCGCATCGGCGCCCTGTTCGGCAAGGCGGGCGCCCGCGACGTCGCGGCGACGACCCGCGAGGCCCTGGCGCTTGCCGGCATGACCCATCTCGCCGACGAGCCCGCGAGCGTGCTGACCGTCGGCCAGCTGCGCCATCTCGAGGTGGCGCGTGCCATCGCCACGCGCGCCGACCTTCTATTGGCCGATGAGCCCTGCGCCGGCCTCAACCCGACCGAAACTGCGGCCATGATCGACGTGCTGCGCCGCATTCGCGCGAGTGGCGTCACGGTCGTACTGGTCGAGCACGACATGCCGTCGGTCATGGAAGTGTCCGACCGCGTCCTGGTGCTCGATGCCGGCCGACTGATTGCCGACGGCGCGCCGGCCGAGGTATCGAAGAACCCCCAGGTGATCGCCGCGTACCTCGGGACACCGGATTAGAGCGGAATGCGACAAGATGGAATCGCACGGGGTTCCATCTTGTCGCATTCGCGCGCAGTCGTGGTGCGTGTTGCAGCAGGCACGATGAGTTCAGCTGATTCCAGCTGAACTCATCGTGTTCTAGGCGCTCTATTCAGAAAATCGTCTTGGCTGATCTGCTAAGATGTCCGCTGCCTTTGTGAAAGCGGATAGACCCACGGGCTAAGGTGGGAGGTCGTCAATGGTCGAGCAGAAGATTCGCTTCGATGACGGTGCTGCCTATGAGCAGATGATGGGGATCTGGAGCCGATTCGCCGGCGAGATCTTCCTCGACTGGCTGGCGCCGCTTTCGGGTTTGCGATGGATCGACGTCGGCTGCGGCAACGGGGCCTTCACGCAGTTGTTGGTCGAACGATGCGCCCCGGCGGAGGTTCAGGGGATTGATCCGTCCGAAGGGCAGCTCGCCTTTGCCCGTACACGATCGACATCACGCGTGGTTGAATTTCGCCACGGCGACGCGATGGCCCTTCCGTTTCCTGCCGGCAGGTTCGATGCCGCCGTCATGGCGTTGGTGCTTATCTTCGTTCCCGATCCGGCCAAAGGCATAGCGGAAATGGTTCGAGTAGTCAGGCCGGGCGGCACTGTCGCGACCTACATGTGGGACATGCTCGGCGGCGGCTTTCCAGTAGATCCAATCCTGGTCGAAATACGAGCGATGGGCTTTGCGCCGTCGCGCCCGCCTCGGATGGAAGCCTCCGGAATGGAAGCCCTGCGAGATTTGTGGACAGGCGCCGGACTGGAGGCTGTGGAGACGCGGGAGATTGCCGTGCAGCGGACCTTCCCGGATTTTGACGAATTCTGGATGACCCAGCTCAAGTTTCCTTCGGTCGGCCCCGTCGTCGCCGCGATGGCAGCAGGAGACCTCGAGACACTTATGAGTCGTGTGCGTGCGGCTCTCCCCGCGGATGCCGAAGGAAGGATCACCTACGGCGCACGCGCGCACGCGATAAAAGGGTTCCTGCCGAAGTAACGTGGTCTCTATCGACCCAGAAAAGCCTTCTGCACGTAGGCGTCGGCCAAAAGCTCCTGGCCGGTGCCGGACAGCACGACCGCGCCCTTCTCCAGCACGTAGCCGCGATGGGCGATGCGCAGCGACTGGTGCAGGTTCTGCTCGACCAGCAGCACGCCGATGCCGCTCTTGTTCACCGCCTCGATCAGCCGGAACACCTCCTGGGTGACGATGGGCATCAGGCCGAGCGACGGCTCGTCGAGGATGATCAGTCGCGGCTCGGCCATCAGTCCGCGCGCGATGGCCAGCATCTGCTGCTCGCCGCCGCTCATCGAGCCCGCGAGCTGGTTGCGCCGCTCGGCCAGGCGCGGAAAGAGGGTGAAGGCCTTTTCGACCAGGGCCGCGACCTCGCCGCGCTGCTTGATGTGCGCGCCGAGCTGCAGGTTCTCCATCACCGTCATCTGCGGGAAGACCAGCCGGCCCTCGGGCACCAGCGTGATGCCGCGGCGCACCACGACGTGGCTCGGCGAGCCGGTCAGCATCTCGCCCGCGAAGCGGATGTCGCCCTTCTGCGGCGTCAGCACGCCCGCGATCATGCGCACCGTCGTCGACTTGCCCGCGCCATTGGCGCCCAGCAGCGCCACGATCTCGCCGGGCTGGACGGAAAGCGACACGTCGCGCACGGCCGCCGCGCCGTCATAGGCGAAGGCGAGCTTGGAGACGTCGAGCAGGCTCTCGCTCATGCCGATACCGGCTGGCGGTAGGCGTAGTTCTTGTCCAGCCGCT
>JACPPG010000037.1 GCA_016191115.1 Planctomycetia bacterium | reverse complement strand
TGGCTTGGCCAGCCATCTCACCGGCGAGCTGCTCCGCTCGCGATTGCAAAGAAGCATCCATGCGTCAGTCTCCCAATCAGAAAAAGGGCTATCAAGCTATCCTTTCGCTGCTGGCTGACACAAGATCTCTTACAAGGCCCACCTTGTCCCGGCGTCGCTTGACGATTGTTTCAAGCAAGCCCCGCTACGTCACGAAGCCTTGCCAGACGGTTGCGAGGAAGCCTGCCGCGAAACGTATGCGGCGGCCGGCCATTTGTTCTACCCGACATTCGAGCAATGGGAATTAGACTTCCTGCGCGACGCGCACCCCGCGTCCGAAATCCTCGAATGGCAGATTATCGCCAACAGTCTGCGCATCTACCGCGAGCGGTACAATTCGCGGGGCCATGCCAAAGACAAGGATTTTGCACTCACCCTTGCCACGATTTCATGGGGCGGGGATCACGGCGCGGCCCGCGAGAGGGGACAAAAACGCTGCGGGTCAAAAAAAGTATTCGAGGGGTTGCTTAAGGTCTACGACGAACATCGCGCCGAAGTGCGCCAGCATTTTCTAGCCGAAACGGGAACGGATATCGGTACACGTCGCCCGCCCGTCCCCGGACCCCGCTACCCCGCCCCGTATCCTATCGACCTACGCGACGACGATTTGCGGGCGCTTGCGGCGTCCGCCCCGGTATGGATCGGCCATGACACGTATCGCGGTGCGAAAGTGATTTTCTACGGTCGCGCGGCGATGGAAGCCTTGCAAGCGTTGCCCGACGACACGGACGAAACGCTAGAGGGTTTCTATTTCTGCTACGACCAGCGGACCGATTCCCTGGAATACTGGTGCGCGGCGTGCAAGGTACTGAAAGGCGGTTGCGACTACGAAGCTTCGGACCCGCCAGGGGAGCGGAACTAGGTGGCCCCGTTTCTCTGGGCGCGTTGATTCGGGCTGCCGCAAAAGGGCTTCTCTCGCGATGGGAGTAAGCCCTTTTTTCATGCGCGGATTTTTGTTGCGTCCGTCCGCTAGGCCGCTAGAATCTACCCCGTGGGCAGCAATGCTCACTCGGCCGCCCGGATGTCCTGCCCCCATCCGTGGCGGCCTCTTTTGATTCCATCCAAATCTCGCGACTATGGACCACGACAAATTGACACCCGACCAGCTATTTATCATGGCATCCGGTCGGCAAATTGAGTTGACCTCGCGGGATAGAGACCGGCTCACGCCCGATCATCTTTACGTGCTTGCGAGCGGTCGGCAAATTGAGTTGACCACGCGAGACAAAGACCGGCTCACGCCCGATCACCTTTACGTGCTCGCGAGCGGTCGTCAAATTGTGCTTTCGGACCATGACAAAGAACGGCTATCATCAGGCCAATTGATGGCTCTGCGAAGCGGTGGAATCATCTAGCGGCCAAGCTTGCGAACTACGTCGCGGTAGGCCGCATCGGCGCTCGCGCCCATTTCCGCCGCAATCGTCGCGTGTACGGCGTCAATCTCGGCTTGTTTCTGGCGCATCCGCTCGATGTCAGACCGCTGGCCGGACACCGTGACGCACAGCCAGACGACCGCGCCCAAGAAGATAAACCCGATAACGCCAGTCTGTACGTGAGCGTTCATACTTGCGCCCCATTGCGTTGCGTTGTACGAATCGAGCGATAACCGCCTGCCTCCGTACAGCCCTCGCAGCGTCTGCTGCCTCTTGTGCGGTGTCATGGCGTTCCAGCACGAGCCACGTAAAGCCGTCGTAGCCTAACGCCTGGACAATCCAACCGTCTCGATCCTTCTCCGGTATGGCACTATCACAGTCGATCACTCGAACGCCTCCAGCATCAACAAAACGGAACCAAGGATCGACGCGACCGACAGACCGATCAACGCGACCGCCGCAAGGCACCCGGCGTGATCGGTGCTGGACGCGGGCGGCGGGGTGTCGTCGGGTCCAGGGTCAAGCAATTCGCCATCTTCATCGAACAGCGGATAGATGTCCGGTTCATCGGAGTCCATCGGTGCCTCCTCAGAGACCTCGCGATCTTGCTCGTGGCCGCTCGACTGCGGAGGGAATTCGGCGGTCCAATTTGCCGTCCTGCCCGATCGTCGTTTGTGCTGCTGCTGGGCATCGCGGCTGCGCTTCCAGCCTGCCGCGGGAGTTCGCCCGCCTCATCCGATCAACGCCAGCATCGCTCGTTTGATGGCCTCCGGCAGCGTCTCCCAAGCCTCGATGATCCGTTCAAGCCCGTTTCTGGTGCGTCCAGTGGTGCGTCCAAATCCGGAACCGTCACAAACTGCCTGTTTTTCAGGCGTTTCTGTGGGGGCTCCGAAGCTTTGCAAGCCGGGGGTTGGCGGTTCGAGCCCGCTCGTCTCCACTTTGCTCACTAGATTTGCCTGAGATCGCCGACGCGCTGCCGCGCGCCGCGCAACGACTGCGAACAAGGTGGGCTGTGGAATGGCGTGGGATGCAGGGCCATTCATAGATTTAAGCTGGACGGCGGCGCACCGGCGGGAAAGTGGGACAGGCACCGAGACGCAACGTTGGTCTGAAAGGACTTGCGCTGTTTATGCTCGGAGCCAGTCCCATTTTCCCGCCTCGCCATTTTGAAAAACAAGATGGCCCTGAGCCGTGCGGCCGACAAGGGGGTTCAGGAGAGCGACAGCAACAGTTCGTCATCGAGCGACGAGCCGGCGCCTGAGCCGATTGCCGAATTGAGGTCGTCATCAGAACCGAAAAACGCATCGCGCTCGTGTGCGGAACCGATTCCCGTATCGCTCGACGTAGCGCTTTCCATGCGGGATGGGGTTTCCCCGTCACCCGGCTGGGCGATATTGGCGATAGGCACGACCAGTTCCGGCCGTCCGACCACCGCGGCGAGGCCGGACGCGTCGACAGGCCCGGTCGCAGCGGACGAGGTAGCATGGGAAAGTGCCGACAATAGCGCGCCGCGCGCCGATTCTTCCGCTGCCGTCACTGCTGCTGAATTTGTTCCCATCGACAACCCGGCGAGCCCTGCCGCCGCGCCCGCCCCGGGGCCAGGGTAGATCGGGAACGGCCACGGGAATAGCGGCTGGTTAGTGGCCACGCGGACCTCGGTCGTGAACTTGTAGGGCACGCCGGCGATGGGACTGGGGAACGTCAACTCGACAAAGAAGGCCCTTGCCCCCGTTGCCGGAGTCGCCACGTTCGCCACATACACGCCGCCGCCCTGGTCGGTCAGGGTCGAGCTCGTGTACTTCACCAGATCGGGCGGGTTGAACGATTGGCGGAAGTCCCGCGCGTTGGGGTTAGTCGCCTGCCACATCAACACTTGTGTGGGGGCGGTCGCCGTCTGCACGCGGATCGCGCCATCGGGCTCGATCGTCCACGAGAACTGCGGCAGCGGGGCGCCCGTCAGGACCGCGGCGAAGAACGTGGTCAAGCTGTCGCCGGCACTGGCATCCAGCCCATGCCCCGTGTTGGGAATGTAGCGCAGGTAGGTCTGGCCCGGGAGATCGTGGATGTAAAACTGAGCGCTATCGCTGACGAAGAACTCGTCACCGGGCGAATCAATCAGAAGCTTGGGAATGTTGTACCGGCCGGCATAGAGGTACGTGTACGGGTCGACGATCTTGCCGAGCTCGATGCCCTGCGCGGTCAGGATGCGGTCGAAGACGCGCATCTCCTCGTAGTCCTGAATGGCGGGCGAGAAGAAGCCGTACACGCCGTAGTGGTGCTGCATCTGCTCATCGAGATTGAGCGCGTCGAATACCATCGGAACGATGGCCCGCACGCGATCGTCCACGGCAGCGGTGAGCCAGGTGGTCCAGCCGCGCTTCGAGGCGCCGGAGACGACGAAGTCGTTGATCTGCTGGCCGCCTGTGACGGTCGGCACGTACTGCTGCACCATGTCCATTGTCTTGACGGCGCTTTTGACCATCGGCAGCAACAATGGCCAATCCGTCTGCGTCGGATCGTTGAGGAACTTGTCGTACGTATAGGCGATGATCTCGTCCTCCGAACGGCCGCGCGGCGGCGTTTCGTCGGAGAAGAAGATCGGCTCGTTGGGCACGTCCCGCAGCGTGATCATGACGCTGCGCGTCAGCACGGCCGCCTGCGCCAGGTTGGGGTCGACCGATGTTGGCGGCGTCGACGAAATCGATCCGCCGGTAATGAACAATAGCGCCGTCGACGAAACGACGCCGTCCGGAACGACGATCGTCACCCAATGCTGCCAGATGCTCCGGCTTGACTCCGTTGGCGAGCGCCACTGCTGGCTCGTCATGTCCATGACGTAGGCCGTATATCCGGGCCCCGTCACCGTGGTGTTCTTGCTGTAGGCGAATTGCCCATCGTCTTTCTGGACGTAATCCTTCAGCGCGGTCGACGTCGCGGTGTCAATGGTGACCGTCGTCGCGGCCGATCCCGCGTTGCCCGCGATATCCTCGACGCGGGCCTTGAGCCTGACGATGTCGGCCCCGCCGCCCGGATTGACTGGCGGCAGCGAAGGCGCGATCGGGAACGTGGCCGCGCCATTGAACAAGGTGGCGGTCGTATAGTTCAGCTCGTTGCCGACATATTGGCCGTCGTTGTTCAAATCGGCGTCGATGGTGACGAGCGTGCCGTTGGGCAGCGGAGTCGGCGCGGTCGCGGTGACTGTGACCTGCGGCGTCACGTCGTCGATCACCGGCAGGATCGAGAGCGTAACGGTTGGACTGCCCGTCTTGAGCGTGAAACTCACCTCGCGCGTCGTCGTTTGCCCTAGCGCGTCCATGCCGGCCAAATAAAGCACGTGCGGGCCATCGGCCAAGGGAGCTCCCTTGAGGGCGGCCAAGGTGGCCGGCGAAAGCACCAGGCTGCCGCCTTGTCCGAGCATCGGCAGCAGACTGGTGGCTGGTCCGCTGTCCACGCGC
Organism: Planctomycetia bacterium; assembly: GCA_016191115.1. Lineage (GTDB taxonomy): Bacteria > Planctomycetota > Planctomycetia > Pirellulales > JACPPG01 > JACPPG01. Next base: position 77,396 of record JACPPG010000037.1, on the reverse strand, counting down.
CCTGTGAGCGTCAGGATCTTGCTTTGATCGGTGACGGTCCCGCCGATCGTCGCGTCGGAAGTGACTCCGTCGGTATTTTTTTGTCCGCCGGGCGCCGTGTCGTTCGCCAGGCCCAGCGCGATGTCGGGGCCGGTGCGATCGCCGTTCAGGCGGCTCAGGACCAGCAGCGCGTCAAGCGGTGCCAGGCCGTCGTCGGGGAATGTGTCGTAGTAGGGAGGCGGCTCGCTTGTGCCCGGCGTGAGATCGGGCAGCGTGCCGAACTTGTTCAAACGGTTAATGACGATCAACGCGTCGATAGGGGAGATGAAACCGTCGCCGTTGACGTCCAAGGGCTCGTTCGGATTGGACCAAGGCGCGGCCGCGGCCAATAGGCGACGCTCTTCCAAGGGCTCGACATGCAGCCGCCGATAGCTCAAACGGCCGCGCTGGCTCGGCGCCGCGCGACGCGGGACGGCGATCGACAAGCTGTGCATCACCGCGCTCCCCCCCAGAGGCTCGAGGCTTACGGACCAGGCTCGCGGAGCGGGTGGCGACAAAGGCCGAAACCAAGGCGCGCCGTTGTGGCGTGCTCGCTTCCAGCCTACGCGCCCTCTGACCCTGCAAGCCCTCGTTCCGTCATGCGACGGCGACCGAGCGTGGCCCGAGGAAACCGCCACGGCCCGCCTGCGCCCCGCGCACTTGCCCTGTTGCCTTCCCACATGCCCCTTGGCGGCCATCGTAGCTGGTGCCGCTTGGATTGCAAACGGAATAGGCGACAGGCTAGAGGCCGTTCACAGATTTAAGCTGGACCGCGGCGCACCGGCGGGAAAATGGGACTGGCTCCGAGCCCACAGAGCGCAAGCCCTTTCAAACCAAGGTTGCGTCTCGGTGCCTGTCCCACTTTCCCGCCGGCGCGCTGCCGCTCAGTGTGAATATGTGAACGGCCCTGCCTGTGGCCTGTGGTCTCTCGCCTCTGGCCTGTTTCCGCGGTAAATTGGTTCCGAAAGGGGAGCCGTTCGCCACGTAGTTCGCCGAGGGTTCGGTCGATGGCCGTCGATACGCGAAAAGTGGCCGGCCGCCGCAAGGTGCGCTACCGGTCGTTCGATGAGCTGGTGGCCGATGCCGAGGCCTTGGCGGCGACCGAAGTCATCTCCTTGGGCAACTGGACCCTGGGACAGACCCTGAAGCATTTGGGCCGCGGTATGGAGGGATCGATCGAAGGACGCCCGTTCAAGGTGTCCTGGAAGCTTCGCCTGCTGGGCCGGTTGTTCTTGAAGCGGCGGCTGGTGTACGGGCCGTTTCCGCCCGGTTTCCAATTGCCCAGCACCGCCGCCGCCAGGCTCGTCCCGCCTGATACGACGACGCCCGCCGAGGGGCTCGCGGCCCTGCGTCATGGCATCGCCCGGCTGAAGGCGGAAACCAAACGCGTTGCGCATCCCGTCGCCGGGCCTTTGACGGTCGAGGAGTGGAATCACTTTCATCTCTCGCACGCCGCGATGCACATGAGCTTCCTGGTGCCCGCCGCGGATCGCGTCGCAGCGGGCGGAGCCGTCGGAAGCGCCAACGCATCACGAGCTGTAAGGGAACCACCCCCTCACCCCAACCCTCTCCCACCAGGGGAGAGGGAGCATGTTTAGGGACGCCCTCACATATGGCCACTCTGGCGCTGCTGGGCGGACGGCCCACCAAGACAAAGCCATTCCCCGCCTGGCCGCAATTCGACGACCGCGAGCGGCAAGCGATCCTCGCGGTGCTCGATAGCGGCGTGTGGTGGCGCACGCCGGGCACGCATACCGCGGCCTTCGAGCGCGACTTCGCCGCCTATCAACAGGCCCGGCACGGCGTGGCGGTCACCAACGGGACGCACGCGCTCGAGGTTGCGCTACTGGCACTGGGCATCGGCCCAGGCGATGAAGTGATCGTGCCGGACTACACGTTCGTCGCCACGGCTAGCGCCGTGATGATGACCGGCGCCGTGCCGGTGCTCGTGGACGTTCGGCCCGATACCTATTGCCTGGACTGCGACCTGACTGAAGCGGCGATCACGCCGCGCACCAAGGCCGTGATCGCCGTGCACATGGGCGGTCACCCGGCCGATCTTAATCGTCTAACGGCGATCGCCGAGCGCCACGGGCTTCTGCTCGTCGAGGATTGCGCCCACGCGCACGGCAGTCAGTGGAACGGCCGGCCGGTGGGCACCTTCGGCCGCGCGGGCACGTTCAGCTTCCAGCAAAGCAAGCTCATGACCGCCGGCGAAGGGGGCCTGATCGTCACCAATGACGACGATACCGAGCGGCTCCTTCGCTCGGTACACGACTGCGGCCGGATGCCGGGCGAGTGGTTCTACAGCCACTTCATCTACGGCTCGAACTACCGGCTGAGCGAATGGCAGGGCGCGATCCTCGCGGCGCAGCTTACGCGGCTCGACGAGCAGACCGGCCGCCGCCACGCCAATGCCCGGCTGCTCGATCGCCTGCTTGCCGAGATCGAGGGAGTGACGCCGCAATCGCTCGATCCGCGCTCGACGCGGAACGGCCAGTACGCCTACATCTTTCACTACGACGGTGCGAAGTTCGCCGGCGTGCCGACCAAACGATTCATCGAGGCGCTTGCGGCCGAAGGCATCCCGAACCAGGCCGCCTACCCGCCGGTGCACGCACTCGACCTGTTTACAAGCGGCGCCTATCGCAGCCGGCTGCCGAACCTGCCTGAGCCCCACCCAAGTTGGCGCGGCGCGTTCCCGGTGACCGACCGTGCGGCCTGGGAGACCTATTGGGTTCCGCAGTACGCGCTATTGGGCGACGAACAGGACGTGCACGAGATCGCGGCGGCGGTGCGGAAGGTCCAGGAGCATGCCGGGGAGTTGCAGTAACTCAGGGCAGCTTCATAGGCCCCAGGGCCGTTCACAGATTCAAGCTTGCCGGCGGCGCACCGGCGGGAAAGTGGGACAGGCACCGAGACGCAACGTTGGTCTGAAAGGACTTGCGCTGTTCATGCTCGGAGCCAGTCCCATTTTCCCGCCTCGCCATTTTGAAAAACAGAATGGCCCTGTCATAGCCCCTTGTTCTGACGACTATCGGGTCTGGCTGTGTTACAATCGGGCTCGTGAATGGGGGTGCGGATTTCACGGGAGCGAACGTCGGTGGGACGACTGTTGACGAACGCCGGGTCGATGTCCTGCCTCCTTGCAGCGGGGGTCTGGGTGGCGATCGCAGCCACGGCCGCGGCTGAGCCGACGGCCGCTGCGCCGCCTGGCGCCCCGATCACGTTCGAGAAGCAAGTCGCGCCGATCCTGACGGCCCGCTGCGGCAAGTGCCACGCGGGGGACAAGATCGAAGCCGGGCTCGACGTGCGGCGGCGCGCCGCGCTGGTGGCCGGCGGCGACAGTGGCACCGCCCTGGTCCCCGGCAAGCCCGATGAGAGCCTGCTTATCAAACGCGTCGACGCCGGCGAGATGCCGCCCGACGGCGAGACGGGGCTCGACGAAAAGGAAAAGCAGGTGTTGCGGCAGTGGATCGCCGCCGGCGCCCCCGCGGAGAAGGCCGAGGAACCGCCGCTTGACGCGCCCGCGGCCCGCGTCAGCGAAGAGGATCGCAACTTCTGGGCCTTCCGCCCGCCGGTGCGCCCGGAAATGCCCACGGTCCGCGGGCAGGATCGCGTGCGGACGCCGATCGACGCGTTTCTGCTGGCCAAGCTTGAAGAGCAAGGACTTTCGTTCAACTGTGACGCGCCCAAGGCCGTGCTGCTGCGGCGGCTGTGCTTCGACCTGCACGGGCTGCCGCCGACGCCCGAGCAGCTTGATGAGTTCCTTGCCGACAGCCGGCCGGACGCCTACGAGCAATTGGTCGAGCGGCTGCTCGCCGCGCCGCGCTACGGCGAGCGGTGGGCGCGGCACTGGCTCGACGTCGCCGGGTACGCCGACTCCGACGGCTACCTGGATGCCGATCACCCGCGCCCCGAGGCATGGCGTTACCGCGACTGGGTGATCCGCGCGCTCAACGACGACGTGCCATACGACCGATTCGTCTGCCAGCAGCTTGCCGGCGACGAGCTGTCCGATTGGCGGCGGGCCGAAAAGCTGACGCCGCGGATGATCGACGACCTGACGGCCACCGGCTTTTTGCGCACGGCCAGCGACGGCACGTACACCGGCTATATCGAAAAAACCGAGTGCTACCAGGTCATCAGCGATACGATCCAGATCGTCAGCTCGGCGTTTCTCGGCCTGACGATGCAATGCGCCCGTTGCCACGCCCACAAATACGATCCGATTTCGCAGCGCGACTACTACGCCCTGCAGGCCATCTTTGGCGCGGCGCTGGACCCGGAGCGGTGGCAGTCGTCCGAGGTGCGCACGATCCCGATGGCCAGCGAGGCGCAGCAGGCGGCCGTCAAGGATCACAACCAGCCGATCGACGAACGCGTGGCGGCCTTGCAAAAGTACAAGGCGCAATGGACCGAGCGCTACCAGAAGGAGGCCGTCGCCGAGATTCTGGCGCGCAGCGAGAACGCGGCCGCGCCCGAGGCGGCCGCGGATCCGAAGCTGCCGGAGACCTTGCGCGAGGCACTCGCCACCAACCCGAAGAAGCGGAGCACCGAGCAGCAGAAACTTGCCGAGCGCTACGCACCCAATGTTTCGCTGGGCGAGGAGGGGCTTTCGAAGCGCTCCCCGGAGTACGCCGAGGAATTGAAGAAGGTCAAGGCCGCGGTGGCCGCCGAAAGCGCTCTGCGGCAGCCGATCGTCGCGCTCCGCGGCCTGGTGGACGTCGACGATGCGCCGCGCGAAACGCACGTCCTGATCCGCGGCGACTTCGAGAAGCCGGGCGCCAAGGTCGAGCCGGGCGTGCCCGCCGTGCTAACGGCGCCGGACGCGAAGTTTGCTGCCCAGCCGGGTTACAAGACGACCGGCCGCCGCCGCGCCCTGGCCGGATGGCTCACGGCGCCCGACCATCCGCTGCTCGCGCGGACGCAAGTGAATCGCATCTGGCAGCGGCATTTCGGCCGGGGCATCGTGCCGACCGTGGCGAACCTGGGGCACTCGGGCAGCCAACCGTCGCATCCCGAATTGCTCGATTGGCTGGCCACGGAGCTGATGCGTCAGGCATGGAGCCAGAAGGCGATCCACCGCGTGATCGTCCTGTCCACGGCCTACCGGCAATCTTCCGACTACAACGAGCGGAAAGCGGCCGCCGATCCCGACGGCATTCTGCTGAGCGCATGGCGCCCGTCGCGCGTCGACGGCGAGACGCTGCGCGACGCGGCGCTGGCGGTCGCCGGCAAGCTGAACCTCGAAATGTACGGTTCGCCGACGCCTGTCGACCGTCGGACCGATAGCTCGGTCGTCACGGCCGACGACGCGGCCGGCAACCGCCGCAGCATCTACTTGATGGTGCGGAGGAGCCAGCATCTGACGATGTTCGACTTGTTCGACACGCCGGTGATGGAAATCAACTGCCCGCAGCGCAACGAGTCGATCGTGCCGCTGCAGGCGCTCGCGCTGTTGAACGGGCCGTTCGCGGAGTCGGCCGCCAAGGCGCTCGGCGAACGGGTCGTCCGCGAAGGGGGCGCAACCGTCGACGGGCAGTGCGACACGGCCTACCGATTGCTGTTCGCCCGGCTGCCGACTGCCGCCGAGCGGGCCGCGATCGCGAAGCTCCTCGAAGCGTGCGCGGCCGAGGCTCTGGGCGAAGCCGGCGCGGCGGCCACCGCCGAGCAGAAGAGCGCCGCCGCCGCCGCGGCGTGGAACCAGGCGGCGCTTGTGCTTCTCAACAGCAACGAGTTCTTGTACGTGGATTGAACCATGTTCGCCGGACGCATGAACGTCGACGACCTTGCCGGGCTGATCAGCCGCCGCGAGCTCTTCTCGCGCAGCGCGGCCGGCATCGCCGGCATGGCCCTGGCCGCGCTACTGTGCGAGGACGAGGCCCGCGGGGCGGCGAGCGAAGCATCCACCGCCGCCGCTGGCGCCGGGATTCCGCCCGGCTGCCATTTCCGGCCGCGGGCCCGGTCGGTCATTCAGCTTTTCCAGCATGGCGGCCCCAGCCACATGGACCTGTTCGATCCCAAGCCGGAATTGAACAAACGCAGCGGCCAGCCCATGCCCGACTCTTTCACCGACCTGGTGCAGATCACCAAGCACGGGGGACTTTTGGGTTCGCCGTACAAGTTCGCGCCCGCCGGACGGTGTGGCGTCGAGTACTCCGAGATCGTGCCGCACATCGCCGGTTGCGCCGACGACATCGCCGTGATCCGCTCGATGTACACCGAGCACAACAACCACGAGCAGGCACTGTGGCACATGCACACCGGGCGGATCGTCGCAGGCCGGCCCACGGTGGGCGCCTGGATGAGTTATGCGCTCGGGTCCGACAATCACAACCTGCCCGCTTACGTGGTGCTGCGGAACGATGCGGCGCTGCCGGTCGACGGGGTGCGCAACTGGTCGAGCGGCTTTCTTCCGCCGGAACACCAGGGCGTCCATTTCCGCCATACCGGCACGCCGGTCCTCTATTTGCAGCCCACGACGCCCGTCAGCGACAACGTCCGCCGGGCGCGGGCCGAGCTCTTACAGTCGCTCAACGCCGACCACCTGGCGCGGCACCGCGAGATCGCTTCGCGGCTCGAAGCACGCATCGCCAGTTACGAGATGGCGGCGCGGATGCAGCTCGAAGCAGCCGGGGCCCTCGACCTTTCGCGGGAGACCGAAGAGACCCGCAAGCTGTACGGTTTCGACAACCCGAAGACCGAAAGCTACGGCCGCCGCTGCCTGATCGCCCGGCGGCTCGTGGAACGGGGCGTGCGGTTCGTGCAGGTTTTCGTGCAGGGGCAGATCTGGGACACGCACGACAAAAACGCCGAGAGGACCAAGAACTGCTGCGATGAGATCGATCGCCCCTCGGCCGCGCTCGTCCAGGACTTGAAGCGGCGCGGGCTGTTGGACGAGTGCCTGGTGGTGTGGGGCGGCGAGTTCGGCCGCACGCCCGTGAGCCAAGGGGGCGACGGCCGGGACCATCACAAGCAAGGTTTTAGCCTGTGGCTGGCCGGCGGCGGCATCCGCGGCGGACAGGCCTACGGCACGACCGACGAATTGGGGTATTACGCGGTCGAGAACCGGGTGATGGTCGCCGACCTGCACGCCACGATCTTGCACCTCTTGGGCTTGGACCACCACCGCCTCACTTATCACCTGCAAGGCCGCGACGAACGCTTGACCGACGTTTACGACGCCAAGGTCTTGGAGCGGCTGATCGATTAGCGATTAGTTAGCCGGAGCTTGCGCCCGCTGCAACGCAACTTTACGAATCGCGGGGCCGGGCCGATGGCGGAATGTTCGCGACGTCTGAGGTCTGCACGGCAAGGCTTTCCGGCAAGTCTGATCAAGCTTGCCGGCGGCGCACCGGCGGGAAAGTGGGACAGGCACCGAGACGCAACGTTGGTCTGAAAGGACTTGCGCTGTTTATGCTCGGAGCCAGTCCCATTTTCCCGCCTCGCCATTTTGAAAAACAGAATGGCCCTGTACCATGCACCAGGACGATTGCCCGCGCGCCCACCAGGTGTTAACCTGCTTTAGCCACGACACAGAGGTAGGGTGTCCTGCGGACACCACAAGTGCTGCGCGCAGCTCGCGGTGCTCACAGAGCACCCTACGCAGCTCACGGTGTTCATAGAGCACCCTGCACGGCGTCGCCCGTCCATTCATCATTCCGCATTCATCAATTGCCCTTCCGGGAGGAAGCCACCATGGCCGAGTCGATACGGGCTCGTTTTGATCTGAGCGGCAAGGTGGCGATCGTCACCGGCGCAAGCAAGGGTATCGGCGAGGCCATCGCCCGCGGTCTGGCGGAGTTCGGCGCCAAGGTCGTGGTCAGCAGCCGCAAGCACGAGGCCGTGGAGGCCGTGGCCAAGGCGATCCAATCGGCCGGCGGCGAGGCGGCAGCCTTCGCGGCGCACGCCGGCAGCACGAGCGATCTGCACGCTTTGGTCGACAAGACGGTCCAGCGTTTCGGCGGCGTGGACATCGTGGTCAATAACGCGGCTGCCAACCCCGTCTTCGGCCCGATCGTCAACGCCGATGAGGGCGTGTTCGACAAGATCATGGCCGTCAACGTCAAGGGGCCGCTTGAGCTAGCCAAGCGGGCGTTTCCCATCATGGCCGAGCGGGGCGGCGGGTCGGTCATCAATATCAGCAGCATCGGCGGCATCAGCCCCGAGCCGTTCCTGGGCATCTACAGCGTGAGCAAGACGGCCCTGATCAGCCTGACGAAGGTGCTGGCGGCCGAGTGGGGCGCGGCCGGCGTGCGCGTCAACGCGATCTGTCCGGGCCTGGTGCAGACGAAGTTCAGCGCGGCCTTGTGGCAGGACGAAGCGAACCTGAAGCGGTTCGTCGAGCAGCTTCCCTTGGGGCGGATGGCGCAGCCGGAGGAGATCGCGCCGATGGCGATTTTCCTGGCCGGCAAGGGGGCCGAGTATTGCACGGGGGGCGTCTATGTGGTCGACGGCGGCCACACGATTTGAAGAAGTGGACTGTGGACGGTGATCAGGGCGCAAAGAAAAGACAGGCCCCGTTTGGCCGCCGCGGCCACGCGGCGCCGGCTACCCCGGCGGTCCTGAACCGCGGACGACGATCGGCCGAACTGCCGCGATGTCGCATGAGCATTTTGGAAGTGGACGGCTGGCCAGCGGTCAGTCGACAGGGAAAAATGCTTTGGTCTTCGTCGCAGTCCGCTGACCACTGACGACTGTCCGCCATTTATGAGCAACTTGTACGTCGTTCGCCACGGCCAGGCGTCGTTCTTCGCCGAAGACTATGATCAGCTTTCGCCACTTGGACGGACGCAATCGAGCCTGCTCGGAGAATACTGGGCGCGGCGTCACATCGTGTTCGACGAGGTCTTCACCGGCCCGTGCCGGCGGCACGTCGACACGGCAGCAATCGTCGGCGAGGCGTACGAGCGGTCGGGGCTTCCCTGGCCGGCGCCGATCGTCCTCTCCGGGTTGGACGAATACGAGGCCGAGGCCGTGTTGAAGCAGGCCTTGCCGCGGTTGGTCAAGGACCATGAGCACATTCGCGAGCTATACGCCGCCGTCGAGCAGGCCACCGACCGGGCCGAAAAGCTGCGGACGTTCCAAAAGGTCTATGAAGTGGTGATCGACATGTGGGCCCACGGCCAACTGGACTTGCCGCAGGTCGAATCGTGGACCACGTTTTGCGAGCGCGTGTACCAGGCCCTCGATCGCATCGTGTCGATCGAAGGCAGCGGCCGGCAAGTCGCGGCGTTCTCCTCCGGCGGTCCGGTGGGCGTGTGCATGCAGCGGGCGCTGGGCGTGGCGCATCGCACCACGCTGCAACTGGCATGGATGGTCCGCAACGGGGCCTTCAGCGAGTTTCTGTTTTCCGGCAAGCGGTTCACGCTCAGCCGGTTTAACGCCTTTCCCCACCTGGACGACGCGGAGCACTTGACCTATCGATAGGGGTTAGGGATTGGGGGTTGGGGATTAGGGAAAGAATTGTGCTGCACGCTTGCGAAGCGAGAGGGGCGGCGGCCCCTGGGGAACCATCGAACAGCTTCGTCATTCGTGCTTCTTTAGACATTTGGATTTAGGATTTAGACCTTCGACATTCGCCGTCTGGCGACTGACCAAGACCCGCGATCCGCAAAGAAGGGAGCCTGGCAATGGACTTTGGCATTTCGCCCAAGATGCAGGACATCCTCGCCCGCATGCGGCAGTTCATGGAGCAGGAGGTCTACCCCCTTGAGCCCGAGGCCTCGGCCCGCGGCTTCAAGGCCATGGTCCCGCAACTGCGGGCCAAGCGGCAGAAGGTCCGCGAGCTTGGCCTGTGGTGTCCGCAGATCCCACGCGAGTACGGCGGCATGGGCCTGAGCCTCTTGGAGCACGGCCTGGTGAGCGAAGTGCTCGGCAGTAGCACCATGGGCCATTATTGCTTCAACTGCCAGGCGCCGGACGCCGGGAACATGGAGATCCTGATGCTCTTCGGCACGGAGGAGCAGAAGAAGACCTGGCTGCGGCCGCTGCTGGAGGGCGAAATCCGCAGTTGCTTTTCGATGACCGAGCCCGACCGCCCCGGGTCGAACCCCGTCTGGTTGGACACCACCGCGGTCCGACAGGGGGGCGAATGGGTGATCAACGGGCGGAAGTGGTTCACTTCGTCGTACGACGGGGCCGCCTTCGCCATCGTGATGGCCGTCACGAACCCGGAGGCGCCGCCCCACAAGCGCGCCAGCCAGATCGTCGTGCCCATCGGCACGCCGGGCTTCAAATTCGTGCGCAACATTCCGCTCATGGGACATGAAGGGGACGACTACGACAGTCACGCGGAAGTAGTCTACGAGAATTGCCGCGTGCCGCAGGCCAACCTCTTAGGCACGGAAGGGGAGGGCTTTGCGATCGCGCAAGAGCGCTTGGGCCCCGGCCGCATCCACCATTGCATGCGGTGGATCGGCATCTGCGAGCGGTCGTTCGACCTGATGTGCAAGCGCGCGGCCAGCCGCGAACTCGCGCCGGGTAAGCCGCTGGGAACGCAGCAGATCATCCAGCAGTGGATCGCCGACAGCCGTGCCGAGATCAATGCCGCCCGGCTGATGGTCCTGGAGGCGGCCTGGAAGATCGGCAACGTGGGCATGGCCGCGGCCCGCGAGGAAATCTCCTGCATCAAGTTCTACGCCGCCGACGTGCTTCTGAAGGTGATCGACCGGGCGATCCAGGTGCACGGAGCGTTGGGCGTGACCAGCGACACGCCGCTGGCCGCTTTCCTCCGCAACGAGCGGGGGGCGCGGATCTATGACGGGGCGGACGAAGTGCACAAAATGGTGGTCGCCAAACGCGTGCTGAGCCGGTATGGGCTGAAAATATCGTGATGGCCGTCTGAGACCGAGCCGAAGCGGGGCGATGCGCGCGGCCGCTGAGGATCTTTTGGCGGAGTTCGATCGATCGTGACCGATTTTCTGGACAAGACGCGTACCGTCCGCCAGGGCGAAGAGCTGGACCTGGCCAGGCTCGAACCTCTTTTGCGCCGGCAATGGCCCGACGTGGCTGGGCCGCTCGTGGTCGAGCAGTTCCCCGCCGGGCACTCGAACCTTACGTACTCGGTGCGACTGGGTCCGCTCGACATGGTTCTCAGGCGTCCGCCCTTTGGCAGCAAAGTGAAAAGCGCGCACGATATGGGGCGCGAGTATCGGGTGCTGTCGAAGCTGCACAAAGCGTTCGCCTGCGCGCCCGAGCCGCTTTTGTATTGCGAGGACGAGTCGATCCTCGGGGCACCGTTCTATTTGATGAAGCGGATTCGCGGCGTGATCATCCGCCGCGACCCGCCGGCCGGGATGGACTTTTCGCCGGCCGTGGCGCGGCGGCTGGGCGAGTCGTTTATCGACACGCTGGCCGCCCTGCACATGCTCGACTACACGGCTATCGGCCTGGCGGACCTGGGCAAGCCGCAAGGCTACGTCCAGCGGCAAGTCGAGGGATGGATCAAGCGCTACTACGGGTCGCAAACGCATACAATCGCCGAAGTCGAGCCGGTCAGCCGCTGGCTTACGGCCAACATGCCGGCCGATAGCGGTGCCTCGCTCATCCACAATGACTACAAATACGACAACGTGATCGTCGCCGACGACGACATCACGCGGGTCATCGGCATCCTGGACTGGGAAATGTGCACGCTGGGCGATCCGCTGTCCGACGTCGGCACGGCGATCTGCTATTGGATCAACGCCGACGACCCGCCGGACATGCAACTCATCCGTTGGGGCCCCACCACCCTGCCGGGCAACATGACCCGCGCCGAGCTGGTCGCACGGTACGCGGAAAAGACGGGCCGGGACACGTCGGCCATGCCGTTCTACTACACCTACGCGCTATTCAAGACGGCGGTGATCGCCCAGCAGATCTATTACCGCTTTCATCACGGGGTGACGAAAGACGAGCGTTTTTTGGCCTTTCTCGAAGCGACGCGGATCATGATGCGGGCGAGCCTGCGGGCGGCGGAGAGCGGGCAATTCTAACGCGCATTTCGATCTGTAGGAGGCGACTCCCATCGCCGACCCGAAACGCACGCGGCCTGATCACCAAGCGATCGTCGGCGGCAGAGTCGCCTCCTAAGAACGGCAACGATCGCGTCTCTCGGCGACTCAAAAACAGAGCCACCCGCCCGGAATCCGGACGGGTGGCTCGTCATCGTTGTTGCTTTTGGGTGTTGCGCCACGGCTTAGTTTCCGCGGCGAGACCGCCTACTTCTTCTTGGCGGCCTTCTTCTTCGTGCCCTTCTTCTTACCCTTCTTGGCAGCTTTCTTCTTGGCCACTCTTACGTCCTCCTAACTAAGGGTGCTGGTGAGCTTGAGTCCGGGATCCTCCTAGCGATCCTGTACGCGATCTACAGCTCACCTCGAAACGAAAAAGCCGTGCTTGCGGCCGCGCTGGAAGCTCTCGCGTCACAGCACCGCCATCGCACAGCCGCATTATTACGGACTCGCCAAAAAAAGTGCAACACCATTTTCCCCAAAACCGCCAGTCGCGCGCCGAATTCGCAGGTCCGTCCGTCGACGCGGATCGCCGCGCGCTTTGACAATCCGCGCACGCCATTCCGCCGCGCGTCACCGAAGCGGATCGTGCTCGATCCCCCACGCCGCATAGGCGCGTTTCGCTGGCGCAAGATCCGTTCGCGCCGCGCCGTCGATGTCGCGAAGCGTCACCTTGCGCGGCGCCACAAGGGCCACGAGCTGCGGCAAGTCAAACTGCTCGAGGAGCCCGAAGCAGAAGAGCTCGGGGGCCGCGTCGACGAGCATGTCGCCGCGAACGACCTCCTTCAGGCTGCCCAAGGGCTCGTTCAACTCGACCGATTGGATCGCCCGATCCTCCGCGGCCGCGGCCACCAGGGCGATTAAGCTCGTCCGCGGGCCGGTAGCCACGAGCGCCACGGGTGCGCCGGCGTGCTCTTCGGCCAGCCATCGGGCAACGGCCGCCACCTGGCCGCTCTCGATCCCCAGCGGCCGGCCGCCGACAGTCGACACCAACAAGGCGCACAGCCAATCGCGATCGTGGATTTTCGATTCGCCGAAGTAGAAAGGGTCAACCGCGACGACGCGCAGCCCTTGGCCCAGCAGCCGCGACACAGTCTCGCCCGCTTCAACTTTGCCCTTGTCGGCCAAGACGATGGCCGTGCCGAGTGGCTCGCCCTGGGTGATCTCCACGGCCGGAATGGTCCAGCCGTCGCCGCAACGAAGCTTCCAGCTCGTCACTTTGGCCCCGGACGCCTCGTGGCTGGCGACTTTTTCGGGCGTAACGTCGAGGCGAGGCAGACGCGTCACTTCAACGAGGCGCGGACGGCCCACCCTCTGCCATTCGACCGCCGCCGTACGATCGGCCGGCAGTTCGGCATCGCGCGGCAGGCTTGCCGCCGCCGCCACGGCCAACGAATGGAAATCGGCGTTTTCGGCCGGCAACTCGACGTGCAACTCTTCGGCCGACTTCACCTCGTCGTCGGACGGGATCTCGGTGGCATCGAACGGCGCGCCAGCCGTCCCACTAGCTGATGCAAAGAACTCGGCGCCGATCGTCCGATAGAGTGCCTCGCGGTTGTCGCGTTCGAAGTTGTGGTTGCCAGGCTCGTGGTTCACGTGCCACCGCAGCCGACTCTCGGCGCCGAACAGTTGATAGATGGGCCGCGCCGCGTCCAACAGCGGGGGCAGGGCGTGATCGGCGGCGAAGCAGCAGTCGTCCTTGGCGTTATAGGTCAGGAGCGTGGCCCGCGGCGCCCGCATCGCCGTCAGATGGTCATAGTCGGCGATCGTGGCCATGTCGACCGGCGTCTGCTCGGAGTCACCCAGGTCCGACATTTTTTCCAGGCGCGTGCGAAGGCTGGAATAGCCGGCGACCGGATTGGCCAACGTGACTCGCGTGTCCAGGGCGCTCAGGATGATCGTCTGCCATCCGCCACCCGAAAGGCCGGCCACGCCGACGCGCCCCGGATCGGTATTCTCGTGGGCCACCAGCACGTCCAAGCCGCGCTGCATCGCCAGATAGAAAACCGCCAGCCCGCTCGTGCCGCACAGATCGAGCTGGTTCATGCGCCGATGCTCGAATCCCTTGGTCTTCAATTGCCCCATGCCGAGCCATTCGAGGTTCAGGGCCAGCATCCCCCGTTTGGCCATATTGATGCACCGGATCTGCTTGTACTTCGCCGCCTTGCCGTTAGCGTCATGGCCGTTGACGTTGAGCATCACCGGCACCCGGCCCTGCACGTGATCGGGCACGTAGAGCAGGGCGGGTATCCAAAGGCCGGGAAGTGCCTCGTAGCGCAATTTGCGGATCGAGTAGCCGGGGCCACCTTGAATCGCGTCCCCCCACGCGACGTTGGCCGGCGCCTCGCGCCACGCGGCCGGCACGCCGCGAAACACAACGCGATCCAGGACCGCGCGCCGCAACCGGTCGGCTTCCTTCTCCCACGCGGCGGCGTCTGCGACCGCGGGCATCCGGACGACCCGCGCGTCGGCGTACGCCCGCACTTCGGCGTCGGGCGTCCCCGGCGCCAGGATCGGCTTGGCCAGCAGTTCCCTGAGTGTGGCCGCGTCCGGCTCCGCTACGGCCGCCCGCGCCATCAAGGCAAGGCACACGAAAACCGTCGTTCGCATGATGGAAGGACTCCCACGAGACTCGCGCGGCGAGGCCCCAGGCTGGGTTTTGGCCATCGTATCGTCCCCGGTGCTTCGCATTGTCGGAAACCACTCGGCGCGGTTGATTTTGAGGACCGGCACGCGAGCCCGTCAAGCAGACGGCGCGGCCGCGAGCGGTAAGCGCCTGCGCGGGCGGCCTTCACGGCGCTTTCCCATCCGCCCACTCCTTCCGCGATCCCTCAATGCGGATGGGGCCAGTGACTTCTTTGCCATCGCGAACAACCACGTAGGCGTCGGCGCCGTCGATGCTGCCCCAGCGGAGCTTCGCCAATCCCTTGGCTTTTGTCGCGGGCGAGGGTGGAGTGCGTTTGCCCTGCGGCCCCACGGCGATGAGCGCGTATTGATGATCTCCCGATGCATCGTCGCTGGCGACGGTCGGCGCGGCGGGGGTCGGAACCGGCGCTTGCTCGATCTTGCCGCCCCACAGTTGCAGGACCTCGCCCGGGTATGGCAGGCCTCCGCCGCCGTAGCCCCCACCGCCGATCGACATCATGCCTTGCCCGATAAGGGCGTCGGTCAGTGGCTCGCCGTGCCGCGGCCGAAACGTTTGAAAGCGAATCCGCCCGGGATGCGTCCCACCGTTCCACTGGTCGAGGGGCACTTCAGAAAGCTCGACCCCCTCGCCTTGAATGATGGCCATTTGCCGCCACGCGCCGTCGAGCCACACGTTCCACGAGATGTGACCGGGCCCACGGCGCATGGCGCCGTCGCGCTCGATGGCGTGAAAGCGATCGTCGAAGGGATCGTCGATCTCCCCCTTGATCAACCGGCTGCGGACCCACAGCCCGCCGGGGCCGTCCGAGAGCGAACGCGCATAGATGCCGCGGGGGATCTGGTGAGCCTCGAATCCCTTTTCCCAGGGCGTTCCCGTGTCGGACACGATCAACTCCTTGCGGACGATCAATCGGTCGACTTCCAGCTCTTTGGGCTGCTCCGGAACCGCCTTCACCAACCCCAGCGTGACGGCGACGGACGCGGCAATCGTGACCAGCCGGTCTTTCATGGCGCAAGCTCCTGTAATTGCGACGAGTGGCGATTTGTGGCCGAAGCCGACAAGATGCCCGGCCACGCGGGAGCGTGTATTGTGCGCGACAGGATGGCGCGTTCAAGAAGAAGGCTGGCCAAAAGAACAAACGCTGACCGTGCGAAGGCACGGCGCCGCACCGCTTAGGCGAAGATTTCCCACGCCACGTTGCCGGCCACGTCGGTCAGGCGGAAGTCGCGGCCGGCGTAGCGGTACGTCAATTGCTCGTGGTCGAGTCCCATAAGCGCCAGCAGCGTGGCGTGCAGGTCGTTGACGTGCATGCGGCCTTCGATCGCTTTCAGGCCGTACTCGTCGGTCTCGCCGTGCGAGAAGCCCGGCTTCACGCCCGCGCCGGCCAGCCACATCGGGTAGCCCGTGATGTTGTGGTCGCGTCCGTCGGGTCCCTGGGCGGTGGGCATGCGTCCGAACTCGCTGCCGAACAGGACCAGCGTGTCCTCCAGCAGCCCGCGCCGCCTGAGATCGTCGAGCAGCGCCGCGGTCGGTTGATCGGTGGCGGCGCAATTGCCAATCAGACCCTTGTGCAAATTGTTG
Source organism: Planctomycetia bacterium (assembly GCA_016191115.1). Lineage (GTDB taxonomy): Bacteria > Planctomycetota > Planctomycetia > Pirellulales > JACPPG01 > JACPPG01. Next base: position 61,154 of record JACPPG010000037.1, on the reverse strand, counting down.
TGATGATCCCAGCCGGGCTGGCAGATTTCCACGAACCGCACGCCAGCCTCGCACAGCCGACGCGCCATGAGGCACTGGCGGGCGAAGCTGCCGCCCGGGCCGGGCTTGACGGCGTACGCGTCGAGCACGTGCCGCGGCTCCCTCGAAATGTCCAATATTTCGGGCACCTGGCCCTGCATCTTGAACGCCAGCTCGTAGGATTGAATGATGCCGTCGAGCTGGTCGGGGGCGCCCGGCGTGGCCGCCAGGTCGCGATTCATGGCCTGCACCAGCTCGAGCTGCTTGCGCTGCAACGACGCGGCCGCGTGGGCCTTCAGGTTGGGCATGTATCCGGCGTCGCTGATCTTGGTTCCCTGGAAGTGCGCCGGCAAGAAGGCGCTGCCGTAGTTCGCCGTTCCGCCGAAGTTGGGCGGCGGGTTGATGGTGATGTAGCCAGGCAGGTCCTGGTTTTCCGTCCCCAGACCGTACATCAGCCACGCGCCCATCGACGGCCGCGTCAGAGACACAAGCGCCGCACCGGTGTGGAGCTGCATGACCGCTTCCGGGTGCGCCGGCGTGTCGGTGTACAGGCCGCGGATGAAGCACAGCTCGTCGACGTGGCGGGCAACGTGGGGATAGAGCTCGGAGACCCAGGTTCCCGTGTCGCCGTGCTGGCCGAACTTGAACTTCGATCCCGTGAGGTTCCCGCCGCCGGGGCCGACTTTGCCATCGTCGGCCTGGAGCTGCTGCTTATACTCCCAGGTGTCCATCTGCGAGATCGCGCCCTGCATGAACAGGAAAATGATCCGCTTGGCCTTAGCCGCGAAATGCGGGCGCTTGGGCGCGAGCGGGCCCGCGGCGGGCGCCTCGCCGGCCGCGGCGCGAGCGACTTCCGACGCGCTCTGGCCGAGCATGCCCGCGAGAGCCAGGTAGCCGAAGCCGGCGCTACCGGCCTTCAACGCCTGACGGCGGGAGACCACAGCCGCGCTGGCTCGAGCCAATGGCGAGCCGAACATAGGCATGTCCTTCGACGATCTTTAAAAGGGAGTCTCGTTACGAATGAAGCGCCGCTACTTGAGGTACCGGAACTCGGCCGAGCCAAGCACGGCCTGGCAGAAGCTCGCCCACGCGGCCGCCGCGGGATTGGTGGGCTGGATGGTCTCTTCCACGACCGGTTCGTCTTCAACTACGTCATCGGGATTCGGCGGGGGGGCAGGTTTTTTTCGCGGGGCCGCCCCGCCGCCGTCATTTCCGTTATCGGCGGTCGCGGCAACCGGCTCACCCGCGACCTGCGGCGGGGCTTGAGCCGCCAACTCCACGGCCACGGCCGCGTACGCCGCAACGTATTCCTTCGCCCGAGCGATCTCCTTGGGCGTCGCCGCCCGCCCCACCGTCCGTCGATAGACCCAGTCGACGCGCGCCGCATCGTCCAAATCAGACCGCGCGAGCAGCCGATCGGCGATTGCCAGCGACTGCTGCCGCACGAACGGGTCGTTGAGCATGTACAGCGCCTGGGTCGGCACGGTCGTCACGCTGCGGCTGCCGGTTACCATGCCCTGTTCGGCGAAGTCGAAGACTTCGAGCGCCGTCGGCGTCAGGCCGCGGACTAGCGGGAGATACACGCTGCGATGTGTGCTGGCGCCCACGGCGGCGCTGAGCTGGCGCGCTTCCGGCCCGTTGTTGCGCAGCTCGACGACCTTCAGGTCCTTGGCCGCCGAGCCCTCCGGCCGCGCGCGATCCAAACGGCCGCTGGCCGATAGCGCCGCGTCGCGAATTTCCTCGGCGTCGAGCCGGCGCGGGTTGTGCCGCCAGACGAGCCGCGCGTCGGGATCGACGGCCACGGCCGCGGCGGACTCGGCCGAGCTGAGCCGATACGCACGGCTGACGACGATCGCGCGAATGAGCTTTTTGACCGACCAGCCGTCACGCACCAATCGGGTCGCCAGATAGTCGAGCAACTCGGGGTGCGAAGGGACGTCGCCCGTGACGCCGAAGTTGTCGACGCTCTTAACCAGGCCGGCGCCGAAAAGATGCTGCCACACGCGGTTGGCCATCACCCGCGGCGTGAGCGGATTGTGGGCGCTCGTGAGCCAATGGGCCAATTCAAGCCGGCCGCTCTGGCGTGGGTTGACCGACGGCGCGTCGGGGATGTGGAGCAGGCTCAAGAAGCCGCGCGGCACGACGGGACCCACTTTTTCCGCTTCGCCGCGGATGCGAATCTCCGCGTCGCCGATCGATCGGCCTTCGCGCACGCCAAGCGCCGCCTGGCCGCCCTGGGCCACCGGGTCCGCTAGCGCCAGAAGCTCGTTTTGCAGCTTCTTTACTTTCTGCCGGACCGCCGCCCGCTTCGGACGACCGTTGTCGCCGGGCTCGTCCCCTTCCGGCTTGCCGCGAAGCGCCTCCAACTCCGCGCGGGCGTCGGCCAGTTTTTTAGTAGCCTTCTCGATTTCCTTCGCCGCTTTGGGGTCCATCTCCTTGGTCTCGAAGCCGATCCGCAAAAGCATCTGCGAGTCGTAGTAGTCCAGCCCGCCCCCGCCCATCTTGTTCCGCAAACCCGCGCACAAGTCGGTGCTCTGGAAGATGCCCACAAGCGCGTAGTAGTCGGCCGTCGGGATCGGATCGAACTTGTGGTCGTGGCAGCGGGCGCAGCTCGCCGTCAGGCCGAGTATCGAGCGGCTCACGGTGTCGATCTGCTCGTCGATGTTGTCCATGATGAAGCGAATCTTGAACCGTTGATTGACGTCCTTGACGCCCACCGCCAGGAAGCCCGTGGCGACGAGCTGCTCGACTTTCTGCTGCGGGGAATTGGCCGGCAGCAAGTCGCCGGCGATCTGTTCGCGAATGAACTGGTCACACGGCTTGTCGTCGTTGAAGGCGTCGATGACGTAGTCGCGATATCGCCAGGCGTGCGGATACGGAAGATTGCGCGACGAGCCGGTCGACTCGCCGTAGCGGGCGACGTCCAGCCAATGCCGGCCCCACCGCTCACCGAACGCCGGCGAGGCCAACAGCCGATCGACGAGCCGCTCGTAGGCCTCGGCCGAGGCATCCCCCAGGAACGCCTCGATCTCCTCGGGCGTTGGCGGCAAGCCGGTCAGATCGAACGTAAGCCGGCGGATGAGGACGAGCTTATCGGCGTCGCCGACGGGCTCGATGCCTTTTTCCTCGAGCCGGGCGAGGATGAACGCGTCGATTTCGTTGCGCGCCCAGTCCGTGTCGCGCACCATGGGCACTTGCACCGGGCGAATCGGCTGCCAGGCCCAATGCTTTTCGGTGAGCTCGGTGTATTCAGGATTGGAAGTGCCGATCGCTTCGGGCAAGCGGACTTTCGGCCACACGGCTCCGTCTTGAATCCACCGCGTCAGATCGGCCACTTGCTCGGCCGAGAGCTGCTTCTTGGGCGGCATCTTCAGATCGGCGTCGCTGTAGCTCACGGCGCGGATCAGCAGGCTTTCATCGGGCTTCCCCGGCACGACGGCCGGCCCCGAGTCGCCGCCCAGGACCAGTCCGTTGCGATCGTCGACGCGCAAGCCGCCTTGCGAGTTGGTGTTGGCCGAATGGCAGTTGTAGCAGTTGTCGGCCAAGAGCGGCCGGACCTTCTTTTCGAAGAACTCGATCGCCGCCGGATCGTCGGCGTCGGCCGCCTGCCCCCACGCGACCGCCGGGAGGGCCACCAGAAAGCTCGCCGCGAGCGAAAGCGCCAGTCGTGCACCAGCGTTCATAGGTGCGCCCTGTGGGATTGCCCAAGCCTTGTTGTAAGCCGACGGCGCGTAGCGTCAATTCTTTTTCGCGGCCGCGCGCCGTGGGGACCTCCGAAATAGGTCAGGCGAATGCGATGCCCCGCGGGCCGTACGCGAGACCGGCTGCAACCGACCGGGGTAGATTCTTGAGCGGTTTGCACCGGTCTTGACCTTGTCGGCGGGGGTGCGCGTAGCAGCCACCCCCCTGCGGGTACGACGCCAATCGTGCTGCTAGATCACCAAAAAGGGGGTGGCGGTGGGCGCTTCTTTGTATCGCCTGCGGAGCGTGCCAACTGTTCGTAACTTATTATTGCACAGCAATATAAGGCTTGTCATGCTTGGTGTACCGCTGAGGCTCTACCAGCGATTTCCCGATCACGCCCGGCACGGAATCCGCACTTTCATTACGATATCGTAATGATTCTGAATGGGGAGCGAACTTCGATCACTATGGGAGATGGCGTTCATGCCGGTCGCAACCCTTAGATCGCCAACCCGCGTTCTCTCGGACCTCACGGCGGGCGCAGTGGTCTTTCTGGTGGCGTTGCCGCTATGCCTTGGCGTGGCGTTGGCATCGGACGCGCCGCTCTTCTCCGGCGTTCTTGCTGGAATCATCGGCGGAATCCTCGTCGGCAGCCTGAGCGGCTCAAACGCAAGCGTGAGCGGACCGGCCGCCGGCTTGAGCGCGATCGTCGCGGCCCAGGTGGCGCTGCTCGGATCTTTCGAGGCGTTTTTGCTGGCCATGATCGTCGGAGGCTTGCTGCAAATCGGGCTGGGAATGGCGCGAGCCGGCTTCATCGCGGCTTTTTTTCCCTCGAGCGTGATCAAGGGACTATTGGCGGCGATCGGCGCGATTTTGATTCTCAAGCAGATCCCGCACGTCTTGGGTCACGACACCGACCCTGAAGGAGACATGGGCTTCCAGCAGCCGGACCACGAGACCACGTTCTCTGAATTCGGGCAGTTGCTCGGAGATCTGCATCCCGGCGCGGCGACGATCGGTTTGCTGTCGATCCTGTTGCTCGTGGTTTGGCAAAGGGCGAAGCCATTGAAGAAGTCGATTGTCCCGGCGCCGCTGGTCGTCGTGCTCTTGGGCGTTGTCGCCTGCCTGATATTCCAACGGCTCGGCGGTCGCTGGGCGATCGCGGCGAGCCATCTGGTTCAAGTGCCGGTTGCCGAGAGTCTGTCCGGCTTCCTCGGCTATTTGAGAACGCCGGACTTCACGCAATGGGCGAACCCGGCCGTTTACACGGCGGGCGTCACAATCGCCATCGTGGCCTCGCTCGAGACGCTGTTGAACTTGGAAGCCACCGACAAGATCGATCCCCAGCAACGCGTCTCGCCGCCGAGCCGAGAGCTGTTGGCGCAGGGCGTCGGCAATGTCGTGGGCGGCTTGCTCGGCGCGATCCCGATGACGTCCGTCATCGTTCGCAGCTCGGTGAATATCAGCGCCGGTGCGCGGACGAAATTGTCGGCCATCTTTCACGGCGTATTACTATTGGTGTGCGTGCTGCTATTGCCCGCCTATCTCAACATGATTCCGTTGTCTTGTCTGGCGGCCATTCTGTTGGTAACCGGCGTCAGGCTGGCCAGCCCCGTCCTGGTGCGACAGATGTGGAGCGAAGGCCGGTACCAGTTCATCCCCTTCGCCGTCACGCTGGTTTCGATTGTCCTGACGGACTTGTTGATCGGCATCGCGATCGGGCTGGCGGTGAGCATCGGCTTCATTTTGAACAGCAACCTCCGCCGACCGCTGCGACGAACCGTGGAGAAACACCTGGGCGGGGAAGTGCTGCATATCGAGTTGGCCAATCAGGTCAGCTTTCTCAATCGCGCCGCGCTCGAAAAAGCGCTTCGCGACGCGCCCCGCGGCGCCCACGTGCTCCTCGATGCCCAGGCCACCGACTACATCGACCCGGACATCCTCAGCCTGATCCGCGAATTCAAAGAGCGCACCGCGCCGGTTCGCGGAGTGCAAGTCAGCCTGCGCGGTTTTCGACATAAGTATCAGTTGAAGGACGAGATTCGGTTTGTGGACTACTCCACGCGCGAGTTGCAAGGCCAGTTGTCGCCGGCGCAAGTGTTGCAACTCTTGAAGGAGGGAAACGAGCGTTTCCGCACCGGCCGCCCTCTGTGGCGCGACCTCGGCCGGCAACGCGACGCGGCGGCCAAGGGCCAGCATCCCTTGGCCGTTGTGCTCAGTTGCATCGACTCACGCTCACCGACGGAGCTCATCTTCGACGCCGGACTGGGCGACATCTTCAGCGTTCGCGTCGCCGCCAACGTGATCAGTCGCAAAGTGCTGGGCAGCATGGAATATGCCTGCGCGGTTGCACAGGCCAAGTTGATTCTCGTCGTCGGACACACGCGGTGCGGAGCGGTCACCGCCGCCGTGGACCTGGCGTGCTCGACGCAAAGCGCGGAACAGGCCATGGGCTGTCAGCATCTGGGAACAATAGTCCATGAAATCCAGCAGTCGATCGACTCGGCAGGTTGCGAGCGGATAGTGCACGCGCCGCCGGAGAAGAAGGAGGCTTTCATCGACGCGGTCGCGCGTCAGAACGTCGAGCGCGCCGTGCAACAAATCGTCGAGAAGAGCCACACGATCAATCGCCTGGCTCGCGAAGGACGGGTGGTCGTGACGGGCGCCATGTACGATATCCGCACGGGAAAGATCGACTTCCTGGCGAACGAGCCCGTGGGCACCGAGCTTGTCGCCGCAACAGTCGCGCCGACGCCAGAAACCTTGGAGGCGGCAAGTCGTTCAAAACCTCAGTAGGCGCTATCCAGACCGGGCCCCTCGCTTTCGTTCTTGCCACAAAGCCTGGTCTTCACAATCAACGCTGGAGGTGGAGGGCGACAATCTCATTTCGGCGCCACGGCCACCGCTTGGCCGTCGGCCAGTTCCGACAGGTCGCACTGGATCACCTGTTCGTCGCCGGTGAAGTCGACCCACGAGCCGGCGACCATCTTCCTGAGCACTTCCACCCAGCCGTCGGCCCGCAATCCAGTTTGCACCGGCGTCTTCACGGCCTTGCCGTCGGCGTACGTATAGCAGATCGACTGGTTGCCCAGTTCGGCCAGGGTCGCCTGCGGCAGCGCGCGGACCCCAGGACGCTCGATCACCACCATCCCATAGGCATACATGCCGGGCAGGAGCCTGGCGTCAGGATTCGCCAGGTCGATTTCCGCCCGCAGCGTACGGCTGCGCATGTTGAGGGCCCAACTGGAGCGTGTGACTTCGGCGGGCATGTCGTCGTTCTGAAAGGCGGGCACGCGGACCGTGGCCTTGGTGACTGGCCGCGTGTCGCCCGCCTTGTGGTCCACCTGGCTGACGATGTAGTTGGCCTCGGACTCGGGCACGTCGACGTAGATCCGCACGATGTCGGTCCGGGCCAGGACGTAGACGGGCGAGGCTTTGCCCGTCGACTGATCGGCCGAGGTCGGCGCGGCCGAGGGATCGCCGGTGGCCGGCAGCAGAAAGTCGCCCGTGTTGATGTTGCGCAGCACGACGATGCTTGGGTAAGGGGCGGTTAACCTTGTATAGCTATAGAGAGCAGCCAGGCGCTGCTCATCGGCCGAGGCGACCTTCAATCGCGCTTGAGCCACTTCGACGTCGACTTTAGCCTTGTCCAGATCGGCCTGGCGTGCGAGCTGGTTGGCCTCGGCCGTGGCCACGGCGGCGTCGGCCGCGTCCTTCGAGGCCCGGCTCGATTCAAGCTGGCGGCGCGACTCGCCGAGGATCTGCCGGTCGAGCACGCGGTCGGCCACCATCGACACTTGCCGGCCGACCTCCGAGTCCCAGCGGTGGACCAGGGCCTCGAACTTGCCGACGTCGGCTTTTGCCTCGGCCACTTTTGCCACGGCGGCCTTCACGTTGGCGTCGGCCACTTCCACCAGCTTGTCCGCCTGATCGATGAGGGCCTGATCCATCGTCACCTGGGCTTTCTTCACGTTGTATTCCTGCTCCAGCTCGGGGATGTACAGCGTCGCCAACAGGTCGTCCTTCTTCAGCCGGTCCCCGATGTCGACGTTCCACTTCAGCACGTACGACGCCAGCTTGGCGTAGATGGCCGTCTGCTCGTAGGAGTCGATGAACGACGGCTGACCCACGGTGCGGACCAGGTCGCGCGTCTCCGGCTTCACGAGCCGCACCGTCGGCACGTCGCGCACCGGCGCCACGGCGGCCGGCGGGGCCTTCCGGCAACCGGTCGCCAGCACCAGGCACGTTAAGAAGGCAAGAATGGGCAACAGCAGCACGCTGGCCCCCTCACCCCGGCCCTCTCCCGCGAGGGGAGAGGGAGTTGCGCGCGACAACCCGTGAATCAAATTCTTACGCCTGCGGGTCATAGTGCGGGCTCTCCGGATCGTCGGGGTGCACGGACAAGGAACGCGGCCTGATGCCGCCCATTACCACGGCGAAGATGGCCGGCACCACGAGCAGCGTGGCGAAGGTCGAGCAGACCAGGCCGCCAATGACCGCCCGGCCCAGGGGCGCCTGCATCTGGCTGCCGGCCTCGAGCGCGAGCGACATGGGGACCATGCCGACCGTCATGGCGCAGGCCGTCATGAGGATCGGCCGCAATCGCTCGGCGGCGCCGCGGACGGCCGCCTCGAGGGCCGGCATGCCGCCGCGCCAATGCTCGTGCGTGAACGTCACGAGCATCACCGAGTTCGACACCGACACGCCAATGCACATGATCGTCCCCATGAACGATTCCAGGTTCAGCGTGGTGCGCGTGGCCAAAAGTATCGTCACCACGCCGGACAAGACGCCCGGCACGGCACTGACCGAGATGATGGCCAGCCGCGGCGACTCGAAATAAGCCGTGAGCAGGATGAGGATCACGCCCACCGCGATCGCCAGCCCCGCGGCCAAGCCCTCGAACATCTCGATCATCGGCGGAAACTGACCGCGGGTCATGACACGGACTCCGCGCGGCGGCGTGCCGGCGGCGGCCACCGCCGCCGCCACTTGCCGCGAGGCCCGGCCCATGTCTTCTCCCTCGACGTTGGCCGTGATGCTCACGTACCGCTGCGAGGAGATGCGGTCGATCTGCTCCATCATCGTGCCCTCGCGGACGGCGGCCACGTCGCGGACCATCAGGTTGATCGAGCTCGTGATCTGCTCGATCGGCAAAGTCTCCACCTGGTCGGACGAAGTCATCCGCTGCGTCGGCACCAGCACCTCGACCTGGTAATCGAAGCCGGTCTTCGGGTTTTGCCAGTAGTTCAGGGCGATAAAGCGGCTGGACGAGGTAGCCACGATGGCGGCGTTTCCGACCTGCTGCGCGGTGACGCCGGAGAGCCCCGCCTTCTCGCGGTCGATGTCGACTTCGACCGAGGGATAGTCGAGCGACTCGTGGAACTGCACGTCTTTTAGCCACTCGATCTTTTCCATTTCGGCGCGGACCCGGCGGGCATGGCGGATGGCATCGGGGATGTTGGGGCTGGCAACGACGATCTCGATGGGCGTGGGCGAACCGAAGCTCATCACTTCGCTGACGATGTCGCCCGGCTCGAAGCCGTAGATGCACTCCTTGGCCCGCGCGGCGGCCACGTCCGGCGCGACGCCGTATTCCACGAGCAGCCTGGCGATGAATGGCGCGATCCGGCCCGGCAGGACTTCGCGCATGCGGATGCGAAAGGCGTCCAGCTTCACGCCCGAGCCCTCGCGGAACTTGGCCCGCATCCAGCCGTCGTCGGGGCCGCGCATGAAGAGCACGATGTTGTTCATGCCGAAGTTCGGCGCGATCTGGCCGGCGTAGCCCAGGCAGATTTCGATGTTCTCCGCGCGGACCTCCTCTTGCATCACTTCGAGGATTTTGATGCCCATTTGCCGCGTGATTTCGAAGTTCGAGCCGGAGGGAGGCCGGTATCGCAGCACGAACTCGCCCGAGTCGATCTGCGGAAAAAGCTCCGTGCCCAGTCGCGTTCCGCCCTGCCACAGCACCAGCCCGCACAGCACGAAATAACCGGGCGCCACCCACCATCGAAAGCGGACGATGATAGCGACGACCTTCTCGAACTCTCCCTGCACGCGCTCAAAGAGCCCCTTCGGCGCGGACTCGCCGCCGTGCCCGGATGGTCCTTCGTGCGAGCCGTGATGCTTGAGGATCCACACGCAAACGACCGGCACCAAGGTGCTCGACAGCATGTAGGAAGAGATCATCGCGAACCCGACCGCCAGAGCCAACGGCATGAACAGCGACCGCACGGGATCCTGCATGACGAACGCCGGGATAAACACCGACAGGATGCACAGCATCGCCAGCAACCGCGGCACCGCCGTCTGCATGCTGCCACGCTCGACGGCCCGGGCCAGCCGCTTCGTCTTCCCCATCTGGACGTGGATATTCTCGATCGACACCGTCGCCTCGTCGACCAGCATGCCGATCGACAGCGCCATGCCGCCCAGCGACATGATGTTGATCGTGTTGCCCGTGAGCCACAGACCCACGAGCGAGCCCATCAATGCCAAGGGGATGTTGAGCACCACGACGACCACGCTCCGCGGATCGCGGAGAAAGACGAGGATCATCAGCCCGGTCAAGGCGGCGCCGATCGCGCCCTCCGTGGCCACGCTCTTGATCGCCTGCCTCACGGTGGGCGATTCGTCGAACTCGAAACGAACCTGCACGTCCTCTGGCACCGCGTTTTTGAATACCGGCAGCGATTTGTAGACGTCGGCTACCACCGTCAATGTCGACGCCGTGTCCTTCTTGATGATGGGCAAGTAGACCGACTTCCGCCCGTCCACCAGCGCGTACCCGTAGTTCACGTCCGTCCCATCCTCGATCGTGGCCACGTCGCGGATGTACAGGTTGCGCCCCAGCCGCAGTGGGATCTTGCCAATGTCCTTGATGTCGGTGACCAGGGCGTTGTTGGGCACAAGCGGCATCTGGTCCTTGATGTACAAGTTGCCGGCCGGGACGATCGCGTTCCCTTCCATGAGCGAATTGACCACGTCTTGCGGCTTCAGGTTGTAGCTCTGCAGCTTCTGCGGATCGATGTTCACCAGGATCGTGCGCACGTTCGGGCCAAACGGCGACACCGCCACGGTCCCCGGCACGTTCGATTGCACGAGCGGCCGGATGACGTTCTGCGCGATGTCGGCCACTAGCCCCAGCGGGGTCGTCTCGCTCGTGAGCACCAGGTAGCCGACCGGCACGCTCCCCTCATCCATCCGCATGATCATTGGCGGCAAAGTGCCGGGCGGCATGCGGGCCATGGCCCGGTTGGCCATCGCCACGACTTCCCCTTCCGCCGCCCCCATGTCCGTGCCGGGAAAGAACGACAGCTTCACGAGCGCGACCTGCTGGATGCTGTGCGACTCGATGTCCTTCACGCCGTCGACGTACTGAAACAACAGCTCGAACTGGTTGACGATCAGCCCTTCCATCTGCGCCGGGCTCATGCCGCCGTACTGCAGGAAGACGTAGATCCGCGGCTCGTTCAAGGGCGGAAAGATATCGACGCGCATCCGATCGAGCGCCATCGCGCCGCCACAAACCAGGCCCACCACCATCATCACGGTGGTGATCGGGTGCTTCATGGCGAAGAAGACGGGGTTCACGGCATCGACCTTTCCATTGGCGGAGGTGTTCGAGCGCCCGTCCGACGCGTTTTGCGGCGCCTCTGGCGGTTGATCGGACGTAGGGCGGGAGGTGCTTGCGGCGCAGCGCGGCCGGGTGTGGACCAAAAGGGCGTCTTACGACTGTAACACGCGCATTGGCAGCACGTTGCAGCATGCTGGCAGGATGGATAAACCTTGCCGGTCGATCCGGTCGTAACGGTTATTTCGAGCCCTGCAAAGCCGCACAGGCGCAATATCCGATGCCAGCGTTATACGCCGCACAATCGCGCCAATCCGCGCGCCTGCGGTGAAACGGGCCACATTTCGCTGTGAAGACGAGCAAAGAACCACAAACGGCCCCAACAGCCTCGCCGCGCGTCGAGGCGAGGCCGATCCGCCGTCGCGGCTCCCGCGCCCAAGGTCGACCGCCGTGGCGCGCGGCGGTGCTCCTTGCGCTCGCCCTCACCCCGGCCCTTGTCGCCGCGCTCCCGAGGCCAATCCGGGCCCAAGTGCCGGCGCCGCCCGCCGGCCGCGCGCCGGCCGAGTTCATCCCCACACCGCCCGCGGCGCAGGGCGGACCGCTACCGCCATCGGCACCGCCGCCATCGAATCAAAGCCAGATGTTTCAGGCGCCTGGTCCTCCAGCGTTCGCGCCGCCGCCGGCGTGCCGGCCGCCAACGCAAGCCGAGCTGCTCGTGGGGCCGAGCTTATCGGATTCCAGGCTTCCGGGCGTTCTGCCGACAAGCATGCCGGCGCCGACCGACCGGCCGCTGCCGATCAACCTGGCGACGGCCCTGCGGCTTTCCAACGGCCGGCCGCTGGTGATCGCCGCCGCGCAGGCCCGGGTGCAGATCGCCGCGGCCCAGGCCGCGAAGGCGAACGTGCTGTGGCTGCCAAACGCCGTTGTCGGCGCCGACTATCTCAGGCACGCGGGCGGCAATCAAACCGACAGCGGCAGCCTCGTTACCAACAGCACCAATGCCTTCTTCGGGGGCGGCTCAGCCGAGTTTCGCTTCGCCACGACCGACGCGATCTTCGACCCGCTCGCCGCCCGGCAGGTCTTGAGATCGCGCCAGATCGACACCCAGACGGCGCGCAACGAGGCCCTGGAACAGACGGCCGAATCCTATTTCAACGTGCAATTGGCCCGCGGCACTTTCGCGGCGATGACCGACGCCACCGTAAAAGCCAATGAGCTTGTCCGCCGCGTTCGATCCTTGGCCGGCGGATTGGTGGCGCCCGACGAGATCGACCGTGCTCGGACGCTGCTGGCCGAACTCGCGCAATCGGCGGAAATCGCCCGGCAGCAGTGGCGCGTGTCGAGCGCGAACTTGACGCGCGTGCTGCGGCTCGATCCGTCCGCCGTCGTCATGCCTCTCGAACCCGACCACGTGCAAGTCACGTTGATCTCACCGGCCTGGAGTGTCGACGAGCTTGTCGTGGTCGGGTTGACGAACCGGCCCGAGCTGGCGTCACAGCGCGCCTTGGTGCGGGCAAACCTGATACGGTTGCAGCGCGAGAGGCTTCGCCCGCTGGTTCCCAGTATCTTGATCACCGGCCTCGGCACTCCTGATTTCTATTATCAAGGGTCCATCTTCGGGACCGGAGACGCCAACAGCCTCAACCAATGGGCCGGCCGCGCCGACGTCAGCGCCCAGGCCGTCTGGAAGCTGGATAACCTCGGTTTCGGCTACCGGGCCAAAGTGCGCGAGCAACAAGGCGAGACGCAGCTTGCAACCGTCGAGCTGTTCAAGGTCCAGGATCAGGTCGCGGCCGAAGTGGCGCAGGCCAAGGCCGACGTCGATTCGGCCACCGTCCGCGTCGCGCAGGCGGAGGAAGGGCTCAAGCAAGGTTTATCTACCTACCGCGGCAATCTGCAAGGCATGGGACAGACGCAGCGCTTCGGTGATGTCCTGTCATTGGTCAACCGGCCACAGGAAGTCGTGGCCGCGCTCACCCAGCTCCAGCAGGCGTACGTCAACTACTACCGCACGGTGGCCGATTTCAACCGCTCGCAGTTTCGCTTGTTCTATGCCCTAGGCTTTCCGGCGGAAGAGCTGGCGTGCCGGCGCCCGCCGGGAAATATCGAGCCTGTCGATACCTACCGCGGTCCGGCGCTGCCGAACGTTCCGCTTCGCTAGCGGCCGCGTTCGCGCATTGACGCGCGCGCGTCAAGCGCCATTCGGTCCAGGCCATCGGCAGCACGAAGATGCCGAACAGGTACAAGTCGTAGACGTAAAAGAAATTGCCGGCGGGCGCCGCCAAAAATAGCACGGCCAGCCGGGCCACGATCGCTGCGCTCGCGGCCGCGGTCACCTTGCAGTAAGGCCACAGAGCGAGCGCCGCCACGACGGCCAGTAGTTGCAGATGCGCGCGCCACCAGATCGAGCCGCGCCCGACGCGCTTCCACACGTGCACGCTCAACTTTTCGTGCAACCGGGGAATGAGCGGGGGTTCCCGCCATATGCCGTGATCGCGCAGCTTGGCTTCGCGGATCTTCTCGCGCGAAAAGTCGCTGTACGACCACGTCCGCGGCGAGCCGAGGATAGACGCGAACGTCTGCGTCCTGGCGCCCGCGATGATGTCCGGGTTGTTCCATGCGGCGCGAACGAGGAATTGGCGAATCCGGCGCACGTCGTCGTCCGTAAAGCGCCGCCGCTCGTACGGCCGGTCGACCCAGTCCAGAAAGAACGAGATCGAATACGGGTTCCAGCCCTGGCGGAAGCGCTCGTAGTCGAGAATCGGGTCGATCACGGCGCGATCCTCCTTGGGCGTCCGCGTCACGTAGTTCTGCGCGACAAGGGCCCCGACCGGGTTGACCAGGGCCGTCAGGACGTACAGGTTTCGCTCGCTCGGTTGCGTGCCCACCAACCGCCGATCGACCGGACCATTGCCGAGCCATATGGCGGCGAGGACGCCGGCCGCGAGCGCCAAACCGCGCGCCAAAGCCAGCGCGCGAAAACCGACGATCATCGCCAATAGCACGACGACCAGCGGCAGGTTGTCGTACCGCAGCAGCCCGGCGCAAACCGCCATCAAAGTCCACGCCGCCCACGCGCCGGTCGATGCGCTCACAAGACTTTGGCGAGGCAAGAGACAAAGCTTGTATGTCATCGCCAGCAGGGCACACACGAGCAAACCGTTGAGCACGTCGCGGCAATAGAAGGAAGCGTACATGCACACGACGGGGCAAAGTCCGTAGGCAATCGCCACCACGACGGCCACCCAACCAGGCAGCCCCCGGCGGACGAGCATGGTCAAGATGCCCGCGGCAAGCGCGGCGGTGGCGATCGTCTGAAATACCATGAGATCGGTGAAATGGTCCGTGGCCTGCATCACCGTCATCACGAAGAGCGGGTAAATCCACGAGTACCAGGATTTGATCGATAGATCGCGAATCTGGTCGATCGGGCTCGTGGAATCCCATCCGACCAGGCCCGGCCACATGGCCACGGCCCATACGGTGAAATTCACGAGCAAGAAAGCGAATAGCGCGGGAAAAGGACGAGCTTGGCGCACGCCGGTGATGATGGCGGCGGCAAAATCGCGCACTGAGCCGGCTGCGCGGCACTTTCGCCATGCCCACGAGATGCTAAGCGCCATCGCCAGCGCAGCGGCGAATTGCGTCAGCAGCCGCGGGCGGCGAAAGTATTGGCGGAACGGAGCGTCGTCCCACGACGAGCTTGCGAAGCGACTTGGCGACTCCGGTGTCGCCGCCAGCGGTACAAGCTGTGCGGTGGCGGACGAATAGCGAACCAAGAAACACGTGCTGGCGCCGGCCGTGTCGCCGCCAGCAGTCGACAGCTCCACCTGTCGAAAGCAGCCAGGGGGCGGCTCGAAACGGATCGTCGACACGCTGGCCCAGGCCGTGTCCGCCGTGCGGACGATCGCCAGCGCCCCGCGATTGAGCCAGGCGGCCAACTCAATCCACTCGATCTGGTGCCCCGGCGCTTCGATGCCGACGCGCCCCAGCGGACTGGTGCGGTGGGGCACGAAAAGGGCAAGGGCAGCCTGCGGGGCAACCTCGTAGCCGATGGCCGATCCCGGCACGGACGGATCAAACCGCCGCGCGCCCAGACGTTTGGCGCCCTGTACGAATCCCATGCGGGCGCCGCGGGGAACGTCGAACCACACGCGGACCGCTTGCCCCAGGCAGGCCGCCGGAATCGCGCGCAGCTCGGAGCGGGCCGCGCGGGGCACCTTCCATTGCTGTGAGTCGTTGAATCCATAGCCTGTGTCGTACCGCAGCGCCGCAATCGAGCCAGGCTCCGAGAATATCAACAGAGAGCCATGTTGCACGTGCGGACGCGCGACGACCAGCACCGCCAGAATGGCCAGTGTAAGCGCGGCGACCGGGACCGCACGATACAGCCGTTTGGGCCACGGCGTCGCGCTGGGCACTGAGGAACGATCGCTAGCTTCCGGGACGGGGGCGGGCTCGCCCGGCCGCGCTACGGCAGGATGGACCTTCCAGATCCGCATTTTCGACCCCCCAGCACCCCTGCGCCGCGCTAGGCAAACGCGCTCAAGCCGCTAGCCGCGGCGGCGCGTCCCGATGATCGCACAGCGTGCGCAGCTCGCGCCCGATCCGCGCGACCGTCAAAAGAAACGCGAGCACCTTCTTCGGCACGTCCTGGTGCAACGGAAGCATGCTCAGAAACAGCGACATCTCGTACAGCCGCACGAGCGGGTAGCGAAACCCGTGCCGCGGCAGCCGCTCGATGAACATCCGCTGCCGGCCGGCCTGACCGGCGTCCGGCATCCACAGCGTGGCTTCCAGGTTCTCGTTGATTTGGACCTCGTAAGCGTCGTTGTTGATATAGTCGTATCCGCCCAGGATCGAATGCGACAGCTTGGCGACGTCGTAATAACGATCCAGGTACAACTCATCCTCGGTGCGGGCCCCGCGGGGATCGATGAACCGCGCGAGTCGCAGCCGCTTGTCGTAAAGGATGTTCGAGAAGCACAGGTCGCCGTGGCTCACGCACCGGTCGTCGCCGACGTTGCGAGTGAGGCGTGCGTGCAAGTCCCGGTAATCCTCCACGAGCCCTCTCACCCCGCCGACGCCGGTGGCCGTTAGGATCGCGTCGATCCGCGCGAAGCACGGCGCCGTCTCGAGCGCCGCCAGCCGCGCCGACACCTTGTGTACGTACAGCTCGTCGGCCCGGGCGCGCAGTGCCTCGGGCGGCTGCCGGATCGTGGGGCGCGTGGCCAGGAACTGGAACATCCGGTCGAGGAAGTGCTCGAACTCCGCCTCGCTCAGCGCGCCATGGATCCACTGCATGGCCATGTCCGGAATGGCCAGCCGCTCCATCCGGTAAGAGGCCGTGCCGTGGGCTTCCCGGTAGTCGAAGGGCCGGACGAAGTGGCTCTGCAGCGACGCGGGCAGAAGATCGTAAAACGCGAACTCGCCGCGCAGTTTCGCGCAATCGCTCGACTGCTTGACGATGGTGTACTCGTCCCCCGACAGCCGATTGAAAAACCGCGCATCGAACCCACCGCTGAGAAACCGCACGATCGCGTCGTAGCGCGTCAGGTCGACGCATGCCAGCTCGTTGGGAACCGGCGCGAACCGGGCGACGGGCTGCTCGAAGAAGTCGGACGCCGCCAAAAGCAGCCCCCGCGCGACGAAGCATCGCATGGTCGGCGCGTCGAGCACGGCCAATAGCGGCCGCACGCCGTCCGCGTCGCGCAACACCAGATTCTCCTCGACGTGTCGCGCATGACGCAGGAAGTGGATCGCCCGATCGCGGTCCTGGGCAACGGTCGACGCCGGCCAGTACACGTAGCGCTGGCCGGAAACGTCGGCCAGCTCGCTCTCAAGCGAGCGGCGATCGGCCCCGCTCACCAGGTGTACCGTCGCCACGCGGCCCGCCTCGACCGCCAGCGACCGCGCATGCTCGTAGAGCAATCGCTTCCGAAACCGCACGTTGCCGAAATGGCTCACGCCCACCAGCGACGCGACCTCGTCGGGCACGCGGATCGTGTCGTCGTAGACGAACTGGAGCTTCATGGACGTGGCTCGTCCCGAAACGGGTGCCGCGGCGGCGCCTAGCCGGCGCGAGGGGGATTTTGCGGCACGGCCTTATAGCGGCGGCGGCCGAGGCCGGTCAAGCTCAACCCGCCCGGCGACTGTCGGCTCGCGAGGAGGCCCACGGCGGCTGCGCGGCGGCCCCGGACGGATCGAGCAGCCACGTAATCCCGGCCGCGCCCAGCCTGCCGGCAAGATCGCCGAGAGACACCGCTTGCGCAGCCGCCACCGCGCAAGCTTGCCGCGCTAGCGCGCGGGGCGCTAGCAGCCACGAGACGCTGTCGTCGTGCGGCTTATAGCCGGCGGCGATCGCGGGTCGCGAAAACTCCGCCAGCCGTTCCTGGTGGACCAGGAGCTGCGCGTACACGTCGATCGGTTGCCGGCTTCCGACGATCAATAGCCAGTCAGACCTTGCGACGCGCGTGAGGCAATCGATACAAGCCGTGTCATCGTCCGTGTGAGCGATCGACGCCCACTCGATCCGCGCGTCGTCGCGCAGCTCGCACGGAAGCGCCTCCTCCTGCCGCGGCCGCGGATAGATGAATCGCGCGACGCGAAACAGTCGCTCCAGTTTGCGATGTCGGACATGTGCCGCCGCTAACGCTTGCAGGTCCATCGCGGCGGGCAAGTACAGCGCGTCGATGAGGCAACCCGCATAGGGTCCCTGGAAGCGAAAGACGAACTCCTCGACGTGCATGTTCCGGTCGTCGACGTAGAAGCCGCGCGGACCGCACCATGTCTTGCCGATCGCCAAGGCGTCCGGCGCGAGCCCCTCGCGTGCCAGCCACTGTTCGATCACCGGCTGCGTGTGGCGGCGGATTTGCTCGAGGTCGCCGCGATACGTCCGCATGTTCCGGCTCGTGGCGACCACCACGCGATAGCCGCGCTCGCGGGCCGCGTGCGCCGCGGCCAGCGTAGCGGCGTTCACTGGTTTGTCGGGATACGCGGCCGCCTTGTCGTCCACGGTCAGCGTGCCGTCGAGATCGAGTACGATCGCGTCATCCGCGTTCGGCCTTGAGTCGTCGTTCATGCGACCTGCTTCCGATGGGCCTCGTATTGGTCCGGCGTGCCCAACACAATCGTTGCCTCACGCGCGGCCGGGTTGTTGGTGACAATCGTGGCGCGGCGCGAGAGCATCTGCCGGTAGACGTCGCTGATGTAGGGCTCCTTTGTCGAGATATCGATGCGGTCGAACTCCCGCAGGTATTGCGCCGGCGATGCGAAGCCGTAGAGGCCGCTCGTGGCCCAGCGGGAGATCACCTGTTTCTCCGCGATTGCCGTCACTTGGTTGCGTCCGTCGACGGTCACGTAGCTATAGCACGGCTCGCGGCTCTCGAATACGTCAATGTAGCCGTCTGCTCGCTGCAGGCCGGCGGCGATCGCCTGGCCATCGCGGTGCAAGAGCACCGTGTCGACGTTATGGAACACGACGGGTCGATCGGCGGATCGTGAATCGGCGGCCAACGCGCAGGCGGCGACCTCAGCCGTTTCCGCCTGGCCGCGCGTGTCTTCGACGTAAAGCAGGTCGTCTTCGTCCAGCCCACGAGCGCGAAGGATCGCGGCGATCTGCTGTCGATAGGCCCGATCACGCCGATTGGCCACCAGCAGCACGCGATCGAACGCGCCGCTCGACCACAGAGGATCGAGCACGTGCGCGAGCACGGTTTTCCGCCGGAAGGGGAGCAGGTATTTGGGCGTCTGATAGCCGGCTTCGCGAAAGCGCTGATACAGCCCGGCCATGCACAGGACCAGATTCATACGGCCGTTCCTGCCAGCGAGCGTTCGTGCCGCGAGGCCGATGCGGATTCCCAAACCGGCTCGTAGCGATAAGAGTCGGGCGCCCGAAGTGAAAACGAGCGCGTCAGGAAGCGTCGGCGGCTGAAAACGAATTGGGCGAGGATGCCGCACATCCGCAGCGCCTGCCTTGTCATCTTGACGTTCGACCGCTGGTCCTCCTCGCGCCAGGAGATGGGCACGAAGCGCAGCCGGGCCTGCCCGGCGGCCGCCGTCAGAATCGCGTAGTAGTTGAACGTCAGGTCGTCGGCGTATCGCAGATAGTCGCGGTCGCGCAGGGCCGACATGGCGTACATATTGAGCCCGGAGCCCAGGTCCGCCAGCCACCGCCCGCAGGCCAGCGAGAAGAGCCCGTTGAAGACGTGGTTCCCCCAGGTCCGCAGCCGCGAATAGCCCACCAGGCGCGATTGCTGCCCGAAGCGGGCCCCCAGCAACTGGTCGCACTCGCGATGGGCGCCTCCGCGAAGATACGGCACCAGATCGGCCACCCGCGCCTGATCGTCGCCGTGCAGCACGATCACGTAGTCGTAGCCATGGTCCAAGGCATAGTTGAACGCGACCTTGTGCGACCCGCCGAGCCCGTAGTTTTCCACGTTGCGGACGAGCGTCGTACGCACGTGCCGCAGATTGGCGAGGGCCTGCTGAGCGGCGGCGACACCGTTGTCCTGGCTGCGGTTGTCGACGACCAGAATTTCGTCGACCAAGGATTGCGTCGCCACGTCGAACTGCTGCAACGCCCGCGGTATCTGCGGCGCGCAGTTGTACATCGGCACGAAGACGAGGATCCGCTCGCCGCGCGGGTTGGGTCCTGGTCCGATGCGCATCGCTAACAAGGATTGCACCGATCGTTGTGGACGCACAGCCGGCCAACCGGCCGATCGGTCGGTTTGGATAGGAAGACGGCTGGTTTTGGGCAAGAGGATGTACCGCGCCGGCGATGCGGCCGACAATACCAGTTTGCGCCCGGCCGGCAGCGCTTGTCGGCTTGCCTTCGGAGCGCAGTGCTAGCGACGGGCGGATAGAGCGGGCAGTCGAGGCTGGTCAGGCCCGGGCGCCCACCGGCAGCGGCGCCCGCGTGATCGCGCTACACTCCTCGTCGACGTCGAAGAGCTTCGCGTCGACCCGCTTGAAGCCGGGGTTGGCCTTGACCTGGGCGAACAGCGGGCCGTCGAGGAACGCGCGGGCGGCCCGTTCGTCCTCGAACAGGTAGATGCCCCCGACCTCCGAGCGGCCGCTGTCGCCGATCCAGATTTTCCACAGCAGGCCCGGCTGCTGCGCGATCAGCTTGCCGAAGTCCTTGGTGGCTCCGCGGCCGGCGGCGAACTCCGCGTCGGTGATCTTGTGGTCGATATTGATCTGCAGCAGCTTCACGTTCGTTGCTCCTTGTTTGGATGTCTTGTCGAAGGCTTGCTCAAGCGGCGCATCCGGGAGGGCGAAGCTCCCGCTGAGCCGTCGAATCGCGATGGACGCGTTTTCCGACACCGCGGCTCGGCAGGAGCCTCGCCCTCCCGACACGCACTCGTGCCAAGCGGCGAGTATACAGCGAAATCCGGGCGCGTACAGCAAGCCGGCCGATTGACAACGCCCACCGCAGGCCCGACGATTCCTGGTGGCCGCGACCACGGTTTCCACCGCGTTGAGGTTCCCATGACCACCGTTCACTCCGCCGCCGGACATCGCCCCACACAGGAGTTGCTGCGCGAGCTCGGGCAGTTTCCTCTGCTCGAGGCGATCTTCGGACGCCGCGCGCGGCGGTTCGGGCTGGGCATGACCGTGCCCGACGGTCCTTTGGCCTTTCAGTCAAAACACGCGCCGGTGCCCCTTTCAGATACCGAGCGTTTGCTCCTGGTGCTCGTCGGGGCCGGCATTAGCGGCTGGAACTTCGGACTGCCTCACACGCCAACCGGTGCGCCCGACACAGGCTGCAACTACCCCATGCGGTCGATCGGCCGCACGTACCCCAGCGCCGCCGGCATCCACGCCTCTGAGCTCCTTTGGACCGACGACTGCGGCTCCTACATCACGCAATTTCGCGAACTGAATCCTGACGCGCAGCAGGAGCTGGCCGACGCCTCGGACCTGGACGCGCTATTGGAGAAGGCCCAGCGGCACATCGTTCGGCTATCTTCGTCGCGCGCCGCGCTGCCCAAGGAGTTCCCACACGTCGAATCGCACAATTTCTGGGTGGCGAACCAGCCAGGCACGACGCTCTTCATCCCGATCGTCGACCTGACGCAGCAGGTGCTCGACGGCCTGGCAATCCTGCTGGGTGAGCGGGCCGTCCCGTTTGACGCCGCCAACGACCGCCCGTGCGGGAACCTCGATCGGTTCGTCAAAAGTGGGCTATTGGAGGGCGACCGCCGCGTTCCGCTGGTGGATTTCGAGCAATACCTGCTGAGCACCGCCGCCGCCGAGGTGACCACGCTCAACTACAACATCGTGCTGGTGCTACAGGCGATGGGGCTGGGCGGATGGCTCTACTCGGGCATCAATCCCACGAGCCTGCTGGGTGGATTCGCCGCCGACGGCGTGCCGGGATTCGGCTTCCGCTTCACGACCCGCGAGGATTGGTCCGGCCCGAACCCGGTTGGGCTCGACAACTACTTCGAGGGGTACTGCCCGCCATACCGCCGCGACATGCGCGAGGCCGTCGCCGCACTGGTGGCGCGGAAGTTCGGTCCCGGCGGCACGTACGACCCCGCCACGCCGGGCCCCTACAAAGACAACGCCGCGGTGAAGGGGCGAATCCATCGCTACACGCCCGAGTTCATCGACTGCCTGGGCGAGGTGGCCCAATACATCCACGACACGTACGGCAAGTTCCCGGCGACCGTGCCCAGCATCTACGCCCGGCTGTACGCGCAGGCGCACCACCTGGACCTGGAGTTCTACGACCAGCACTTCAGCTCGGAGGCGTACCTCGACACGCACCGGGAGCACATGGCGAAGTGGCATTAACCGCGGTCGCGAGCATGATTGCGCCACAGAAGGTGCATCACTCTCAAACCGAAAGCCCCATCGCCGCGCGGCCGGCGTCGGTCAGGCGGGCCGAGGTCCATGGCGGGCCCCAGTTCTTCCAAGGTAAGCTGATGGGCCATCGTTGGGACTCCGTTCGACCAGGAACTGGTATTGCTTACTTCGGACGCCGGCAGCGAGCTGTGTGGCCACGTCGCCGGGCATGGCTCGCTAGGCCGATCGCCGCGATCGCCGCCAATGTCCATGTCGCCGGTTCTGGCACCGTCGTTAGGTAAAGCCCGCCGTCATGAAAGCTCGTTGAGAAGCTCCACGATGGCGGCAAATTGGACGCAACATATTGTGCGTCGGCATCTTCGAATGTGCCGTCAACGTTGAACAGCTTAAAAGTGTCTCCGGTGTGCGGCGCGAAGCCATCGACGAACACCAGGTTCACCATGCCGTGGAGTGACAGATTGCCCGCCACGTCAAGCTGATCGTGTTCCAGTCCAGGCGTGAGGCCACCAATTTCCATCTTGAGTGAACTCGAAGGTCCTAAAAGAAAATCACCGGTGACGTGCAAGATGCCCGGAGAAAAGCCCGGGCTTACGGCACCGCCGTCGACCTGCACGTTGCCCAACACCGTACCGGCTCCTGCGAGCGTACCACCTGGACCAAGCCGAAGAGTGCCCAGTGGAACTGAACTGAGGTCACCCGTGCCAACGTTCATATGGCCAGCTTCCACGTTTGCCGAACCGTTTGCGTCCAACGCGACGATACTCCCGACAGTAACGCCGCCCCCGTTCGCAAGGACCACCGCCCCATTGTGCACTGACAATAAAACGCCGATTTGCCAAAGCGACGCTGCACCGGACACCTGTACCTGGCCGACGCCGCCAGAATTGCCGACGACGCCCACGCGGTCCGAAGCTCGCGCGCCGTTGACGATATTGAGCTGGCCGACCGAATTGTTCAGCTCGCCCACCGACATTGTGTTCGAATTCTTTGTGGTGGCCGCGTCGACCGTCAGGGAGCCTGTCCCGCCTTCGAATCCCACCACGATGTCTCCCTTAAGTCCTGAAATGAGCGATGTCGTCGAGTCCTTTACGACCATCGATGCCACGTTTCCCGCACCTCTTCCAATGGCCAATGTTCCACTGTCATTTTGTAACGTAGCGCCTCCTTCGACGGTCAGCGTGCCCGTATGAACGCTGATGTCCTCGCGGCCAGGCGTCGTGGACAGCCACGTCGTCCCACCGCCAACGGTGATGTGTCCGATTCCGTCGGCCGCCGAGTCAGCGCCGATTCTTCCACCGCCGCTCGTAAAAGTACTGCCGCCGGTGAGCGTCAGACTGGCAGTGCCCTGCGCACCGGTGTGTAGCACCCTGTCACCGATCGCAACGATATTGCTGACGGTATAGCTGCCTAGATCCGATCCGTGAGCAAGATCGCCGCCGCCACCAAAGTCGAAAGTCCAATCGCCCGATTGCACACTCAGGCTTTGGTTAACTACGTTTTGGGCGTCTTGAAATTCAGGCCCGCCCTTGCCCGGCGCAAGCGTTGAAGCAAAGTCCCCAAAGTAGACTGTGGCTCCCTGCGCAAGACGAAACGGGGCCGTTTCGTTTGGTGCGACGTAGCCGCCTCCAAAGATTGCGTTGTCGTTTGTGACGTCGCCGTCATTGTTCGCCGGAAAGCCGGGTACGGCGAAGCCAAGCCACATCGTTGAATCGTAGAACGACCATGCATTGACGGGGTTGAGAATCCTGTCTTGATCTCCAATCCATTCATGATTCTCGGCGCGAGCGAGGGCAATAGCGATGGATGATATGAACAACGGCAGTAAGAACGGAATTACTGATCTGGCCCAAGAATGCGAGCGAATCCTGGTCATGTCTGACTTTCTCATTAGTGGGTAAAGGCAACGAGCAATTCGAGCGGCAAGCTTCCCTACTTCAGGAAGCGAATTGCTAGCGGGGAGCGAACGAGAAAACCGGGAATGCCCGGCTCCGCCGGTCCACCAAGCGTTGGGAGAGGCGTCGCCCGAACGCGAGCAGGGCCAATCCACCCACCGCGGCGAGGATGAGAGTCGAGGGTTCGGGCACCACCGCCGTGGCGACGATCTGCCCCGCCAATGTTTCAAGGACGGTCACGCCTTGTACAACAACCGGCGCTTCCGTGAAGATGGGGACTGTCAGCGTCTCAATTCCGCCGATCGACGTTAATGTGCCGGCCGTGAGCTGATTGTTCGCGAAGCCTCCAGCCAGGCTAGCCGTGCCAACAACCGGCGTGCCTAGGACGAGCACATTGACATCCGCGGTGCCGGCGACGAAAGTCGACACGAGCTGGCTGGCATCAAACGAGTTGCCGATCAGCGGAATCACTCCGCTCGTGCTGTCCGCCACGAGGCCCCGAGCGGCAACTAAACCCGTGCCACCCGGCCCGGGGCCGCCAGCGACTCCGGGAATGAGCGCGAGCAATCCATATTGTCCAGGACCGTTGCCGGGAAACGCCCCGCCAATCGCGGGCGCAACCGGCGCTGGCTGAAGGGCAAAGTGGACATTGCCGGTCGGAAGAAACCGAATGGTGCTGCCGGTAACGTCCACGGTTTGCGTCCCTGAAAGGCTAGTCGTATCGCTGCCGGGGAATTGGGGCGCCGTGAACGGACTGCCGGGGCTCGTTTCGAAGGAGAGGGTCAAAACACTCAGATTGCTATCGATCGTAAAAGTGGTCGGCGCCGCAAGGGCAACCGTTGTCGCGTGTGCAAAACCTAAACCAAGCAACACGGCTACGGATCGAATTGTGCGGTTCATTATCATTCTCCTGGACGTTGTGCCGCATTGCGGCAGGCATGTCATAGTTCCCACTTGGAACGACGCTGAAGGCCATCCAGCCTGCACGATCGGGCGTCGACGCGCCGGCGCACGGCTGGTGGGGCCCGTGACAAGGGCCGATGGCCTGTGCCAGGCGGCCCTGCACGCCAGAGGCGTCGCTCGTTGACTGAAGGAAACGGCTAAAGACGCGGTGCGTTCAGTAGCGTTCCTCGGCGCGCGAGAGCGGCGGGCGAGAATGCCGCCGGCGGCACACGGAGCGAGCCATTCCAACCAAGCCCGTGCAAACCAGCACGAGCGTCGACGGTTCGGGCACTAGGGTGACTTGTAGGCTCGGCTGGATGGACAAGTCACCATTGAAACTTGAGGCAATGCCCAGAAAGCGAAATGGATTGTCGGGGTCGAAGCTGTTGTTGCCGTAAGTTGGGGAATCGCCTTCCAAGCGGATATTGAATCCATAGAGGTCGCCCGCGCGCAGGTTGAGCACGCCGGCCACGTCAATCTCCACGAATTGATTTACCGGAGGGGACGGAAAAGTCGCGGTGGGTGAATCCCACGCGAAGGATCCAACTTGGACCGTTCCGGCATCGAATTCATTGGCTTCGACGATCCCGTTGTCGGCGTTGTAACCCCACACTTCCAAGCGGACGGATTGATAGGCCGGCGCGCCGCCGACAAAGAACCTGAACCTGGCGTCGCTGAATTGCTCGCCCGCAAACGGCGCTAAATCGAAGAGCATCGCGACTTGTTGCTCTTGAGCCGGCGAGGGAATCTCTTGCACCTCGTGCCACCAATTCCCCGGGCCTCCTACGGCGGTCGTCGAGGAACCAAAATCCCTGTGGATCACGCGATCCTGCGTGGGCGATAGTGTGTCAGCCGATGCGGCGGCGGCATGGGACAGAGAAAGTGGCAGTCCCACGGCCGGATGAACCATCAATCGTCCAAAGCGAACCCGACATACGGTGCCGAGGAACGGGGCGCGCCGCGGCTGTGGCGTCGGGGCGTTTCGAATCACGAGCTTCTCCAATGCGCGATGAGTGCCCTATTGCTTCGGCCAATTCGCGCGATTGCTGAATGGCGATCTTCAACCCCAGTTCTCGTTCGCCCCTATCTCAGGAAGCGAATTGCTAGCAGGCAGCGAACGAAAAAACCGGGAATTCGCGGTTTCGCCAGTCCACCAAGCGTTGGGAGAGCAATACCCCCCGAAAATTTGCGGTCCGGTGCGGCGGCGGCTATGCTCTTTTGAGAACACGTAAGTGCTGGCGGCGAGGGGCCTTCGGCATTCCGGAGTCCCAGCAACAAGTTCCGAGGGCCTAGTGTCGCGACGCCTGCCAGAATCCGACCGCTCCCCTGAGACATCTGCCCGGCTCCTGGGGCTGGCGCGCGACGGTTCTCGGTCGGCCATCGGCCAGTTGCTCGAGGCCTACCGGCCGTTTTTGCTGTCGGTCGCGGCGGCAGAGTTCGACTCCGATCTGAAGGCCAAGGCGGGGCCTTCGGATCTCGTGCAAGAGACGTTCATCGACGCCCACCGCAACTTCGCCAGCTTCAAATCGGACAGCGGGACCGAACTGCGGATTTGGCTCCACGCGATCCTGATGAACAACCTGGCCGACTTGCGGAAGCGGTACTTGCGGACCAAGAAACGCCAGGTTCGCCGCGAGCGGCCGCTGACGGCCGGCGGCTCCAAGGAGCTTGTCAAAGCGCTCGTCGCCCCCGACGGGCATTCGCCCAGCAAAACGGCCATCTCGCGCGAAGAGCGGGCCCGGATTCAGGCCGGCCTCGGTCGATTGCCCGTCGCCTATCGGCAAGTCATCATCATGCGCAGCCAGGAGCGGCAAAGCTTCGACAAGATCGGTCAGGCGATCGGCCGGTCGGCCGACGCGGCACGCATGCTCTGGAAGCGAGCGATTTTACGGCTCAAGCGCGAGTTGGAGGACGGCAATGGCCGCCAATGATCCTGCCAACGTCGAGCCGAATCGCCCGGACACCGAAGAATTGTCGCCGTCGGTCGTGCGCGAAATGGCGGCGGCGGCCGATCAATCGGCGGAGCGAGAAGTGTCGAACGAATCAGCATGGCGGGTGATCGGCGAGTGTGCGGACCTGTTGAGTCGATTCTGGCCGGCCGAAGGTAACGGCGCGTCGAAAGATCATGCGGCTTCTGGCGGTGCCCGCCCTCGCGACGACGCCGGGCATGGTGACCAGACGGGATTGCCGCAACATTTCGGGCGATTCGAAATTCGACGGGCCCTGGGCCACGGCGGGTTCGGCGTCGTGTTCCTGGCGTTCGACCCGCGACTCCATCGGGAGGCCGCGCTCAAGGTGCCGCGACCGGAGATCCTGGTGTCGCCCCCCTTGCGACAGCGATTTCTACGGGAAGCCCAGGCCGCCGCGGTGCTCGATCACCCGAACATCGTGCCCATCTACGAGACGGGCGAGATTGGCCCGGTCGGTTATATTCTGAGCGCTTTCTGCAAAGGGCCGACGCTGGCAAGTTGGTTTGATGAGCAGCGGATGCATGTCGGTGTCCGAACCGCGGTGGAAATCGTGGTCCAACTGGCGGCCGCGGTGCAGCATGCCCACAGCCGTGGCATTTTGCACCGCGACATCAAACCGGCCAACGTGCTCCTGGAGCCAGCCGCCGAGCAGCACTCGGGGAATCTGCCGTTCGTCCCACGGCTGAGCGACTTCGGGCTGGCAAAGCGATTGGATGAATCGACCGAAGACACGCGGGCCGGCATGATCCTCGGGACACCGCAGTACATGGCGCCCGAGCAAGCTGCCGGCGAGTACCGCGAGGTGGGCGTGGAAACCGACGTCTACGGCCTGGGCGTCATTCTCCACGAGCTTTTGACCGGACAGCCCCCCTTTGTCGGCCGCACCGACAGCGAAACGCTGCACATGATTCAAGCGCGGGAGCTGTCGCCCTCCGCATTGCGGGCAAGACGCGTGCCGCGCGACTTAGAAACGATCTGCCTTAAGTGCCTGGAAAAGAATCCGTCGGGCCGGTATCAATCGGCGCGCGAGCTTGCCGACGACCTGCGGCGATTTCTGGCGGGCGAGGCCGTGTCGGCCCGGGCCATCGGCAGCGGCGAGCGATTTGTCCGCTGGTGCCGCCGCCGTCCCGTGGTCGCCGCGCTCGCCATGGGACTGGTATTGGCCATTGCAGCGGGTAGCGGCACGGCGGCCTGGCAGTGGAGGCGCGCCGAGCGGAACTACACCGAAGCCCGCGCGCTCCTGTATTCAGCGAACATGAAACTTGCCGACGCCGCATGGGGGCAGGGCAACATCCGGGCGGTCGATCAACTGCTTGAGCCGTTCGCGCACGACCTACCCGGTCCGCACGAATTGCGAGGTTGGGAGTGGTATTTCTTGCGTCGCGTCTGCCAGCAGGACCCGAAGACCGAGTACGGAAGCGGTCAGGTGCAATGCCTGGCGCAGAGCCCCGATGGCAAGACCATCCTCGTGGGAACCAAGGAGGACGAAGTCTGGGCGTATGACGTCGCGACCGGCAAGAAAATGTGGACTCTGCCGGGCCTTTCGATCCCCTGGGCGCCATCCAAGAATGGGCAACGGATGACCTATTCCGGGCCGCAGCAGCGCCTTTCAATTCGCTACGTCGTTTGTGCGGCTTTTGACACGGCGTGCGAGCGATTGGGCGCCGTCGATGGCAGCGGACTAATCGCAATTTGGCAACTTCATCCGCAACCAAGGGTTGTGTGCGAGGCGTATCTCGGCGGCCTAACCACGGCCGCGGCCTTCGACCAGACCCTCTCGCGGGCCGCGCTGGCGAGGCCAGACGGATCGATTCACCTCTGGGATGCGAACGAGCAACGCGACGTCGGCTCGCTCAAGGGCCACACCGCCAAAGTGATCAGCGTGGCATTCTCGACCGACGAAGCGTCGCTATTGTCGGGTGGCGAAGACGGAACGGTCCGGCTTTGGAACGTGGCGCACCAGCACGAAATCCAGAGGATGGAGCACCCTCGAAAACAGAACATTCGCGCGACGGCGATGAGCGGCGACGGCCAGCTTCTGGCGGCCAGTGCGGATGACAATTCGGTCGTCATCTGGCGCCGAGATTCGCCGCAACCAATCGCCGATCTGCGAGGTCATGTAAACTACATCGATACGCTGGCCTTTAGTGAATCGGGCAGCTACTTGGCCACGGGCAGTGAAGATCGAACGATCCGCATCTGGGAGATGCCGACAGGAAAACTGCTTCGCGTGTTGCGTGGGCACGTCGAGCCAGTGAGTCAGGTAATCACGTTACGCGGCTCGAACGAATTGATTTCCGGCGGCGCTGACGGATCGGTCAAGACGTGGAACCCGGGTGCCGAGGATTTTGCTGAGCCATCCCCTCGGCTGCTAACCAATCCGATAGCATTGTTTTCCGCCGACGGCAAGCGCGTAGTCTGTCAGTTTCCCTATGGCAGAACGACGCTCTTCGCACTGCCGGATTGGAAGAGTTTGCTAAGCCTTGGTGGTACGTCGGAACGCACAGCGTTGGCTTACGACTCAGTGCGCGATCGTATCGCGACGTCGGACCCCTATGGAGGAATCAGTTTGTGCGACGCCAAAAATGTCGGCCAAAGGACGTACTTCGGCCGAGCGGGCAACGTCGAAAGTCTGGCTCTAAGCCGTAACGGCAAATGGCTTGCGTCGGGCGATGATCAGACAGCAAAGGTGTGGGACATCGCCACCGCGAAGTTATTACACGATTTTGGTCCACAACCGCGACGAGTCCACAGCGTCGCGTTCAGTCCCGATTCCACACAGCTTGCCTGGTCCACCGACAACCTCATCAAGATCGGAGACCCCAGCACCGGGCGCCTGCTCCGCACGCAGCACGGACACTCCGAACGTGTGTACAACGTGTCATACAGCCCCACGGGCGACCGCCTCGCCTCGGGCGACCGCTTCGGAACGATCATCGTTTGGAGCGCATCGACCGGTGAGGAGATTCAACGACTTCTCGGCCATACGGACCGCGCTTACACTTGCTGCTTCAGTCCCGACGGCCATCGCTTGGTCAGTTGCAGCCGCGATGGCACTATTCGCTGGTGGGACCTATCGGCGAGCAGGGAATTGCTCGCCATCAAGGGGGACTGGGGTCCACTTGAGTGGGTGACGCTCAGTCCCGACGGTTGGACCTTGCTGGCCATCGAACAGTCCGGGGCCTTGCGGACCTGGGATCCTCGTGCGCCCGGAAATTAGCCCTCAAAGACACACGCTGCGAGTATCTGTCGAAGTGCCATTGAACGTGCGCGAGGGCAAGAGCAGTTAGACGTGGGCGGGGCTGCGAAATACCCCTCAAACCCCCAGCCCCATCGCCACGCGGCCGGCGTCGCTCAGGCGGGCCGAGGTCCAGGGCGGGTCCCAGGTGAAGTCGACCACCACGTCGCGCACGCTCGCGAGCTTGAGGAGCCGCTCGCGGATGCCCTCGCTGACGCGGCCGCCCCCTTGGCTGGCGAGGAATTGGTAGACCGGCCGCCCGCGGTGCGGCATCGTGATCGTGACGCGAACCGTCCCGTTCCGCTCGCGGATGTCGTAGACGTAGCCCATGTCCACGACGTTGGCGTCCACCGTGTAGAACTGCTCGTCGCGGACCTCGCGGAGCGCCTTCCAGATCGCCGGCTTGAGCGGGGCTGTCTCCGGCGTTTCTCCGGGCCGCGCCAGCGGCAGCGCCCCTTCCGCCGCGCCGGCGAACGACATGGGCATTTCCGCGCGAAACTCGAGCGGGTTCAAAAGCCGGTGCCGCGTCTGCTCGATTTGGCCGGCGGCGTCGTCCTGGGGGTAGGGCGTCACCAAATACGCGTTCTTCTGCCGGATCGACGTGCCGGCCGGCAACGTCGTGGGGCGGCTCGCCGGATACCGGCTCCACAACTGGCCGTGCCCCGCGTAGTGCATCGAGGGCGGGCCGCCGTGCGGGATCGCGATGCCGGTGGCCTCGTGCGCAAGCCGCAGGGCGATGAAGGCGTCGCGGCTGGTGCGATTCATAAAGCCCACGCCCCAGAGCGCGTCGATCTGCTCTTGCGGCACGGCGCCCTCATGCAGTCGGCCGGCCGAGTCGATCCACACCATGTCCGTAAACGAGTATCCGGAAAAGACCCACTCGTCATCGCGCATCGCCTCGATCTCGACATCCTTGACCACGTCGAACCGCCCCTGCTTCATGAAGTACGGCAGCCCGGCGTAGAACGTGTACGTGACGTCCATGTGCACGCGGCTGGGCGTGAAGATCGGGTGCACGGGGCTGTACGGGAATCCCCAGCGGCGGACCTGCACCGAGAGCGGGCCACGGACCACTTCGTAGTTCGGCGGGCGCGGCCCGTTGCGCATCCGCATTTTCTGGAACCCGCCCTGGTCGACGTAGTCGTGCCCCCAGTCGACGTCGGGCGGTTCGCCGTGCCCCTTGCCGCCGGCGTACAGCTCCAGTCCGTGCTCGCGGGCGTAGATGATCCGGTTGAGTTGCCCCGACTGTCGCGAAAGCCCCGCGCGATAGTGCTCGTTCGCGATATCCAGCCCATAGCCGTCGCCCTGCACCCGCAGGTCGCTCGGATAGTCAGGCAGCTGGGCGTTGGGATTGCCGAAGAAGACGAGGTATTGGGCCGATTCGTGGGCGTCGACGTCGGCGAAGAACGCAAGGCGCGCGCGAATCTCCTTGCCGCGGCGCGACACGCCGTATATCTGGCTGCGGACTTCGCGCAACTGCCGCGCCGGAGCGTCCCACCGCGCCACCCGCGTCTCGCGGCCAACGTCGGTCACCTGATCGGCTCGAAAGGCGATGCCCACGTCGACCGGCTCCGCCGTTCGCGCGATGTCGACCGTTTCAAACAAGGTCAGCGGCTTCGAGAACGACCACCCCCGCGCCCACTTCGCCAGCGCGGGTGGAAGCTGCTCGACGGGCGTGAACGCGTCGGCCGCGACTTGCGGTTCGCCGGCGACGCCGCGCACTTGCCGCTCGTAGTCGAGTCCATCCTTGATCGACTCGGCCAGCGACATGGCGACGTCGAAGCGCCCCGCCTCGTAGCTGGCCTTCAAGAGCGCGAGCTTCGCCGTCACGCTGTCGGTGTGGTCTTCGTAGCGCGGGATGGTCATGGTTGTTTTCTCGTCAGTCGCGGAGAACGCCGTTTTGCCGGTGTGCCACTGCCAGTGCGCGGGTGGTGCAGTGCGTCCCCACCTGCGCTGGCGAAGCCAGTGGCACGCAGGAGGCAGGCGAGGACCCAGCTATCTTAAACCGCGCGAACGCCCCGAGGCGGCAGAATCCAGCCCGCTGCCAGCCTAATGTGCCGCCGGCGCCTCCCAGCGGTTGCCCCACTTCTTGTAGAGGCCGTCGAGAAACGCGTCCCACTCTTCGCGGGTCCGCGTCTTGGGATATGGCTCGGGCGCTACAGGCGTCTCGGAGCCGACAAGGATGTCGAACTGGCCGTCGGGACGTATCTGCCCGATCCGCATCGTCCGGTGCGTGTTCAACAGCCTCGGGTCGACTCGCACCACGCCGCTGGGGCCGCGATAGGTCTGGTCGCCGATATTCTCGCGGATCTTGACGACGTCGTCGCTGCTGGCGGCCAGCACGGCCTGCGCCCACAAGTGCACCCCCACGTAGGCGCCGACCATGGCGTCGGTCGCCACGCGCTGCGCGCCGTAGCGATCGTGCAGCTTCTTGAGAAACACCTCGTTCTCCGGGCGATCGATCGTTTGGAAATAGTTCTGGGCCGCGTAGTCCCCCACGACGTCCTCAATCTTCATGCTCCGTAGCTCTTGTTCACCGATGCTGAACGACACGACCGGGATATCCGCCGGCTGGATGCCGGCCGCGCGCAAACCGCGGAAAAAGGCGACGTTGCTGTCGCCGTTGATCGTATTGAGGATGACGTCGGCGCCACTCTCCTTGATCTGGCGAATGACGTCGGCGACTTCCGTGCTCCCCAGCGGCAGGTACGCTTCGCCCATCACTTCCCCTTCGAGTCGTTTCACTTCGTCCTTGATGATTTCATTGGCGGCGCGCGGGAAGACGTAGTCGGAACCGACGAGGAAGAAGTGCCACCGCTCCAAAAAGGCCACGCTCCACTTGACGGCCGGGATAATCTGCTGGTTCGGCGCCGCGCCGACGTAAACGATGTTCGCCGACGTTTCCAGCCCTTCCGACTGGACGGGGTAAATGAGCAAGTGGTTGTTGGTCTCGAAGATCGGCCGCACGGTCCGCCGGCTGGCCGAGGTCCAGCAGCCGAAAACCGTGCAAACGTGCTCCTTCTTAATGAGCCGTTCCGCTTCTCGGGCGAACGTGGCGGGGTCCGACCGCCCGTCGGCCACGATAGCCTCGATCTTGCGGCCCAGGAGCCCCCCCTTCTCGTTCAATTCGTCGATCGCCAGCCGGGTCGCGTCGACGACGGCGCTCTCGCTAATGGCCATCGTGCCGCTCAGCGAATGGAGGATGCCTACCTTGATCGGGGGGCCCGTAAAGATTGGCGCAGCCGCCAGCGCCGCAGCCTCGGCTTCTTCGTCCAGCCGATGTTGCCGGTCCGCGGCCAGATGGGCCACGCCCCAAATGCCCAGTCCGGCGAGCAGCAGCACCAACGGCGCCGCGGCCACCGCGGGCCAGTGCCGCGCGAGCGGCCCGCGCCACGTCTGCCGCCCGGACCGGGCGCCGCTCGGGCTGGCCCGGCGTCGCAGCCCACTCAAACGTGCACCGGCGATCGTGGGGCGCTTTCCTTCCAAGAACAGGGCCAGGTCGTCGGCCAAGACCTGCGCGCTCTCGTATCGATCCTCCGCCGCCTTCCGCAGGCATTTCAAGCAAATCCGCTCGAGTGCGTCAGGCACGCTGCTTTGCAAGCGGGACGGGGGAACGGGGTCCTCGGTCACCACTTGCCGCATCGTCTCGAAGTTCGTCTCGGCCAGAAACGGCGGCCGGCCGGACAGCAATTCATACAGCAGCGCCCCCAGCCCGTAGATATCCACGGCCGGACGGACCTCGCCCGTCGGGTTCTCGACCTGCTCGGGCGCCATGTAGCAAGGCGTTCCCAGCACGACGCCGGTCTGCGTCAAGCGGGAATCTTCTTCGAGCTGCTTGGCCAATCCGAAGTCGGTGATCTTCGGCGTGCACGCGGCCAGTGGCACGTCGCGGCCGTGATCGAGCAAGATGTTGGCCGGCTTCAGGTCGCGGTGCACGACCCCACGCACGTGCGCGTATTGGATGGCCAACGCCAGCACCTCGACCAGCGTCGCGGCCTCGTTCGCCTCGACGGGCCTGCCGCCCGTACGTGCGTACAGGCTCTGCCCTTCGACGAACTCCAGCGAGAAGTACGGACAGCCGTCGCGCTCGTTGATCTCGTAGATCTGCACGATGTTGGGATGCTGCAACCGGGCCACCGCCTCGGCCTCGGCGTAAAAGCGGGCTCGCGCGCGCGGGCCGGCGTGCGCGCCGGCGATGATCATCTTGATAGCCACCAGACGGTTCAGCCCGGTTTGCCGCGCCTTGTACACGACGCCCATGCCGCCCCGGCCCAACTCCCCCAGGATTTCATAGCCGGTGATGGCCGGATAGCCACGTGGTGGCGCTGGTCGGTCGGCGCCCGGTGGGATGGCGGCGCCAGGCGGCAATGCAGCTCCGGCGGCTTCGATCGAGGACGTCGCCACGACGCTGGAATCGGCCAACGTCTCGTGCAGCGAGCCGGCCGGCGCGGTCGCGCCGCCGACGTGGTTCCGCAGCTCGTCCGCCAACTCCGGACAATCGGCGCACAGCTCCTCGACGGTGACCGCCTGACCCGCATTGCGCATCGACTCCATGCGCGCAAGCAACTGGCTGATGCGAGGGTCGGTGCTCATCGCGATGGTGTCTTTGACCGAGTCGCCGGCGCGCGGCATGGCGCTGGACTGGTTCCCTCTGTGGGCCATACGCAAATCTAGCCTATTCTATCAGGCGGCAGGTGGCAGGTCCTGTTTTTCAAAATGGCGGGGCGGGAAAATGGGACTGGCTCCGAGCATAAACAGCGCAAGCCCTTTCAGACCAACGTTGCGTCTCGGTGCCTGTCCCACTTTCCCGCCGGTGCGCCGCCGGCAAGCTTGAATCTGTGAACGGCCCTGGCCAGAAATAGGGGACATTACAGTAGGATGGCATGCCCACGCTTGTCGTGGGCACGCCATCTGAACGCTGGGACTTGGACGGTGGCGGGCGCGGGATGGCAGTCTGGCCGTGCTTGGCCTTACTGCATGTCCGCGATCAGCCGCGGCACGTAAGGGGCATAACGCGGGTCCGGCAGTTTCGATGGCCGGCGCACGCGTTTGATCTCGGCGGCAACGGGCGCGGCCTTGTCGCCAAGCGCGTCGAGCGCCTGCAGGGCCGCCAGCGACACAAAGACGTTATCCTCCTGCGGTTGGGCTGACTTGACCAGCAACGAAAGAACCTCGCTCCGATCTGCTTCGTCGCCGTACTGGCCAAGCGCCTCGGCGGCCGCGATCCGCACATAGGGCGACTCGTCCCCTAGCGCCGCCTTGAGTTCCCCACGGGCCGCTGCGAGGCCGCTGGTGCCCCGCATCAGAAGACCGAGCGCTGCCCAGTAGCGCACCGCGCTGTCGCGATCGGTGAGGCGCTCTTTCAATCCCGGCACGGCCGTGGGCGCGAGCATCGATGCCAGTTCGGCCGTGGCAAACACCCGCTCGAACGGGTATCGATTGTCGTCGTGAGCCATGTCGTAGGGTGACGCCTGCCCCGCGCGTGCGTGCATCTCGCCCTCCGGCAGGAACCCGACGTCGCGGATTCGCTCGGCATGCTCCCGCTGGGCCTGGCGCAGCCTGGCGAGCACGTCGCGGTGCTCCGGTGAATCGGCCAGATTGTGAACTTCGTCCGCGTCGCTCGCCAGGTCGTACAGCTCCTCGGTCGGTTTGCGATTCCAGAAAGCGTCCTGCGCCGCGTTGAGCTTCCCCTCGTCGTGCAGCTTCTTCCATACGCGCGTGGTGGGCGTCTGGAACATGTAGTCGACGTGCTGGCCGTAAATGCGGTGCGGCATGTAGTTGCGCAGGTAAACGTAGCGGCCGTCGGTCGCACTGCGGACCAGGTCGGTCCGCTCGTCCATGCGGCCGCGAAAACCGAAGACGAATTGCCGCGGCTTTTCCTGGAACTGGCCCAAGAACGCCTGTCCTTGCATCCAGGCGGGCGGCCGGATGCCGGCCAGGCTGAGGACCGACGGTGCGAAGTCGACGAAGCTCACCAGCCGATCCGAACGCCCGCCCGCGACGTAATCCGGCGGCGCGAGATGGGCAAACCGCGGCGGGATGTACACCACCAACGGCACGTGCATGCCCGAGTCGCATGGCCAGCGCTTGCTTCGCGGCATGCCTGAGCCGTGGTCGCTGAAGTAGCAGATGATCGTGTCTTCCGCCAGCCCGGCGTCTTCGAGCTCTTTCAGCCGTGCGCCCGCGTCGGCATCGGCCGCCGTGACGCCGTCGTAGTAGTACGCCCAATCGCGGCGCACCTCCGGCGTGTCGGGGTGATAGGCGGGCACGCGAACGCTTGCTGGGTCGTGGACGGGCGCGCGCGGGCGGCCGCGAATCTGCCCCTCGTGGCTCCTGCCCGAGTTGAACACCGCGAAAAAGGGCGTTCCCGCCGGCCGGTTGCGCCAATGGGCCTTGCCCGACGAATCATCCCACACCGGGCCGGTCGGGCGTATGTTGTAGTCCTCCTTGGCGTTGTTCGCGCAATAGTAGCCCGCCTCCCGCAAGAGTTGCGGCAGGAGCTTCGTACGGCTAGGGCAGGCGACCATGCTGCGCATGTGCTCCGCGCCGATCGAGCAGGCGTACAGGCCCGAGATCAGCGTGGTCCGCGCCGGCGCACACACCGGGGCGTTCGACCAGACGTGCCGATAGATCATCCCGCGGGCCGCCAGCCGGTCGACGTTCGGCGTAGTGGCAACCGCGTCGCCGTAGCAGCCTAAGTGCGGCCCATGATCCTCGCTGGTGATCCACAGGATGTTGGGACGCGGCGGCTCAGCGGCAACGGTCGAGCCGCAAAGGGATCCCACGGCTATCGAGAGGGCAGCGACGGAATTCAAGAGTCATGTCTCCGCCAAGGACGGAGGAGCGAAAACCGTGCAGCACGTACTCACCCCGCAGCAAGACCTCCGCCAGCCGTGCGTCGTTGCCAACGAGGGGATTCAGCCCGCGGGTGCGATGCCCTTCGCGGGTGATGGATTGCGACACGCGGTCGAGGGGGACACGCAGGGGCGTCGTCGTCTCGACGGCAGCCATCGCTTCCAGGGAGCGCTGGTTGGCAGCCTGGGTCAGCGGGTTTAATACGGAAACCGCTCGTCCACTTTCGCCGCCGATAGCTCGACCAGGAACTGCGCCAGCCGCTCGACCAGTAGCTCCATCATTCGCCGCCCCTTCTCGGCCGTGGCCGCGTGCGGGTTGCCGGCGCCGGTATTGGTCGTCAGCAAATGCCACGGGCGCGTGATCGAGACCCAGCCGTGGTTGACCGCCTCGAAGCGGGTCTGTGCCGTGGCCCCTTCGTCGGCCGCCAGGGCGCCGTCGGCCCGCCGCGCTACCAGGTCCGGCCGGTGGGCCAGCACGAACGACGTCTCCATCTCGCCGGCGTGGTCCCCCGGCTCGACGAAGATATCGCGCTCCACGTCCGCGAGCACCTGGTACCAGTTGCACAGAAACAAATGCGCGGGCGTACGACCGAACAACTCGCGCAGCACCGGCTTGAGATCGTTCCCGCCGTGGCTGTTCAAGAGCACGATCTTGCGGATGCCGTGCCGCACCAGCGAATCCACCAGGTCGCCGATCACCGCCGCCAAGGTCGACGGGTTGACGTTCATCGCCAACGGGAACGCCATCTGGTTCGTCTCGGTGCCGTAGGGAATCGTCGGCAAGAGCACGACCCGGGCGCCACGCTCGTGGGCGGCGGCGCAAATTTCATCGCCCACCGTGTCCCCTTCCAGCGTGTCGGTCCCGTACGGCAAGTGCAGATTGTGCGGTTCCGTGGCGCCCAGCGGCAGCACCGCCACCTCGAAGGCGTGCTCCTTCACGTAGCCGTAGTTCGTCTCGGCAAGCTTCCAAGGCCGCACAATCTGTTCTCCGCGTTCGAGAGGAATCAGTTCGTCCATCCGGCACCCAAAGCCCCGGGGGTGGCATCCCCTGGGATTGCGCGGCGGACGCATCACCAACTCATTCCAAGCCCTCGATGAACTTCCGATATTCCGTGTCGAGCTCTCCATCGCTCTTGCCAATGATCCGCGCGAGCGTGCCGCGGTTGTCGTGTCCCGTATACACGGCCACCAGGTACTCGACCAGGGCGTCGCGGTAGCGGCCGCCGGCGTCGTGCATGAGGAAATGCGTCAGGCCCGACGCCTCGCTATACAGCATGGCAATCCGTGGGTCGTGCTGCAGCCGCTGCATTCCAAACGTCGTCAGCTCGGCAAGCGGCACGTAGTAGTTGTCGACCACCAGGCGATGGCGGGCGTCCTGTAACCGCACGGCCTCGTTGCCGCCCACCAGGCACCAGTCGCCTTGTTCCACCAGCGATTCCATGTAGCAGGCGATGCCCTCGATGATCCAGAAGTTCGCGTCCCGGCCGATGTCGCGGGCTACAGGCCGGATTTCGCTGAACAGTTGGTGCGTGGCCTCGTGGTACAGGTTGCTCGCGTCGAAATCTTCGCCGGCAAAGAAATATGCGGCCCGCTTCGCGGCCAGGTAATACCCGGTCGTCATGCCGATCTTCGGTTCGTCCTTCTCGAGCGCGCGGACGTATTCGTTACGGCTCTTGAAGTAAACGACCTTGTGCCGCCGCGGCTCGCTG
The DNA here is from genome assembly GCA_016191115.1 of Planctomycetia bacterium. Classification (GTDB taxonomy): domain Bacteria; phylum Planctomycetota; class Planctomycetia; order Pirellulales; family JACPPG01; genus JACPPG01. The sequence goes on along the minus strand of JACPPG010000037.1, from coordinate 22,459 downwards.
CGCACCGCCGTCTGCCGGGCAAAGCGACGGGCGAGCTGCTCTTCGCTGGCGCAGAAACCAGCGAACAGTTGCTGCCACGCGTCGTACAGCTTCTCCAGCCGGACGGCCAGCCGCACGCCCTCTTCCAGGCCGAGATCGGTGTGGACCTGATAATGCTCGGTGCCGATGTCCCAACCGCGCCGCGGATCGGATCGCACGCGAGCCTCGGCTTCGGCCGACATCCATCGCCCGCCATAGAAGCGCTCGCCAGCCTCGTAGCGGGCGACGTGATCCGCAGGCAGCCAACCGAACCGCTCGTGCCACACCTGGCCGTCGTGCGCCTTGTGACTCTCGAACGGCGTGAGCCATCGCCCGTCGACCTGCTCGTAGCCCAGGATGGCCCGCGCTTCCGCGTGGTCGGGATCCTCGCGGACGACCCGCGGCAGGATGAGGAATGCGGTGCCGGCGTGCCCAGACTTCGCGGCGTCCTGGGCGAGCGCGAAGAGCGCCGCAGCCTGCTCGCGGCGAAGTGCCGCGAACTTTTCTTCCCAGGCCGCCGCGTGCGACGCCGGTGGTTTCGTGGCGTCCCCCTCAGGGCCGGGGCGGCAGACGAGCGCAATCTGGTTAGGCCCTCGTGGCGGCAACCACGCCCGCGTTACCCGCGCCTCGTCGGTCAGGCCTTGTCGATCGGCCCACGCCGCCAGCTCGGCCAATTGGCCGGCAAACTTTTCGTTCACTTGCGCGTGCCGTGCGGCGATATCGGCGGCGCAGGTAGCGTGGGTTCCGGCCAGAAGGCACGCGAACCCTATGGCGACGAGCGCGCCGCGCGCGGCGAGCCGCCGTGCAGTCCCGCGATGATGACGAGGATTATCGCCTGCCGAGAAAATCGTCGCGACTCCCGCCCAAGTGCCGGGGGTGCCCCTTCTTAGCAGTGTATCACCCCGACGTTCGCCCGGTGCCGCGCCTTGACCCCAGGGCCATTCTGTTTTTCAAAATGGCGAGGCGGGAAAATGGGGCTGGCTCCGCGCATAAACAGCGCAAGTCCTTTCAGACCAACGTTGCGTCTCGGTGCCTGTCCCACTTTCCCGCCGGTGCGCCGCCGGCAAGCTTGAATCTGTGAACGGCCCTGTGCCTGACCCCCTCTTCCAGGACTTTGCAGTTCTCCTGCCGTCAAGAGTTTGCCTGGAGCCGCTGCTGGCAAGGAGGTACGATGCATGGCCATATGTGGACCGAGATGGGCAAACATCGGCACAGGGGCCCATGGCCCCGTGCGCCACGGTGAGTGGGTGAGTAACAGAGAGCAGCGACGGCCAAGCTGTACCGGCATCACGGATTCTGCTCCAATCCGAAACGCCACGTTCTAGCGAGCTGAAAGACACGCATCGTTCCGCTCATACATCAGGCAAAGAGGCTACACACATGGCCGGCGCTTCGGGATCGACCAAGGACGACACAGCCGAGTTTCTGCCGGGAGCGGGCTTTCATTTTCTGACGCCGATGTACGAGATGCTCGCGCGCCCCATGCTGCGTGGTGTTTGGCGTGATGTCGTCGCGGATGTAAAGACTTTGGCTGGCACAGGGACCACCCTTGTCGATCTCGGTTGTGGTCCCGGCACCGTGTTGCGCCGCCTTGCAATCGAGCGCCCCGATTTGTCGCTGACAGGAGTGGACATCGACCAGCGAATGCTATCGATCGCCGGGCGGCGTCTGCCGCAGGCAAGACTCTTGCAGGCATCAATCGACAAAGTGCCCATTGAAGACAAATCGGCGGATATCGTCATCAGTTCGATGGTTTTCCATCACCTGGAACACCCGGTCAAGCAAGGAGCCTTCCGAGAAGCACGACGCATTTTGAAGCTCGGGGGCCTGTTTCTGCTTTGCGATTTCTCGGTTCCGGTGAACAACTGGGGAGCCTGGCTCGTGCGTTGGTTCGGAAAGCTGGAATCTGGAGTCGCGCGGCAAGGAACTGGCGAGCTTCTGGAAATCGCGGCACCCGAATCGCTGACCCTGATTCCCCGCTGGACCCGCATTGGTTGCATTACGCAGCACGAGGTCAGAATCGGCCAGTAGATACTTGTTGGCTCGGTCAGCTTCTTCGCGGACAAGCGCCAAATCTGCCTTCCATTGCGCAACCGCAGATTCGCCGGCATCCTGCGGCGGCGGCGGGTAGCGGCCCGTCCCAACGTCGAACAAGGCTCCTGCGATTGCGCCCAGGGCCATTCTGTTTTTCAAAATGGCGAGGCGGGAAAATGGGACTGGCTCCGAGCATAAACAGCGCAAGCCCTTTCAGACCAACGTTTCGTCTCGGTGCCTGTCCCACTTTCCCGCCGGTGCGCCGGGTTCACAACGCAAACGTCACGCGCCGCAAATGGTTGCGCCGCTAAAAATCTTTTTCAGCCGGCTATTGGGCGGTCATGAAGAAGGACAGAACGCCCCTGCCATGTTTGACCTCGAATCGAACGCGATTCTTAACGCGACAGATCGAGTCGTCGGGCTCCACTCGCCTGGCCGCTTGTGAAAACCAGCCTTGGCCATCCGGCCATTCTGGGGCGAGCGCGCGAAACAGCTCTAACATGTCGCTCGTTCCAGTGCTGGCCGCGTCCGTTGTAGGATTGGGGCCATAGAAGAGCGACACGACAAGATCACGCGGCTGGGCTGCCGGCCCGGAAATACCGACCAGAATGCCGCCGCCAGAGAGCCTATCCAGGAATCGATCGTCTTCTTCTACAGCCGATGAATCGCCCGCGAATTGGAAGCCGGCCGCTTCGATGCGGCGCTTTATCTCCCATCGTGAGACGTTGAACTGGTGACCCGGATTCGATGGCAGTTCGACGTTTCTCTGTTCGGCCGTCAGCTTCCTATCGTCAGCACCCGGTCTGGCGCCTGGCGAAGCCGAGAGCGCCACAGCGAGCAGGACTCCGGCGATCATTCCGCCCAAGAAACCGAGCAGGGCCGCCGGTTTTCCGCCCATCTCTTTGACGTCCGCTCAGCTAGGCTTAAAAATGATGGCCCGACCGGAGTTACAGGCTCCGGCCGGGCCCTCGGCTTCGCCATGCTAAGATGCCGCCAGAGGCGGCGAAAGAGGGGCGTTGCCGAGTTTTTCTTGCGTGCCTCTCCCGCCTTCGCGAGCGTCGGCCAATGAAGCCGACGCTACTGACCCGCAAGGGCCCGACAACTCACGCACACGCGACCCTGGCCTCCCGAACGCGGCGCGATGGTCGGTGAATATCCCCGACAGGATTCGAACCTGTAACCTTCGGCTCCGGAGGCCGACGCTCTATCCAGTTGAGCTACGGGGACATACGCGCCAAAGACGCATTTTAGGACGGCCCGCGCGGGCGTGCAACTTGAGGCGCGATTCGCGCGTCATTCGCCCGCAGGTCCTTGACGCACGCGCTCGGGCCGTTAAGCTCGTGGTCGACTTGTCGCACGTTGCGGCCCGTTAATCCTGCCTGACCGCACCCCACCCCCAACCTTTTTTGCCTCGCGGCCCCGCGGCGTCATGACACGCCTCGCGCCCGTGAGCTTCCGGCAGTTTCATCACCTGGAGGAGGACCCTCGATGTTCGAGCATCTGATGACGATGGCGCTATTGCTGAATCTGGCCGATCCGGCCCAAGCGGCGGGCGCAGCGCGCGAAGTGGCGTTGCACCCCGTCGAGGAAGCGATCGTAACCCGCACCAATGCCGAGCGGCAGCGACACGGCCTGCCGGTTCTTGAAGTCGACGTCGAGCTGGTTCGCTCGGCGCGGCATCACGCTGCTTGGATGACGCGGACGCGCACCTTGCGGCACACCACGAAGGCGGTGGCCGAGAACATCGCCATGGGACAGACCAACAGCCAGGAGGCGGTCCGTTCGTGGATGAATTCGCCCGGCCATCGGGCGAACATTCTCAGCCCCGGCCATCGGAAGATCGGCGTGGCCGCCTACACGGCCGCCGACGGCACGGTGTACTGGTGCCAGCAATTCGTCCGCTGACGGCGGACAGGACCGGGTAAGAGCAGCGCCGGGTTGCCATTGGGCCCGCGCCGCCGGCGGCCCGCCACGTTTCAGTGGCGGCGCCGCAGGCGACGCGTTTCGCGGGCCTACTCAACGAGTTTCAACGGCTTGTTATCCGCGACTTGTTTCCACACGGCTTCAAGCTGCTCCTGGTACTGTGCCGCCGTCTGGCCACCGGGAATGTTGAAGTACACGCCGCCCGAGGTGCTCGCCACCTGGCTCATGAGCGCCGTGTCGGCCAAGGCGCCCATGCTGATCGTGACGATCGGGATGCGCGCGGTGGCGGCCGCTTGCGCTTCCTGCAGCACGAGGTTCTTGGCGTTGGTGGTCGAGCCGGGCAAGTTAGCCACGCCGTCGGTCATCAACACCATCATCCTGAAGGCGCCGACGCGGCCGTTATTCTGCAATTCCAGGCGAGCGGTCCTCATGCCGTTGTAGATGTTCGTCCCGGAAATATAGTGGCCTGCCTGCCGCTGGCTCGTCGTCGTGGACAGCGTCAGGTAGTTGGCCGTGAGCGGGCTCTCGAGGATCGCCGTCTGGTCAGAGTACGTATAGATCGACAAGCCCAATCGATCGTTGTTGCGACCGGCGGAAATGTAGTTCACGAACATCGTCACCGAATCCTTCAAGGCAGTGACCGGCTGCTCGTGCGTCTTCCACAAGTCGGGCGTCTGGCTGTACGCGGAACGCTGGGCCTGCAGATAATTGACCCACGTCATGTAGCCATACATCTTGCGGTAGCCGGCGTTGTCCACGTCGGTGTCGCTTTTGACGTAGCTGATATAGTTGGACCAGCTATCGCCGGCGTACGGATAGGCCACGTTGGCCAGACCGAACAGGGTCTTCAGCGTGGTCGCGTCATCGGCGAATTTCTCGCCGGAGCCCCCGCTGTTGTCGTTGGTGCCTGACTTGACGTACACGGCATCGATTTGCCGGCCCGAGTTTGAGCCTGTGCCCTTGAAGGTTCCCGTGGTGCCACCCGGGTTGCTAAAGGTCTGCGTGGCGCCGTTGGAGAATTGCAGCTTCACCTGGTTGATCGTCTTGGTCGAGGTCACGTAGGCGGAATCGTCGTTCTTAAACTTGGTCGTGATCTGGGCCATGTTCGAGTTGGTGGGCGACATGCCAGTGATCGTCGCGCATTGCGGCGTGAAGGTCAGCGTGCCGTATTGCGGACTGCTCAGGTCCTGATAGATCTGCTGCAAGCTGCTTTCCACGAGCGAGCGGCCGAGCGTGGGGATCTGCCGGAATTGGCTGTCGTAGCACATCGACGCCGAGAAATCGAGCACCAGCATGATGTCGCGCGGCTGGTGCATGGCCACCGATTGGGCCGTGGCGTTGAACGAATTGGTGTTCAACACCCGGGCAAAGAACAATGGCTCCGCGTTGTTGTTCAGCGTGACGCGCACCGCCGAGGGCGTCGTGCTGTTCACGGCAAACGTGCGGCTGTTGGGGTCCCACGACCCGCATTCGACGATCGTGTCTCCGCTGGAGACGCCGTGATTGGCGACGGGGTTCAAGGCCACGTAGTCGCGGACCGCCTGCTCGGCCGCCCCCGTGCCGTCGACCAGCGAACGCGCGCCCGCCAAGGCGCCGGCGTCGCAGGTGCGCTTCAGCTCGGCATTGACCTTGGCGATGTATCCCACGTCGACGCTGAAGGCCACCATGCCCAACATGGCTATCATGAATAGTGCCGCGAGGACGACGATCGCGCCGGTGCGCTTCGGAAGCCGGGATTTCGCGGACTGCGACGAAACGTTTTTGCCCGTGGCACGCATAATCCACCTGCCTTTTCGCGGAGACGATGTGATGGGATGGCGGCAGCCTTGCGGCCGACGTCGCGGAAGTGCCCTTTGTGAGATGAGGTCCATCTGAAACATAGCTCAGGAACCTCCCAGAGCCTGCAAGAAAATCCAGCCCACAACTGGGTGTCAGCCGCGCGGACCGCGCCTTACGGGGCCATAAATTCTTTGAGGCAAATGATGTCCGACAACCTGCTGATTCTGGGGGCCAGCACGCGGGCGGCCGCATTTTCGGCATTGGCCGCCGGCCTGGCGCCCGTGTGCGGCGACCGGTTCGCCGACGCCGATCTGGCCGCGGTGGCCCGCGTGACGGCCGCAGTGGGGTACCCGGCCGGCTTGGAAACGATTGCCCGCGCGTCCCCGCCAGGCGCATGGATGTATACCGGCGCCTTGGAAAATTATCCGGCCCTGGTGACGCGGATCGCCTCACAGCGGACTCTCTATGGCAACCCGGCCTGCGTGCTGGCGCGGGTCCGCGATCCATTCCTCGTGGCACATGTGCTCGCGCGCGCCGGATTGCTCGCGCCCGAACTGCGGCGAACCCCCGACCGACTGCCGACGGATGGCGCCTGGCTCAGCAAACCGTACCGCTCGTGCGGCGGGCAGGGAATCTTCTCGTGGCGCGGGAATGCCGGCGCCATCGTGCCGGGGCGCGGGCGCCATTACTTTCAACGACGCGCCGAAGGAGTGCCGTGCGCGGCGATCTATCTGGCCGCGGCCGGCACCGCTCGACTCTTGGGCGCGACCGAGCAATTGTTGCTCGCGCGTTTGCCGGGCGAACTTGCCTGTCGGTACGCCGGCTCGCTGGGGCCCCTGCCGCTGGACGAGGCGCGGACGGTCGTGCTCGCGCGGATCGGACAAGTTCTCTGCGCCGAGTTCGGTCTGGTGGGCCTGTTTGGCGTCGACTATATCGATGACGGCCGCGACATTTGGGCCATCGAGGTCAATCCTCGCTACACGGCGTCGGTCGAAATCCTGGAGCGGGCGACCGGCTTCTCGGCCGTCGGCTGGCATGTGGCCGTCTGCCGCGACCGTCGATTGCCGGAGGCCGCGCCCGCGGTCTCGTCAAGCTGGCACGCCAAAAGAATCCTCTACGTTCCGTGCGGCGCGACCATCACGGACGCCTTTAGCCGTGCGGCCCTCGCCTGTGCCGACCGCGCATGTACGGAGCTTGCCGACATCCCGGCATCCGGCACGCGCATCCAGCCCGGCGGGCCGGTGATGACGGTATTTGCCCAAGCCGACTCGCGACCCGAGGCGCTCGCGCGACTCCAGGAGGGGCTCGCCCGATGGGAAGGCAGGCTGCTGGACCAATGCCCGGCCGGAAACGCGCAATGATGGATGTCTGGCCGCGGGCTTGACCGTGTTAGGATCAGCACGGCCACCGGTGCCAGATGCGGTCCTATGCCGCGAGGCATCGCCCACAATTTGCCAAAGGAGAACGCTAATGAGAGTCGCACGCCTTGTTGCCACTACGGCTGCCACGTTCGCGCTACTGGGCGCTGCCGCGAGCACGTCGACGGCGCAGCTCGTCGCCCAGACGGGATTCAATGACGCCTCGGGCATCAACAGCAACCCACCGCCCGACTCGCCCTATAAGTTGAATGCCACGATCGCCGGACAAGGCGGCGGCGAGACGGGCTGGCTCGGCACATGGACCGTCATATCCGGGCCGACCACGAACAGCAACGTGCAGAGCGCCGTCGCGCTGGAAGGCGACGGTGCCCTCTACGCGCAACGCACCACCAACACGTACCGGCGGTTCGCCAATCCCCAAGCGGGCGAGTTCGTCGTCGAGCAGTACCTGCGGTTCACCGCGAACTCGCGGACGGTCATCTACCAGTACGGCGATGCCTTTGGAAGCGTGTTCAATTTCGGCACATCGGGCGGCGCGCAATTCGCCGCTTTTCCCGACGGCTCGATCCTGGTGCTCGACGGTACGACGAACGAGGTCGCGCCGTTCACCTGGTCGCCCGACGTTTGGTACAAATTCACCACGATCTCGGACGTGCCGACGCAGACGTGGCGATTCTTCGTCAACGACGTCGAATACAGTGCCCCCGATCCGCTCAACTTCCGCGGCACCCCCGGCTACATCGACGGCGTCAACTATCTGGCTGAAGTTTCCGGAAACGGCACGTACATCGACAACGTTCGCATCACGGCGATACCCGAACCGGCGACGTTCACGTCCTGCCTGATCGCCGCCGGCGCGCTGATCTTCGGCTATCGCGCGCTGCGCCGAGGGCCGTCCACGTAGGCGCCACGCAGCCCAGGAGAACTGCAAAGTTCGGGGGCTGGCTCATTTTTCGGCACACGCGGTCTTCAATCCTTCCGACGGACCTTCGGCGGAAAAATGTGCCTGACCCCCCCTCTCCCAGGACTTTGCAGTTCTCCTGCCGCGCAGCCTGGTTGGACGGTGATTTTGCCGAGGGCGAAGGGCGCTATTGGCGGCTGTCGTGCAATGTTTTGGGGAGGAAAGGGGGGGCGGCGTCGCCCGTCACGCCGTTTCTTCCACCGGCAAGTACTTGCCCACCTCGATGTGGTGGCCGTCCGGATCGCGGAAGAAGATTTGCAGGCCGCGGCCGGGCACCTCGTTTTTCCGGTACTCGACGCCGTGCTCCGCCAGACGCTGCTCGACCACGGCCAGGTCCTCGACCTCGAATGCCAGGTGGCCGTCGCGCGTCTGGATCGGCCCGGACGCGTCCGCGATCGCGTCGTTCACGATCAGGTGGATCTGCAGGCCGTAGTTGAACAACCACGCGCCGGGGAAATCGAAGTTCGGGCGCTTGATCTCGCGGAAGCCCAGCACGTCGCGGTAGAAGGCGCGGCTCTCGTCCAAGTGCTTGGTCAAGCGACCAACGTGGTTCAAGGCGCGGATGGGCAATGCGGCTGTCATCGTGGACTGGGGCTCCATGGCGCGGGCTCGCGGGACAGAGAATTGTGGGATGGTCCGCGCAATATAGCCCGTCGTTTCGTGGTCATATTCAACATCATCGACGGAGAGAAGGCTAATGCGTTTCACAAGTGCTTTTGCGACCATCGCTTGTTTCGTTCTGTTCAGTTCGACGGCCCGCGCGGAGGTGATCTACAGCGGAAAGGTCAACATTCCGATCACCCAGAACGGCAACGGAACGTCCCTCAATCTGGTCACCGGCCAAGTCTTCGAAGGCCCGGTCGACTTCAACGACGATTGGGATATCAATTTTTTCTTCGTCCCGACGATCGACGCTATCCATCCCTGGAAATTGGCCATCAACAAGCAGGATCCCATTTTGGGCAACGACTTCGGCGCCGCCCTGGCCGGGAGTTATCACTACAGCGCTAAGTTTTGCTCCATCCGCAGCGGGGTAGGCCGGTCAGGCGAATGCCGAGAGCGGCGAGTTTCTTGCGTGTTGTGCGGGTGTGGCAGCGGCGTGCCAACGCGTTGCGTTTCTGCGTGTATTTGACTTCCGCGGCTGCGGCGTTGAGTATCAGGCGGGCGGCGCTGGGACCGAGTCCCCACGAGCGCACCAGGGCTGCCGCCGCGGTCCGCACTTGGCAGACGGTCAACTCCGGTTTTTTCCCCCCGCAGTTGTTGCCGCACCTCCGACAGGAACAGGTGGCTCGCGGCGGTGATTGCTTGATGACGTTTGAGTCCCAGGTAGGAACGCCCCCCGCCTCAAACACTTTGACGAGGTTCGGGTGATCGAGCGACTCGAGCAACTTCGCTTCCCGGACAAATCTACGTCCGAACTGAGGATGCCCTGCGTACTCAAGTAGTGGCAACTTGAGCGCCACTTCGCGATCGAATCGCCGATCCTTGGCTCGAAATACTATTCCCCAACCGCCGCGACCGACTTCGTGGTAAATCTCGAACGGTCCGATCCGTCGCGCCTCGGATGAATCCACCAAGAGTCCATCCACTACCGGCTCAGGTTCGCCGTGGACTGCACGGCGAAAATCTTCCAGCAGTTCCAGCGCGCGGCGAACCTGCGCAACTTCACGGAGCGGATTGTCCCCCTCGCTCGGCGCGTCAAGAGGCAGTGGATCGGCCGCCGCTAGCTGGGCGTAGAGCCCAAGCAACTCGGCGGCGGCTGGAACTCTTGGAACTGGACTGATCATCGGGTGGCGAGCTCGCGTCCCAACTGTTTTACAGCGCGAAACCAGATATGCCGCACTGCCTCGACCGATTTGCCGGTTCGGAGGGATACCTCGGAAAACGAAAGCTGTTCGATGCTCCGCAGCACCAACACCTGGCCATAGTGCTCGGGCATCCGCTCAATCGCAGTCAAAAGCGCCGCATGTTCCTCGGCGCGCACCGCTTTACGGCCTGGCGTCAAGCTCGGATCGACCAGCGCTCCGGCCGGTTCCTCGAACACGGACGTTTCACGGCCAACATCGCGACAGCGCCTTCGCAAGGCCTTTTCCGCATCGAGCAGATTGCAAGTCAATACCCGGACCAGCCATTGACGCAACTCAGCCTCCGTGCCGCCACGAAATCGCTCGCGATCGCGATGCGCGGCCAGCATGGTCTCTTGCACGAGATCTGACGCTCCAATCTTGCATCGCATCGCGGGAGCGATCTTCATGTTTGCCAGCAGCAACAAATAGTTGCGATAGCTTTCGATATAGCGATCGATCCCTAACAACCCCGATCGCTGCGGTGAATTCGCATCAACTTCAACTGCGTCGGCCATCGCCGTCTGTTCCTGCTGGGCTTGGTAAGTTGTCTCGGGGCGGGTCCTTAGCATAGTCGCTGGACAACTCCTTTCCAAGAAGTCGCCTCTCGCAGCGTGCTAGTCGTCAGACTGCGCGCCGCCAAGAGGCGAATCGAGCGGCGGCTGGACAAGTCGAAGGTGGCCGATTGCTCGCGGCCGGTGTTCGCGACCGGTAATATCCACTACGAGATGGCCGAGCGGACACGCGGCATGACCTATGGCGGTCTGGGCGCGATCGTGCTGTTTGGTGCGGCGGTTGGCCGAGGCGATCGATCGGCGGTTGCAGCTGTTGAAGATTCACCGGCCGTATCACGAAAATTTTAGAGCAACGTCCCCTATTTTCCCTCGGGCTTTATGCGCGAGTTTTAGCGCCCGAGCGTACTGTTGCTTACTGTTCATCAAGTTGCCCAAAAAGTCAGTTTGGGTTTGGGATTATGCGGGCTCATTAGGCAAAGCCCTGCCCGCGGCCTGCTGCCAGCTTCGCTGGAAAGTGCCGATTCTCTCGATTCTGCCGAATATTCCGCCGATACCTCAAAACGGCGACCTGTCTATCTATTCAAGCATTTCCGGGGGGATGTGCGATGAAACGCTTGCTGCTGGGCCTTGGCCTGGCGTGCCTGATGATTGGCAATTCTGGCTGCTGTCACTTCTGGCGCTGCTGTGGCTGGGGGTGCGGCGCCTTCGACGATTGCGGCGGGTGTGGCGGGTGCGGCGGCTGTGGAGATGGCTGCTGTAGCTTAGGCGCCGGCTGCGGGCCCATGTATTGGGGCGACATGTGCACCGGCAACCCGCACTGCTCGACCTGCGACCAATGCGGCAACTGGGTCGGACCGCCTTCGCCGGGAGGAAACGGCGTTCCGGCCGAAGTTTACGGCCATCGCGGTCCTTACGGGCAGCAGGTGGCGCGTGCCAGCCGGCAGATGCGATCGCCTGAAATGATCGTGCGTCGCGGTCCTTCGCGACCGGCGACGTCGCAAGTCGTTCGCGCCTCGGCGCCGCCGCGCGTCGCGCCGCAAATGGCTCGCCGCAGTGCGCCGCCGCAGTACGCAGCGCCGCAGGTGGTCCGCCGGAGCAGTCCGCGGCCAACGAGCAGCCGGCCCGCGCCGCAGACGGCCGGCCGCGGCCATCGCCAGGAGTATGAAGGCGCGGTCGAGGTCCTCGGCGTGACCGATCGCGTGACGGTGCCGGCCAGTGCATACGCTACTTCGCGGCGCAACGAGCCGACCCTGGCCGACGAGCCGGCGGCCGAACAGGTGTCGGCCACCACGCCGGTGCGATCGACGTCGCGCAGATAGTCTGCGCGGCCGCAAAAAAAAAGAGCCATCGACCCATCGCCAGGCACGGACTCACTGTCCGGCAGCCTGGCGATTTGCTTTGGGTGAGGGTTGTCGTACACTGAGCCTGCCATGGGCACTATTCGCTGATAAGTGCGCGGACCGCGAGTCCGATCGTCCCGCGCGAGGACATACACCCGCCCGGCATCGCGATCTCATCCACCGCGCCGAGCATGTAGCAGTCGCTCATGAGGCCCGTTTGGCACACCAAGTCGCAGCCGCACACCTGAGCCGTGGTTGGCGGGTCGACGTACGGCAGGCTGCAACACTTGCCGTTCGCGGCTTGGCTCGTAAGGATCGGCCAAACGAGGGAGAGCGTCACCCAGGCGACGCACGCGATCAAAACTGGAACACGTGCCCACTTCCGTCTCGCAAAACGGATCTTCATGGGAATCCTTCCTGCGGCAGAAGTGCCGCGACGTGCGGTGGGTTGGACTATGCTGCCTTGGCGCGTCGCCAAAGCAGTCCAACAACCAAGGAGACAATGAGGCTTGTAAAAATCACCAAACTACCGATGAGCATCCAGTTTCGCCCCGCGGCGGCAACCTGTGGAATCGCCGCTGCCATGTCGGCAACGTCAGACGGCGCGCGGAGCAACGCAGGCCGTTCGCGCCCGCCGCGAAAATCCGCGACCACGGTGCCTGCGGACGCGTCGTAGCGGAAGGTCTCAGCCGGAATGGGTTGGTTGAACTCCGCGTCCTCAATCGCGGTCATCGTCGCATGGAATAGCGTCCCGTTCTTGAACAAGACTCCAAGACTGAACGTTGGGAACACAACGTCACCGGGATATACGACGGGGTCGCGCTGGACCAAGAACGACTCGAACCCGTTGGCCCGCCGGCCTGCCTCCAAGAGCATGAGACCGGTCGCCTTGTCGATGATCAACTCCTGCGCCTTGAATTGCAGGAGGAGCGTTTCGCCCTGATTTACGACGCGAACGCCATCGGTGGGAACGCGTGGGATCCGGCGGAAATCTCCCAGTCCCTGGGCCCCTCTCTTGGACGCGCCCGCCGAATAAACGGAAACCTGCTTGTTTCCATTGGCCGACGCGAGCACGTTCGTTCCATCGGAAATGAATCGATCGTGGAACTCGCCGCGGAGGAACGTGTCCACCCTTCTCTTGTCACCATCCATCGTAAATGCCACGTCCCCGCCAAGCGGTCCGTTATCGCGCATCTCCGGCGCGGCAAGCCGTTGCGCTAGCCAAGCGAATCTCACCGGCGGCGGGAACGACGACGCGGCCTTGAGTAGCTCCCGCACTTGATCCGGCGTCAGCGGCGCGAGGTGCGAACTGGTCGCGAGGTACTTGCAGCGAAGGCGAACCGAAATCACCTCGTGCCTTTGGCTCTCCCACATTGCTCGGATGGCTTCGGGCACATCCTGCGACGCTTGCTGCGTCTCGCGGCTGTCAGTCGTGTCCGCGGGGCGCTCGAGAGCAAAGGAGTCAGACACGTAGCATGCGAGCAGTGCGATTGAGATCGCACGCGCTACGCTGCAACGCGCACAAACGTCTCGAATGCGGGAATCTTCATGATGCGGTCGCCGGAGAACAATGGCGAACCACGCCAACCCCACAGAATACTTCCGAGTCATTGCCTGAACTCCAGAATGAGGAGTGCCTAGTGCAACGTCGGTGTATCCGCCCTTTTAACGAATTGTCTCCGAATGTCAATTACCGCTCCGGTACAATACCGGTGCAATGCGGGCGCAATGCGGGCGCAATTTCCCTGGGGAACTATACGGTGCCCGTGTAGTGTGGCGTCGCTCAGTCGCGTGGAAGAACCGAACCGCCGCTTCCGACCGTGCACAGGCGAAGGCACGAATAGCTCAGCGGGCGACCTGCCGCTGCTCGGGGTACGGCAGCCAAAAGCGATCCGATGCGCCCGCCAAATGGCCGCGTCCGGGAGCCTGGCGATTTGCTTTGGGTGAGGGTTGTCGTACACTGAGCCTGCCACGGGACTGGCGATCTGAAGCGCAACCCCTCACACGATTCTCCCTCACTATGCGCACTAGCGGAGCGCAAGCACTACTGCAAATGCTCGCCGATCTGGGCGTGCGCCACGTGTTTGGCAATCCGGGCACGACGGAATTGCCGCTCGTGGACGCGATGGTCGAGGATCGGCGGATCGCCTACATCCTGGGCCTGCAAGAAGTGCCCGTCGTCGCCATGGCCGACGGCTACTCCCAGGCGTCGCGCTCGCTGGGCGTGATCAACCTGCACATCAGCCCCGGCCTGGGGAACGGGATGGGCATGCTGTACAACGCCTATCGCGCCGGGACGCCGCTGTTGGTCACGGCCGGCCAGCAGGATCGCCGGCTAGCGTTCGAGGAGCCGATCCTGTGGTCCGACATGGTCCGCGTCGCGCAGCCGTGGACGAAGTGGGCGGCCGAAGTGCAGCGCATCCAGGACCTGCCGTCGGCCATTCGCCGCGCGGCGCAGACCGCGCTAACGCCGCCGACCGGACCGGTCTTTCTGTCGCTGCCGATGGATTTGCAGAGCGAAATGGCCGAGTTGGACCTGACGCCCGCGAAGCCGCTCGATCCGCACGTGCGTCCGCCGCTGGCGGCATTGCGCGAAGCGGCGCGCGTGCTGGGCGGGGCCAAGAATCCGGCGATCCTGGTCGGCAGCCGCACGCAAGAGGCCGACGCCGTCGGCGAACTCGTGAATATTGCCGAACAGCTCGGCGCGCCGGTGATGTCCGAGTCGGGCACCACGCATGGCCGGCTCGGCTTTCCCGTCGACCATTCTCTCTATTCTCATGGCATGCCGATCTGGTCCCCCGAAGTCCGCCAGCGGCTCGCTGATTTCGACGTGATCTTTGTCGTGGGTATGGACCTGTTGCGGCAATATGTGTACTTCGAACCGGCCCGCGCGATCCCCGAACACGTCCGCGTCGTGCACATCGACCAGGACCCGTGGCAGTTGGGCAAGAACTATCCGGTGGAAGTGGGCCTGGTGGGCGACTTGAAGGTCGGCCTGGCCGAGCTCGGCGACTTGCTGCGCGCGACCATGTCGGCCACGGACGTCGAACGTGCGAAGGCCCGCGGCGCGGCCGTGGCCGCCGCGCACGAAAAAGCGCGCGAGGCCCTGCGGCGCGAGATCGAGACTGTCCGCGACGCGCGGCCCCTTGCGCCCCTGACGCTCATGTCCACCGTGGCGCGGGTGCTGCCGACGGACGTGGCCGTGATCGAAGAGGCGGTTACCACCACCGGCACCTATCTCGAGCGGCTGGCCGCGCTAAAGAACACCAGCGGCTATTTCGGCCACCGCGGCTGGGGGCTGGGGTGGGGCCTTGGCTGCGCGATCGGCGTGCAGCTTGCCTGGCCCGACCGGCCCGTGCTCGCCCTGTTGGGCGAAGGCGCGGCGATGTACGGCATTCAAGGGCTGTGGACCGCCGCGCGTTACCGCCTGCCCGTGACATTTCTGATCTGCAACAACGCGCAGTACCAGATTCTGAAGGTGGGGGCGCAGCAGATCGGCCTGCCGGCGGCCCGCAGTGGGCGGTTCATCGGCATGGACTTGATCGAGCCGGAGATCGACTTTGTCACGCTCGCCCAATCGTTGGGGGTCGAGGCCACGCGCGTCACCGAGCCAGGGGAACTCGAATCGAAATTGCGCGAGAGCCTGTCGGGCGATCGCCCACGATTGTTGGACGTGCCGGTCCAGCGCGGCGCGCCGTCGCGGTTGAACTACGGCTGATTGGCGCGGTGAGGAACGTCGAACTCCGCATGTCAAAGGAAATGGCACCAACCTCCGGCAAGCAGAGTTTTGTACCTCGCTTGAATTGCCGCTTGGGCGGGGTTAATTGGGGACGCTGACATGCGTCGGAAAACCAGGGAGAGCCGACACAAGAATGCAGGGCATCCAAACCGGCGAGTTCGCTACGCGGTGGCGATGAGCTTGGACGGATTCATCGCCGGTCCGGGCGGAGAGGCCGATTGGATCGTCATGGACCCTGAGATCGACTTCAAGGAAATCTACAGCCAGTTCGACACCATGGTCATGGGCCGCCGGACCTTCGAGGTGGTGAAGGGGGCTGGTGGAGGCGGCTCGACGCCGGACATGCAGGTTTTCGTCTTCTCGCGCACGCTCCGGCAGGAGGACCACCCAGGCGTCACGATCGTCAACGACCCGGAACGAGTGATGGCCGAACTGCGCGCGAAGCCGGGGAAGGACGTGTGGCTGTGGGGGGGCGGTTCGCTGTTCCGCAGTTTCGCCGAGCTGGGCTTGGTGGATACTGTCGAGGTCGCGGTGATGCCGGTGCTTCTGGGCGAGGGCGTGCCGCTGCTGCCGCCGGCAGGGCGAGTCACGCTCAGATTGAAAGGTCACCGACTCTACGCCAGGATGGGGATCATGTCCCTCGAGTACGCGATTGTGCAGCGACGAGGGGCGAAGCGACGAAGGTGATCGCAGTCCCCCTTGGCGGCGGTGCCATTCAGATTTCGGATTTCGACGTTCCTTCGACATTTGGCGTTCGACATTCTTCACTCTGTCGCGAGTTACTCCTCATCCCGCACGGCCAATCGCACGTCGGCCAGGCCCGCTTCCTGGGCCGCGTCCAGCACCATGACCGCCATGCCATGATGGGCGTCGCCGTGGGCGAGCACCAATAGCCGCGAGGGGGACCCCTTCGCGCCCGCGCCGCGCATCGATGAGCGTAGTTTCGAGAGCACCTCGGCCGGCGACGGGGCCAGGGCGTCCTCGACCCACACCGTGTTGTCGGCGTCGATGCGGGCGATAATGAAATCCTCGTCGTTCTCGAAGTCGACGACCGTTCGCGCGGCCGCGGCCCGGCCTTCGCTCGCCGCGCGGCGGCTTTCGGGCACCGGCGATTCGATCGATGCCTGCTGCGTATTGAGCGACGTGACGAGGAAGAAAATCAGCAGGAAAAAAACGATGTCGACCATCGAGGTCATGTCGATCCACTCTTCGTGGTCGGCGTGCCTTGGCGGCGGCAATAGCGAAACGAAGGACGTCTTCGCGGCCTTGCGCGGCGGCTTTGATCCCGGCACCACCGCCGGCATCGACGGCACCGCGACCGCGTTGCCGCAGTGCGGGCACTTCCCCTGGCGGCCGGCCATGGTGTCGGCCACCCGCAACAGCTTCCCACAGTGAGTGCAGTGAACGCGAATCATGTTGGAGCAACTAGCGACTAGCGATTAGCCACCCAGAGGGTACCCGGCCTGAGCTGGCGCCCGCCGTTGTATGCCTGCTCGGGCCGGCGGCGGGTATCAATCGTCCTTTTCCATCACGGCGAAGTTGAGTTTGACTCCCTCGGCGGCCGACGCCGCGGCGGCGATGCGGGCGATGTCGCGCATCGGCACGTTCCCTTCGGCCTTGATGATGACGGCCGTCTTGCCCTCGCGCAACTGCGCGGCGACGGCCTGTGTGATGCGTTCTTCCTGCTGTGATTCGCCGAGCGGCTCACCGCCGGCGCCGTCGCCGACGTAGACCACCGGGGCGCGCCCCTCGGCCGCCATCACGGTCAACACGACGCTTGTCTCTAAATCGGCGGCCACCACGTGCTTGGCCGCCGGCAGGTTCACTTCCGCCATCGCGGCCACGAGCGACGTCACCAGAAAGAAGATGTTCATCATGAACACCAGGTCGATCATGGCCGTCATGTCGACCCGCGCGTCTTCCGCCGGCGCGCGGTGGGGGAGCAGCGGAGAAAGCTCGGAACCGGCCGGGTGGAGTGAGCTGGCGGACAGCATGCGCTTTCACTCCCGATCAGCCGGAGGATGGCTTGAGGACATTCAAAAAGCGCACGATGGCCGGCGTCAGCGATTCCTGCAGGCCGCGAATGCGGATATTCAGGCTGCTGGCCACATAGCCCAGCGGAATGGCCGTTCCCAGCCCCATGGCGGTGCAAATGAGGGCCACGCTGATCTCGTCGGCGATTTGCGAGGGCTGGACCTTTACGCCGGTGCCGATGCGTCCGAACGCGGCCATCATGCCCAGCACCGTGCCGAAGAGTCCCAGCAGCGGCCCGTTGCGGATGACGGTGACGATCCAGTTGACGCGGTTTTCGAGCGGGGCCAATACGTCGCGCTGCAGACGCTCGGCGACGAGCTGGCGGATTTCAACGCCGTCCAGGTCGCGATTCGCTAGCGCCAGGTACACCAACTGCGGCAGCGCCCGCGTGTCGGCCTCGCAGGCGCTGGCGACGTCCTCATAGGCCCGCTGCGAGATGTGCTGGTTCAGCTCGTCGACGAATTCCGCTTGGTGGCGCTCGTTCTTAAAGCGCAATTGCGCCAATCGCCGCCAGACGACGATGGCGCAAAACAGGCCCCAAAACAGATTGAGGGCCAGAAAGCCGTAGCAAGCGTCGCCCAAGAATTTGGCGAGATCGTTGACGTTCATTCTTCTCGTTCCATTTCCACGCGGCCGTCAAGGCGTAGGCTTCGAGCCGCGCAGCGATTCACACGGTCCAGGGCTCGAGTGCGTGCCGCCACGCCGCGAGGGGCCGTTTTCGGTCAAAACCGATTTTCACCGACCGGCCGCCGGACGGCAAGGCTCAGCCCGGCATTTCAAGCCTCGGAGTGGGAGGGCGATGCTCCAGCCGAGCCGCGGCGTTGGCCCTAAGGATCGACCGAAAAATAACTTCCTGATTCTCTGACCCCTCACGGGTGCCCTCTCCCGCAAGGGGCGAGGGTATCGAGGAGAAGTTATTTTTCGGTCGATCCTAGCGGCCCTGTGCCCACCGCGGCTCATTCGTCGCAATGGTCGATGTCGCGCACCCAGTCAAACGTGCCCGATTCCGAGGCCCCGGGCGCGTCGCCGGCGGCGCCGCTCCTGCTGATGGGCGCGTGAGCCGGCGGCCAATCGGGCGACGCGGACCCGCCTGTCGCCCCACGGCGGCGAGGCGTCCATAACCAGTAGGCAATGGCACACAGCAGCGCCGCGCAGCCGATGACCAACACAACGTGCGCGGGCGTGATCTCGCTCGCAGGCGGGGGCGGTGGCGGCTGCCACGCCACCACGCGGCCAATGACTAGGGGCGCGACGAGCGGCCGGGCAAAGGGCTTGGCGTCCGCCGGTTCGTAACCTTGCAGCTTGAGAAAGTAGCCCCGCACGCGCGCCGTTTCGTTCACCTCGGGGGCGATGGGGAAACCCTCGGGCAGTTCGGGCGTCACGACGACGTAAAACCAGCCCCGCCCCGACGTCGGCCAGCCCCACAGCTCATAAACTCGCTCAGCGCCGCCCGACTTCTCCGGGGGAACGTCGTACGTGCGTACGAACCTGACGCTCAGCTCCACCTCGATGAGCTCCCCTCGCGATGCATCGGGCCGGCCCACAAGGTCTTGAAACGCGGTTTCTTGTGGCGTGCGTCGGGCGAAGGCGGACAGCCCTTGTGCCATCGTCCAGCGGAGCAAACGGTAGTAGGCCGGGTTCTCGATGGCGTGGATCATCGTCGAGCGATCCATCACGGCTTGGGCCTCGCGCGCGAAGGCCTCGGCCTCTCGCGGGTCGCGATCGGCCACGAGAGCGGCCGAATCGTCGTCCTCGGACTGCTTACCGTCGGTTGGTCGATCGGCTACCGGCGGCAATGCCGGGGGAACGGCCGGCACGCCTTGCTTGCCCAGCCGCGCGACCGTCATGTAGATCACGGCCAGCATGATGAACATCGACATGAGCGAAATGCCCAATCGGGCCGACACAAGCCGGAGGGGACGTTCGTAGCGGCGGACGACCATCTCATTCCCCCGCGTCGGGAAGCTCGACGATGCTCAGCTTGGTCAGGTGCTCGCCGGAGGCGAACTTGATCCGCGAGCAAACGTCCAGCACGCGCATCAGATTCTCGTAGTGCAGCCGGGAGCCGACTTGCAGGACCAACTGGTCGAACGTGGCATCGGGCACCGAGAGCAGGTTCGATAGTTGTTGCTCGAACTCGCTAAGGCTGGCGACGGGCTGCCCCTCCTCGATGCGGATCGACCCGATTTCGCCATCCGGCTGCGAAGTGACCGTCACCATGACCGACGGCAAGCTCGTTGTCGGGATGGGGACGTCCGTCGGCTGCGTGGCCGTCTGACCGGGCTTGGTGAGAGGTTGGGCGGGCGGCATGCGCAGCGCGATATAGCCCTCGACCGGCGCCGGGCGGAACGTCAGGATGAAGAACGCCAGCAACTGAAACGCCATGTCGAGCATGGCCGCCAGGTTCAACTGGACTTCCTGCTGGCTGCGCCGCGTTGGATGCCGTCCTCTCATCGCGCGGCCTCCGATGGCCCACTCATCGCCCGGTACTGGAACTTGCGGAAGCCGCTCGCCTGGCAGGCGCGAATGACCTGGTTGAGCAAGCGAAAGGGCGTCGCGCGGTCGGCGCGGATGACCACCGTCACCGGCAGCTCGTCGCCGAATTTCAGGTCGGGGTTTTCCAACTGCGCGGTGCGCAGCGCCGTTTGCGCTTCGCTGGCGATGTACGTCGCGGCATCCTTCACCTGGCCGTACACGTGCAGCATGCCGTCCTGATCGATGTTCAGCACAAGAACGTCGCGATCCGGGCTGTCCGAGGGCATGGCCGACCCGACCACCGGAAGCTTGAGGCTCATATCGAGCGACGCCGACTTGAAGTTCACCACCAGCATGAAGAAGGTGATGAGCTGAAACACCATATCGAGGATGGGCGTCAGGTTCGGCTCGGCCTTTTCGCTTAAGTGGGCACTGGCGGACATGTTGCTTTCGCTCGAAGAAGGGCACTCGCGTGCTGACCACGGAAACGAACCCGCGCGGCCTACGCCTTTTGTCCGGCGGGCGCCTGTCCGGGCGGCGCGGCCTTCCACTGAGCCGAGTGATACAGCCGTCTCAGGATCTGGTCCGCCAGAAGGGTCGTATTGGCCGAGATCGTCGAGATCCGATTGCGAAACAAGGCGAAGAAATAGATCGCCGGCACCGACAGGGCCACGCCCTCGAACGTCAGCACGAGCGCGGTCGAAATGCCCGCGGCGACCTGGTTCGCCTTCAATTCCACGCCCGACATGGCGATCACGCTGAAGCTGGCGATCATGCCCTGCAGGGTGCCCAACAGCCCGATCATGGGCCCCAAGGTCCCCAGCACGGCGAGCATGCTGATCATCCGCTCCATCTCCATCGTCACGGCGTCGGCCGCCCGGTCCATCGCCTCGCGCGCCTCGGCGATGCCGTTGGGTAGTTCGGAAATGCCGGTTGCCAAGGTGCGGCCGAGAAACGACTCGCTGGTCTTTACCACTTTATAGACCTCGCGGAAGTCGCGCTGTTGCATGAGCACTTCGATCTCGTTCAAGAGCTCCGGCGGCGCGGCCACCTTCTCGCGAAGCTCAATGAACAACCGGATGACCGTGGCGACGAAGTACATCGACAAGAGCAGGATCACGACGCCGATCAAGCCCGAGCTTTTCGCCAGCCAGACGAGATAGCTTTCGCCCTTGGGGGCGGCGGCGTCCGTGTCGGCCGCTTGCAGCACGGTGACTTGCAGGAAAAGGACGAGAAGGACGGCGACGACCAGGCACGTGGCGCGACCGGGTCGGCTGAAAACGGTGCGAAAAGTCACGTGCTCCTCCTTATTATCCTGGGTTCCCACGACGGGGATCGAGCGTTGACGAAGGGGTTACCGCCGCGGAATCGTCCAGAGGCAACTAGGGCGCGACGCAGAAATCGCGCGACTGCGGAAGCGTGAACGGCGTGCCGGCAATTCGAGAAATGACGTGACGCGGCGCCGCTCAAACTCGCCGTACCGGCCGCGCGGCGTGTCCCAGGCCGCCCGGCCCATCGATGCCTCTCAATAGTCCACCATAGCCCTCCGCTTCTGGGTGTGCAACTCACGCTTTGGGGGGCACAGGAGAACTGCAAAGTCCTGGGAGAGGGGGTCAGGCACATTTTTCGGCGAAGGTCCTTCGGAAGAATTGAGAACCGCATGTGCCGAAAAATGAGCCAGACCCCGGGCTTTGCAGTTCTCCTGTTGGGAGCACGGGTTTGCAAGGAAGGCGGCCCTCGTTTTTATGGATTCGGAAGGTTCGCCGGCGGCGGCGACGGCTTCGCATCGTGCGATTTGATGATGGCGATCAAGGCCGGAACAGCGTCGGCCGCCGCGGGGCCCATCTGGCCCAGCGCCCGCGCCGCCGCCTGGCGGACGCCCTCGTCGGGATCTTCCAGCCGCGCGATCAGTACCGGCACCGCCTCCTTGCCCGCATCCCCCATCCGCGCAAGCGCCCGGGCGGCGTGTACACGGACCTCCGCGTCGGCGTCCGAAAGGGCGTCGATCAGGACGGGCACCGAGGGCTGGCCGATCCGCGCCAGCGCGTCGACGGCCGCTTCTTTCACGCCCCATTCGCGGAAGGGAATGTTGCCTGTCACCGGCGGTGGCGGCGTGGGCGAGGGCGCCGGCTTCTCGATGGCCGCGCGCGTCTGCTGGATCTCGGCGACCGTCGGCTTGTCCTTGGGCGCCTCGGTGCTGCCGCAACCCAACGCGACGACAACCGGCAAGGCCATCGCAAGGCGTCCCGCCCAAGAGCCGCTCATTGTCATTCCTCCATACTGCAAACGATTCAGATTTTCGCAGGGTGAGAGGATTTTTTCTAGGCTGCGAGGTCGCGGAGCTTTTCGGCACTGGCGTTTCTGGCGGCGAGGAAGGCGGGAAGAAGGCGGCGTCCCTCGGCGGTAAGCTGATAACGA
>JACPPG010000071.1 GCA_016191115.1 Planctomycetia bacterium | reverse complement strand
TCCTGCGTGGCATGCACGATCGCCATCATGTCGACGGCGAGGTTGGCGCCCCAGCCTTTGTCGTCGTCCGACGCGCCGAAGGCCGAGGCGTTGTTGACCAGGAAATCGACACCGCCCAGGTCGGCAACGGCGTTGCGCACGTAGTCGCGCACCTGCTCGGCGTTGCCCAGGTCGGCGCTGGCGGCATGGGCCTTGCGGCCGAGCTTGGCGATCTCGCCCCGGGTCTCCTCCAGCGCCTTGGGATCACGGGCGCAGATCGAGACGTCGCCGCCGCAGGCCGCGAAACCCAGCGCGATCGCCTTGCCGATGCCGCGGCTGCCGCCGCAGACGATCGCCTTCTTGCCCGTGAAATCGATGTTCATGAAGCCTCGCTCCTCAACGCTGATTGACACAGACAGCCGACAGGACCGGCGCGGGCGAGCCATCGCTTCGGGCCGCCCCGCCGGCCGGCGGCGCACCGGCCGGGGTACGCACCGTATCGCCGAAGGCCCCCAGGCGGCGCGCATCGTTGCGCAATTCGGACAAGGCGATCTCGCAGGCCTGCCGCGAGGCGAAAGCGACCTGGTAGCTCGTGGTCGAGTTCCCGCCCAGGAACCACGTCACCAACAACAAGTATTCCATTCGTTCCCCCCAGCCGATGGCCCACAATTCAACCACGCCGCCCGGGCTTGTGCTAGGATTTGGGCAAAGAACGACGTTTGGGAGGAAATGATGCGATACGTGCAGGCCGCCGCGGCGGCAGTGTTTGCGTGCGTCCTGTTCAGCGTTTCCGCCGTCGCCCAGAACGGCGCCGTGAAGATCGGCGTGCTGGACGACATGTCCGGCCCCTATGCCGAGAACACCGGGCCGGGCGACGTCGCGGCGGTGCGGTTCGCCATCGCCGATTTCGGCGGCTCGGTGCTCGGCAAGCCGATCGAGCTGGTGACTGCCGACTTCCAGAGCAAGGTCGATGTCGGCGTCGGCATCGCCAAGCGCTGGTACGACGACGAGAACGTCGACATGATCCTCGGCATCCCCAACTCGGCGATCGCGCTCGCCCTGGTGCGCATCGCCCAGGAAAAGAACCGCATCGTCATGCCGACGGCGGCGGCGACGTCGGAGCTCACCGGCAAGGCGTGCACGTCGCATTCGATCCACTGGATCTACGACACCTACGGCCAGACCAAGACCATCGTGAACGCCATCAGCAAGATGGGCGGCGACAATTCGTGGTTCTTCGTCACGGTCGACTA
>JACPPG010000080.1 GCA_016191115.1 Planctomycetia bacterium | reverse complement strand
CACCTCGGACTGATGTTTCTTGATAAACTGGTTCATGGCGTTGCGTCTCCAGTAGAACGGATGGCCTTCACAAACCACCAAACTACCGTAGCGCAACGCCTCTTTCCTCCCCTTTGGTTGCGGCCGCAGGCCGCGCTGTGGTCTCGGCGGCCTCGGTGGCTACCGAGTGACTCGCGGCCGCTCCCTGTCTCGCCTATCCGGTCTCTGCTAGAATTGCTAGCGGCCGCGTCTCTCCGCCTGACGGAACGACAAATCGCTCGAGGATACGATGAGCAACCCCCGCCCTTTCACGCACCTTCACTGCCACAGCCACTACAGCCTGCTCGATGGGGCGAGCCCCATCGATGGCCTGGTGAAGAAGGCCAAGGCACAGGGCATGACCGCCCTGGCGCTCACCGATCACGGCAACCTGTACGGGGCGCTCGCGTTCTATCAGGCGGCCAAGAAGGCGGGCATCAACCCGATCGTCGGCTACGAGGCGTACATTGCCCCCGGCAGCCGCTTTCAAAAGGACGCCGACGCAAATCAGGAGGCCAGCTACCACCTGACGCTCTTGGCCCAGAACCGAACGGGCTTCCAGAACCTCGTCAAACTGGCCTCGGCCGCGTTCCTCGAGGGTTTTTATCGCAAGCCGCGGATCGACAAGGAACTGTTGGCCGCGCACAACGAGGGGCTCATCTGTTTGAGCGGTTGCGTGTCGGGCGAGTTCAGCCGGGCGCTCTTGCGCGGGGGGGCGCCCGAAGTGAACATGGACGACGCGATGGCGATCGCCGCCTGGTTCCAGGGCGTTTTTGGCGACCGGTACTTTATCGAGATCCAGAATAACGGCCTGGAAATTCAGCGGATGGCGCTCGAGGGTGCGGTCGACGTCGCCCGGCGGATGGGCCTCCCGCTGGTGGCCACGAGCGACGCCCACTACGTCAATCGCGAGGACGCCGAGGCCCAGGACGTGCTTCTGTGCATCAACACGGGCCGGTTCCGCACCGACACCGATCGGCTGCGGATGGAAGGGAACGAATTCTTCCTCCGCAGCGCCGACGAGATGTACGCCGCCTTCCCAGACCTGGAAGACGCGGTGGCCCGCTCGCAGGAAATCGCCAACCGCGTCGACATCCAACTGGAGCTGGGCAAGCGGCACTTCCCGTCGTTCGCCGTGCCCGAGGGCCGTAGCTCGACGGATTATCTGCGCGAGCTGTGCCTGGCGGGCTTGAAGGAGCGGTACGCGGGTCATTCGGAGTACTGCCGCGACGGGGAGCTCGCGCCGGACGTGATAAGCCGGCTCGAGCGGGAGCTGGACGTCATCAACAAGCTCGGCTTCCCGAACTATTTCTTGATCGTGTGGGACTTTGTCCGCTTTGCCCGCGAGCACGGTATCCCGGCCACGGCGCGTGGGTCGGGCGTGGGCTCGCTCGTGGCGTACGCGCTGCACTTGAGCCACGTCTGCCCGCTCAAGTACGACCTGCTTTTCGAGCGGTTCCTCGACGTCAGCCGGCTGGAAGCGCCGGATATCGACATCGACTTCTGCAAGGACCGCCGCGGCGAGGTGATCCAATACGTCAAGGACCGCTACGGCGAGGCCAACGTCGCCCAGATCGGCACCTTCGGCACGCTGGCCGCGCGGGCCGCGATCCGCGACGTCGGCCGCGCGCTGGGCATGCCCATCCCCCGCGTCGACTCGATCGTGGCCCTGGTGCCCGAGACGCTGGGCATCACGCTGGAAGAGGCCCTCCGCACGAGCGAGGACCTCAAGCGCGCCTACGACAACGATCCGCAGGTCCGCGAGCTACTGGACCTGGCCATGAAGATCGAGGGGCTCGCGCGGAACGTCGGCACGCATGCCGCCGCCGTGGTGATCGCCGATCGCCCCCTCAACGAGTACGTCCCGCTGCAGCGCGTGCAGGGCAAGGAGGAAGTCATCACCCAGTGGGCGATGGGAGACGTCGAGCGGGCCGGCCTGTTGAAGATGGATTTTCTCGGCCTGCGCAACTTGACCATTCTCTCCAAGGCCGTCGAGCTGATCGAGCAGACCACCGGCCAGCGCGTCGACCCCTACCAATTCCCGCTCGACGATGCCGAGACGTTCGCGCTACTGTGCCGCGGCGAGACGAAGGGCATCTTCCAGCTCGAAAGCGGCGGCATCCGCGACCTCTTGCAGCGAATGAAGCCAGACCACTTCCGCGACATCATCGCCACCAACGCCTTGTACCGGCCGGGGCCGCTGGAAGGAGGCATGGTCGACGACTACATCCAGGTCAAGCACGGACGCAAGCAGGCCGAGTACAAGCATCCCGTGATGAAGGACATCCTGGAAGAAACCCACGGCGTGATGGTCTACCAGGAGCAGGTGATGCGGATCCTCAACCGGCTGGGCGGCATCGACCTGCCGAGCGCCTACTCCTGCATCAAGGCCATCAGCAAGAAAAAGGGCGAGATCATCGCCCGCTACCGCGAGGAATTCATCGCAGGCGCCGTGGCCCACGGTCTGCGCGACCGAGAGGCGGACGATCTCTTCAGCATGATCGAGAAGTTCGCCGGCTACGGCTTCAACAAGAGCCACTCGACCGCCTACGCCTTGATCGCCTACATGACGGCCTATCTCAAGGCGCACTATCCGGTCGAGTTCATGGCAGCGCTATTGTCGGGCGACATTCAGGGCCGCAACTTCAAGAAGAAGGATTCGCTGGTCGAGCACGTCGAGGACTGCCGGCGGCTGGAGATCGAGGTCGTGCCGCCCGACGTGAACCTCGGCCACGGCGATTTCGCGGTCGACGGCGGAAAGATTCTCTTCGGGCTGGCGGCGATCAAGGGATGCGGCATGCAGGCGGCCGACTCGCTCGCGGCCGAACGCAAAACGCACGGTCCCTTTCGCGATCTGTTCGACTTCTGCGAGCGGATCGACCCGGCGGTCGTCAATCGCACGGCGATCGAGTCGTTGATCAAGGCCGGCGCCTTCGATTTCACCGCCGCCCGCCGTTCGCAGCTTGCCGCCGCGGTCGAACGGGCGTTGCAGTCGGGGGCGCAGGCGCTTGCCGACCGGCGCTCCGGGCAGAAGGGACTGTTCGAGGACGCCGGCGAGGAGGACGCCGCCGCGCCGGCCGCCAATCTGCCGGAGCTAGCGGAGTGGACCGATCGCGAGAAACTGGCGGGCGAGAAAGAGGTGTTGGGCTTCTACCTGTCGAGCCACCCGCTGGCCGAGCACGAGGAGACGCTCACCACGTGGTGCTCGCATTCCACGGCCGAGGCGGCGGCGCTTGCGCACCGGACCGAGGTCGTACTGGGCGGAATCCTGTCGGCGATCAAGTACGCGCATACCAAGAACCCGCGGGCCGGCAGCACGGCCACGCGCTATTGCATGTTCGACCTGGAGGACACCACAGGCATGCTCCGCTGCATCCTGTGGCCCGAGGAGTTCGCCGCGTACGGCGAGCTGGTGAAGGCGGACGCGGTCGTCGCCGTGCGGGGCGTGGTGGACAAGCGGCCCGGCAGCGAGGAGGCGAACCTGATTGTCAATGAGGTGCTTGCGCTGGCGGACCTGCCGGCCCGGTACACGCGGCGCGTCGACATCCATTTCGACGAGCAGCCGCACGGCGAGCGCGGCCTGGAGCAGCTTCACGAGATTCTCCGCGGCTACCCGGGAAGCTGCGAGTTGCAGCTTGTGCTGCGGCTGGCCGACGGCTCTCGCGTCACGTGTGCCTGCGACGGGATGCGCGTCGACTTGAACGCCGAGCTGCGCCGCCGGGTCGACGATCTGTTGGGACCGGGGCATCTCAAGGCGCAGCCGGCCCGCGCGAAGCCCGCCGCGAACGGCAACGGACACGGATTCAACGGCAGCCACGCGCGGAGCACGGCAAGCGCGCGCCGCTCGTAAGCCGTGGGGTGCTCTGCGAGCACCGCTCGTCACACCGGGCAGCATCATCCCCTCGGTCCCGAATCGGGCGCTCCTCGGTGCTCACAGCGCGGCCTGCGGCCGCAACCAAAGGGGAGGAAAGAGGCGTTGCGCTACGGTAGTTTGGTGGTTTGTGAAGGCCATCCGTTCTACTGGAGACGCAACGCCATGAACCAGTTTATCAAGAAACATCAGT
>JACPPG010000036.1 GCA_016191115.1 Planctomycetia bacterium | reverse complement strand
TTCAAGCTGGACGGCGGCGCACCGGCGGGAAAGTGGGACAGGCACCGAGACGAAACGTTGGTCTGAAAGGGCTTGCGCTGTTTATGCTCGGAGCCAGTCCCATTTTCCCGCCTCGCCATTTTGAAAAACAGAATGGCCCTGCCCTCCCACGTCCCTGACTTGAAAGGACGCGCTCGTTGACCTATAAAATGACCGACGCGCCGAAGTGGCGGAATTGGCAGACGCGCTAGGTTCAGGACCTAGTGACCGCAAGGTCGTGGAGGTTCAAGTCCTCTCTTCGGCACTTCAAACGTAGCCGCGAGACTAGATCTACTTCGCTGCGCTCACGGGCGGAGCAGCTCGGGCTCTCGGCCGCGCGTACCTCGTTGGACTGGAAGAGCGAATCGCACGTCAATAGCCACGTCGGGCGCTTTCGCTTTGGCTTTTTCGTGCTGGTGTTGGGTCAGAGCGCTACGGCGCGGGGCGCGGCAGCCCGGAAAGTTGCCGCACATATGCCTCGTAAGCCGCCGGTGGGTCGAACTGTCGGTCGGCCGGATTGGCATGCAGCAGGACGCCGAACCGCAGCCGGAATAGCTCGCCTGCCCGGACCGGCACGCGGCTGGCTTCCGCGTCGCCGAATACTTTCTGCCCGAAGGGATTCGCGGCCAACAGACCGTAATCACGGGCGTGAAACCGGGAGGGACGAAAGTTGGCCGGGTCGGGCATCACGAGGATGCCAACGCGCCGGCCGTCGACGACGCCGCTATAGTCGCACCACCGCGCGGCGTGGCCCCAAATCTGCTTCTCGTTGACGCGCCCCATGGCGTCGCTGATGGTGCCGCCGGATTTTACGGCGATCGGAGTCGCCACGCGCACGCCCAATCCCATCTCTTCCTGGTCGCCAAAGGCAAACGGCCGTTCGGGAGAACGAAACAGCGAGTCGCATACGAGCAGATAGCCGCGAGGATCCAGGCTTACGGTGTAGCGGCAGGTTTCCTGACAAACAATCTGATCTGGATCGTCTTCTCGGCAGTAGGAATTCTGCACGGTGAAGGTGCCCTGGCCGGCCGTCGCCTTCGGGGCTTCGACGAACCGATCGTGGCGCGCGCGGGCCTTCAGCCGCCAATAGTCCTGTCCGTCGATGTCGCCAAACGCCAACCAAATGCCGGGGTGAAACGTCGCATGGTCGGTGAGGTCCTGGCCCTCGACGGGCGGATGATGGCGCGTGACCTGAATGCCACCGGGCGCATGGACGTGGGCGAAGTAGGGCCGCGTGATCTCCTTGTCGGCATAAACGTAGACCGCGAGCGGTATCACCGGGCGTGGACCGCCGACCACAATGGCCACTTGGCCTGGCCGCTCGGCGAACTCGATTGTCAAAATGGCGAGGCGGGAAAATGGGACTGGCTCCGAGCATAAACAGCGCAAGTCCTTTCAGACCAACGTTGCGTCTCGGTGCCTGTCCCACTTTCCCGCCGGTGCGCCGCCGGCAAGCTTGAATCTGTGAACGGCCCTGGTCACGGCGACCCGCATGGCTGAACCGCGGCGCCGGATAGACTACACTCTACGCATGGTTTGCGCGCCGTGGCACAGGTGAGGTATTTCCCGTGGCCGGGCGAGGCAACCGCGCTTTGTCGTACGTTGTTGGCCCCTGTGCGGCGAGGTTTCAGGCATGAACTCGATCGTCCTTCGCCGAATCGCCTTCGCGCTGGCCGTCCTGACGGCCACGCTTCCGTCATTTCGCGCGGAGGCCAAGCCGCCCAACGTTCTATTCATCATGGCGGACGACCTGAATTGCGACCTGGGCTGTTACGGACATTCCGTGGTCAAGAGCCCCCAGATCGATCGGCTGGCGGCGCGAGGCGTGCGCTTCGAGCGCGCCTATTGCCAATATCCGGTCTGCAATCCTTCGCGCACTTCGCTCTTGAGCGGGCGCCGGCCGCAAACGACCCGCGTCGTGGACAATATCACTCCCACGCGCAGCTCACTGGACGACACCGTGATGCTGCCGGAGCACTTTCGCAAGCATGGCTATACGACGCTCAAGCTGGGCAAGATCTTTCACACGGGCGAAGCGTTCGAAGACCCGCGCTCGTGGGACATGGACTATATCGAAACGAGCGCCTCCAAGAATCCTCCCCGCGAGCAAGTGGCCGAGGAGCGATGGGGCCGCGTGGTCGTCTTGGAGGCAGCCGACGAAGTGACGTGGGATGGCAGCCTGGCGCGGCGGGGCGTGAAGGAGCTGGAGCAGGCGGCGGCCGGGGCCAAGCCATTTTTCCTGGCAGTTGGTTTTCGCCGCCCGCACGCGCCCTACATCGCGCCGCGGCGGTATTTCAACCTGTATCCGACTGCCGCGGTTCCGCCGCTCGTCGAGCCCACGGACCACCTGGCGCGGATCCCACGCCTGGCGCTTCCCTACATTTGCAATAACGAAGAGAAACTCGACGGGGAACATCGCCCCGGCGTGGCCGCCGCGTATTACGCCAGCGCAAGCTTCATGGATGCTCAGGTTGGCGTGCTGCTGGATTGCCTCGACCGCCTCGCGTTGTGGGACAACACCGTGGTCGTGTTCTTGAGCGACCACGGCTATCAGCTTGGCGAGCACGGCGGGCTGTGGCACAAGATGACGCTCTTCGAGCCCTGCTGCCGCGTGCCGCTAGTCATCGCGGCGCCAGGCATCCCGCGTGGCCAGACAGCCTCCGGGCTGGTCGAGTCGATCGACCTGTACCCGACGCTGGTCGAACTGTGCGGCCTGCCAACCGGCACTGGTCTCGAGGGCACAAGCCTGGTGCCTCTTCTGCGCGACCCGAAGCAAGCGGGAAAGCGGGCCGCACAGACGGTGGTCAGCCGGGTCGCGAATCGCTCGGCCGGAAAGCCGCTCGATCCGGGCCGGCTCGGCAAGTCGTTGCGCACCGACCGGTGGCGGTACACCGAGTGGCCCGATGGCGGCCGCGAATTGTACGATCATCAATCCGATCCAAACGAGTACCGCAACCTGGCTGACTCGGCGGAGCACGCAGCCGTCGTGGCAGAGCACCACGGCCTGCTCGCGTCTCCGTGAGGGCGCCCCATGACTGAGCTTTCGTCCGTCACCCGTCGTCGCTTCCTCGAAAGCGGAGCGGCCGTGTCCGCGGCCGCCGCGGTCGCAACGGCTGTCGCGGCCGAGCCGACAGAGCCCAAAAAGCCGCGCGTGATCGATTGCCAGAGTCACTTGTTCTGCCCGGAAATCGTCGCCCTTATGGAGCGCCGCGGCGAGGATCCCTTGGTGTACCGGCAGGGAGAGGACCGCTACGTGAAGATGGGGGATTGGCATCGCAAGATCCTGCCCAACCACATGGACGTCGCGGCCAAGCTCGCGACGATGGATGCCAACGGAATCGACGTCACGGCCTTGAGTGTGAACGACCCGGGTCCCGAATGGTTCGGCGGCGACGGTGCTCACGTCGCCCGCGCAATGAACGACTTCATCGCCGGCATTGCGCGGCGACACCCGACGCGGTTCATCGGGCTGTGCGTGCTGCCGCTGGCGGACGTGGACGCGTCCCTTGTGGAGCTCGACCGGTGTACTAGCAGCCTGGGGATGAAAGGTATCCTGCTCTACACCAATCTCGCCGGCCGCTTCCCCGACGAACCGGTGTATCGGCCGCTATTCGCGCGGGCGGAAGAGCTGAACCTGCCGGTGCTTCTGCACCCGGCCAAGCCTGTGACGACCGATGTCGTCAAGGCATACGAGATGACCAGTTCGCTGGGGAACATGTTCGAGAACACCATCGCGTTGACGCGGATTGTGATGTCGGGCCTCTTGGACCGGCACCCGAACTTGAAGCTCGTCTGCCCGCACTTGGGCGGCACGCTGCCGTACATTATCGGCCGGCTCGATCACCAGACGCAGGTGCTGAAGCGCGGCCCGAAGTACCTGACGCGCAAGCCGAGCGAATACCTGCGGCAAGTGTGGTTCGACGTGGTGTCGCCGCTGCCGGCGGCGATGCGGTTTTGCTACGACCTGTACGGGCCGGACAAGCTACTTTTCGCCAGCGATCATCCGTGGGTCGATCCGCGGATCATCAGCGACGCGCTATCGAGCCTCAAGTTGCCGGCCGCGGACGAGGCAAAGATCCGCGGCGAAAACGCGCGACGACTATTCGGGCTGGGCTGACAAGGCGAGGCCGTTCTGCGCCTGCGCAACTGGCGGCGCCCCGTGCCCTGGGCCGGCCGTTGGTCCCCAGGAGAGCTGCAAAGTCGGGGGTCTGGCTCATTTTTCGGCGCAAACGGTTTTCAATTCTTCCCAAGACGTTCCCCGAAAAATGTGCCTGACCCCCTCTCCCCGGACTGGTCCAGGGCCGTTCACAGATTCAAGCTTGCCGGCGGCGCACCGGCGGGAAAGTGGGACAGGCACCGAGACGCGACGTTGGTCTGAAAGGACTTGCGCTGTTTATGCTCGGAGCCAGTCCCATTTTCCCGCCTCGCCATTTTGAAAAACAGAATGGCCCTGTGCGTTGGTTCCACGGGATATTGGTTCCCCGCGCCGAGCTGCTAGAATGTGTCGCGCTGCGAAACGTCGGTTAGGGAGCAACCGTCGTGAAGAATGCCTGCCCAACTAGTGGTTTTACGCTAGTCGAGCTGCTGGTGGTTATCGCCATCATCGGTGTTCTGGTGGGCTTGCTCCTTCCCGCCGTGCAGGCCGCCCGCGAGGCTGCCCGGCGAGCGCAGTGCCAGAACAATCTCAAGCAGCTCAGCCTGGCCTGTGTCACGTTCGAGAACGCGCATCGCGCGCTCCCGCCGGGCGGATGGGGATGGCATTG
Organism: Planctomycetia bacterium; assembly: GCA_016191115.1. GTDB lineage: Bacteria > Planctomycetota > Planctomycetia > Pirellulales > JACPPG01 > JACPPG01. The sequence goes on along the minus strand of JACPPG010000036.1, from coordinate 107,226 downwards.
GATGGGCGATCCCGACCAGGGCTACGACAAGAATCAGCCTGGTGGGTGGGTCTACAGCGTGCTTCCCTATCTGGAAGGCGCCAACGTCCGGTCGATCGCGGCGGGCCTCACTGCGGCCCAAAAGAAAAGCGCGCTCACCCTACTCGCCGAAACCGCCATCCCCACGATGAATTGTCCCACCCGCCGGCCTTCGATGCTCTATCCGTACTACTACAACGACAAGTATCGCAACATGAACCTTCCCAAGGTGGCCGTGCGCGGCGACTACGGCGCCTGCATGACGGGCAAGGTCCTCCCCCAGGACGGCTTGCCGGAACCGAACACCATCGCGCAGGGAATGAGCAATTTCGCCGCCTGGAAGCAGTGGGACAACTACTTCGACGGCGTCGTGCACTACCACAGCCAGGTGGAACTGCGCCAGATCACCGACGGCCTGAGCAAGACTTACCTGCTTGGCGAGAAGTTCCTGGAATCCGATCACTACGAGGACGGCATCCCGTCCAACGACGATCAGTCGTACTACATCGGCTTCGACCGCGACACCATTATCTCGTCGTACGATCCGCCGCTGCGAGACGCGCCGCTCGGCGACATACCCTTTCGGTTCGGCAGCGCGCATCCCGTCGTGTTCCACGTCGCCTATTGCGACGGTTCGGTCCATCCGATGTCATTCCAAATCGATCGCGACGTGCACCGCTCCTTGGGCAGCCGCAGCGGCGCCGACGTCACGAGCGAAGCGGGTTTGTAAGAACGCTGATGAAGGAACGACGATAGTGCCGGTCCGTCGTCGAAGCTGAGTCGTTCGTCCACAGGCCACGGGGGGGTTCTCATGACGGCGGCGATTTGTCGAACCCGGCGGCGCCTGATCTTCGTCCTCTTGCTGGCGGCGGGTTGCAACGGCGCTCCGCCGGGCGTGGCGCCGCCCACGTTCGACCCGGCGGCCGCGGCCGCTCGCGCGCTCTCGCGGTACGACGCCAACGGCGACCGGAAACTTTCGCGCGACGAGCTTGACGCGTGCCCGGGCTTGATCGCGGCGATGGACCGCGTCGATCGTGATGGCGACGGCTCAATTTCCTCGGACGAATTGCAGGCCACGGTGCAAGATTTCCACAATCAAGACGTCGCGCTCGTGGCCGTCTCCTGTGTCGTAAAGCGCAACGACCGACCGCTTGAGGGCGCGACCGTCACATTCGTGCCCGAAGCATTTCTGGGGGATGCCATCAAGCCGGCGACGGGAGTTACGGCGCGCGACGGCACGACGTCCCTTTCGATTGCCGATGAGGAGTTGCCCAAGGAGTACCGCGGCCGCCTGCGCGGAGTCCATTGCGGCGTCTATCGCGTGACGGTCACGCATCCCGACGTCCAGATTGCCGCGAAGTACAACGCCGAGACCAGGCTCGGCCGGATCGTGACGCGCCGCGATCACGACACGCTGTCAGTCGACGTCGGCGTTCCTTGACGCCCCGCGCGCCGGTCGCCGCGGGACGGCTTGCGGGAGGCACTCATCCAGCGCGCGTTAAGAGGGTGAATTCGGCCGCCGCCGACGCTACAATCGGGCTTGATCGACCCGACAAACGTAGCGCGGAACCCCCTTGCATGGCCGACCCCACCCGAACCCTGCCGCCGATGGAAGTAGCTTCCTCTCTTGAAATCGCGGCGGGACGTGTCCGTCCCGAACGCCTGTGTGGCACGAACGCCCTGCGATGCGCGTTCGTCGGATTTCTGATTCTCCTGACGCCTCCGGCGCGGGCTCTTCACGCCGGCGACCTGCCCTGGCCGGCTCGCAATGGTCCCTTTCACAACGGCTGCGCGGCCCAGCGCGACGCGCGCGGCCTGCCACTCGCATGGGACGAGGCTTCCGGCAAGAACGTCGCCTGGAAGACCGACCTGGAGGGCTTCGGCCATTCCACGCCGGTGATCGGCCACGGCCGATTGTGGTTCACCGCGGCCGCGGAAGACGGCAAGCAGCAATTCGTCTACGCCATCGATGCCCGCACGGGCCGGGTGATTCATCACAAGCTGTTGTTCGAGAACGACTCGCCCGAGCCTCTGGGGAACGCCGTCAACACCTACGCGTCGCCAAGCTGCGTGCTGGAAGACGACGCGGTGTACGTCCACTTCGGCAGTTATGGCACGGCCCGTCTCGATCCCGAAACCGCGGCAATCGTCTGGCATCGCCGCGATCTGCCATGCCGTCATTTCCGCGGGCCGGGCTCGTCGCCCGTCGTTTGCCAAGACCTCGTGATCCTCACGTTCGACGGCATCGACCAGCAGTACGTCGCGGCTCTCGACAAACGAACCGGCAAGACCGTCTGGCGGGCCGACCGCTCGACCGACTATCACGACCTGGGCCCGGACGGCAAGCCCAAGCTCGACGGCGATCTTCGCAAGGCCTACGGCACGCCGGGCACGATCGACGTCGCGGGGCGGACGCACCTGGTTTCGATCGGCTCGCGGGCCGCCTTCGGCTACGACGCCGCGACGGGGCGCGAGATCTGGACGGTCACGCACACCGACTTCAACGCCGCGGCCCCGCCTGTCTTCTTCGAAAACCTGGCGATTATCAACACCGGCTCGGCCGGCGCAAACTTCATGGCCGTGCGGCTCGACGCCTCGACGCAAGGCAACGTCACCGGCACGCACCTGGCGTGGAACCGCACCAAGGGGAACTCGCGCCTCTGCGCGCCGGCGCTCGACCGCGGCCGGGTGTGGATGCTGACCGACAACGGCATCCTCTACACCATCGACGCGAAAACAGGCGAAGAACTATCTGCCTTGCGACTGGGCGGCTCGTTCGTCGCCTCGCCGATCGTCGCAGGCGACCATCTCTACGCCTGCGACGAAGCAGGGACGACGACCGTCGTCCGCACAAGCGTGCCGCCGGAAGTCGTGGCCAAGAATCAGCTCGCCGAAGGAATGCGGGCCTCGCCGGCCGTGGCCGATGGGGCCCTCTACCTGCGGACCTTTCAAAGCTTGTACAAGATCGCCGGGGCAGCAGCGAAGTGAAAGGCTCGCTGCCGTGCCGGCGAAGCAAGAAGCAAGTAGTCTCCTCCCCGCACGTTTTGCCATCCCGCCATGAAACAAAAACCGACGATTGCCGCGGTCCTGCTCTTGCTTTGGTGCTGCTACCGCGCGGGAGCCGCCGAGCCGAACGTGCTCGCTTCCAGCGAAAAGAAGCTAAACAACGTCGTCGCCACGCTGCTCGACGTTTCTGGCATCTCTCAGCCCAGTAGCTCGTTCAAGTTCGCGCGCCCACGGGCTGGCTGGATCTTTGCTTCGGCCAGGTGCGGCGCCACAGGGTCGGTCAAGATTGCGCTCGACAGAAAGAGTGAAGGCGACACTCTTGTCGTCCACGCATCTGACGGTGCCCGCGTCGATGAAGCAGTGCGCTATGTCGCCGGCGGCGAGCACCAGATCCACGTAGACTGTGCCGACGGCGCAACCGTCGAACAACTCGTCGTGCGGGCTATCCCGGAGCTGATCCACTGTGGGCTGGGCTTCAATTCGGCCATCAAATCGTACGGTCTCTACGACATGGAGTTCCTCAAGAAGGACGTCCTGCCCAACATCACCACCACGATCGTTCCAAACAACATCGAACTGCCCCAGTCGGTCATCGATGATTGGCACCGCCAGGGAAAGCGCTTCGTCGCCGAGGTCGGGATCAACGCCCAGGCCAAGACGGCCGATGAGCACTTCGCGTTCTGGGCCGCCTTTCTCGATAGGGCGCCGTTTCTGGACGGAATCATTATCAACGAGTTCATCGTCAATAACCCTTCGAACCGGCCCGCGGGCACCGTCAGCCCGGAGCGTCAGAAGCGCATCGACGAGGAGCAATCGCGCCATCGCGACTGCGAAGCAGCCATCAAGCGCATGCACAACGACGATCGCTACCGGAACAAGACGGTCTACGCCTACGTCGGCGGTAGCGGCAAGAAGCTCAACCAGGAAATGATCGGCCCGACCTTCGTCCGCAGCCTGATCGACAGCGACTGCCGGATCGCGCTCGAGCGGTACATCTTCGAGGTCTCGAACGAGCAGGCCTCGCAAGACGCCCTGCAGACATTCGTCGACGGCATCGCCGACTGGGAGGCGAAGGAGCCGGGCGTCAAACAGCACATGGTCGTCGCCTTTGGCCTCTTCTCCATGCCGCCGGGCGGGATCAACAAGCAGCCCAACGTCGACTACCACGTGTGGATGGACCAGCAGATGAATCTCGTGGCCAACGATCCGCAGCTTGCCGGGCTGGCCGGGGTGGAATGGTGGACGTCGATTCTGGCGGACGAGGAGACCGTGCGGTTCGTGGGCAAGCTGTACCGGCACTACGGCATCGAAGGCAAAACCGAAATGCTCACCCGCGACCCGCTCTTTCTCGCGCACATTCAGAACGCGGATTTCGAGCAGGGCCTGGCCGGGTGGACGCTTCAGCCGGCCGAAGAAGGCGCAATCGCCGCCAAAAGCTTCCCGCGCTACGGCCGCATCGAGGGGCGGTACATGGGCCTGGGCCGCCCGGCCGATCCGGAGCACATCGGCGACACGTTTTTGTGGATGAAGCGGAGCGCGAACGGCCCCAACACGTTCTCACAGACGATCAAGAACCTGGAGCCCGGCCGGCTGTACTCGCTGAAGATGCTCACGTGCGACTACCAGGACCTGGTGAACCCGCAAAAGAAAACCGAGGGCGAGGCGCAGAAGTTCCAAGGCCGCGTGACGCTTGCAGGCGTCGAGCTCGACGAGAAGCGCTCGTTCAGCGAAATCTATCCCTCATCGCCAGAGCCGCCGATCCCGGTGTGGATCACCTATCACTGGAAAATCTTCCGCGCGAAAGCGGCCACCGCCAAACTGACGGTCTCCGACTGGCCCAGCGAGGGCAAGCCCGACGGCCCCTTCGGCCAGGAACAGACGTTCAACTTCCTGGAGCTGCAGCCGTATCACGAGTGACGAGCGGCTCCTCGAAGCCTTCCAACTCGCCGAGAACGGCCAAGGCCACGGCCATATTGCGACGGCGTCGAAGGGCGAGGATTGGCATGGACAAGCAAGCGTGGCTGGACCAGGTCCTTGAAGAAACGCTCGAGCCGAATCTGGCCATTTGCGACGCGCATCATCATCTGTGGGACCATCTCGACAAGCGCTACCTGCTCGACGAGTTGTCGGCCGACGTCGGCAGTGGCCACAACGTCGTCTCGACCGTGTTCATGGAATGCATGTGCATGTATCGCGCAAGCGGGCCGGCGCCGCTGCGTCCCGTCGGCGAGACGGAGTTCGTGGATGGCGTGGCCACCCGCAGCGCGGCGAGCGCGCACGGCAAGACGCGCATCGCGGCCGCGATCGTCAGCTTCGCCGATCTGACGCTGGGCGAGGCCGTGGGCGAGGTGCTCGATGCCCAACTCGCCGCCAGCCGGCGCTTTCGCGGCATCCGGCATGCCACGGGCTGGGACGCCAGCGAGGCGGTTCGCAACTCGCACACCTCGCCTCCGCAGGGCCTGTTGGGCGACGCAACGTTCCGCCGCGGTCTTGCCGAGCTTGGGAAGCGCGGCTTGACGTTCGACGCCTGGCTCTATCATCCGCAATTGCCGGAGTTGATCGATCTGGCGCGGGCCTTCCCCAATCAGTCGATCATCCTCGATCACTTCGGCAGTCCCTTGGGCATCGGCCCGTACCAGGGAAAGCGCGACGATATCTTGCGATATTGGAAGGGCGCCGTGGCGGAGCTGGCCCGCTGCGAGAACGTGACAGCCAAGCTCGGCGGCCTGGCGATGCCCATCAACGGATTCGGCTTTCACAAGGCCAATCGCCCGCCGACGTCGCAGGAGCTGGCCGACGCGACGAAGGCGTACTACCTGCACACGATCGATTGCTTCGGCGCCCGGCGGTGCATGTTCGAGAGCAATTTTCCCGTCGACCGCGCCAGTTGCTCGTACAACGTATTGTGGAATTCATTCAAGCGGATCACGGAGACGTTTTCCGACGCGGAGAAAGCGGCCCTCTACCACGACACGGCCAGCCGCGTGTACGGCATCGAGGCGTGAGGCGGTAAAGGAATTTGTCGAGGAGATTCAAAGACGCCTTGCCGCGAGTAGCACTACGCCTCGTCAGGCGCAGACTGACGTGTTCCGCGTTCTGGTCAATTCGGCGCAGTGGGCCTGCGCCCAGAGCGTTGTTGACACGAGCGTGGCATCTGCTATATCGGCGGCCATGAGCACTCCGGTCGATATTCAGAACCAGCTCTCGCCAAAGCAGGAGCGCAAGTGGTTTCGTCTTTGGATACTCGCTCTTGGCGCTCTTTTCTTTGTTGCGGCGGGCGCCTCGGTGTTTTTCGAGTGGCAAGCGAAGCACCAGCAGATCGCCGCGAATCGTCGGCTCATGGACCCCGACGCGCCGGACCCCGGGGTGACCGCCGCCGCCGAAAGCTCCACGGCCGAGGCCACTCCGGTGCATGTTGGATTCTATGTCGAACGCGTCCCGGAGTTATCCACTCGGGACGCCACGTGGACGGCGGTCTTCGACGTGTGGTTTCGCTGGCATGGCGACGGTCTGAAGCCGGCGGAAGGCTTTGTCATCATGGAGGGATCCATCACGTCGCGCGAGAAACTCGCGGACTTCCACGCCGATGGACTGCACTACGAGCGCTATCGGATCGAAGCGAAAATCACCAAGCCCTTCTCGGTGGCGCAGTTCCCGCTCGATTCTCATCTGCTGACATTGGCCATCGAGAACGGCGAGTTGGTGCGCGAGAAAATGGTGTTCGTGCCCGACCTACAGAGCTCGAACGTTAGCACTCGGGTGAGCGTACCCGGCTATCGGATCGCCGAGTGGCAGGCGATTGAGAAACCGCACTCCTACAAGACCACGCGAGGGGATCCGCGATTGCCGCCCGATACCAGGTCCACCTACTCGCAGTTTCGCCTGGGGATCTTCATCAAGCGCGGCCAATGGGGCCTATATCTAAAGATGTTCCAGGCGCTTTATGTCGCGGTGATCATCGCGGCCCTGGCCTGCTTCATCAAACCGACCGACGTCGATCCACGCTTCGGGCTCGGCATCGGCGCCCTGTTTGCCGCCGTGGCGAATTCCTACCTCGTGAGCAGCTTCGTGCCCGACACCGGAGAACTCGCCTTGGCAGACATCGTCAACGGTCTGGGCATTCTCACGATTCTCGTCACGCTGCTCGAATCGACCTTGTCGCTCTACCTCTACGATCGCTGCGGAGAGCAAGAGTTGTCGCGTCGGCTTGACCGAGTGTCGTTCAAAATGGTCGTCGCTGGTTTCATCATCGCCAACCTCGCGCTCGTGCTGGCGGCGATGTAGAGCGTGCTTCCTATTCGCGAAGGGAAGAACAGCCTAGCAAGCTCTTCTGTCCATATCGCAATATCTTCGCAACACATTGCTCACGAAGACTCGGCATGTTGGCAATTCAAAGAGATTCTTGATGAAGTACATTCTCAACTCCGGCACACACATTCGACTCATTCTCGTCGCCTGCCTGGCGGCGCTCTTTCTCGGGTCGCCGTCCGCGCAGGCCGCGGAGCGGAGTGATCCGACGCGGATCATCGCCACGGTCAGCGTTGACGGGTTGGCAGGCTTCTCCAGCGTCCTTTCTGCGATCAAGAATTCGCCCATGTCCGCTGCATCGCCACCCCGCCGCCGCTTGGTTTCAGTTCGGACTGGACGATGTTTTTGGCCGTGACGCTGGTGGCTGTATGGCTCGCTTGGCAACGGACCGCGTCAGAATGGCGACCAGTGTCACCACCACAAAGAGAGAAAGAAGCTGACCGTCCCGCGATTGCCCAGCGGCTGCACGGAACCCTGATGATACTTCGGGACGTAACCTAGCGATACCGCTTGAGGACGAGCCGACAGAGCGCTGCGGAATGCTGCAAACCGCGAAACGGTGGAAAGCCACCGCCCGCGCGGGTATGCTGTGAGCATCTTGAGGAAGCGCTTTCGGGCCGTGCCCGATTCATGCGCCATCGTGACCAGGAGAGCAGTCATGTCGACTCATGAGCCTAATCTTCACCGCCGGCGTTTTCTGAAGTCCGCCGTGGCGGCCGGCGCCGCCGTCGCGGCGCCCACGATCATCCCCAGCTCGGCCTTGGGCCGGGACGGCGCCGTCGCCCCCAGTGAGCGCATCGTCCTGGGAGGGATCGGCATCGGTAACCGCGGCACGTATGACCTGGGCTGCTTCCTCGAGCAAAAAGACCTCCAGTTCGTGGCCGTCTGCGACGTGAAGGCGGCGCGCCGCGACGCGGTCAAGAAAATCGCCGACGAGCGGTACGGCAATCAGGACTGTGCCCGTTATCGCGACTTCCGCGAGCTCTTGGACCGTGCGGATATCGACGCCGTGCTGATCGCCACGGGCCCCAACTGGCATGCCACGGCGGCGATGTACGCCGCGAAGGCCGGCAAGGACATGTATTGCGAGAAGCCGTGCACGAAGAACATCTCGCAGAGTCTGCAGCTCGCCGAGACGATGCGCCGCACCGGCCGCGTGTTCCAGGCTGGGACGCAGCGGCGCAGCCTGCCGCATTTTGCCTTCGCGTGCGAGATCGCCCGGACCGGCAAGCTTGGCAAGCTTCAAAAGGTCTACGCGCACCCGGCCGGCATGAAGGCGATGATGAGCGGTTGGCTCGCCGCGGAGCAAGAGCCGCCGCGCGAAGTCGTCGACTGGGATATGTATCTGGGCCCTGCCGCATGGCGGCCGTTCAACGCCAAGCTGCTCGACGGGTTCAACTTCGAGAAAGGGGGCGGGCTTGTGGGCGGCGGCGTCCTGGAGTGGGGCTCGCACTGCGTCGACCTCTGCCAGTGGGCCGTCGGCGCCGATGACACGTGCCCGGTCGAGTACAACCCGCCGCGGGAAGGCCGCATCGTGGCCCGCTACGCCAACGGCGTGGAGCTGATCATCCGCGAGACGGGTTGGATCCCGCTCGGCTCGTGCCCCGTGCGCTTCGAGGGGGACACGGGCTGGGTCGAAACGGGCGACAGCGGCAAGTACGTGTTGAGCTCTCCGGAATTGCTCGCCGGCCGGACCGTCGAGGAAATCGCCGGCTACCCGGCGACTTTCCACGTTCGCAACTTCCTCGACTGCGTGAAGACGCGCAGCCAGCCGCGGGCCAATGCCGACGCGGCCTGCTTCGCCCACATTGCCTGCCATGCGGCCAATATCGCCCTGGCGCTCGATCGCAAGGTGACCTACGACCCCAAGAAGCACGCATTCATCGGCGACGATCAGGCCAACCGGTTGCGATCGGAGGCCCTGCGCGAGCCGTGGCGATTGTAGGGCAGCCTTTTGCAGCAGGAATCAAGGCGGCGACACCAAACATTTTTCAGGCACGCCGACAACAGCCCGCGCAAGCCTGACAATTGATGAGGATCCAGAATCATGGACAAGACTCGACGCATCTCACGCTGTGCCCCTTGGCTTGCGGCGCTAGCTTGCCTGGCGTACGCCTCAGTGGCCGCTGGCGAAGAGCAAAGCACGGCGAAGGAAAAGGCCCTGATCGAAACGTTACGCACCGGCGCGCCGGCCGAGAAAGCCATCGCCTGCAAGGAACTGGCTATCCACGGCGGCAAGGATGCCGTGCCTGAACTGGCCAAGCTCCTCTCGCATGAGCAGCTTCACTCGTGGGCCCGCATCGCGCTCGAAGCCATCCCCGATCCGGCGGCCGACGAAGCATTGCGAGACGCCATGGGAACAGTCAAAGGCCGGCTGCTCGTGGGCACAATCAACTCGATCGGCGTCCGGCGCGACGCCAAGGCCGTCGACGGGCTATCCGGGCGTCTCAAGGACCAGGACAATGACGTGGCGTCCGCCGCGGCCGTGGCGCTCGGGCACGTCGCGAATCCAGCGGCCACAAAGGTCCTGCGGCAATCGTTGGCCGGCCCCGACCGCGCCGTCCGCGGGGCGGTCGCGGAGGGCTGCATTCTGTGCGCCGAACGCCTCATGGCCGAAGGCAAGGCCAAGGAAGCCGCCGAAATCTACGACGAAGTCCGTCGCGCCGACGTGCCGAAGCAACGTGTCCTCGAGGCGACGCGCGGCGCCATCCTCGCCCGCGGGCCAGGCGGGGTGCCGCTGTTGATCGAGCAGCTCACTTCGAGCGAGCGGGGCCTCGTGCAGATGGCCTTAAGCGCGGCCCGCGAGCTTCCCGGACGCGAAGTCGCCCAGACCCTGGAGGCGCAGGTGGCGCGGCTGGCGCCCGACCGCGGCGCACTGCTCTTGTACGCGCTGGCCGACCGCGCCGACTCGGTCGTGTCGCCGGCGCTTTTGCAAGTCGCCAAGAACAAGGGGGACAAGCAGCTTCGCATCGCGGCCGTCGGCGTTATTGGGCGCTCGGGCGAAGCCGCGAACGTATCGACGCTATTGGCGATCGCCGCTGATCCGGATGCCGACGTGGCGCAAACGGCGCTTGGGGCGCTGGCCGACATGCCGGGCGACCAACCGAACCGCGAGATCGCCGCGCGCCTGCCGGAGGCGCAAGGCAAGGCGCTGCTCGTGCTATTGCAAGTCGTCGCGCAGCGCCATGTCGCCGCGACGCCGGCGCTGGTGAAAGCGCTCGATCAATCGGACCCGGCCATCCGCGGCGCCGCCCTGACCGCGCTGGGGGAAACGATCGGTCCAGAGGAGCTTTCGGTGCTGGTGTCGCAGGTCCTTGCTCCCAAGAGTCCGGACGACGGGCGGGTGGCCGCGCAGGCGCTCCGCGCCGCATCGGTCCGCATGCCGGACCGAGAGGCGTGCGCCGCCGAGCTGGCGGCGGCGATGCCCCGCGCCTCGACCTCGACGAAGGAGGACCTGCTGAAGATTCTCGGCGCGATGGGCGGGCCGAAGGCCTTGCAGACGATTGGCGCCACGATGAAAGGGGGAGACGAGCAACTTCTGGACACGGGGACGCGCGTGCTGGGTGAGTGGATGACCGTCGACGCGGGGCCGGTGTTGTTGGACCTGGCGAAGACCGCGTCCGGCGACAAGTACCAGGTCCGCGCGCTGCGCGGCTACATCCGTCTGGCGCGTCAATTCACGATGTCCGACGCGGCCCGTGCCGAGATGTGCCAGAAAGCCCTCGATGCCGCGCGCCGCCCCGACGAACAGAAGCTGGTCTTGGCGGTGCTCGAACGGTACCCCAACGCGGATACGCTCAAAGTGGCCGTGAAGGCCGCGGAGGCGCCGGCCTTAAAGCTGGACGCCGCGCAAGTGGCGCTGGCCATCGCGCAGAAACTCGGCAGCAAGTCGGACGACGCGCGGGCGCTGTTGGCGAAGATCGGTCTCGACCCGGTGAAGCTCGAAATTATCAAGGCGGAATACGGCGCGGGGGCCGCGCAAAAAGACGTCACCGACGTGCTCAAGCGGCACGCCGGCGACCTGCCCCTGATTTCCTTGCCGTCGGCAAGCTACAATGACAGCTTCGGCGGCGACCCGACGCCCGGCACGGCGAAGCAGTTGAAAGTCCACTACCGCATCAACGGCAAGGCCGGCGAAGCATCGTTCCCGGAAAATGTGCTCGTCGTGCTCCCCATGCCGAAGTAGTTCCCCTCTGTGTTGGCGTTACTGAACTGCACACTGCTGGACAAGCCAGCAGTGGCACCCGTAAGGACGATCTCGCGCGCCCGGCTCGGCCGCCCGTGACCGCACGGCCCGACTGCAGCGGGAGCAGGCATGGCTGAGCTATAGTTTCATGGCACGCGCTGGGCACATTTTTGCGCATCGTCCGCGCCTAGCACCTCGCGCGCCGATGATCGCGCCCCAGAGCTCGCCGGAGGGCTGCATGAAACGTCTTCGCACCGGTTTCCCGATCACGCGCCGGCGGTTTGCGTTCTGGGTCGGCTTCGGACTCTTTAACCTAGGCGAAGTTCTGCGCGCCGACGTGCTCGACGATCTGGCCGCCGCCTCGATGCGCGCCGCCGAGCCGGCGACGCCCCAGGAGCCGGGCTCCACGCCCGAGCATTGGACCCTGGCAGAGAACAACTCCTGGGTCTGGTTCGAACGCGAGAACCTGGTCGACGGCCGATGGAAGCTCACCGGGATCACCGCCCCCGTTCACAAGCAGACCGGCGAGCGCTACACCGGGCACTCAGGCTATCTCGATGACGATCTCGTTCCCGCCGCGGTCCGCCACGGCGAGCAGCGCGCGAGCGCCGGCCCGGCCACGGGCGGGGCCATCGAAGACGACGCCGGCCAGCCCAACGCCATGCGCCGCGCCCGGCACGGGCGTCCGCCCAGCCGCTGGCTGCGCAGCCTGAACGCGGACGAGCTGCGCATCTGGCTCGTGACGATCGACGTGCCCGAGGCCGGCGTCAGCGGCATGACGTACTGGGAGCACCTGACGCGCGATCACTCTTTCGATTCCGCGCGGATCGCCGGACTCGCCGAGGACGAGCAAGCCAAGCTCCACGCGGCGGCTCACTACGGCTACTGACGGCAGCATGTGCCAGGGCCGTTCACAGATTCAAGCTTGCCGGCGGCGCACCGGCGGGAAAGTGGGACAGGCACCGAGACGCAACGTTGGTCTGAAAGGGCTTTCGCTGTTTATGCTCGGAGCCAGTCCCATTTTCCCGCCTCGCCATTTTGAAAAACAGAATGGCCCTGAGTAGCGCTTTGCCAGTCCCGGCCGCGCTGCCGTAATATGGGGACCTCGGCGTCCTTGCGGCCGCGTTCGTGCCCTGGGCGTATTTGTGATCCACCGTCCACTTACGTTTGCAAACGAGAAAGTGATTGCCATGAAGCGTCTGCGGGTTGCCGTCTATCCGGGCGATGGCATTGGGCCTGAGGTCACGGCCCAGGCGGTGCGCGTGCTGCGCGCCGTGGAAGAACGCCAGAAGCAGTGGTCGCTCGAGCTGGTCGAGTTCCCGTGGGGTTTTGACTACTACCGCCAGACCGGGCGCGTGGTGGCGGAGGACTACCTCGACGTGCTGCGCCCCTTCGACGCGATCCTGCTGGGCGCACTCGGCTGGCCAGCGGAATTGCCGGATCACGTCACGCTCGCGCCCTTGGTGACGCTGCGGCAACGCTTCGACCAGTACGCCTGCGTGCGGCCCGCGAAACTCTACCCGGGCTTGAAGAGCGTGCTCGTCGACAAGGGGCCGGCCGAAATCGACCTGGTCGTGCTGCGCGAGAACTCCGAGGGCGAATACGTCGACAATGGCGGCCGGGTCCGCCGCGGCACGCCCGACGAGTACGCCGTGCAAACCGCCGTGCACACGCGGCGTGGGATCGAGCGAATCCTGCGCTTCGGATTCGACATGGCCCGGTCGCGGCGCCGACGGCTGACGATGGTCACCAAGAGCAACGCGCAGCGGCACGCCTACGTGCTGTGGGACGACGTGCTGGCGGAGCTCGCGCCGCGGTTCCCAGACGTGGAGAGCGACAAGCAGCACGCCGACGCGGCGGCGATGAACCTGGTCCGCCGGCCCGAGTCGTTCGACGTGATCGTGGCCTCGAACCTGTTTGGCGACATCCTTACGGACCTGGCCGGCGCGATCGCGGGCGGGCTTGGTCTTGCGCCCAGCACGAACACCAACCCCCAGCGGACGTTCCCCAGCATGTTCGAGCCGGTGCACGGCTCGGCCCCCGACATTGCCGGCCGCGGCATCGCCAACCCGATCGCCGCCGTCTTGAGCGCCGCGATGATGCTCGACTGGCTTGGGCTCGCGGATGCGGCAGCAGCGATCCGCCGAGCCGTCGAAACCACGCTGGCGGCAGGCCACAAAACGCCCGACCTGGGCGGGAAACTATCCACCGCTGAGATGGGCGATCGGATCATCGAAGGACTAGCTTAGCGCCGACAACGAAGGCGCGGCGGATCGCCGAGTCGGATTTCAACGAAGTAGATCCTGTCCCGGCCCACGGACGTGCAACACGAATACGTCGTCGCCACGGACGACGAAAAATGCCCGGTACGGTCGTCCGCGCTTTGTTTTGAAGAGTAGCTGGCGAATGGGCTCATCGTGATCCTCGCTTTCTGGCGCCAAGCCGAGGCCGCCTGCTCTTTACGCCAGCGATTCCAGAGCCTCAAGCCATCTTTGGTTCCAAGCTTCGGCACCCGATGCCGAGTGCCCTTCAATCCAGCGCAGAATCGCGCGGATGTCGCCGCTCGCCGCGTCGGTCAGGCGGACGCGAAACGTCATCCCTTGGAAAGGCCGAATTGCTGGCGGATCGATTCCATCGCATCATTCGCCGGTTGATGCCGACCGGCTTCAATGTCTGCTAGACCTCGGCGAATCGCGTCATTGACCTCGTCGCGCGAGCGGCTGTCGCTCCACTCCATGAATAGCTCGTCCAAGGATGCGGGGGATCCTCCGCTCGCCAACCTCTCGACCGCGAAATGATGAAAGCTGTCAAGATCGTCTCGAGTCGATGACATAGCTGTCTCCTGCTTTCCCCACCAGGTACATCCGCTAGGCGGGAGGATCTGGCTTTTAACCGATGGCGTTGGCACCGATGGGTGGCGTTCATGCTCCGCTGGGCGTCCTTACCGGAATCTTGAATTGCTAGCCGTGCCCGGCTTCTCCCGCTGCCGCTGTTTGGATCTGTTTGAGGGTTCTCCCATCCTTTGTCTTCCACTCGATTCGCCCGTTCGCGGCGCGACCGAGTATCACCCCTGCCGCCGTGGAAGGCGACCCGAAAACCTGATCCTGTGTGAAAATGTAGTGCTGACCATTTTCTACGACCACACCTTGCGTCACGAAATCCTTGCGGAGCGTCGACATGTAGTTGTGGATCATTTGCGTTTCTTGCTTGACCAACTGCGATCCTTCGCAGACGACGAACCCCTTGGCGTCTTCATAGCCACTAGCCTTGATCCCCTTGGCTTCCAGATAGAGCAAATGAGTCGGTTTTTGGGTCATCTCCGTCTTTTCGAAAACGCCTAGGCCAAGCAATGGGAAGATGCTCAGCATGTCGAGTAGGAAACTGTCGACGTCGGCGCGCTCGGCCTCCGAGAGGGTTGGTGGCGTCGGAATCTGCTCGTTGTCCAAGTTGCACTGTTTGGCGGTCCTTGCGAGTTCAAGCAGGCGGGTTTCGAGATGCTGCACATGGGCTTTGTTCAGGCTTCCGTCCTTCGTTACGAAGAAGACCCCCCAATCCCAGAAGTCCTTCTTAACGTAGTGCTGGTTCAACCGATCCTTCACCGGGTCACCTTCCCCAACATAGATCGTGGGCATGGCACTTTCTTCGGAGCCCCCAATCACGACATACACGCCCGTGCGGCCAAACTCGGGGCGCGAGGCGACCTGCTTGTAGATGCCGCGGTTGAAGACGACGCCAACGCCCGTCCAATTCGACTTCTCTACAAGGCGCAAACCATCCGCGTTGCCGTCCGGTACGAAGATGCGAATGGAGAAAGGGCGCTGCGGCAAGTCAGGCATCCGAGTTCTACTCCAATCTGGGCTACACGGATTTCAAATCCCGGGTGCAATTGAAGAATGTACCGAGTCTAGGTAGCATCCTACGAGTTCCGAGCAACTGGCTCGCGTGCACGATCAGCGCGTTTTTTCCAATTCACTCTCGCGTCTCGACCAGCGCCGGCTGCCGGCGGCGGCTCAGCTCGACGTGCAGGCCGCCTTTGGGCCGCATGGCGATGTGCACCTCGGGCTCGACCGGTGGGTGGCCGGGCGCCAATGAAATGCGGAACCTTTGCAGCACGGTGGCCGTGATCAACTTCATTTCCATCATCGCGAACGTGTTGCCCATGCACATGTGCGTCCCGCCGCTGAATGGGAAGAAGGCGTACGGCGGGATCGACTCCACGCGGCCCGGCGCAAATCGCTCGGGGTCGAACCGCTCGGGGTCGGGGAAGAAACGCGGGTCGCGCTGCGTGAGAT
Source organism: Planctomycetia bacterium (assembly GCA_016191115.1). GTDB lineage: Bacteria > Planctomycetota > Planctomycetia > Pirellulales > JACPPG01 > JACPPG01. The sequence goes on along the minus strand of JACPPG010000036.1, from coordinate 91,416 downwards.
AGGGGAAGACGTAGATCCAGCTCCCCTTCGGCACGCGGTAGCCGCCTAGTTCGGTGTCGACCGTGGCCTGGCGGGGAAACACCGACCATAGCGCCGGCAAAAGGCGCAGGCACTCGTTGATCACCATGTCGGTGTAGCGAAGCCGCGGCACGTCGTCCCACGTGGCGGTGCGATCGCCAAGCACCTCATCGACCTCGGCCAGCAGGCGCTGTTCGACGTCCGGATGCGTGGCCACCAGGTACCAGGTCCAGGCCAGCACGGCCGCCGTGGCGTCATGCCCGGCGTTGAAGAGGTTCATCACCTCGTCACGGACCTGCTTCTCGGTCAATGGCTCGGCGGAGCCGCCGGGCTCCATCGCCGCCAAGAGCATCGTCAATACGTCGTCCGGCGGGTCGCTGTCTGCGCGGCGCTGCGCGACGATGCGGCGGATGACGTCGTCCAAGGTGCCGATCGCCCGCCATTTGCGAAGGTTCCGCGGCGTGGGCAGCCACTGCGGCAGGCGGACCAGGTCCCACATCTCGCGGATGTAGGTGCTCGAAAGCACCGCCAGCGCCTCGCGCAGCTCGTCCGCCTGGTCGCGCAAGTCGTAGTCGAAGAGCGTCTTGGTGATGATCGCGCAGGCCAGGTGCGTCATCTCGTCGGCGACGTTGATCGTCGTGCGATCCTGCCAACCGTCGAGCATCTGCCGCGCGTAGTCGACGACGACGGCGCTGTAGCGCGCCAGGCGATCGGCGTAGAAGGCCGGCTGCAACAGCTTCCGCTGCCGCCGCCAGTATTCCCCCTCGGAGAGGATGATGCCGTTGCCGTCGATCTCGCGGATCGCCTCGATCGGGCGGGGCAGCTTGCGAAACGTCTTCTCCGTGCCCACCAGCACCTCGCGCACCAGTTGCGGGTGCTTGACGATGTACGCCCGGTAGACTCCCATGCGGAAGTAGGTCAGGTCGCCGTAGCGGCGGCCCATTTCGGTGATGAACTCCAGCGGCCACGCGCGGAAGCGCAGCCCCAGGGTGAGGCCGAGCAGGCCGTCTCGCGGGCCGGGTGGGTTCTTGGGCATGACGCAGGGGTTGGGGGTTAGGGAGGGCAGCGATGGCTTGTCGTGGCTGCATTGCGCCCCTCACCGCCGGCCTGCCGGGCGGGGCCATTGTACACGGGAAAAAGGCGGGAGGCTTGAGGCCGGCGGCGGCTTAATGGCGGGCCATTCGGTTTTTCAAAATGGCGAGGCGGGAAAATGGGACTGGCTCCGAGCATAAACAGCGCAAGTCCTTTCAGACCAACGTTGCGTCTCGGTGCCTGTCCCACTTTCCCGCCGGTGCGCCGCCAGCAAGCTTGAATCTGTGAACGGCCCTTGGCGGCTTAAGACGGGCATTGACGTCCCGCATCCGCTAATCCCCCAACCCCCTTTAGCGCATATTTGGTTGCTCTGTTTCAGCTTGGGTCGTAGCATGTCCGGTGCCCACTGGCGCCCCGGTGTGCCGCCTCCGGGCGCTTCCCCCAACCCCTAGTCCCCAACCCCCTAACCCCCCGATGCCACTCTCCCGCCGCCAGTTCACCCGCGATACGCTGGGCACTCTCTTGACGTTCTCGCTTTTGGAGACCGTCTTCCAGCACGACCTATTGGCCGGCGAGGTGCGCCCTGCCGCGGCCCGTTGGCTCAACGACGTCAATCAGCTTGGCGCGGAGTTGAAGGGTCAGAAGCTCGAGCAAATCCAGTGGCAGGCCAAGGTCGAGGAGCTGTTCCGCCAGGTGCCGCTGGCGGACGTGCTGGCGCTCTTGGATTTCGACCGGCTTAGCGCGGGCGTGAAGTTCGTCGACAATGGCGCCCTGAGCCTGCGCTTCAAGTTCCCCGAAGTCGAAGGGCTGCCGACGAACCTGGTGTTCGGCAAGCAGATCTTCGCCTTGAAGAAGGATCGCTCCGTGGTGCCGCACGGCCACAACAACATGGCCACGGCGTTCCTGATCCTCAAAGGGGACCTCCGCGGCCGGCACTACGACCGCCTCAAGGACGAGCCCGAGCACTACATCATCCGCCCGACGATCGACCGGAAGTTCGCGCCGGGCGAGTGCTCGACGATCTCGGACTACAAGGACAACGTGCACTGGTTCAAGGCCATCACCGAGCCGGCCTTCATCTTCAACCTGCACGTGATGGGCATCAACCCGGAGAACAGCGAACCCACGGGCCGGCTATACCTCGACCCCGTGGGGGAAAAGCTGGCTGGCGGCATGGTGCGCGCCAAAAAGCTCAGCTACGAAGCGTGCCACAAGCTGTACGGGTGACTCTGATCGATGCGTTGACGCAGCGAACGGAGGGCAAGAAATGGATGCATTCGGGATTGCGTTTCTGATCGTCGTGATCGTCGTATTCGTCTTCGCGATCGTGGGTCTCTGGCGAGTCAGCCAGGTCTTGCCCCGCGGCATGCTTCTATTGATCGCAATTATCGGCGTCTTCGTCGCGGGGGCGCTGCCCGGAGGCGACCGTCTGCTGGTTGGCATCAAGGGAGTTTGTCAACTGATTGCGTTCGCCGCGTTGATCTTCGGCATCATCGACGCCGTCCACAAGCGCAAACCGCCCGCGCAAACCGCTGCACCGCCTCCGGCGAGTTGAGACAGCGGTCCGGCGCCGCGTTGACGTTCGCGGTACAATATGGCGGTTGTACTCGCCACCCGTCTTGATCCCACGGAAGGTGCTTCCCCGTGCAATTCCGCCTCACCAGTCCCTTTGAGCCGGCCGGCGATCAGCCGCAGGCTATCGCCGCTTTGACCGACGGACTGCGCGCCGGGCGGAAGCATCAGGTGCTGATGGGCGTCACCGGATCCGGGAAGACGTTCACGATGGCCAACGTCATTCAGAACGTCCAGCGCCCCACGCTCGTGCTGTCGCACAACAAGACTCTGGCCGCGCAGCTCTACGGCGAGTTCAAGGATTTCTTCCCCTACAACGCCGTCCACTACTTCGTCAGCTACTACGATTACTACCAGCCCGAGGCCTACATCCCGCAGCGCGACATCTACATCGAGAAGGACGCCTCGATCAACCAGGAGATCGACCGGCTGCGGCTGGCCTCCACCAGTGCCCTGGTGAGCCGGCGGGACGTGATTATCGTCGCCAGCGTCTCGTGCATCTACGGCTTGGGCTCGCCGGAGGACTATCGGGCGATGGTCGTGGGCTTGCGGGTCGGCGAGCAGGCGGACCGGGACGAGATCTTGCGCAAGCTGATCGACGTGCAGTACGAGCGCAACGACGTCGAGTTCGCCCGGGCCAAGTTCCGCGTGCGGGGCGACTGCGTCGAGCTGTGGCCGTCGTACGAGGAGTACGCCCTGCGGATCGAGTTCTGGGGGGACGAGATCGAGAAGCTGTCGATCATCAATCCGACGAGCGGCGAGGTGATCGCCAGCGAGCAGGAGTTCTTCATCTACCCGGCCAAGCACTTCGTCATGCCGGAAGAGCGCGTCGAGGCGGCCGTGCAGTCGATCCGCGAGGAGCTGGAGCTGCGGCTGGCTGAGCTGAAAGACCAAGGAAAGCTGCTCGAAGCCCAGCGGCTGAACGCCCGCACACGCTTCGATATGGAAATGATGATGGAAGCTGGCTACTGCCCGGGAATCGAGAACTACAGCCGGCCGTTGTCGGGCCGGCCGCCGGGATCGACGCCCGACACGCTGTTCAACTACTTTCCCGACGACTTCTTGTTGTTCGTCGACGAGTCGCACGCGACCGTGCCACAGGTCCGCGGCATGTACGCCGGCGACTATAGCCGCAAATCGACGCTGGTGGAGCACGGATTCCGGTTGCCCAGCGCGCTCGACAACCGGCCGCTGCGCTTCGACGAGTGGGAGCGGAAGATCCGCGAGGTGATTTACGTCTCGGCCACGCCCGGCCCGTACGAATTGCAGCAGACCGGCGGCGAAGTGGTTGAACAGGTCATCCGCCCGACCGGTCTGTTGGACCCTGTAATCGAGGTAAGTCCGGCCCGCGGCCAGGTGCCCCATCTTTTGGGACAAATTCGCGAGCGCGCGGCGGTCGGCGAGCGGGTGCTGGTGACGACGCTCACCAAGCGGCTGGCCGAGGACCTCTCGTACTATCTCTCCGAGCAGGGCGTAAGCTGCAAGTGGCTGCACAGCGAACTGGACGCCTTCGAACGCGTCGAGCTGTTGCGTGAGCTGCGCGAAGGGCGCTTCGAGGCCTTGGTGGGCGTGAACCTGCTTCGCGAGGGGCTCGATCTGCCGGAAGTCTCGCTCGTGGCCATTCTCGACGCCGACAAGGAGGGCTTTCTGCGGAGCGAGACCTCGCTCATGCAAACGATCGGCCGCGCGGCCCGCAACGTGAACGCCAAGGTGCTCCTGTACGCCGACTCGATGACCGAGTCGATGCAGAGCGCGATCGAGGAGACATTGCGCCGCCGCGCCATGCAAGAGGCCTACAACCGCGAGCACGGCATCACGCCTGAAACGATCAAAAAGGGGATCAAGGCGGGGATCGAGGCCGAGGCGACTGCCCACGCCGAGGCCAATCGTGCCGTGGGCCGCGGCAACGAGACAGAGTACATCACGGAAGAGTACATCCAGGAGCTCGAAGCGGAGATGCTGGCGGCCGCCGAATCGCTCGAGTTCGAGCGGGCCGCGGCGCTCCGCGACCGCATTAGCGCCATGCGCGACAGTGTCGGCAAGAAGCGCGACGAGGTCGAGTTCCACGCCACCCGCGCCAATCGCGGCCGCCGTCGCGGCCGCGGCGCCACCGGTGGCCGCGTGCCCCGGCCGAAGCGGAAATGAGAGGGCGTGCTTCCGTTCCTCCGAGGCGAAACGTCCCCGTGCGGCCGGACAGCTTGCCGTATCGCGCTGTGCTTTGCACTCGCGCAGCGTTCCACGGGTCAGGGTGGGCAAGTCCTAGGAACTCGTCGAGCGAGCATCGCGCCTTCACCGCGGAAGGTCTTCGATCGGGTTCATATCTCGATAGGCCCAAGATAGCCCGTAGAGCACGAGCACGGCCAATAGCGCCGGACCGGCGATCATGCCAGCGGCGAACAAGGTATACGCGCTAGCGGCGGTGCCGGCCCAATTTGCCAACGCGGCGGCGGCGAAGCCCCAGGCGGACATGGCTCCCAGTCCGACGACAAACAGCAGGCCCTTACCGGTGAAGGTGAGAATCGTGCGCAGGAAAATCTCCAGCCCCTCCTGCTGCACGCGGTAGGGGTAAAGCAGGTAGATGAGGTTTTCGAGGCCGAACACCAGCACGTTCAGCGGAACCATCACGAGTATCGCCGTGAACAACAGATGCGGCGGCAGCGACCGGGCACCGATCGCAAAGGCCAGCACGCCACTCTGGAAAGCGGTGGCGATCAGCACGGGCACGACCGTCTGGCCGATCGCCGCCGCCGCGGGCGTGATGGGGAGGCCCTTGAGTACCGCCAATCGATCGAGGTCGCGACGGAAATCGAAGCGGACCGCGGTGGGCAACAGCAGGAAGGTGTAGAACGCCAGCGTGCCCAGGGTCGCCAGAAACGCGATGTGGGGATCGGCAATCACAAAACACGGGGCCAGCGCGAACACGGCAGGCGCGATCATCGCCGTCAACAGGCTGCCCCAGTGACGGCGGGCGCCAATCAGTTGCCGCCAGGCAAGTGCGCCGGCGCCGCCCAAGCGCGGGATGTGCGGCAGTCGGCATCGAACGTCGATGGCGTCCGTCGGGCCAAGCGCTTCCTCGCGCGCCCCGATGAACAGATCGCCGACCGCGGCCCCGTGGGCACTGTATGCACGTTGTTCCCGCTCTGCCACGCGCCGAGAAGTAACGGCATACAAACCGATCGCGCCTGCGGCCAGCCCCGTCACGATGCCCACCGCGGCCGCGAGCAGTCCCACTTCGGTTGCGGACACCTTGTCGGCCAGGACAAGGTCGATGAACGGTTGAAACGGCGCCGCCGCGTAGCCGACCACCGAGTCGTTCACGCGCACGAGGATATCCAAGAGGCGGTGCAGCAGGCCTTCGCCCAAATTGATCCGACCAAAGAGCGCGTCGTCGCGCGCGACGACGGCGCCACACGTAAATCCGCCGGCCACCAACCCCGCGACGACCATGGTGCGATACACCATAAACGCGCCGCGTCCCATGCCCCACGTGGCGATGTCGATCGCCATGCGAAGCATCTCCAACAGCATCATCGCGAGCAGCACCCCGACCATCCCCAGCGGAACGCAGCGCAGATCGGGCAATAGAAGCAGCGTGAACAGTCCCGCCTTGAGAAACGTCGTCACCGTGACCGAAGCGAGCTGGTAGGTCACCAGGTCGCGCGGCCGCAGCGGCATCGCCGCCAAGAGCTCGTACTCGGCGGGCGTCCAGTCAAACGGGCTTTCGGGCTTAAAAAAGGCCGCCTTCGCAAAATGCCAGACGGCGTACAGCGCCAGGCCCAGCGACAACAGCGCACGCAGCGTTTGCGGCGACGCGGTTTCGCGGCACCAGACCGTCATGGCTGCGTTGCCGAGCCAGACGACCGCCAGGGCGCAGGCCACGGCGGAGAGAATCAATCGTCGCGGCCGGCAAAACCGTCCCCACATGCGACGTCGCCGGCCACGGCTTTGCAGCCATAGCAGTCGCACGATCGCCGAACGAGAAACGGTGGTAGTCATGAAGATGTGGCGGCGAAATAGACGTCTTCCAGGCTCGCGGTTTCGCGGTCGCCCTCGAAGCTTGCCCGCAAATCGTCGACCGGGCCGAAGAACCGCTGCACTCCCCCGGTCAGCACCAACACGCGCGTGCACAGATCCTCGACCATGGCCAACATGTGCGAGCTGATGACCACCGCCGCCCCGCGCGCGGCGCGCTCTTGCAACGACCGCTTGAAGACGCGGATCCCTTGCGGGTCCAAGCCCGTGAGCGGCTCGTCCAAGAGGATGGCGGTGGGATCGTGCAAGTAGGCGCAGCAGATGGCGAGCTTTTGCCGCATGCCCCGCGACAGGTCGCTGGCGGGCGTGCGCCGCTTCGACGTCAGCTCGAACTCTTCGAGCAATCGAAGGGCCTTCGTGTGAGCCTGCCTCACCTGGTAGATGCTGGCATAGAAGGACAGGTGCTCCTCGACGGTCAGGTCGTGGAACAGCGGCGCTTCGTCCGGCACGAACGCAAGCCGGGACTTGGCGGCGATGGCGTCAGTCTGGACGTCGAAGCCGGCGATCGACAATCGTCCACGGCTGGGCGGAATGATGCCCGCCAGCGCCCGCATCGTGGTCGTCTTTCCCGCGCCGTTGGGCCCGATAATGGCCAAGAGTTCGCCCGGCTCGACGCGGAAAGTCAGACCGCGGACGGCGACGTGGTCGGCAAAGGTCTTGTGGAAATCATCGACTTCGATCACGTGAGGGTTCCTCGCGCGGAACTGAAGGCTCATGCGGGTCAGCGGGCGGGCCGGGGAAGCGACTCCGCCGGCGCCTCTGGAAGTCTATGCCGTGGCGGTAGGAGCAGATTGGCGGATGTGCCGAATGAAAGGATTCTGCGGAGGTTCGAATGGGCGTCTGGCATTCGATCCGTCGTTGGCCGCGCTGTTCGCGGAACGCACACACTAGTCGGCAAGCAAGAAACGCAATAGCGGCTCGGATTGATATAGCTCGCTTCCACCGTGACCCAGACCCGGCAACACGACAATTTCTGCTGCGCCGCCCAATGCGCGGTAGCGCCGCGCGAGCTCGGTCGAGTTGGCGCTCATCGGAACCAGCTTGTCTTCGTCGCCGTGGATGTGCAGGATCTTGACGCCCGCCTTGGCTAGCGGAGCGAGGTTGTCGATCGGATTGAACTCCGTGGCGCGAGCCTCGAGTTCCTTGAGCGATAGCCCGTAGTCCAATCCCTTGACAGGAAAGCTGACCACATTGGGCAGGGTTGGCCAGCTCCGAAAGTCGGTAGCCGGGCATATGCCGGCGATCTTAGCGACGCACGTCGGATGGCGAAACGCCCAACCGTAGGCGATCAATCCGCCGTGGCTTTGCCCCATGATCCGGGCCCGCTTGTGCAGCCCGTGATCGGCGACGAGCCGTTCGTAGAACGCCTGGCAAACGTCGGCCGCGGCGAGGCTGGCACAGGAAGGCCCCACGTCGACGCCCGCCACATGGAACCCGGCGGCCAGCGCCTTCTCGACGTAGTTGCGGTGTTGCAGATTCCCAAACCCATCGTTGACCCCCAGCCAAAAGGGGAATTCCCACAACCAGCGTTTTTGCGGGTCGACGTTCCCCGTCGGCTTGACGACGTAGGCCATCCGGCCGCGTACGCGCAGTTCGAGCAGTTCGCCGCCGCGGTAGGTCGCGGCGATCTTGGTGGGCACCATCAGCGTGGCCCGCTCCGCATCGGACTTGGGCGCGGCCTTGGGCTCGTCGGCGCGCGTCGCCGCCGCGAGAACGAGCACGCCACACGATAGCGCCAGGGCCGGCAGTTGGTCGATCATCGCGATGTCACGAAACGTCGATCGGCACGGCCGCCAGTAGACTACCTCCGGTGGCACCAGGCTGGCCAGAATGTGCGGCCAGCCGTTCGACACCGCGTCGATGAGCTTCGAATCGGGTGTGTCGCTCTCGTGGATCACGGTCAGCTTCACCGACTCGCCCTCTTTTCAAGTTCGTAGGTCAGGCGCGAGTAGCCTTCCTCGCGCATCTCGGGCTTGAACTCATTGCGCCACGAGATGGCCATCCGCCGCGGCGGGTCGATTTCCAGAATCTCGCCGCTGTCAGCCACGCGCCCGTCGGGAAACCATGATCCTCCAGGATGCGCCCGGCTTCCACTGGCAGTCCTGCCACGTTTCAACCCAGTATTGCCGCGTGAACTCGGGGTCGATTAGCGCTTTCCACAATTTCTCGGGCGTGGTGCGGATGTAGGTCACATAGACGAATCGCGAACTAGTAAGCGGCCGGAATTTTGAACTTCACACGTTCTTCAGTTTAGACATTCGGATTCCAGCATTCGTCATTCCCCGCTACCAGCTCCTTCATCTCGCGGACGGCGGCCTGGAAGCCGACCATCAGGGCCCGCGCGACGATACTGTGGCCGATGTTCAGCTCGCACATGTGCGCGACGTGGGCGACCGGCTGGACGTTGCGGTAGGTCAGGCCGTGCCCGGCGTGCAAAGTCAGCCCATGCTCGACGATGTGCCGGCCCGCCTCGACCAGCTTCGCAAGCTGCGCCGCTTGCTGATCGGGGCCGGCCAGAGCGTACTGGCCCGTGTGAAGTTCGACGGCGTCGGCGCCCAAGCTCTTGGCAGCTTCGATGGCCGCGCGGTCCGGGTCGAGGAATAAGCTCACGACGATCCCCGCGTCGTGCAGCCGGCGGATGGCGTCGGCGACTTTCGCTTTCGCGCCGGCGACTTCCAATCCGCCCTCGGTCGTCACTTCCTCGCGCCGCTCGGGGACGAGCGTGGCCTGGTCGGGCTTGGTCTGGCAGGCGATTGCCAGCACGTCGTTGTCGCAGGCCAGCTCCAGGTTCAGCTTGACGGTGACCGTCTCGCGCAGCACGCGCAGATCGCGGTCCTGAATGTGCCGGCGGTCCTCGCGCAGGTGGATCGTGATGCCGTCGGCGCCCCCCAGCTCGGCCAGGGCAGCGGCCCACACCGGGTCGGGCTCGGAGGCGCGGCGGGCCTGCCGGACCGTCGCCACGTGATCGATATTGACGCCCAGTCGTGCCATGCCAGGTGAAATCAGGGTCCGAAACGCGGATGTGCCGGCCGCGCCGCGCCGATTATAGTTTTGAAGGCTTGTCGCGGCAAAGCTCGCGACGGCGACGCAGGAGAACTGCAAAGTCCGGGGTCTGGCTCATTTTTCGGCACGCGCGGTCTTCAATTCTTGCGACGGACGTTCGGCCGAAAAATGTGCCTGACCCCCTCTTCCAGGACTTTGCAGTTCTCCCGATGGCGACGCTTGTGGCACGCGGCCACCGCGTAGTCGGGCGTCGGTGGTGTTATCCGATCGAAAACTGGTTGCGGAGCTTCCCACGATGGACGTCGCACGTTGGGTCATGCTGGGGGCCTTGACACTGTTTCTGGCCGAGGGGTTCACGCTGAGCATCTTCCCGGCCCAGTTCAAGCAGTTCCTCACCGAGGCCGATCCGCGGGCCCTGCAGGCCATCGGCCTGGTGGAAACGGTCCTGGCCGTCGGCCTGATCGCCGGCATCCTGGTGGGCTGAGCGAGGTCGCCGCAGACCCACCCGGCGGATATGTCTCGGTCACATGGGGACGCCTGTGGTAAGATTCAAGCAAACGGCCGTTACCCGCGTTGGGATACCGTCATGGACTTCCAATCGCTGTTGAAGGCGAAACGGGCGACCATTCTGTGCCTGGCGGCGGAACACGGGGCCCGCAACGTGCGAGTGTTCGGATCGGCCGCTCGGGGCGACGGGGGCCACGCGAGCGACCTTGATTTTTGCCGTGTGGGAGGTCGTGGAACGTGACCTCGGGCCATCGGCCGAGGCGGTCGATGAACTACTAGCGCTCTCGCCCGATAGCGATAAGATTTGACGCTAGATCGACGACATCGCTTCGCACGCCGGGCGCAGGAAACTGGCCAGCACGTCCGGCTGCGACACGAAGTTCAAATGCAGCCGGCTGCCGATCGCCATGTACCGGCCTACCAGGTCGCGTTCGTGTCCGGGCTGGCTCACCAGGCCCGTCAGATCGCCGGACGGCTCGAAGAGGAAATTGGAATTCAGATACCCGCGCACCGACGTGCCGGGGCGCCCCAGCCAGCTCTTTCGGGCCAAGGTCACAGCCACCGGGGTCGGCGGGGTTGGCCGGGGATGGGCCGCGGCCACCAACGGCAGCGCGCCCACCATGGGCAGCCGGTCCCCCTCGGGCGTGACCATGTGCTCGCACAGATAGGCCATGCCGCCCCCCTCGGCGTAGATCCGCCGTCCGGCGCACACGTGCTCGCGGAGCGCAAAGAGCATGCAATGGTTTTCGGCCAGGGCGGCGGCGTGCCGTTCCGGATGGCCGCAGCCTAGGTAGACGAGGTCGGCGTCGGTGGGCAGGCTTTCGTCGCGCAGCGGCGAGAAATCGACGACCGTTGCCCCGGAGAGTTCCAACAGCTCAAGCGTATCGGGGAAATAGCAGCGGAAGGCGTCGTCGAAGGCCACGGCCACGGTCAGTTTCGGCGCATCGCCTCGATCGCTGGCCTTGAACACAAAGGGACGCACCGTGGGGAATTCGCGGCGGTCGGCCAGCTCGCGCAATCGGCCGAGCCGGGCGTACCGCGCGAAGCTCGCCGCCAGATCGTGGCAGAGTTCCTTGGGGGGCGCCGCGCCGCGGGGGAGCCGCGCGAGCGCGGCGCGGAGCGGCGTCAAGGTCTCAAGCGCGCCCACCACCGGCGTTCCCCACAACGACTCGAGCGTCGTCTGCAAGCGAGCGAGATGGTGCATGTCGCGAATGTTGTCCAGGATCAATGCGTCGGCCTGCGGCGGACGCTGCGGCACGCAGCAACCGTCGATGTGCGTGACGTCGAGCACGACCACGCGCGGCAGATCGAGCCAGTCGCACAATTCGTCGAGGTTGCCCCCACGCCAGCCCGAGTCACGCGCCGGCGCATAGCGCCCTTCGACAATGGCCAGGCCGGTGCCGTCAGCCCCGTGCGCGAAGACCTCGCGACAGACGTCGGGCGTCATCAACCAACTATCCAGGTGGCGCGAGCTCGTGCCCGTCGCCGAGGGCCCGCCGTCGAGTCGAGGGAAACACGCCGTCGAGTAGTAGTGCTGCACGCGATGCCCTTGGCCGGACACCAGCGCCATGAGCGCCCAACAAACCGGCTGTGGGTCGACACTCGGCTGAATGGATCCCACGGCCAGGCGCGGCAGGCGTAACATGCAAGTCGGTCCCCTGGGGCGCTCGGGCTAAAACAATTGGCCGACGGGCCAAAATCAGGCGTGACGCAAAAATGTTCAACAGGCACGCCAGAGTTAACAGCGGTTGCCAGACCGCCCTAGTCCGCCACGCGCCCACGGTGCATTCTTAGGGTGGCCGGAAGGCGAGTCAAGAAAAAAGGCCGGCGCTCTTGAGAGCGCCGGCCCGGTTGAAACGGTTGGATCGGCCCTGCCGCCCGCCGCAAATTCGTGCGACGGGAACGGCGATGATCGAAATCTGTTACTCCTTGAGCACGACGAAGCGGCTGCCCGCTTGCGTCCGCACCCACAGGAGCACGCCCTCCTTTGTGGACTGGTTGGCCATGGCCTTCTTGAACTCCTCGACACTGGCGACCTTCTGGTCGCCGACCTTCATGATTAGCATCCCTTCGGCCAAACCCTGGTCGGCCGCCAGACCATCGGGCGAAACGTCGGTGACGACCACGCCCGCATAGTCCTTGAAGCCCAACTGGCGGGCCTCTTCCTTCGACACGTCGGCCACTTCCAAGCCCAGCTCCTTGCTCTTGTAGCCGGAGCTGCTTGAGTTCTCGTCGCCCGAGCTGCGCACGCTACGGAATTCCTCGCGTGGCTCGCCCGGCATGGCTTTCACGTTCACCGAGAGGATCATCGGCTTCCCTTTGCGGAGGATCTTCAGTTCCTGCCTGGCATCGGCCGGCGTTCGTTCGACCAGTTGCTGCAACTCGCCGGGTCGGGCAACGTGCTTGCCTGCGAAATCGGTGATGATGTCCCCCTCCTGGACGCCCGCCTTCGCGGCCGGCGAATCCGGGATAACCTCGCCCACCAGCACGCCGTCGTTGCGATGGACGCCGAAGTGTTGCGCCAACTCGCCGCTCACTTCGCCCACCGACACTCCTAGATAGGCGCGTTGAACCGTGCCGCCATGCGCGAGCTGATCGGCGACCCACTTGGCCTGGTTAATGGGGATGGCGAAGCCTACGCCCTGGAACCCGCCGCTACTGGAGGCGATGGCCGTGTTGATCCCGACGACTTCGCCGTCGAGGTCCACGAGCGGCCCGCCGGAGTTGCCGGGGTTAATGGCGGCGTCGGTCTGCAAGTACTGGGTCCGCTGGCCGCCGGTCAACGACCGCCCCTTGCCGCTGATGATGCCGGCGCTGACGGTCATCTCCTGGTTGAATGGATTGCCGACGGCGATGACCCAGTCGCCGATATCGAGCGCGTCGGAGTCGCCCAAGCGGGCCGCGGGCAGATTGCCGGCGTCCTTGATGCGCACGAGCGCCAGGTCGGTGTCCTTGTCGGTCTTGATGTCGGTCGCCTCGAACTCGCGCCCGTCGGCCAGGCGGACGGTGACTTGCGTCGCGCCGTCGACGACGTGGTTGTTGGTGAGAATCACGCCGGACCGGTCGATGATCACGCCGGCGCCGACGCCCACGCGCTTCGGCGAGGGCATATTGAAGGGCACACCGCCGCGATCGCCGAAGTAGTCCTCGAACGGCGTTCCCTTGAAGGGATTCTCGCCACGCAGATTGCCGCGCACCTGACTGGCGCGGGTTTGCGACGTGATGGTGACGACACTGGGAATCGTGGCCTCGGCCGCGGCGCGGAAGGCGCGGGACAGTTCCTTGGCGTGGGAGTGCCCGCGCTGCTGCTCCGGAGTCTGCGCGACCGGCTTATCCTCGGCGATGGTCTGGCCGTGCCACACGGCCGCGCCCGCCACCAGGACTCCCGCCACGGCCAGCGCCGCCAGAAACCGGGGCGCCGGGCGATGCTTTAACTGGCTCATACTCTTCTCCTCCTCCTGTGAAATCGCGGAAATGCGTGAAGTGGTCCGTCGCGCCGGGGACGGCTGCTGTCGCGGACTCGTGGGTTACACTTTCGCGTACGAAGTTCGCTTGTAAGCGGTTCGCTCTGCGCGGGTTGTTGGGGACGAAATCACCAGTCTTGCGCACGGTCTTCGCGGCGGGCGCCGGCGGGCAAATGTCATAACAAACCGCTCGCCGTCCGCCAAGCTCGATTGACAAAACCCTCTATCCCAGATAGGGTTATGATGGTGGCGCGGTAGTGGCCGCCCCCCACAGGCGTTAATTATTTGTGCGGCATGAGCGACATCCTCGAAACCGACCGTCTACAGGCCAACTGCAAAATCGAGCAGTGCCAGGATCGCATCGGCTATCGGTTTCGTAATCCGCAATTATTGCTGTCCGCGCTGACGCATGCCTCCGGCGCGCTGCATCGCCTGGCCAGCAACGAGCGCCTCGAGTTTCTCGGCGATGCAATCCTCGGCTTCGTTGTCTGTGAGATCCTCTACCACAATTACCCCGAGCTGCTGGAAGGAGAGTTGACCAAGATCAAGTCGGTCGTGGTCAGCCGCCAGACGTGCGCCAAGGCCAGCGATTCCCTGGGGCTCGACGAGTTCTTGATCCTCGGCAAGGGGATGACCAGCCATCCGACCGTGCCGCCGTCGCTCTTGTCCGACGTCTTCGAGTCAATGATCGCCGCCATCTACCTCGACGGCGGCGACCCGGCCGCCCGGGCCTTTATCGAGCGGCACATCGGCCCGGAAATCGAAATGGCGGCCTCGGGCGAGAACGGTTGCAACTACAAGTCGCAGTTGCAGCAATTCGCGCAGCGCGAGTTTGGCAGCACGCCGACGTATCAGTTGCTCGACGAGAAGGGGCCGGATCACAGCAAGTGCTTCAAGATCTCGGCCCAAATCGGCCGTGACCGATATCAGCCGGCCTGGGGCCGCAACAAGAAGGAAGCCGAGCAGCGCGCCGCGCGCAACGCGCTCAGCCAGATTCAAGGGGAAGTCGTTCCGTTCCCCTCCGACTGAACGGGCGCCGCCTCGGCCACGAACCCCACGCAGCCATCCCATGACCGTCCGCGCCGTGGCCCTGCTCTCGGGTGGCCTCGACAGCATGTTGGCCATTCGCATCCTGCAAGCGCAAGGAATCGAGGTCGAAGCGCTCAATTTTCGCACGACATTCGTCTGCTGCCAGGACCAAGCCGCGCTCGCGGCCGAGGAGTTGGGCGTGCGGCTGTCGCTCGTCTCGGAGCGTGACGACTACCTGCGGATTATCCACGACCCGGCGCACGGCTACGGCCGCGGCGCCAACCCCTGCGTCGATTGCCGCATCTACATGTTTCGCCTGGCCCGGCAGTGGATGAACGATACGGGCGCGGCGTTTGTCGCCAGCGGCGAGGTCGTGGGCCAGCGCCCCATGAGTCAGAAGAAGCGCGACCTGGCGGTGATCGCGCACCAGGCGGGGCTCGACGACCATTTGCTGCGGCCGCTCTCGGCGCGCTTGTTGCCGCCCACGGCCGCCGAGCGCTCCGGGCTGGTGGATCGCCAGCGGCTCCATGGATTCTCGGGCCGCGGCCGCAAGGAGTTGATTGCCCTGGCGCGTGAGCTGGGATTGCGGCGGATCCCCAATCCCTCGACGGGGTGCGCGCTGACCGAGCCGCAATTCGCCACGAAAGTTCACGACCTGGTCGCGCACGACTCGGCGGCCGGGCGCCTGGAGTTCGAGCTATTGAAGATCGGTCGACACGTGCGCTTCGATCGGCGGACGAAGGCGATCGTGGGCCGCCGCGCCGCTGAGAACGAGCGGCTACCGGAACTTTATGGAGCGCACCGGCCCGGAGCGGCGGCGCTTTTGGAACCGGAAAACTTCTCCGGGCCGACGGTGCTGGTCGTGGGCACAGTCAGCGACGCGTCGCTTTCGTTCGCCGGCGGACTGCTGCTGCGATACGCCAAGACCGACCAAATCACGGAGCCGCGCGCGTGGGTCCACGCCGCGGGAGAACGCTCGACGCGGACGCTCGTCCCGCATCGTGCGGCCACGACAGCCGCGAGCTTGTAGAGGGGTCCCCGTTGCCGCAGGGTGGTCGCGGCTGAAGGTAACTCCCGAAGACCCAGAAGCCACTTCCACCGGGCACGCTGCCCAGGCGCCCCGGCCAGCCGAGATCAGCGACTTATCGCTCGCACGCGCAATAGAAACGCCCGGGCCAAGTTCGGCGCCGGGCGCTCCTTTCTCGTTGTGACAGGTCAGGAAGGTTCACATGTCCCGGCCGCAAAGGGCCGGAAACGTGCTACTTCTTCTTGGCCTTCTTCTTGGCTGCCTTTTTGGCGCCCTTCTTGGCTGCCTTCTTTTTGGCCACCAGAAGTCCTCCTCATTGGAGTGGATGGCGAACAGCTTCACCGGCAGCCGGGCTGGGGCGGCACCAGGCGAGCAACTCGCCGCGGAACAGTAGAAACACAACGAAACGGTCCGCGGCCCACGTCGGGCCACGCCGGTCGATGGTCGCGGGATCAATCTCCTTGTTCTCGGTTGGGCAGTCGCCGATCACTCATCGATCGCTTCACGCCGAGACTTGCAAGTCGCGAGAGGGGTCTTTTAACCACCTTCGTCGTCGCCCTTGCACCTCCTCGACATCGCTCATCCTACGAAGTCATCGAAAAGCATGCAAGAGAAATTCCCGCGCCGCGGCGTCTCGACGCGCGCGTCGCCACGCGATCGAAGCGCGTGTTCTTGTCGCCGATGGAGCGTCCGATGTTCTTGCCCGCCGCGCGCTTGTGCGCGATGCGAACGCACGTTAGGCCATTCCGTGTGCCACTGGCTTCGCCAGTGTTCGCTGCGCGGAAAGCAGAGAACGAATGGCATCCGCGCGAAGCACGATGGGCACGGTTCGCATGGCGACACTCAATTGCTGGCGGTCTTCGCCGCCGCGGCCACGGTCGCCGCGCTCTCCGTCCGAGCGAGCTCCACCGCCACCGGAGTCTGCCCTGGCTGCTTGCCATCCTGCACGATCGCCAGAATCTCGTTGAATTCGTCAGCGACCTCGCGCCAGAAATCGTCCTTGCGGAACTTGATCGGGTTGACGTGCTCGCCCCGGGCAAGCTGACGCATACAGCTCCGCAATCGGTAGATCGGTCCGACGAAGCGGTTGCTGATCCGCACCGTGTCAAACAGGATGAACGGCAGCAATAACGCCGAAGTCACCAGGGCCGGGGCGTAGTGGAACCACAGATCGTCGAAGTGCGTATAGAACATCCGCGCCGGGCCGGTCAAGATCCGCCAGCAGATCAGCATCGACGTGACGATCACGATGCAGAACGCCCAGTACAAAAACGCGCGAAACAAGAGCGCGCCCTGCACTTTCGGATCGACGAACAGCCGCTTGCGTTGAATGCGGGACATCGCCAACGTCTCCCCGTGAACGGCGCGGGCAGCGCCACGCGCCTGCCGCCGCGGGTTCCCCGCGCGCGACCGGCGGTTTCCCCGCCCAAGGCATGCCGCGTGGCTTGCCTATCACGAACTTAGCTCAGAGCTTAGCGTTCACCGGCCCAGAGAAGGCTGGCGCAATCCCCCCAATCCCTAAATCCCCACTCCTAACCTCGCCCGTCCAGGGCGTACGGCTCCTGGAGTTGGAATTCGGGGTGTTTCTCCACGAACGCGCGAGCCCGCTCCGTGCGCGTGATCGCGGTTTGGAAAAACCCGGCCGCCTCGAGGATCTCGTCCGGCGGCTCGGCGCAACTGAAACGCAAGAAGCCCGCCCCCGCGGCGCCGAAGCATTCGCCTCCCAGGCAGGCCACGCCCAAGTGATCGTCGGCTCCCTCCAGGAGAAACATGGCCAAGCCGTGCGACGTGAGGCCCAGGCGATTGCACGCCGCCCGCACGTCCGGAAAGACGTAGAACGTGCCGTCGGGCACCTGGCAGCGCACTTCCGGAATCGACGCCAGTCCGCGCGAGAGCACTGATACTTGTTCGCCAAAGCGCTCCATGTTGCGGTCGCGCTCGGCCGCATCGTGCTCGAGCGCCGCCGCGCCGGCCAATTGGGCCATGGGGGACACGCAGGACAGCGTCGTGTTGATGAGCGTGCCCAATCGTTCGGTGATCGCAGGGCTGCTGACGGCGAACCCCAGCCGCCAGCCGCTCATGCTGTACGACTTGCTGAAGGTATAGGCGGCCACGCACTGAGCGAGCATGCCCGGCTCGGACAGGATTGTCCGGTGGCATCCCTGCCACACCATCCGGTCGTACGGTTCGTCGCTGAACACGGCGACGTCGCGGCCGCGCACCAGGTCGGCCAGCCCGCGCAGATCACCCTCGGTGGCCACGCCGCCGGTGGGATTGTGGGGGCTGTTGAGGAAGACGGCCTTCGCCCGCGGCACGTCGCGCAAGAATCGCTCCACCTCATCCAACCGCGGCCGGAACCGGTCGCCGGCCCGCAGCTCAGCCAGCCACGCGTGCGCGCCGCGCCGGGCGATGTTGGGCAGGTACGTGGGAAAGTGGGGACTGAAGACGAGCACGCCATCGCCCGGATCGAGGAACGCTTCGCAGAAGAGCTGCTCGAAAATCTTCGCGCCGGGACCGATCACGACGTTGGCCGCGGTGGCCGCTACGCCGTATTCGCGCCGGACGTAGCGGGCGGCCGCCTCGCGCAGCTCGGCCAGGCCCAGCGAGGGGCCGTAGTGCGATTGGTCCGCTTCAATCGCCGCGATGCCAGCGCGTTTGGCCGACTGCGTGCTCGCGTACGGACTGTCGCCAATCTCCAGCTCGATTACCCGTTTTCCGGCCGCCTTCAGCCGCCGCGCCGCCGCCAGGACGGTGAACGCCGTCTCGTTTCCCACGCCATCGGCAAACTCACTGAAGCTGACAGGCATGGCGGGGGCGAATCAAGGCAGGAGCGGTGAGTGCCAAGGGCCGGAATCGTGCCCGCTACCTCAGGGCGATCGCGCGGGCCAGCGGGCGCAGCACGTTGTCGATGACGTACGCTTCGACCATTTCCTGGCACACCTTGGACAACTCCGCCAGCGCCGAGACGTACGTGACGCCGGCTCCCAGGCTGCCATATTGCCGGGCCGTGAGATAGACGCTGAGCTGTTCTTCCGGGAAATCGCCGGTGCGCACCTGGTAGGCGTTGGTGCGCGTCTCGACGGAAATCCGGCACTGCGTCCGGCAATCGTCGTCCAAGGCCAAGGTCATCGACGGCTCGTAATTGATGACCGAAGCCCCCGGCATGTCGCCGAATCGGTCCAAGGCCGGGCTGAGCCCCAACGCCTCGACCACCACCTGGTTGTGGTTGCCACGATACGTGAAATCGAAGCCGAACAACAGGTCGAGCGCCTCGCAATCCAGAGGGCTGACCGACAGCATGTAGGGAGCCAGCTCCAGCACCAGCCTGTGCTGGGCGAGCACGTCGTCGACCGACACGGGGTTGACCTGGCCCGAGCACAGCCGCCGGGCCTCGACGGTGCACCAGCGGTATTGGCCGCCGTCCTTGTCCTCCTCGAGGACAAAATCTCCCTTCTCGCGGCAGTAGAAATTGCGCATCGAGGGGTAGTTCTTCTGGATGCGCTCGAAGTAGTGCAGGATCGTCTCGCGGTTGTTCGGCAGCTCCATCTCCGTGCTGAGGTTCAGGTTGACATAGAAGTCGTCGCACAGAGAGCTGTACGGATTCATCAAAGCGCCCTTGGGGGTTGATGTGTGAAACGCGCGCAGGGGCCTCGCGCCGAAACGGCTTGTTAGATCGCGCTTGCAGTATAAAATGCCCCGGTTGCCGCTGTCAAAGCGGGGGAAAGGCCGGCACGTTGACGCGAACCGGGGATGTCGCGATGAAGGCCAAGCGAAGGGGCACGGACGCGATCGCCGTGTTCCCCTCGGCGCTCGGATGGATGGCGATCGTGGGCCAAGGGGAGCGGCTGCGCCGCCTGGTGATGGGTTACCCATCGCCCGGCGAAGCCCTCGCTGCGCTGGGCGACGGCGCCACGGAGTCACGGGTGGGCCGCTGCGCCCCGCGACTCGTGAAACGATTGCAGGCCTACGCGCGCGGCGCCGCCGATGACTTTCGCGATGTCAAGCTCGATCTCGGGCCGCGCACCGAGTTCCAGCGCCGCGTGCTGGCGGCGTGCCGCAGGATTCGTCGCGGAAAAACCTCCAACTACGCGGCGCTGGCCAAAGCGGCCGGGTATCCGCGGGCCGCTCGGGCGGTGGGAAACGTGATGGCCACGAATCCCGTGCCGCTCTTGATCCCGTGTCACCGCGTGCTGGCGTCGGGAGGCAAACTGGGCGGCTACTCCGCGCGTACCGGGATGGCGATGAAAACCCGGCTCTTGGCGCTTGAGGCAGCTAAGCCTGCTAGCAACGCGCCTCGCTCGCGCCGCCGCAAAGTAGCCGCCGTGTGATCAGGCGGATGCCCTTGGGCGCAGTGGCGGGAATATTCTAGACTTTGATACAGACGCTCTTGCGATTGGTGGAACCCCTCCGCCGTAGCGGCTAGTGCTGGAGTTGCTTCCGATGATCGTCGCCGAGAACTGGAACCTTATGCGTCGCGAAGACGGGGCTGTTTTGGTCCGCGTGCCGTCGACTGGCGCATTCGCGGCCGGATTGCCCGACGCCGTATTCACCTTTCGCGCCGGCGACCCGCAATATCAATTCTGGCACGACGAATGGAAGCGCCGCGAGGACGCGGAATAGACCGCGCGTCGACCGGTTACCGTGCTTCTCGGCGAGCGTACAGGTTGCTCCCGTAGGGACTTTTGGAACTCCGTGCTCCCACTCCAAAGACCTCCGGGGTAAACTCAGAGGCTCGCTGATCGAGCGCTCAATCCGATAGACGCCTAGCTCACTTTGCGCACCACGCCGACGACGATGCCCAGCACGCGGGCATTCTTGACGTAGATCGGTGCCATCGACGAGTTGGCCGGTTCCAGCCGGATGCGGTGGGCCTCGGGATACCAGCGTTTGAGCGTGGCCTCGTTTTCCTCGGTCAGCGCGACGACGATCTGGCCGCGCTGCGCTGTCTCTTGCTTTCGAATCACCACGTAGTCGCCGCTGGCGATCTGATCGTCGATCATCGAGTCACCACGGACCTCGAGCACGAACTGATCGTCGGCCCCGAACAGCTCGCCGAAGTCGATGCGCTCGTTTTGCTCAACGGCCTCGTGCAGGACGCCGGCGGCGATACGGCCGGCCAGCGGCAACCCGCCGCCCCCCTCGGGCGTCTCGGTCGCGAGCATGATGGCCCGCGACATATTGGGCTCGCGCGTGATCAGGCCCTTTTTCTCCAGGGCCTTCAAATGGCACATGACGCCGTTGGGGGAGCTGATCTTGAACTGAGAGCCGATCTCGCGAACGGTGGGCCCGTACCCGCGGTGGCGGATCTTTTCGCGAATGAACTGGTACACTTCGCGCTGCCGCTTCGTCAGTCGCTCGAGATTGGCCATTGTGCTGTGATGCGCCTAGGGTGGATGGGGCGAGCAGAGGATCGTCTTCAGAAATATAATATACGCGTGTACAGAGTCAATAGCGTTTGTACAGGCAGTCGGGGCCGGTATGCCGCCCAGCCGCCATTATGGCGAGCATTTGGCCGCGCGCGGCTAAGTATTCGCCACCAGCGTGCGTGTTTGGATTGCGAGGGTAGAGCGCCGAAACATCCTTACGAATCGGAAATGTTCGAGGATTTGGAGGTTTGTGCTCGGGGGTCCCGGTAGCGGCACGATCGTTGCGGTTGCCGACGTGTAGAGCCCGCCAGCCCGCCACCATTTTTCTCTATGCACCACTAGGACCGTTTTGATGCCCTACCCGCGCGGGCTCCGTGTTGCATGCCGGCGTGGCCCTGCCCGGACCGTACACGGTTTCACGTTGGTTGAGTTGTTGGTGGTCATCGCCATCATCGGCTTGTTGATCGCGCTTTTGTTGCCGGCCGTGCAGGCGGCTCGCGAGGCCGCCCGGCGGTCGCAGTGCGCGAACAACCTCAAGCAGCTCGCGCTGGCGTTCCACAACCACGAAGAGACGTACAAGCAGTTCCCGCTGGCGATCAGCGACCCCAACAAACCCGGGAAGAACAACTGGGCGCCATTTGTCTTCCCGTTCGTCGAGCAGCAGACGCTGGTTGCTGGATACAACCTGACGATCGACTGGTGGGTCGAGCCGAACCGCAGCCTGGTGGCCACGCAACTTCCGCTCGTGCAATGCCCGTCCACGCCGGAGCAGAATCGCGTGCAGGACAAGCCGGAGACGACTCCGCCGAACAAGACGGGCGCCTGCGGCGACTATTTCACGCCGGCCGGGGTGCACCTGGACATCAATCAGGTCCTGCCGGCGGATCAGCAGCTCGCCGCGACGGCCGACCTCCGCGGCGTGATCCGTTGGTACGAGGCCAGGAATCCGCAAAATCGGGCCGCCGACGTCACCGACGGCCTATCGAACAGCATCATGCTGGGCGAGTGTGCCGGGAGGGAGGACGTGTGGCGCCGCGGCACGCGATACGCCAACGACTTCACGAGCGCACCGAAGGTGCGCGCCCGCGGCGGCGCCTGGGCCACGACCGACAACCCCTACGAGATCGGTCAGCGGAAGGCATGGGATACCGCGTTCGGCCCCATCCCCGGTCAGCTCGGCATCAACAACTCGAACGAGTGGGGACACTGCTTCTACGCATTCCACCCAAGCGGCGCCAACTTTGCGTTGGCCGACGGGTCTGTACGATTTCTGACGGAGCAGACCAACTTGTCGGCGCTCGTCGCACTCGTCACCCGAAGCGCCGGCGAGCCGGCCAGCGGGCTTTAGCGGTCCCTTGTCTGCTGTTTGCCACCTGCGGTCACGCCCGATGCCCTCCGCTCCATTGCCCACGTCGTTGCTTGTCGGTGCCGTGTTACTTGGCTTGCCGGTGGGCTGCTCGCGCAAGGTGACGGTCACGTGTTATTCGGTTCGCGGTCGGGTGCTGTCAGCTGCCGAGCCCGTGGCCGAGGCGATGGTCGTCTTCCACCCGCTCTCATCGTCAGCCGAGGCACCGCAGAAACCGCTGGCTTACACCGACGCGGAGGGGCAGTTTGCGCTGACCACCGACAAACCCAACGACGGTGCGCCGGAGGGAGAATATGCGATCACGGTCGAGTTGCGGGCGCCACGGCAGATCGGCGAGGAAACGGTCCGGGACGGTCCCAGTCAGTTGCCGGCGAAATACGCCCGCCCCGAGACTACGCCGCTGCGCTATCGAGTTGTCCCCGGCATGAACGATGTGCCGCCGTTGGCCGTCGGCCCACGCTGACGCGCTACAGCGGATCATCGCCCGCGCAAAAAGGAGAACTGCAAAGTCCGGGGTCTGGCTCATTTTTCGGCGCACGCGGTTTTCAATTCTTCCGAAGGACCTTCGGCCGAAGAGTGTGCCTGACCCCCTCTCCCAGGACTTTGCAGTTCTCCTGCGCGCAAGCGGCATCGTCGCCAAAGGCCAAGACTCGTGCTAGACTTTGGCTAACCATGCATCTTTAGGTGTGCCGAGGCGTCATTCACGGCGCAGCACGATGGTCGATCAACTTCTGTGGATCCTGTCGCGGGCCGCGCCCTATGTGATCGTGGGGCTGGCGGCCTTCGCGCTCTTTCGCTTCGTCCGCCACCGCATCGGTCCGGCACGCCACGGCCGGGCCGTCGCCTGGCTGGCCGTGCTCGTCCTGCTGTGCCTGATTTCAGGAGGGCTGTTCACCGTGTGGGCGGTGACCGAGGGAGCCACGGCCCTCGAGGCACTCGAGGTGATGGCCGTCTTCGGCGGCGTGCCGTTCGCGGTCGGCTTGATCCCGATCGGCGTCATGTACCTGCTCAGCCCCGCCGGCGGCCCGCCGCGAGGGTGAAGCTCCTGCTGAGCCGGTTTCCTCTGATGCGCGCGGCTCGGCGGGAGCCTCGCCCGCCTCGCGCTCCCGATATCGCACGCCTCAGAGCGTTTCGCCCGACCAGCGGACGAAGCCTTCCATGGCGTAGTACTCGGGCAGGCCGAGCTGGTTGTAGGTGTCGGCCGTGTGGCGGTTGCGGTCCTCGGCCCGCTGCCAAAACTCGCGCGTGTCGGGGCCGGGAAATAGCGCGGAGTCCTTCTGCGACTCGTGCCGGAAGATCGCCGCCTTCTTTTGCTTGAGGTCGCGCGGGCTCAACGGCACCGCCACGTCGATCTCGTGCGGCGCCCATTCTTGCCACGCGCCTCGATACAAGAGCACCTCGGGCCGGCTGCCGGTTTCCGCTTCGATCTCCACCAGCGCGCGAATGATCGCCTCGGCACACGTGCGGTGCGTGCCGTGCGGGTCCGACAGGTCGCCGGCGATGTAGACCTGCTGCGGTGCAACGCGCGCGAGCAGCTCGCGAATGATTCGCACGTCGTCGTCGCCCACCGGGTTCTTGGCGATCGTGCCGGTGCGGTAGAACGGCAGATCGAGGAAGTGCAGGTGTTCCTCGCGGCACCCGCACACGATCGCGCCCGCCTTGGCCTCGCTCCAGCGGATGAGGGCCTTGATCCGCAGCACCGTATCGGTGTCGGGCTCGCCGGGCGTCTTGCCCGCCAGCGCCTGGTTCACTTGCGCCTCGACGTCGAGCGATCGCTCGACGTCGATCCCGAACCGCCGGTTGAATTCCACCACCAGGTCGGCGATCCGCTGCGCGTCGTGATCGAACACCGCGATGTTGCCGCTCGTCATGTAGGCGACGTGCACTTCGTGCCGGTCCTCGACCAGCCTGATCAGCGTCCCACCCATGCTGATCACGTCGTCGTCGGGGTGCGGGCTGAAGCAGATCACCCGCTTCGCGTCGCGGCCGGCCGGGTGATATTCGATCGTGTCCATCATCCAGCGGAACACGCGGTGCGCCAGGCTCTGCGCCGGCCCGTGATGCCGCAAGAGCCGGTGCAAGTTGTGGTCGCGAAAGTCCTGCTCGTCGAGCTTCAGTAGCGCCTTGCCGGTCTGCTGCGACAGCCACAGCACGGCCCGCTTGATCATCGGGTCGGTCCACTCGACGGGCATCAGGACCCAGGGCGTGGCGACGCCCATGAGCTGTCCGGCGGCCGCGTCGTCGACCAACACCGCTGCGTCAGCGTGCTCGCGCAAGAAACTGGCCGGCACGCGGTCCGTAAGCGGCCCCTCGACGGCTTCATGGATGATGCCCGCCTTGTGCTCGCCGAGCGCCACGAGCAGGACCTTGCGGGCGTCGAGGATGGTGCCCAGCCCCATCGTCAGGGCCTGCGTCGGCACGTTGTCCTCGCTAAAGAAATCGGCCGCGGCGTCCTTGCGGGTCACGGGGTCGAGCGTGGCCAGCCGCGTGCGGCTCTGCCGGACGCTGAATGGCTCGTTGAAGCCGATGTGCCCGTTGCGGCCGATGCCCAGAAGCTGGACGTCGATGCCGCCCGCGCGTTCGATGGCCGCTTCGTAGCGGCGGCAGTGCTCGTCGACATCGTCTAAGGGCACGGTGCCGTCGGGGATGTGGATGCTCTCCGGCGCGACGTTGACATGCTGGAAGAAGTTCTCGTGCATCCAGCGGTGATAGCTCTGCAACTGGTCGCGCGGGACGCCGTAGTATTCGTCGAGGTTGAAGGTGACCACGCCCGCGAAATCGAGCCCCTCCTCGCGGTGCAGGCGGATCAGCTCGCGATAGATGCCCAGCGGCGTCGACCCGGTGGGCAGTCCGAGCACGGCCTTCTGCCCGAACGAGTTCCGCTCGCGGATGACGCCGGCGATGGTGTGGGCGACGTGCCGCGCCAGCTCGCGGCTGGACTCGAAGACGTAGCAGGGAATCTCAGTGCCCGGCACGCGGCGAGCGGCCGGGGCGGCGGTCAGGTGCAGGGTGATGGCCATGGGGGAGGAAGTAGGCAACAGGGCAGTAGGCAGCAACTCCGACGCGGCGGCGTCCTCGCCGACGGCTTAGTGAGCCGCCGGGTTCACCCCGGCGGTCTTCGGCGGCAGGACACGCATCACGTCAGAGCCGGCACCACGGGCTCGGCAGAACCACTTAGTATGGCCGATTCGGCCCGAAAACGCCACGGCGGACTCACTACTTGACTCGACGGGGCCGTTCACGCGCCCCCGCTCGTCACCGCGATGTTGTCGCGGTGCATCACTTCCTGGTAAGGGCAATGGCCGAGAGCTTGGGCGATCGCGTCGGTCTTGAGGCCCTTGATCCGCTGCACCTCTTCGGCCGCGTAGTTGGTGAGGCCGCGGGCGAATTCCTCACCGCCCGCGTCGCGCAGCGCCACGACGTCCCCTTTTTTGAAATGGCCCACCGCGTCGACGATGCCGATCGCCAGCAGGCTGCGACCTTGCCGCTCGATCGCCCGGCGGGCTCCATCGTCGAGCACCAGGTGGCCGCGCGGTTGGGCCGTGAAGCCGATCCATCGCTTGCGCGAGGCGATCGCCTGCCCCTGCGCGACCACGAGCGTGCCCACTTGTTCGCCGGCCATGATGCGCGCGAGCGTGCCGGGCTGCCGGCCGCTGGCGATGACGACGTTCTCGCCGGCCACGGTGGCCATCCGCGCGGCGGCTAGCTTGCTGGCCATGCCCCCTTTGCTGAGGCCGGTCTTCACGTCGCGCACAAGCGCCATGATCGAATCGTCGAGCCGCGTGACCGTGGGAACCAGCTTGGCGCCGGGCGACGCCGGGTCGCCGTCGTACAAGCCCTCGACGTCGGAAAGCAGCACCAAGAGCGGCGCGCGGAGCAAGTTGGTGACCATGGCGGCCAGCCGGTCGTTGTCGCCGAAGGTGGTTTGCAGCTCTTCGACGCTGACCGTGTCGTTCTCATTGATGATCGGCACCGCGCCCAGCTCGAACAGCGTGAGGATCGTGTTGCGGACGTTGAGGTAGCGGGTGCGGTCGTCGAGGTCGGCGGCCGTGAGCAGAATCTGCGCGGCGTGCCGGCCGTGGGCACGCAGCGAGCGCTCGTACACCTGCACGAGGTGGCTTTGCCCGATGGCGGCCACGGCCTGCAGCCGCGCCAGGTCGTGCGGCCGCTCCTTGAGCGCCAGCCGTCCCATGCCGGCGCCGACCGCGCCGGAGCTGACGACCGCCACGTTCCGCCCGGCCTCGACGAGCTTGTGGATTTCCTCGGCCAGGCTGGCGACGCGGGCCTCGTCGAGCGTGCCGTCGGCGGCCGTCAAGACGCGCGTGCCCACCTTCACCACAACAGTGTCGGCCGCTGTGGCGATTTCCTGGCGCAACAGATCGGTCATGGTGAGGCTGGAGGCTTGGGGCTGCAGGCTGTAGGGAAGAGCGTGGCACGCCGCGCCTGGTTCACGTCTGAAGTCGAGCGGCAAAACTAAGATATCCGGTGCCGTCCGTATTCGGGAGGGCGACCGGGGGAGCGGGCATCCCGCCCGCCTCTGTTTGCGCGAAATGCTTCGCACTCCCGATGGCGTCCCGCGGCAGCTACAATCGAGGCCACGCAAACCACGGAGCCGCCTCGATGCGCAGATTAGCCACTCGGATCCCCTGTCTCATCGCCATCAGTCTTGCCGCGGCCGCTGCACATGCCGCCGACGACATTACGATCGAGCGCGTGACCGGCCCGGAGGTGCCTGGCCGGTACAAGCATCCGGCCTCGATCGAGCAGTTAGCCGATGGCGACCTGTACATCGCCTACTACGGCGGCGACGGGGAATACGCCGAGCAGACGGCCGTCTACGGCATGCGCCGCAAGCAGGGCGAGACCGCATGGTCCACGCCCAAGATCATCGCCGACACGCCCTTTCACTCCGACGGCAACGCCGTGGTGTGGCAAGCGCCCGATGGCGTGGTGTGGCTGTTCTACGTGTGCCGCTTCGGCGACACCTGGAGCACGTCGCGGATCAAGGCCAAGCTGTCGCGCGACGGCGCGCAGACCTGGAGCGATTCGTTCATGGTCGCGCTGGAAGAGGGCATGATGGTCCGCAACCGCCCCATCACGCTCGCCGACGGCGACTACCTCCTGCCGGTCTACCACGAAACAGGGCACGACCCCGAGCGCGTCGGCGCCGACAGCACGTCGCTCTTCCTGCGGTTCAACCCCAAGACCAAGAAGTGGAGCGAGTCGAGCCGCATCCACTCGCGCGTGGGCAATATCCAGCCGGCCCCCGTGCAACTGAACGACAAGGACCTGATTTGCTACTGCCGGCGCGGCGGTGGGTACGAGCCGACGACCGACGGTTACCTGGTGCGGAGCGAGTCGCACGACGGTGGCCGCACGTGGAGCGAGGGGCGCGACTCGGCGTTCCCCAACCCGAACGCGGCGGTCGATTTCCTCAAGCTCAAAAGCGGCAACCTGCTTCTGGTCTACAACGACAGCATGGACGATCGCACGCCGCTTTCGGTGGCCATCTCGACCGACCAGGACAAGAGCTATCCGTATCGCCGCAACATCGCCGAAGGCAAAGACTCGTTCGCCTACCCGTACGCGATCCAGGCGGCCGATGGCAAGATCCACCTGGTGTACACGTCGCAGAACCGCACGGTGATCAACCACGCGGTGTTCGATGAGGAAGCGATCTTGAAGCACAAGCGGTAGCGTCCCCCGAACAGGAAGAAAACCGCCAAGTCGCCAAGGACGCCAAGATAAGGAATTCGACGAAGGACAAAATTGACCCTGTAAAGCTCTTTGTGTCCTTCGTGTCTTTGTGGTTCGCTCGGCCTGCTGTGGCTCGTCACTCGAACAGGAGCGTGCCGAATTCCTGGAACTCGTGGAAGCTTGCGCCGACGCGGGCCCAGTCCCAGCCGCTCTGTTTGTTCTCATCGTAGTCCATGCGATAGAAGTTGGCCCGCCACCGCCTGCCCGGCTTGGGCGGCACGTTCAGTAGCGGCCGCAGTAGCTCGTAGGGCACGAACACCTCGGCCCGCCAGCCGGTGATTGCGGCGTCCGTTTCCTTCGCCCCGCCGGTGACGGTGGTGGCCTTTTGAATCTTGCGGTTCCCTTCGTAGTGCCACGGCCGCCAGCCAAGGAACTTGCCGTCGAAATTCGGGATCAGGATCGGCAACTCCGTGCCCAGCGGGGAAATCTCGTACTCGAAGTAAACGCTTTGCCGCTCGTCGGGCCAGAAGAAGAACTCGAAGACGTCTTCCTTCCACAGGTCCGAGAAATCGTCGCGGAGCGCGGCCGACAGCTTGCGGTCCTCGCCGTCGAACAGCACGTACAGGCCGGTCGGCGAATAAAGCATCTTCACGCGCGAGAGATACTCGGCCCCGGCCGTGCCTCGCCGGCGGAGCGGCTCCCAGGCCGCGCGCTCCCACGCGCGCGCGGCGCCATCGCCGGTAATGGCAAAGTCCGGCGCGGCTGGGACGCGCAACTGGGGGGCGGGCATCCTGCCCGCCTCTGACCCTCTAACCGCCCCGGGCGCTTTCTGTGCTGGCTCTGTAGCGCTCGCCTGGTTGTTTGTCTCTTTCTGCTCAGACGGCGGCGCGGACGCGTTTCCGTCTGTTCGAAGGCGGGCAGGATGCCCGCCCCCCAGGGGCTCGCGCCCAGCGAGCAAGACCCGCTCGGCGTTCGTCACGTAAATCTTCTCCAGCACGTCGTCCGGCAGAAAGACACCGTAAATCCGCCAAAACCCTTGCAGGTGATGGCTGGCCGCGCAGTCGAAGTATTCGTCGTCCGTCTCCAGGAACCGGTAGTAGATGCGGAACGCCTCGCGCCGCGGCGTCGTGTCCGTGCCGAACATCACCCGGTCCTGATACTTGATGAAAAACTTGCGGGCCGTGTACGGCTGCCGGCCCAACTCGGAAATCCGCGCGTCGATGTCGACGTACAGGTTCGGATACTCGTCGAGCCACTTGGCGACCGTCGCCAGGTCCTCGGCATTGTTGCCGAAGTGGGCGCCAATGAACGTGGTTTTCGGGTGCCGCGCCACGACCTTGATGTACTGCGCGACCAAATCCTCGCGCGACGGGAACCGCTCGCCGTAGAAGAGCCAATCGGGGTGCTCGTTCAGCTCGTGCCACCGCTCGTTGAACCGGTCGAGCGGCGTGAAGAACGCGGCCGGGTCGGCGGTGTGGATCATCACCGGCCGCCGGTGTTTCGCGCACACGTCGAAGACCGCGGCGAGCTTGGGATCGTCGACCCGCAAGAGCGTGCCGTCCTTGTAGCGGATCGAGAGGCCGAGCGACTTGTGGAATTTGAGCCCGCCCGCGCCCATGCGGAAACTTTCTTCGAGCCGCCGGGCCTCGCGGTTGCCCCAGTCGGCGTCGTCGATGCCGCGAAAGTCGAGCTGCGCGAATGTGATAAAGCGATCGGGATGCGCGTGGTCGAGCGCGGCGAGCGTTTCGGCCAGCCGGTCGCCCCAGCCGCCGTCGAGATTGACGACCGTTCGCACGCCGGCCTCGTTCATCTCGGTGAGATAGCCGGCAACGCGCTCGGGCGTGAGATGCGTCTTGCCTGCGCCCAAATGGTTGTGCACGTCGACGGCCGGGAAGCGCGGTTTGGCCAGCTCCGTGGAGTGGGTGACGAGCATCGACCGCGGCTGCCAGTCGCGGAGCTTCAATTCGCGGATCGCGGCAGCGTCGTCGGCACGCGCGGCCGAAACGGCGAGGGCCGCGGTCACCAGCGTCAGGGCGAGGGTGCGGCGCTGCCGTGACCAAAGAGTGCCCTTGTTGGCGTTTGTTGTCATACCGTGGATCCCTTGTTGATTCGAAGGCGGGTAGGATGCCCGCCCCCCCCCATTGTGCAAACGGTCCGTGCAGGAGGCGACTCCCGCCGCCGATCTTTTTCGCCGCGTCCCCAAGGGTTGCCATCCCTGGGCTTGGGGCCTCTTTTGACGGTGGATCCGGAAAAAACCCACCCGGGACCGTTGTATCCGGTGGCCGGCCAATTAGCCTGGATAGTTGACCGCCGGCCACGCTCGGTCGGCGCCGAAGTCAAGCGACCTCTTGAGGTATCTGCCATGAACTTGCGTCGGCTTGCGTGTGTGCTTGGTGTTTGCGTGCTCGTCGTCGGGCTCGGCTCGACGGCCAACGCCCAGTGGGGCTGGGGCGGCGGCGGTGGGCTCTACAGCTATGGGTACGGCATGCCGTACAGCGCCTATGTGCTCGATGCGCCCCCCTACTTCGCCATGTTCCCACCGGTCTACTACAGTCACATCACGCCGCGGCCGTACGGCTATAGCCCGTTCGCCTACCCGCCGGGCATCATGACCCCCGAGCGCGTTCCCAGCCGCTCGACCCAGTGGAACGGTTACGCCCGCCGCCGCGTGACGAACAAGGCAGCGACGGTGCAGACGGTGTCGAAGCCGGTGACCATCAAGAACCCGTTCGTTCTGCCCGAGTCGGAACGACCGAAGCGTCTCGCCGACGGGCGGCGCGTGCCTCAAACGGTGTCGCTGGCAGCGGCGAGCAGTGCTAGCACGCCGTGAGACCGATCTGGACAGATAGCGCCAAAACGCTAATCTACCCGCCCGGCCGGCAGAGGTTTCGCGTCCCGCTGCCGGCCGGGGCTTCACTTCTTTGATTGTTCCCCTTTTGGTCATACTCGTGTGCATTGGCCACCAGTGCATCGCGGGACACGCGTCAGCGAGCCTACGGGTTTCGCCCGCAGGTCCGCCGGACGTTGCCGTGCTACGTACGAAGACCTACGGGCTAAACCCGTAGGTTCGCTCAACTAAACGAGGGCGGCACTGTAAAGCGAAGTGGCACGCCAAGGATCGAATCAACGGCGTAAAGGAGTCTGCCGATGCGTCGGGCGCTGGGTCTCATGCCGCTCGTGGTGCTCGCGGCGATAGGCTGTCAATCTCCGCCGGCGGCGACCGATCCCTTCCTCCGCGCCCGCGTGCCCCCTCCATCCACCGGACAGATCGGCGCCCCGCCCGCGACGACTTATGCGACCGTCGGGGCACCCGGCGCCACCGCCGCGCCGGCCGGACAATACGTTCCGCCGGGCGGCACCTTCAGCTACGGCGGGGGCATGTCGACGCCCGGCGCCGTGGGGGCGCCGCCGTCCGCCGCGCCCAACTATGCTGGCTCAGCGGCACCTGGCTACGCGGCGCCGAACGCGATACCGAGCTATCCGCCCGCGGCTACCACGGCGCCGCCGGGGGCCATGACCCCGTATCAGCCTCCGGCGACGTTGCCAGCCGCCACGCCATCGGCGACTCCGCCGCGCTATGCGCCTCCGGGCCGCGGCTGGGGTCCGTCAAGCTCGACCGGCACAGGCGCGGCCGCCGGTCAGTCGGCATCGAATGGATCGGCGATTCGCCTGCGGCCGCTTTCGCAGACGATCGATGAGCGTCGTCTGGCGTCGGCTGCCGGGACGCGCCCGGCGGACGCCGACCAGTTGCCGACCGAGCAGTCGCTTGGCGTCCCGGATCGACTGGCGGAAGCACCGATGGCGTCGCCGCTAAAGGGCCGCCGCGCGTCGCGCGACAGCGACATCGAGCCAGCCTCGTACAAGGCGAGCCAAGACGACGTGGAGCGCGTCAAGCGGAGCGTGTACACGCGGCAGCGCGACGCCGATGCGGACGACGAAGAGGGATCGGCAGCCGGTCGAAGCGCGTCAGCCGCGCGCGCGGCGCCGAAAGCGGCGGCCGCCGACCAGGGCGCGACCTACGGCTACGGCGGCAACTATGCCTGGCTCGAAGGACGCCTGGAGTACGCCACCGCGACGCGGCGGTGGAAGCTGCGTTACATTCCCATCGACGGCCCGACCGACCGCTTCGGAGGCAGCGTGGTCCTGGCCGAAACGCCGGCCTTGGCGGGCTATCGCTCCGGCGATTTCGTGTCGATCAAGGGGCAACTCGATGGCCGCGCGATCCCGCAAGGCACGTATGCCCCGCTCTACCAGGTGTCCGAGGTCCATCGGCTGACGGACTGACCTGTGACGCGTACGGTATGATTAGGGTACCGGCGCGCGCCCTGAACGGGCGAATGCCGAATGTCGAAAGTCAAATGTCCAAAGAAATCCGAAATCCGAAGGTCGAATGACGAAACCGTGCGGCATTCGGTCATTCGTGCTCTTTAGCTTAGACATTTGACTTTCGACATTCGACATTTGGCTCCGTGGGGACGTTCGTCGCGCACTCCCGTTCACCATACCGGAACCGTCGTCTTGTCCGCCATTCCCTCTGGACTCTCGGCGCACTTTCTGGCCTCGCTGGGTGGTCCGCTGCGCCGCCGCCTCGCGCGTTGGTCGCTTCTGCTGCCGCAGATCGCGGCCTTCGAGCCGGAGCTGATGGCGCTCGCGGACATCGACCTGAGGAAGCGGAGCCTGTCGCTTAAGTATCGCGCCCGCAGCCGCGAGCCGCTCACCCACATCCTGCCCGAGGCCTTCGCCCTGGTGCGCGAGGCGGGGCGGCGAACGCTCGAAATGCGGCACTTCGATGTGCAGCTACTAGGTGGCATCGCCATGCACCACCGCTCGATCGCCGAGATGCAGACGGGCGAGGGGAAGACGCTGACCGCCACGCTGCCGATGTATCTAGAGTCGCTGGTGGGCAAAGGCGCGCACCTGGCCACGGTCAACGACTATCTTGCCCGCCGCGACGCCGAGTGGATGCGCCCCATCTACCAGGCGCTGGGCGTGTCGGTGGGAGTGATCGAGGCGCAGATGTCGAGCGCCACCCGCCGCAAGGAGTACGCCTGCGACGTCACGTATGGGACGGCCAAGGAGTTCGGCTTCGACTTTCTCCGCGACCGCTTGCTCGAGCGCCGCGCCGCCGAGGGTATGACCGACTTGCTGGGCGGCATGCTGGGCCATACGGGAGGGGCGGGGGGCGAGAAGCCCGTGCAGCGCGGCGCGCATTTCGCGCTCGTGGACGAGGCCGACAGCATTCTGATCGACGAGGCGCGGACGCCGCTCATCATCAGCGCCCTGCCGACCGAGGAAGAGCGCATCGCGGCCGAATGCCACAGTTGGGCGGCGGCGGCCGTGCCGCAGTTCATCGAGGACGACCACTACGAATTCGACCACGACAAGCAGACCGTCGAGCTGAACGCCGACGGCCGGCAACTCGTCCGCTCGCTGCCGAAGCCCAAAGCTCTCGACTCGATCGGCCTGTTTACGATGTACGAGTACATCGAACGGGCCATCAAGGTCGACCGCGTCTTCACGCTCGATCGGCACTACGTCGTCCGCGACGGCGAGATCGTCATCGTCGACGAGTTCACCGGCCGGCTCGCCGAAGGGCGAAAATGGCGCGCCGGCATCCACCAGGCCGTCGAGGCCAAGGAGAAAGTCGAAGTCACCGTCGCCACGGGACAGGCCGCGCGGGTCACCGTGCAGGATTTCTTCCTCCGCTATCCGCGGCTGGCCGGCATGACGGGCACGGCCACCAGCTCCGCCGGCGAGCTGCGGCGCATCTACAAGTTGCGGGTCGTTCCCATTCCCACCAATCGCCCCGCCATCCGCCAGCGGCTGCCGGAACGCGTCTTCGGCAATGACGAGGCCAAGTGGCAGGCGATCGTCGAGGAGGTGCTGGAGCATCACGCCAGCGGCCGGCCGCTTCTGATCGGCACCCGCTCGATCGACAAGTCCGAGATCCTGTCGAGGATGCTCACCGCGGCCAAGATCGAGCACCGCGTGCTGAACGCGAACAAGATCGCCGAGGAAGCCGACATCGTGGCCCGCGCCGGCGAGCGCGGCAAGGTGACCGTGTCGACGAACATGGCCGGGCGGGGGACCGACATCAAGCTGGGCGAGGGCATCGCGGAGCTGGGCGGCTTGCACGTCATCTGCACCGAGATGCACGACTCGGCCCGCATCGACCGCCAGTTGATCGGCCGTTGCGGTCGACAAGGAGACCCCGGCACGTGGCGGCAGTACCTGGCGTTGGACGACGACATCCTGCTGGCGGGCCTGGGCCCGAAACGCGCCAAGCGCCTGAAGGAGCAGGGCAAAGAGCAGACCGACGGGTTCGATCACCTCGGGCGGCTCTTTCGCCGGGCTCAGGGGCGGATCGAGCGGAAACACTTCCGCGACCGCCGCGTGCTCATG
This sequence comes from Planctomycetia bacterium, assembly GCA_016191115.1. Lineage (GTDB taxonomy): Bacteria > Planctomycetota > Planctomycetia > Pirellulales > JACPPG01 > JACPPG01. Next base: position 56,901 of record JACPPG010000036.1, on the reverse strand, counting down.
TACTACGAAAAGGAACGCAAGAAGACGCACGAGCAGATGGGCCAGGACCCCTACCTCGATGCGCCGGGGGCGTAAGAAGTCAATGATGAATGCGGAATGATGAATGATGAATGCGGTGGAGTGACCTTCTGCGTTTCGTCATTTGGCCTTCGGATTTCGGATTTCTTTAGACATTTGGCTTTCGACATTCGGTTTTCCCGGTGCCCGGAGCGCCGCGATCCGCGGCCGCAGTAGCGCAAACGCCACGAGCGCCGCCAGAATCAACGGGATCAGTTTCGGGCTGCGCGCCAGAAAGAACACCGCCACAATCAGCGCCAAAACCACCCAGCGGCTGCGCGGTGTCATCACATCGGGTAGCGCCAACCACAGCGCGGCAAGGATCGTCCCCGATCGCAGGCAGACGGCCGCCGCGTTCCGAGCGTCTCCTTCCTCTTGCGGCACAACCAATATCGCCAGGCCCACGGCCAACAGGGCAAGGGCCACGATGCCGAGGATGGTGCGCTGCATGGGAAGACGATCACGCAGTAGGCGCGGTGAAGGTCAGAATGATGAATGGGAACACCGATGCCCTGAGATTCTCCCATTCATCATTCCGCATTCATCATTCATCATTTGTTTTCTCCCCTCACGCCGCGAACGCCAGCCAGTAGAATATCCAGCCCGTCAGCGCCGTCATGCCCATGTCGATCGCCGCGATGCGCGCCAGCAACTTGTGTCGGGGACTGTAGGCACATGGCATGGGCGGATGGGGAAACTGCCGCACTGCCTGCACGATCGTCCCCACCCACAAGAGCGCCGTCGTGACCGCGAAAACCAGATGGATCGCGAGCGCCGTGAACACCAAACCCGGCACCTCCGCCTGCCCCAGCAGCCGCACGTGGATGGTCGACAAGAGCCAACCGGGCCTCTCCATGGCGCCATAGTAGGGCGAGTCGATGGCGCGGTCCCGCCAGCCATTGACGCGCATGTCGAACTCGAAGAGCGCCACGGTCGCCAACAGCACAACACCCAGCGTCAATTGAATCCGCTTGTGCCACAGGTACTTTTGGCGGTAGCGGACCAGGTAGATGCTGAAGGCCAGCACCGGCAACACGGCGAACATGGCCAGGAAAACGACGTCGAGCATCAAGCTCGCCCGCGTGCCCAGGAATCCGTCGAAACGAAGGTGGTCCATGACAAGTGCGCGTTGCCTCGACCCGTGACCGTGTGGACACGAAGGCTGAATTCTATCTCCCGCGCCCCGTTTCTCACAGGGCGGCGCCCCGCGCGATGACCTATTCTTGACGGGGTCGTAGGAGGCAACTCCCGTCGCCCCAATGCCGCCGCGCGCTCGTTTGTCGCCCCGCACTGTCCTCCCTATCATACGAGAGCCGAGGGCGGCACTCGGACGAAGGAGCGGCGCGCGCCGCAGCTTTGGCTTCGCCCAATGCTGGCCCCCACCTGACTGCCTGCCGCCGTCTGCTACTGCCAACTGTTTCTCGCGGGAGTGTCCGCTCAATGCCCCATCCCGACGCCCCCAGTCCTGCCCCGGGGAAATTGCGCGTGGGGCTGATGGTGAGCTCGCTTGAGACGCCGGCATGGGCCAAAGTGATGCTCGAGCGGATTCGCGCCTCGGCGTATGCCGACATTGTCCTGGTAGTCCGCGATGCCTCGCCGCAACGGCCGAGGGCATCGCTGTGGCGGCGGCTCGTTGCGCAGCGCCGGCACCTGCTGTACGCCGCGTACCGCCGGCTCGATGCAAGGCTGTTTCCTGTGCGGCGCGACGCCTTCGCGAGCTGCGATCTCTCGGCACTCCTGGCCGACGTGCCGGTGATGGACGCCGTGCCGCGTCGCACGCGCCACTCCGACTACTTCTCCGACGACGACCTGGCCGCGATCCGCGCGTACGACCTGGACGTGCTGGTGCGGCTGGGCTTCCGCATCCTCCGCGGCGGCATTCTCACCGCGGCGCGATCCGGCGTATGGTCGTTCCACCACGGCGACCCGGACTTGTTCCGCGGCGGGCCGGCCGGCGCCTGGGAAGTCTTTCTGGGACAACCCACCACGGGCAGTGTTTTGCAAGTCCTCAACGAGGAACTGGATGGCGGGCTCGTCTTGTACCGCTCGCAGTCGTCGACGGACTCGTTCTCCGTCGGGCGGAACTTGAGCAACTACTACTGGAAGACGCTGTCGTTTTTGCCCCGCATGCTGGCCGAGCTGCATCGGCTGGGGCACGACGCCTTCATGGCCAAGGCGCGTGCCGAACGTCCTCCTGCCAACTTCTATTCTCACCGTCTCTACATCGGGCCCACGAATGGGGAAATGACCCGCATCCTGTGGCGGCTGGGCGGCCGGATGCTACGCCGCAAGCTGACTCAGTGGACCGGCGGAACGCAGTGGTGCCTGCTCGCGCGGAAGTCGTGCGGCCCAAAGGGCTCGCTGCACAACTTCCGCGTGATGGAGCCCCCGCCCGACCGCTTCTGGGCCGATCCCTGCATCGTCGAGCACGACGGGCAATGCCACGTGATCATCGAAGAGTACATCAATGCCACGGCCAAGGGGCACATCGCCGTCATGACGATCGGACCAGATGGCAAGTGGCCGCGGCAGGCCCAGGCGGTGCTGGAGCGCCCCTACCATCTTTCCTACCCGTTCGTGTTTGCCTGGCGCGATACCTACTACATGCTGGTCGAGAGCTCGACGAACCGGTCGGTCGAGGCGTATCGGGCGGTCGAATTCCCGCACCATTGGGAGCCGGCCGGCGCACTGATGGAAAATATCATGGCCGTTGACGCCACGCTGCACGAGCACGCCGGCCGCTGGTGGCTGTTCGCGAACATGGTCGAGAACGACGGCGCGTCGTCGTGGGACGAGTTGTTCCTGTTCCACGCCGCCGAGCCGCTAGCGCGCGAGTGGACGCCGCATCCGCAAAACCCGGTCGTCTCCGACGTCCGCTGTGCGCGGCCGGCCGGAAGGCTCTTTGTGCAGGACGGCAAGCTCATTCGCCCGGCCCAGGATTGTTCGGGCGGTTACGGGCGCGGTATCCGTTTCCAGGAAGTGTTAACGCTGAGCAAAACGGAGTACGCGGAGCGGGAGATCGGACGGATCGAGCCAGACTGGGACCCATCCGTGATTGGCATCCACACGTTCTCGTCAGGCGGCGGCTGGATCGTATGCGACGCCAACCGGCGGCGGGGAATAGTAGGCAGAGGGTGGTAAGCAGTTAAGCGATCATGGCCGTCAAGACTGCTTCATTGCCTACTGCCCTCCGCCCCCTTCGCCTACCGCCTACTTTTGCTCGAACACGTCGGTGTACGCGAATAGCGCCGGCGTGCCGCCGGTGTGCCAGAAGACGACCGTGTCGCGCGACGTTAGCTCGCCGCGTCGCACCAGGTCGATCAGGCCGGACATGGCCTTGCCGGTGTAGACGGGGTCGAGCAGCACACCTTCAAGCCGGGCGGTCAGGCGGACAGCCTCGACCATGGCCGGCGTCGGCTGGCCATAGCCCCGGCCGACGTAGCCGTCGTAGACGATCGCCCTTTCGTCGACGCCTGTCGTGCGCTCGCCGAGAAGCTCCAGTGCCCCGGCGGCGCGCTGGCGGACTAGGGCCGTCCGGTCGTCGGCCTTGCCGGAGATGGAAATTCCGAGCACCCGCGCGGGATGCCCCGCGAGCGTCATGCCCCCGACGATGCCGCCGTGCGTGCCGCAGCTTCCCGTCGTGACAACGATGGCCGTGATGTCAACGCCTTGCTCGCGGGCTTGTGTGAGCAGCTCGTCAATAGCGACCACATAGCCCAGTGCCCCCACCGGCGTCGATCCGCCGGTGGGTATGAAATAGGGTTTTCGCCCCTCAGCGCGCAATCGGGCGACGAACCCTTCGAACACGTCAGGCTTATAGCTTTCGGCAGGCAAGAGATGCACGTTCGCGCCGAGCAGATGATCCAAGAGCACGTTGCCCGACGCTTCGTACTCGCGGATCGTGCGGTCGACGATCCGCGGCAGCAATAGCTCGCACGCCAGGCCCAGCTTCGCCGTCGCAGCGGCGGTCTGCCGGGCGTGGTTCGATTGCACGCCGCCGGTGGTGACGACCGTATCGCACCCTTGCGCAATGGCCTCGGCCAGCAGGAACTCGAGCTTGCGCACCTTGTTGCCGCCCAGGGCCAGGCCCGTTTGATCGTCGCGTTTCATGAAGATGCGCGGCCCGCCCAGATGCGCCGAGAGCCGCTCAAGGGGCACCAAGGGCGTGGGCGTGTAAGCCAGCGCGATGCGCGGAATGTCGGCGAGCTTCATCTGATGCATCCCTGAGAATTGTAGGAGGCGACTCCCGTCGCCGATTGCCCTTCGATGTTGGTTAGATCGTGCCCAGTTCATCGGCGACAGGAGTCACCTCCTACAGCCGTTGCCCGCACCGCCTGCGCACGCTTGGTATACTTGATCGGCGCGGCGCGTCCAGTCCCGCCGACTGTTGAAATCCTGCACTGAGGTCAACGATGAGTGGTTGCGGTCGAAGGATGCAAGTTGCCGTGGTTGCCCTCGCCGTCCTATTCGCTGGTGCTCTCTCACCTGCCACGGCCGGCGTCATCGAGCGGCCCAACATCCTCTGGCTCGTGGCCGAGGACATGGGGCCCGAACTCGCCTGCTACGGCGCCGCGCAGGTTCATACCCCGACGATCGACCGGCTGGCGCGCGGCGGGGTCCGCTTCACGCGCGCCTTCACCACGGCGCCGGTCTGCTCGGCCAGCCGGTCGGCGTTCATCACGGGCATGTATCAGACGGCGATCGGCGCCCACAATCACCGCTCGCACCGCGAAGACGATTTTCCGCTGCCCGACGGCGTGCGGATCATCAGCCAATGGATGCACGACGCGGGCTATTTCACGGCCAACGTGCGGCAGTTCTCCGAGGGAGTCGACTTCCAAGGCACCGGCAAGACCGATTGGAACTTCCGCGTCTCGGGCGAGCCATTCGACAGCGACAAGTGGGCCGACCTGAAGACGCATCAGCCGTTCTACGCGCAGGTCAACTTCCAGGAGTCGCACCGGCCGTTTCGCGCGCCCAAGCAGGCCGATCCCGCGCTCGTGGCCATTCCGCCCTATTATCCCGATCATCCGGTTACCCGTGCCGACTGGGCGGCGTACCTCGACGCCGTGAGCGAAGCCGACCGCAAGATCGGCGTGGTGCTCGAGCAACTCAAGCGCGACGGGTTGGACGACAGTACCGTCGTGGTCTTCTTCGCCGATCACGGCCAGTGCCACGTCCGCGGCAAGCAGTTCTGCTACGACGAGGGCCTGCACATCCCGCTCGTGATCCGCTGGCCCAAGGACTTCCCGCCGCCGCGCGGCTTTGCGCCCGGCACGGTCGACGACCGGCTGGTCGAGTCGCTCGACATCACGGCGACCTCGCTCGATTGGGCGGGCATCGCCAAGCCGCCTGCGATGCAGGGGCGGGTGCTATTCGGCGCGCGGCGGGAGCCGGACCGGGAGTACGCCTTCGGTGCCCGCGACCGTTGCGACGAGACGGTGTTTCGCTTTCGCACGGCGCGCGACAAGCAATATCGCTACATCCGCAACTTCACGCCCGAGCGGCCGTTCCTGTCATCGAACCGCTACAAGGAGAATTCCTACCCGGTTTGGAACCTGATCAAGGAGCTGCACGCGCAAGGAAAGCTCGATGCGGTGCAGGATGTGTTGGCGCAGCCGACGATGCCGGCCGAGGAGCTGTACGACGTGGCGGCGGACCGGCACGAGATCCACAACCTGGCCGATTCGCCCGAGCATCGGGCGGTGCTTGACCGGTTCCGCGGGGTGCTCGACCGCTGGGTCGAAGAGACGCACGACCAGGGGCGAGCGTTCGAGCCGCCGGAGGTGATCGAGAAGGTCAAGCGCGAAGCCGACCAGCGCGGAAAAGGCCCGGCGGCAAAGGCAGCGCAGGCCAAGTGAACCGCTGCAGCAGCGGACATCTCCTATCAAGCCGGCGTCTCGCAGTGCCGGGCGCGATAGAATCGCCGCGCCAGCAGGCCCGCCGCGCCACCGATCACAAGTGCCCAAAGGACCTGGCCGCAGCGCATGAAAGCGTCGTGGTCGATCGTTGGAGTCACAACGGCCACGGCCGTGTAGATCAAGGTCGGAGCGGGGGCGTAATATCCGGATGCGGCGGGTGCGGCCGGCGCAGGAGTGGGAGCATAGGGGGCCGCGGTCGATGCCGCAAAGGGATCGCTAGAAGGCGGGGGCGCAGCCGCCGACGGCAACGGCGATGGTGCTTGGACGGCGTTCGCCGGCTCCGAGACGTCGGCGGGCACAGTGCCGGGCGGAGAGGAGGCAGACTCGGCACTTGGATAGGCGGCGACGGGCGGCAGCGCCGGAGGGGTTAGCGGCGGTGCATACACAGGTGCTGGCGCCCCGTAAGGCGACGCCACAGGATAGGAGTAAGCGGGCCCTGTGGTGCCATTGGTCGAGGACGGCTGCTGCACGTACTGCTCAATGACCTTAAGCACGCGCGAGGTGGCCAGCGCGCCCCGGCCGTACTGCTCTCCTTGCACCATCCACCAATTGACCAGCGCCAGGTAAGAAATGGCCACGATGACAAAGCCGCCCCAAAAGGCCTGCGCCGGTCCGCGGCGGAAGATGGCCGACATCGCGGCGAACACGAATAGCGCAAGCACCGCCGTCAAGAAGACTGGCTCCAGCCACCGCGACTCGGATCGATCGAGCATCGCCGCCAGCCCGGTCGCCACCAGAGCGATCGAACACAACAGGGCCGTCATCGTGAATTGAAATCGGGCCATCGCAGTCACCTCCGATTGGCCATTGTTGGTGGCGAGGGCGGCCCCCGTCCAGGGCAAGTCCGCTTTTTCCTCGGCGCGGCGTTTGCGGCTTCACTGTGATGGCGTTCCGTTACTGGCTGGGTCGGCCGTGGCTGCCCCGATCGGGTGACCTGACAAATCCGCCAGTCTTGCGGGAATGTAACGACCCGGCCCCATGGCCGGCGCGTAGAAGTAGGTGGAGGGTCCCGAACTTGAAAGGTGGGTGCGATATGCGCTGCAAGAACAAGTGGATCGGCTCACTGGCGGTTGTTCTCGCCGTGGGCATGTTGGCCTTGGGGAATCCGGTCTTTGCTAAAGGTGGGGGCGGCCACGGGGGCGGGGGTGGCGGCCACGGAGGTGGCGGCCACGGGGGGGGTGGCGGTGGACATGGGGGTGGTGGCGGCCATGGAGGTGGCGGAGGTGGCGGACACGGAGGTAGTGGCGGGCACGGAGGTAGTGGTGGACACGGCGGCGGCAGCGTGCACGCGGGCGGTGGTGGCGGCGGCCGCTCATTCTCGAGCGGAGGAGGCGGAGGCGGTCGATCGGCCTCGGGTGGCGGCGGTGGCCGCTCGTTCGCTGGTCCCAGCGGTGGGAAATCCGGCGGATCGTTCGCTCGTGGCGCGGGCAGCAGCCCTCAGCATGGCGCGTTCTTGTCGCAACACGGCGGTGCGTCGGCCGCGGGACGCCAATCCTTCGCCGCCGCTCATGGCGGCATGACAGGCGCCCAGGCGTTCGGTGCCCACGGTGCCCAGTCGTTCGCCGGCCGCAACGCCCAAGGCTTTGCCCACGTCGGCAACACGGGGGCGTTCCTGGCCAACCATAACGTTGCCGGGATCAACAATCAGTCCGGCTTCAACCGCAACTTCAACAACCACGGCTTCGCGTCCGGCTTTAACCGCGGCTTCGGCGGCCGCGGGTTCGGCTGGGGCTTCCCGTTCTTCCCGTTCTTCGGCTACTACCCGTACGGCTACGGATTCGGATACCCGTACGGCCTCCTCGGCTACGGCGGGTATGGCGGCTACGGCGGCTACGGTGGGTATGGTGGCTACGGTGGGTATGGCGGCTACGGCGGGTATGCGTCGAACTACGCCACGACGGCGTACCAAGATCAATCCGCGCAGCCGCAGCCGACCGACGTGGCGGCCGACTCGTACGACGCGGCGGGCGAAGCGGCGTTCAAAGCCGGCAACTACGCCGACGCGGTGTACTACTTCCGGCACGCGCTGGTGGACGACCCGCAGAACGGCGTCCTGGCAATGATGCTCAGCCAGGCCCTGTTCGCCATGGGCAACTACAACGAGGCCGCCGGCGTCACGCAGATGGGCATGACGCTATTGCCGCAGGATCAGTGGGGCGTGGTGGTGAAGAACTTCCGCGATCTCTACCCGCGCAGCCAGCCGTACACCGACCAGTTGCGCGCGGCCGAGAAGGCGCGAGACAAGAAGCCCGACGATCCGGCGCTCCGCTTCCTGCTCGGGTATCACTACCAATACCTGGGCTATTCGGACCACGCGCTGAAGCAGCTGGACAAGGCGATCGAGCTGGCGCCGAAGGACCAGTTCGCCCGGAAGCTGCGCGATGTGGTGACGGGCGTACCGGATGCCGCCGCCCAGCCGAACCCGACGGCGCCCGAGAACGAGAAAACGCCAGCGCCGACTTCGGGGACGTAGCGCCCCCGGCACCGTTGGGGATGCCCGGTGGAGGTGGTTTGCCGATCTCACCAACCCAGGGCCGCGCAGGGGATGATGAGCTCCCCGCGCGGCCCTTTTTGTCTTCCTAGGCACGCCCTCTCTATTCGCGGTACGGCCAGGGTTAAGCTGGACGGCGACGCACGGGCGGGAAAGTGGGACAGGCACCGAGACGCAACGTTGGTCTGAAAGGACTTGCGCTGTTTATGCTCGGAGCCAGTCCCATTTTCCCGCCTCGCCATTTTGAAAAACAGAATGACCCTGGCGGTACGGCCGCGTGAATGGCTTTTTTCGCACCAACTGTCAGGCTGGTGGCGTTCACGGCGAATCAAACTATGCGCGGACCAAGGTCGGGTAGGTGGAAGTGCCCATCCAAACGCGCGCGCGGCCATCGGCGGCGCGCCGGTGGCCGTTTGTTTTGCCGCTGGCGGCCATCCCGGTCCGCCTAAATCGTCGTCGGTCGCTTCAGTGCTCCGATCGACTCGGCCTCTCTCATGCCAGCGCCGGACGATAGTCTCCGGACACCGACATGCGCAGGTGCTCGCGGAGCACCCTACTTGTGGCACGCTTGTCAGGCCTCCTGCCGCTGAAGCGTGGAGTAGTGGATCACGATCGCGGCCGTAATCGCGAAAAGTAGCGCGTAGTAGATGCTGAACGCGAATTCGTTCCATTGATTGAGTGGGCCCGTGATGAACTGGGCGATGACGTTCTGGCAAATGAGCACCAGCCAGACGAGCCCGCCGGCGTGTGGGAAAATATCGCCGCGGAAGTTCCTCGGCAGCGGGCGCAACAGGATCCACCCGCACAGCGCCACGAGAAGCACGAGCAACCCCGGGCCAAAGATCTGCCAGAGGATGTCGCTATAGTACTCTTCCTTGCCGCGGTAGATGTTGAACCACCCCTTGAGGCCGTTGCGGAGCGAAAAGCCAAGTCCGACCCACAGGCCCAGGTAGAGGCCAAGTCGCTGGAGATTCGGGTCGCCATAAGCCTCGTTTGAGGGCGCCGGTTCGCTGGCGTAGGCGTTGCGCCGCAGCAAGTAGTACGCGACGCCAAAAAGCATCGCGGCGCCGGTGTACACCCGCGCCCAACTGTTGACCTCGCCGTGACTGATGTACCACAAGCACCCGGCCAGACCCAGGAACACGAGGAGCCATTCCAGGTTCGGGCCGGCGATCGAATGGCGCGAGCGGACGATTGCCTGCTCGGGCTCCGACATCCGGCGGTTCACCAGAAAATACGCGACGCCGTAGGCGATGCCAATCGAGATCCCGCCGGAGGATTCCCAGCACCGCCACCAGTTGAAGTTGGTACTGGGCCACGCCGAGGGCGCCCATTTCCAGTTCTGGCACAGCGCCCAGCCGAGGCCGTTCAGAACACCCACCGTGAGGATCAGCACCACGTTCTTGCGGTCCCGGCGGCCAATCTCGTAGGCCAGCAGGCCGAGGTAGAACCCCAGGTGCAGGATGGCCGTGCCGCTGTCGTTAATGAGCCGACGCAGGTTCGGATTCTGCTTGAAGTCGTGGTACCGATCTTCGAGCGATTCGTACAGCGGCAGAAAATACTGCGGATAGTGACGGAAGAGATATCGCGCCAAAAGCGCCCCGCCCACGCCGCAGGCTATGCGGATCGCCCAGTGCCAGACGCGCGTGTCGCGAAGCGACCCGCACCATGCCAGGAGACACGCGCCGACGCCGGCCCACGGCATGCCGGCGATGAACAGCCACACAAAGCCGTACGTCCGCGAGATGGGCACGAACTCACCGGCGGCGTAGTTCGTTTGCAGTTTGCCTTCGAAGAAGCTCGGCCACTGCATCCAGCCCCGCGCCCCCGATAGTCCGATGCCCAGCGTCATCGCCAGCACGATCCAGGCGGACGTGTAGCGGCGCGACGGCTCCTGGCCGGGCTCGCGGGCTATGAACCACCACGCCGCGCCCCACAGGACGCCGGCGAAGATGCAGCCCGCCGAGCCGCCGAAGCCCGTGCAGCCGCGCACCGCCCAGCTCATCCCGCCAAGGGCGGCAAACAAGAGCGTCGGCAAAAACAGGTCGTGTACCAGATCGTGGCGGGTGTCGGTTGTCACGCGTGCGTGCTCCGCAGCGGGGTTGAGGTACGCGACCACTATCCTCAAACGTCCCTTCAAATTCAAGGAAGGGAAAATGGGACTGGCTCCGAGCATAAACAGCGCAAGTCCTTTCAGACCAACGTTGCGTCTCGGTGCCTGTCCCACTTTCCCGCCGGTGCGCCGCCGGCAGCTTGAATCTGTGAACGGCCCTGCGGCGAGGCTCCAGGAGAACTGCAAAGTCCGGGGAAGGGGGTCAGGCACATTTTTCGGCCGAAGGTCCTTCGGAAGCATTGAGAACCGCATGTGCCGAAAAATGAGCCAGACCCCGGACTTTGCAGTTCCCCTGGGGCGAGGCTCCCGCTGAGCCGCGGAGCGTGAGGACGGCGTCTTGCGCACCTTCGTCACTCCATCTTGCCCTGAACGTCGAACGGAAACGCGCTCAGCAGTCGGGCCAGATGCCCGCCCCCCCGAGCGTGCGATACAATGGGCGCATGTCGCAACCGACGCACGCCCCGCTGGTCTGCCTGATTTCGCTCGTGATCTCCGTCCTGCTGGGTCCGCGTGGCGCGCCCATTCTGCGCGCCGCAGAAGCCTCGAGAGCGCGCTTCGACACGGTGATCGAAGGCGGCCGCGTTATCGACCCCGCCAGCGGCCTTGACGCCGTGCGCAATGTGGGCATCGCCGACGGATCGATCAAGGCGATCACGGCCGAAAAACTCGACGGCGCCGCCCGCATCGACGCCCGCGGCCTCGTTGTCGCCCCCGGCTTCATCGATCTGCACTCGCACGGCCAGGACGACGAGAACTACCGCTGCAAAGCGATGGATGGCGTCACAACAGCGCTCGAGCTGGAGATCGGCACGGGCGACGTCGATGCCTGGTACGCCGCGCGCGAAGGCAAGTCGCTCGTCCATTTCGGCGTCAGCTCCGGGCACTTGCCGGCCCGATCGCGCGTCTTTGGCGAGACGGGCAGCGGCTCGCTCGTTCCCGCCGGCGACGCCGCCCACAACCCGGCCACCGATGCCCAGATTCACCAGATGCGGCAACTTGTCGAAGCGGGGCTCGATCGCGGCGCCTTGGCCGTCGGGCTGGGTATTCAGTACGTGCCCAATGCGTCGCGGTGGGAAATCCTGGAGATGTTCCGCGCCGCGGCGAAGCACGGCGCACCGTGCCACGTCCACATCCGCAACGCCGGCGAAAAGGAGCCGCACAGCAGCGTCCAGGCCCTCGAAGAAGTGATCGCCGCGGCCACGATCACAGGTGCCCCGCTGCACGTCGTCCACGTCTCCAGCAGCGGCCTGCGCGGCACGCCGCGGCTGCTCACGATGATCGGCGAGGCCCGCTCGCGCGGGCTCGACATCACCACGGAATGCTACCCCTACACCGCCTCCATGACGCCGATCCAGTCCGCGATTTTCGACGAAGGGTGGCAGGAGGTGCTGGGAGTCGACTATCCCGATCTGCAGTGGACCGCCACGGGCGAACGACTTACCGCCGAATCGTTCGCTCGCTATCGCAAGACGGGCGGAATGGTCGTCATCCATTCCATGTCGGAAGCGATCGTTGTGGCCGCGGTCACAAGCCCCCTGACGATGATCGCCAGCGACGGACGGCTGGAGCGCGGCAAGGGGCATCCGCGCAGCGCAGGCACGTTCGCCCGCGTCCTCGGGCGCTATGTCCGCGAAGGCAAGCAATTAAGCTTGACCGAGGCGCTTCGCAAGATGACGATCGCGCCGGCCGAGCGGCTCGAGCGCCGCGCGCCAATGGTGAAGAACAAGGGGCGCCTCGCCGTGGAAGCGGACGCCGACGTTGTGGTCTTCGACCCAGCGAAGATCATCGATCAAGCGACGTATGAGGAGCCAGCCCGCTATTCGACTGGGATCCAGCACGTGCTGGTTTCAGGCGTGTCAGTCGTCCGCGACGGGCAATTGCTGTCAGACGCCGCGCCCGGACGGCCAGTTCGGGCGCCGGTGCGGTAGTGTGATGGCTTGGCGTGCCTGCCTCTGAGCCGTACTGTTGGCACGCCTTGGTAGTGCGAGATGAGCGTCCCACGGCTGGACAAGCCAGCAGTGGCGCCCACGCCGTCGCCGCAGCGCACGAACGCTTAACTTTTCTTCGTAAGCCGCTTTAACTGCTGGCACGCCGGCAACGGCCGTGAGATTGACGTTGCCGCCGGTTCCGCTTGGAGCTACCGTCCTGCTCGACTGATCAGACACCAAACGCGGCATCGGAAGTCCCAGGCGAGCACTCTCGCAAGCACGGATGGTCAACTGGCGCGCAATACCAGTGCTTTTGGCCGTGGCGGCCGTTCGACCGGTGCAGGCCGCCGACGAGGCACGTACCGCGCCTCTCGTCGAGCCGTATGCCTCGCTGCTCCGCGACCCGCGCGTGCTGTCGTCCGTGTCGACGACTCAGCAGGACTTGTCCGTGTGGCCTCCTAAGCCGCCCGAGGCGATGCCGCCACCGCCACCACAGCCGGCGCCGCCGGTTTATCAGCCGAACAACTTTCAACCGCCGGCCGGGCCCGTGCCGACGGTCACGGCCGTCGTGCCCGCGCTCCCGGCGGTCCCACTTTTCGTCCAATCCACCTGGTACACGCGGTTCGACTACTTTCATTGGAACGAGCGCTTCGAGGGGGCGGACTTCGTGAACGAGGACGGGCCGCTCTTTACGATCGGCTACCAACGGCGCGTGGGCCAGGAGCGATTTCGCGCCGAGCTGTTCGGCAGCCAGGTGCACTACGCCGCGACCCTTGTGTTCGACGACGGCACAACCGAGCCTCTCTCGTCGCGCACCGACTATCTCGGCGCCAGGGCCGAATACGACTTCCTCTTTTCCCCGAGCTGGCAATCGCCGGTCGACTACTTTGCCGGCATCGGCACGCGATTCTGGATCAGGAATCTGCCGGATATGGTCACCGGCGCGGGCGATTTCGTTCGTGGGTACCAAGAGACGTGGTGGACCATCTATCCCTATCTCGGCCTGGAAACGCGCCGCGACCCGCGCCGCGATATCGAATGGTATGGGCGCGGCCGGATTGGCCTGGTGGCCATCACGTACGAGCGAGTGGAACTGAACGACACGACGCTGTTTCCCGGCCCGGGCGTCACGGGCCAGATGGAACTCGGCGTTCGCGGAGATCACCTCTTCCTCGCCGGATTCTTCGAGGCGTTCACGTTCCGGCAATCGCACGAAGCCCGCGATCTGGTGCAACCTTCGTCGCTCTTGCTCACGGTTGGTCTGAAGACGGGATTCAGCTTCTGACGACAACGCGCGCTTCGACCCGCGCGCACGACCCATTCACTCCAAAGCTAAGGAAGGCATCTTATGAAGAACGTATTGGTCACCGTGCTAGTCGTGGCTGTCGCGATAGCTCCGCGCGACGTGCAGGCCCAGCATGGACGGGGCGGAGGTGGCGGCGGAGGTGGACATCGTGGAGGTGGCATTCAGGGGGGCGGCGGCCATCCCGTCGGTCCGGGAGGCGGCGGCTGGAATGGCGGCGGCCCAGGCCGTGGCAGCTTTCAAGGCGGTGGCCACGGGCCGGGCGCGCCCTCATCCCATCCTGCAAATTCCTTTGCCCACGCTGGTCCGCGCGGTCCGGGGCCCGGTCACTCATTCGTGTATGGGCATCGCCCGCCGTACCACGGCGGTTGGTATCACGGCGACTGGCATGGCTACTGGGGCCATCCCTGGGCGTACCGGCCTTGGGGATGGTATTGGGGGGGCGGCTGGGGATTCGGATGGGGATTCGGCACGGGCCTGGCGCTGGGGGTCACGATCGGGTCGCCGTGGGGCTGGGGATACTATCCGTATTGGAACCCGTATTGGGTCGTGCCCGTCGGCGGCGTGACGTACATCGACTATTCGCGACCGATCGTCGTGGCACCGGTTCCGGTCGCCCAGGCACCGGCGCCGGCCGGCCCGAGCTGGGCGCAAACCTCGACGGCGCCGTCGGGCACCCCATTGCCGGCTCCGGGCATAACGAGCTCGCAGCAGAAGGCCCTGGCCATCTTCGACACAGCCCGCGCGCTATTCAAACAAGGGAACTTTCAACTGGCGCTCGCCGAAACGAATCGCGCGATTGCGCTGGCCCCCAACGATACGCTCGTGCACGAGTTCCGCGCGTTGTGCCTGTTTGCCACCAAGGACTATCAGCAGGCCGCCGCCGCGATCTACGCGGTGCTATCGATCGGGCCGGGCTGGGATTGGGCAACCGTCAGCGGGCTGTACTCCGATCCGAGTGTTTACGCTCAGCAATTGCGCGCGTTGCAGCAATACGCCAGCGAAAATACGCAGGCGCCGCACGCGCGGTTCCTGTTGGCGTACCACGATTTGCTCCAGGCCCACAACGAGGAGGCGGCCGCAGAGTTGGCGGCCGTCGTGCAACTGCAGCCGAACGATCAGCTTTCCGCTCAATTGCTCAAAGGGCTCACCGATCCGCCGCGCAACCAGGCGGCGACTGGCCCGATCCCTTCCAGTCCCGCTGCACCCGTCGCGCCGGTTGAGGCCGGGGCGATCGTGGGCAATTGGACGGCCAGCCGCGCGGATGGCTCGCATTTTGAATTGAACATCGCGCGCGACAACAAATTCACCTGGAAGTTCACACAGCAAGACAAGGAACAGCAACTTCAAGGCACCTACACTCTGGCGAACAATTACTTGATCTTGTCAGCCACCGATCAGCAGGCGCTCGTCGGCCAGGTCGCCATGGCCCCCGGCGGCAAGCTCCAGTTCAAGTTGGCCGGCGGCGCCCCGAGTGACCCGGGCTTGACGTTCACGCGGTAGACCTCGGCATCCGCTCGCGGTCGGAGGTGTTTCAAAACCTGGTTCTTTCGGTGCCACTGCCGGCGTTACGCGGGCAAATGCCCCAGATTCGGCGAACCTTCGCCTTTTTGCACGCGCTCGGAAAGGGCCGCGAAGATGCCGTGCATCGCTTCCAGGTACATCCGCGCTTCGTCGAGCGCCATGACCAGCGGCGGGCTGACGCGCAGCACCTTGCCCGCCAGCGGCCCCAGCAAGTGGATGGCCGCGCCCGAGTGGTCGCCCAGGTAGCAGGCTTCGACAGCGGAGGCCGCCACCTGATTGGCCGAGAATGGGCCGACGGCGGCGCATTCGATACCCCACACCACACCTTCGCCGCGGACGTGCGCCACGGCCGGAAGCTCGGTCAGTCGCAAAAGGCCGTGCTCGATCACCGCGGATAGCTGGCGGGCATGGCCGATGACGTCCTTGGCGGCGAATTCGTCGAGCGTCGATAGCACGGCGGCCGCGGCCATGGGATTGGCGCTGAACGTGTCGGAGCCCTCGCCGTAGTGCATGGCGGCGAACAGATCGGCCCGGCCCACGGCGGCGCTCACCGGCACGCCGTTCCCCAGTCCCTTTCCCAAGACGACGATGTCCGGCTCGACGCCGTATTCGCTGAAAGCGAACATCGAGCCGGTGCGGCCGAAATTGGCCTGCACCTCGTCGAGAATGAACACGGCGTCGTTCTCGCGACAGAACCGCTGGAGAAGTTGGATGTATTCCTTCTGTGGATGGTACGAGCCGCCGCCGCCGAGGTACGGTTCCGTGATCAGGCAAGCGATGCGGCCGCCGTACTGCTTGCGGCAGTCCTCCAGCTCGGCTGCGTAGGGCGCTAGGTCGAGCGGCTGCTGGCGGCGCGCGACGTCGATGCACTCCTCGCGCGGGAAGCCGATGAACCGCACGCGCTCGTCGCGATCCGGGTCGGATTCACTGCCGGTCGTCGCGCCGGCCAGCCCTTTCTTGCCGTGAAAGCCATGCCGCGTGGCCAGGATGACGTCCGCGCCGGGCCGCCGATCGAGCGCCGTCCACAAGGCCTTTTGAATCGCTTCGCTGCCGCTGGCTGCCCACAGGACCTGCTCGCAGCGGGCCCCGCCCGGCTGGTCTTGCAGGCACTCGACGAGCCGTTCGCTGGCGCGGACTTCCAGCTCGGTGAGCGCGTTGTAGGCGGTCAGCGGCGCGGCCGCATGAAAATCGCCGGCGCCGGCGAAGCCCCACATGCCCAGGTATTCGATCAGCCGCCGCCACCAGCGCGACGGGTTGTGTCCGAGGTTGGCCACGAGCACGCCGGAGCTGAAGTCGGCCAGCATGCGTCCTTCAGGGGTCCAGTGGTAACAGCCGGCGCTGCGCTCGATGACGGCCAGGGTGGGCGTGAAGGTCCGTAGGCAGCGCGGCTCGACGGCGGCCGCGCGGCGGCGGACGGAGTTGGATTGCTCTTCGCCACGATGCGCGATCGCTGCCTGGTTGGCCTGGTTGGCCGTTTCGGTCAGATGGGCCATTGAGATGCTTTCGTTTTCAACTCGCTATGATGGCGAACGTTAGCGGGCGACTTTGCCCTCGTACAACACTTCAACCCGCGAGTCGCCCGGCCGCAGTAGCACGAGGCCGCCTTGCGGACGATCGACCTCGACGACACAGTTCGACTCGCCGGCGGCATGGCGGGCGAGGATCGCTTCCATCGCCTGGACCGCGGCGACTGTCTGCCGGTCGGCCGATAGGTCATTGTAAGCGAGCCGCCTCGCTGCCTGCAGCCGCTCGCCACGGGCCGAGGCTGGGCCGCCGAACTCGACGGTCGCCACCTCGCGCGCGAACCGCTCCAGCACTTCAATCCCGTAGCCGCGCTGTGACCGCTCGCCCCACGGCTCCAGGAACGTGCCGTTGTAGTGGTTGTTCATGGTAATCTTGCGCTCGATGGGCGTTCGCCCCTCGACCGTGCACTCGACGCCGCGTTTGCGGCTGTGGGCGTTCCATACCCCATTGTCGAAGCGGAACTGCACCTCTTGCTCGACGTAGCCGGGAAAGTTGTCGGGCGTAACCCAGGATGTGTGGATGTCGAACGCCGCCTCGCGGCCGTCGCCATATTCATAGATGAGCCGCAACTGCGTGGAGTCCCACGTCGGCCCATCGGCCGGCCCGACCAGGCCGCGCTGGCCCGTGCAGGCGACGCTCGTCAGCCGACCGCCGAACGTGAAGTCGATCAGCTTGATGTAATGCACGGCGACGTACGTGCCCGGGTTGCGGCCCTTGATCCATTCGGCGAACTGGCTGCCGGAAATGCTCTTGGGCTCGAGGAGCGTGCAGTAGCCGTTGTTGACGTGCTTTAGCTCGCCGTCGGCCACCAGCGTGCGGAGCTTTTTGTGGTCGGGGTCGAGCAGCTTGTGATACACGACCTTTGCCAGCACGCCAGCCCGCTCGGCCAGCCGCGCAAGCTCGTCGAGCTCGGCGAGCGACAAGACCGAGGGCTTCTCGATGAGCACGTGCTTGCCCGCCGCCAGCGCTGCTCTGGCCACGGCGAAGTGCCGGTCGTCGGGCGTGGCCACGCACACGAAATCGACGCCCGAAGCGAGCAACTGCCCGACCGCGTCGGGCTCGCGAAAGCTGCCGAAGTCGCCGAGAGTGCTGGCAGCCGCGGACCGCAGTGCATCGCCGCGCCGACCCGTCAGACTCGCGACGCCGCCCAACCGCACGTCGCAAATGCCAAACTCCGGGTCGTAGAGGCCGCAGCGTGCCATCTGCTCGAAAAACGGCCGGTACGTCTCGTCAAAGATCATCCCCAGCCCCACCATGCCGGCGCGAAGCGTATGGCAAGCGGGCGATTCGCGGGGGGTGTGAGGCATGGAATACTTCTGCCGACGAGCGTTTGGGCGGCGACGACTCACAATCACAATAGCAGCCGCCGCGCAAGTTTGCAGCAGGGAGGCGACAGGCGTGAGACCAGAGGCTCGCGAGAGAGGAAAGAGCACGAGAAAGACCTGTACAGGCGGCCCTTTTTTCCCAGGGCCGTTCACAGATTTAAGCTGGACGGCGGCGCACCGGCGGGAAAGTGGGACAGGCACCGAGACGCAACGTTCGTCTGAAAGGACTTGCGCTGTTCATGCTCGGAGCCAGTCCCATTTTCCCGCCTCGCCATTTTGAAAAACAGGATGGCCCTGCCTTTTTTCCGTCGCCCCTTGCCGGCCGACGCGCCTGGCCGCACAATGGCCGCTCTCCGCCCTCTAGCCTCTGGCCTGTCGCCTCGAGCCTCGCATGAGCACCAACGGCACTCCCCGCGTGATCCTGAGCGGCTTCGCCGACGAGGCCGCCCACCAGAAGACGGCCGTGCAGCAGTTCGCCGCCTTCGCCGCGCTGGGCCTGCAGTTCTACAGCATCCGCTTCATCGACGCCGGCGGCGGCATCAAGAACGTGATGAAGCTCACCCTCAAGGAAATCCAGCATATCCGCCACCTCGAGGACGAATACGGGCTGAACGTCGCGTCACTGGGCTCGCCAATCGGCAAGGTCAAGCTCGTGGACGTCGAGGACGGCACCAAGAACGCCTACGTCCCGTTTGCCAAGTACCTGGACAAGGACGTGAAGAAGGCCTGCGAACTGGCCCACGCCTTCGAGACCAAACTGATCCGTGGCTTTTCGTTCTATCATCCGAAGGGAACCGATCCGCGCGAGCACATCGCACAAGTCGTGGACCAGCTTGGGCAGATCGCCGAGACGTGCCATCGCTCGGACCTGACGTTCGGCCTGGAGATCGAGGGGAACCTGGTGGGCCAGACGGGCCAGCTATTGGCCGAGATTCACCGCAAGGTGAACCACCCGGCGATGGTCTTGATCTTCGATGCGGCCAACATCCTCTGCCAGGGCTACACGACGGTCGACTTGATCGAGCAGTACCTGGCGATGAAGCCGGCGATCGGCTGGATGCACGTGAAGGACTACGTTCACCCCCGCCCGCCATCGCGGCAGGGGCACGTCGACGAGGACGCCTTGAAGCATTTCGTGCCCGCCGACCAGGGGCACGGCGCCCACGAGTGGATCCTGCGCGACTTCCGCCCCACGCTGCCGAAGCTGGAGCATGAGCTGGGTCGCCGCGGCATTCCAGGCGTGTTTTTGGACCTCGAGCCGCACGTGAAAGGGGGCGGACAGTTCGGCGGCTTCAGTGGCCCGGATGGGATGGGCGTGGCTCTGCGCGGCCTATGCCGGGTGCTGGACTTCGCCGGCATCGGCTACCACTTGCGCGACTTCGACGACATCCGTGCGGCGCGGGGCTTCTGAATTGCGGGCAGAGGGGGCAGCAGGCGGCAGTTTAATGTGGCAGACCGGCGATTCGCCGGTGCCTCGCTATCTTCTGTAAGCCATATTTGAGGGTACGCGCGGTGCCCTTGTTGCAAGACCGCGGCATCTTTCAATAAGCGGAATCGCGGTGGACCTAGTCAATCGCTGCGAGGTGCGACGATGCTCGGAATCAGGTACCTGAAGGTGGCGCCCACGACGCACGTGCTGCACTTCAAGCGCGGCAAAATCGTCCGCGAAGGAGCCGGCTTGTCGTTCTTCTACTTCGCGCCGACTTCGACCATCGTGGCCGTGCCCGTGGGGACAACGAACGTTCCCTTCGTGTTCAACGAGGTGACGGCCGACTTTCAGGAAGCGACGATCCAGGGCGAGATCACGTACCGCGTCGCGGATGCGGCGCGTCTGGCCAAGCTGCTCGATTTCAGCGTCGATTCTCGTGGCCGTTATCAGTCGGACGATCCCATGAAGCTGGGCGACCGGCTGATTCACGCGACCCAGATACTTGCCAGGTCGTTCACGCAGCGCCATCAGTTGCGGGAATTGTTGACCAGTTCTGATGCGTTGATCGAGGCTGTCCTCGACAAGCTGGCGCAGTCGACGGCCGTGGGCCGTTTGGGCGTGGAGATCGTGGACCTGAGTGTGCTCGCGATCAAGGCAACGCCGGAGATGGCGAAGGCGTTCCAGGCCGACGCGCGCGAGGAGGTGTTGCGGAAGGCGGACGAGGCGATCTACGCCCGCCGGAACGCCGCGGTCGAGCTGGAGCGGACGATCAAGGAGAACGAGCTGAACACGGAAATCGCCGTCGAGCAAAAGCGGAGGCAGGTTCGCGAGACGCAAATGGCGGCCGACGTCGCGGTCGAGGAGCAGCGTGCCACCTTGGTGGAACGCCGTGTCGAGAATGAACGAAAGGAAGCCGACGCCCGCGGCCATGCCTTGCGTGCGACGCTCGAACCCCTGAAGGAAATCGATTGGCGCACGCTGACGGCGGCCACGTCGGGAGGCGACGCGGCCCTGGTGATCTCCACCGCGTTCCGCGAGCTCGCTGAGAACGCCAGCCGCATCGGCGAGTTGAACATCAGTCCAGAGCTGCTCACGACGCTGCTCCGGAAGCGGGAAAAATAACGGATGAGATCCAAGCCGTCGATCGTCATTGTGACGCGGCAGACGCGTCTGGCCGGCCTGCGCGAAAAATGGGTCACGGCCGGTCAGGCCCGGTTCAGGCTTGCCGCGGCTCATTTGCAGGAAGGCGAGCTGAGGAAGGCGGCTGCCCCTGCCGCGAAGCGCGCGGCGGCGCCCGCGGCCCTCGAGGACGCCCTCGCGGAAGCCGACTTTCTTGCCTACGAGGAAGAAGACGCGGCTTACCGCCGGGCCATCGAGCAGGTCCACCGCGAGCTCGACCTGGAATTGCCCGTCCGAACTCTCGACCGGGGCTACCTTCCCAGCTTCGACTTTTGGAACACGGCCGTAGTGGTGGTGCTTGGGCAGGACGGGCTCGTGGCCAACACGGCCAAGTACGTCGGCGACCTTCCGATCGTCGCGGTGAATCCCGACCCGCGGCGCTTCGACGGAATCCTTTTGCCCTTTCAGGTCGCGCAGGCGCGCCGCGCCGTCGCCCACGTGCTCGAACGCCGACATCGTGAGCGGAAAGTCACCATGGCCGAGGTCCAGATTAACGACGGCCAACGCCTGCTGGCGTTCAACGACTTTTTTGTGGGGAGCGCCAGCCACGTCTCGGCACGGTACACGCTGGAAGTCGGCGGCCGCGTCGAGCCGCAATCGTCGAGCGGGATACTCGTGTCGACGGGCGCCGGCTCGACGGGCTGGCTGTCGAGCGTGTTCAACATGACGGCCGGCGTCGCCGCCCTTCTCGGTCAAAGCATTGCCAACCGCGTACAACTCGACTGGGACGATCGACGGCTCGTATGGGCCGTGCGTGAGCCGTTCGCAAGCAAGCAATCGCGGGCGGGTCTCGTGGCGGGGCTACTGGATGAGGGTCAAGAACTGGTGGTCGAGTCGCTTATGCCCGCCGGCGGCGTGATCTTTTCCGATGGCGTGGAAGCGGACTTCCTCCCGTTTATCAGCGGCACGATCGCCCGCATCAAAGCGTCGCAACAGCAAGCCCATTTGGTCATCCCCTAGCGCCGCGGCGGCAGGGTGGTCAGCCCCGCCACAGGTCGATCGGCCGTTTCGCGGCGGTCTTGAACGGTAGTGGGATTTTCTTGCCGGCGCCGGCGCTGGCGTAGGCGGCCATGATGATTTCCAGCGTCGCCCGACCGTCTTCGCCGGTGACGATCGGCTGCTTGTCGTCGCGGACGCACTCGACGAAATGGGCCATCTCCTGCGGGAATCCGTAGTTCCAGTTCTCTTCGTAGATGGTGAAGCTCCAGCCGGTCGTCTGGCTGGCTTTCTCGACGGCGTAGTCGTAGCCGCGCTCGGAATAGGTGTGGATCGAGTTGCCGCGCAAGAGATCGGCAAAGGCGACGCCCGCGGAACCGTACACTTCGGCCCGATCGTCCATACCCCCCAGCTTGGCCCAGCTCTCTTCCGCCAGGCCGACGCAGCCATTGTCGAACTCGACGATGATCAAGGCTTCATCGTCGGCGCGCGTCTTGTCGCCATGGACGTAGGTGCCCATCTGCGCGTAGACGCTCGTGGCCCGCGGCCGGTTGCGGCAATCCGGCCCCGACTGCAGCCAGCGAAAGAACTCGACGGCGTGGCAGCCCATGTCGAGCGTGACGCCGCCGCCGCTGCGGTCCGCGTCCCAGAACCAGGCGGCATGCGGCCCGGAATGTTTTTCCATCTGCTTCACCAGGTGCGGTTTGCCCAGGGCGGCTGAGTCGACGAGCTGTTTGAGCCTGACGTACTTAGGGGCAAAGCACAGCTCTTCGGCGTACATGAGCTTCACGCCCGCGGCGCGGCAGGCCTCGATCATGCGGTCGCACTCGGCCAGGTTCATGGCCATGGGCTTTTCCAGCACGACGTGCTTGCGAGCGGCGGCGGCGGCGACCACGGCCTCGCAATGCAGGTCGTTGGGAAGCCCCAGCACCACGAGTTGGATCTCCGGCAGCTCGTACAGTTGGCGATAGTCGACGAACCACCGTGGGATGCGGCGCTTCTCGGCAAACGAGCGGACGTGCTCGATCGTCGGCGAGGCCACGGCCAGCACGTCGGCGTCGGCGACGTGCTGTAGCGCTTCGTAATGCTGCGTGGTGATGAACTGGCTGCCGACAAGCCCGACGCCGATCTTGGCCATGGTTGAGTCCTTGTAATGACGTGCGCGAGCGGTCCGCGAAGGCGTGGCATCGCGGATCGATTGCCCAGTCTCCCGGTGTGCGCGGCATGCGTCAAGCAACTACGCGGGGCAGGGGAGGTTTCTGTAGGAGCCGACTCCCGTCGCCGATGAGTCTGGTGCAATGGTTGAACCGCGCTCCGCCCATCGGCGATAGGAGTCGCCTCCTACAGGCAAGAGCTTCGCGGAACGGACTCCGACTTCAAGCTGACGACCGGGCAAGCTGCTTTGCCCGGCCGGTTGACGCCCGTTGTTGGGCAGGCGTAGAATCGCACGCTGATGCCGGCTCTTTGCCGGCCGCTTGTGCGGCGGACTGTGTCTCGCCGTCCGCCCAAAGAGGGACCCGCTCTCGCGCTCGCGCCGTATCCGTCATGGCCGTACTACAAGTCCTTAAAGGGCTGAATCCCGGTCAGCAGTTTCCGCTGGAAGGCGAGAAATCGGTGCTGGGCCGCCACCCCGATTGCGACATCGTGCTCGACGTCGGCGCCATCAGCCGCCAGCACGCGCAAATCCTGGCGATCGGCCCCGACTTCTTCGTCGAGGACTTGAAGAGCCGCAATGGGACGTTCGTCAACGGCCAGCAGATCCACGAACGCCACCGGCTCGAAGACAACGACCGCATCAAGATCTGCGACCTGTTGTTCACGTTCCACCGCGGCGTGCCGGGCAAACCGTCGGCCTCGGCGACCGACTCCCAATGGCGCGGGCTGGCTGCCGAGCTGGTCGACGACACGGGCGCCACAACCGGCTCGACGGTCGTCTCGAAGCTCGACGTCAGCGGTAGTCGCGACAGCCTGCGGCTGACGGTCAACGCCGAAGCGAAGCTGAAGGCGCTGCTCGAAATCAACCAGAACCTCGGCTCGGCGATCGCCGTCGATCAGGTTTTGCCCAAGATACTCGACAGCTTGTTCAAGATCTTCCTGCAGGCCGATCGCGGGTTTGTCGTCTTGCAGCTTGGCGAGAACGGCCCCCTTGTGCCCAAGGCGGTCAAGCACCGGCGGTCTGACGCCGATGAGACGGTGCGGATCAGCCGCACGATCATGAGCCAGGTCATGGCCGGAAAGGAAGCGATCCTATCGGCCGACGCGGCCAGCGACGCGCGGTTCGACTCGAGCCAAAGCATCGCCGATTTCCGCATCCGCTCGATGATGTGCGCGCCTTTGGTCGATAGCACGGGCCGGGCACTGGGGGCGATCCAGATCGACACGCTCGACCAGCGAAGCCGGTTCCAGCAGGAGGACCTGGACGTGCTGGTGAGCGTCGCCGGCCAGGCAGCCTTCGCCATCGAGAACGCGCAGTTGCACGAAGCCGCGCTGCGCCAGCAAGGACTGGAGCGCGACTTGCAACTGGCCCACAAGGTCCAGCAAGGCTTTCTGCCCAGCGCCCCGCCTGTGATCGAAGGGTACGATTTCTTCGATTTCTACGAGGCTGCCAACCAGGTGGGCGGCGACTACTTCGACTACGTGCCCCTGCCCGGCAAACGGCTGGCGATGGTGTTGGCCGACGTGTCGGGCAAGGGGATCGCGGCCGCGCTCTTGACGGCCAAGTTGTCGAGCGAGGCCCGCTATTGCCTGGCAAGCGAGGCGAGTCCGGCAGCGGCAATGGACCGATTGAACGCGGCCTTCAGCGCCAGTGGGTGGGAAGACCGATTCGTGACAATCATCATCGCCGTGCTGGATCAACAACAGCACGAAGTGACGATCGTCAACGCCGGCCACATGGCGCCCTTCCTCCGCCATGCCGACGCGACCGTCGAGGCGATCGGCGTCGACGCGGCAGGCGTCCCCCTGGGCGTGGACGCCGATCATGAGTACCAGCAGTTCGCCGTTCGCCTGGCCGCCGGAGACTCGCTGACGCTGTTCACAGACGGGCTTAGCGAAGCCATGAACGCCGCCGGCGACCTGTACGGCCTCGACCGGCTGGAAGCCCGCCTGACGAGCCCTGCCGAGGGTGTCAAGCAACTCGGTCCGGGCTTGTTGGCGGACGTGAAGCAGTTTGTCGGCCAGCGAGCGCAAAGCGACGATATGTGCCTGGTCTGCTTCGGGCGGCGGTAGGAACATCGGTCCTGTCCCAGCCGGCGCGGCCGCCGGTGGTTTATACTACGCACACGACGGCGGCGATTCGCGGCAATGCCTGGGCGGTCACCTGCCACCGATGACGAAGCGCAAAGAGCAACCGGGCCCGCGCGCGTCAGGCGATGCCGTCGTTGAGGCTCCGACAGCGCCTCGTTGGCCTTACGTGGCGATCTTTCTGGCAGCCCTGGCCCTGCGCGGCTTGTACCTGCACGAGCTGCGGGACGCGCTCCCTTTTTCCACGCTCGTCACCGACGGACGCGAGTACGACGGCTGGGCACAAAGAATCGCCGCCGGCGACTGGCTGGGCCACGAAGTCTTCTATCAGGCGCCGCTCTACCCATACTTTCTGGCTGTGATCTACAAGATCGGCGGCCATCACGTCATGCTGGCACGGCTGCTGCAGGCCGTGCTAGGGGCCACTTCCTGCGTGCTGTTGGCCTGCGCCGGGCGGCGATTCGTCTCTCCACGCGTGGGTCTGTTGGCGGGCGCACTCCTGGCGATCTATCCGCCAGCCATCTTCTTCGACGGCTTGATCCAGAAGGCGTCGCTCGACCTGTGGCTTGTGTCACTTTTGCTCGCGCTATTGGGCGAGTTCCTCACGCGCCGGGGTGGGGCGTGGCTCGCGGCGGTCGGAATCGCGTTTGGCGCCTTACTGCTTAATCGCGAGAACGCCCGCCTGCTGTACCCCGTGATCGCCCTGTGGCTTTTGCTCGATTTTCGCGACACGCCGCTTGCGAGGCGCGCCACGTGGCTGGCCGTCTTCACGGCCGCGGCGGCCGCCGTGCTGTTGCCCGTCGGCTGGCGCAACTATCGCGTCGGCGGCGAGTTCGCTCTCACTACCGCCCAGGTAGGACCGAACTTCTACATCGGCAATCACCAAGGCGCGAGCGGCCGCTACGAGTCGCTCGTGCCAGGCCACGGCGATCCCCTGCACGAGCGGGCCGACGCCACGCGGCTGGCCGAACAGGCGCTGGGCCGCGCGCTTTCGCCAGGCGAGGTGTCCGACTACTGGCTGAAGCGGGCATTCGATTACATCCGCGCGCAGCCGGGCGATTGGTTGCGACTCCTGGTCTGGAAGGTCTTCCTGGTCTTTAGCGCAATCGAGCTAGTGGATGCCGAAGGCATCGAGGTCTTCGCGCAGTTTTCTTGGCTCTTGCGCGGGCTCGGTTGGTTTCTGAACTTCGGCGTTTTGTGCCCCTTGGCGGTGTTGGGTATGTGGGCCACGCGCCGCCAGTGGCGGCGCGTGGCATTGCTCTATGCCATGCTGGTGACGCTGGCGGCGTCGATCGCGATCTTTTTCGTCTTCGCGCGGTATCGCTTCTCGATGGTGCCGATCATGGTGCTGTTCGCGGCGGCCGGCCTGGACGCCTTGCCAGAGATGATTCGCTCGGCACGCGCCGGCACATGGTGGCGGCAGTGGGGGCCGGGGTTGCTGCTGGCGCTTGCCGCCGCGATCCCGGCCAACTGGCCCCTGCCGCAATTGCGCGACGTCGAGGTGACCTGGTTCACGCTCGGCACGGGACTCTTGGACGACAAGCGATTTGGCGACGCCGCCGTCGCGTTCGAGAAGGCGATTCAGGTTAAGCCGGACTTCGCCGCTGCGTACTACAACCGGGGATTGGCTCTCGCTGAAGAGCGCAAGGATGAGGAAGCTGCCGCGCAACTCGCCCTTGCCCTTCGCTATGATCCGCAACTTGGCGAAGCGCACTGGCTGCTCGGCCGGTACCTGATTCGCGCGCGCCGGCTGGACGAGGCGGTAGCGCACTTCCGCCAGGCAGTGAAACTACGGCCGGACAACGAACTGGCCGCGATCGAGCTGGCGCGGTCGCTGCGGGCCGAGGGCGACGCGTTGGGGGCCGCCGGCGAGCTGCGCTCTGCCCACGCGCGCATGCCCAATGCCACGCTGGTAGGCAACGAGCTGGCGTGGATCCTGGCCACGCATCCCGATCCGCAAGTCCGCCATGGCGCCGAGGCGGTGACGGTCGCCGAGCACACGGTGCAAAAACGGGCCGAACGTGAAAGAGGCAAGGAAGACGCCGGGCTGCTCGACACGCTGGCGGCCGCCTACGCCGAGGCGGGGCGATACGCCGACGCAGTGGCCACGGCCCGCCGCGCCCTCGAACTCGCGCGGGCGGCCGGCAATTCATCGTTGGCCGAAGACGTCGCCTCGCGGCTGCGGTTGTACGAGTCGGGGCAGCCATTTCACGAAGCTGGTCACGCCGACGCAGGGCGCGATCCGTAGCTGCTTTGACTTCATTTCAGCACGGGGCACACGTCCAACCACTCACGGTGGTCTTCCCACAGCCATTTTTGGCACTCGATCGGGCCCCAGGCTTCCGGCTCATAGATGGCCAAATCGGGCAACCCGGTCCGCTCCCAACTCATGCGGATCGGATCGACGATTCCCCAGGCCAGCTCCACTTCGTCGCTGCGGGCAAACAGGCTCGCGTCACCCGCGAGCACGTCCAAGAGCAGCCGCTCGTAGGCGTCGGGCATCGCCTCGGGGAATTCCGTGTCGAAGCGGAACTCCAGGTCGGTCAAGCGCATCTTCATGCCCGCGTCCGGCACTTTCGTCAGGAAGTGCAATTGCATCCCTTCGGCCGGCTGGATGTGGATCACCAGGCGGTTGGCCTCATTCTTGTGGCGGGCAAGGTCGGGGAAGAGGACGTGCGGCGGTTGCCGGAACTGGATCACGATCTGCGTCGTGCGGCAGCTCATGGCCTTGCCGCTCCGCAAGTAGAAGGGCACGCCCTGCCAGCGCCAATTGTCGACGTGCAGCTTCGCGGCAGCGAACGTGGCCGTCTGGCTGTCGGCGGCGACCCCTTCCTCGTTGCGATAGCCGGCGTATTGGCCGCGGACCGTCGCCTCGGCCACGTCTTCGGGCGAAAACGGCCGGATCGATTGCAACACCTTCACTTTTTCGTTGCGCACCAGATCGGCGTCGAAGCGGGCCGGCACTTCCATGGCCGTAAAGGTGAGCAACTGCAGCAAATGGTTCTGGAACATGTCGCGCAGCGCGCCGGCCGTCTCGTAGTAGCCGGCCCGTCGGCCAACTGTTACTTCCTCGGCCGCGGTGATTTGCACGTGGTCGATGTAGTTGCGGTTCCACAGGGGCTCGAAGATCGAGTTGGCGAAGCGGAACACCAGGATGTTCTGCACCGTCTCCTTGCCCAGGTAGTGGTCGATGCGATAAACCTGATGCTCATTGAAGACGCGGTGGACGATCTCGTTGAGCTCGCGGGCTGTTTTCAGGTCCGAGCCGAAGGGCTTCTCGATCACCAGGCGGCAGATGCCCTGCGACTCGTCGGCCAGGCGGCGGCAACCGCCCAGCCTGGTGACGACCGTTTCATAGAACTGTGGCGCCGTGGCAAGGTAGTAGACCCGGACCCCCCCCGCGCCGGCCTTCATCTGGTCGAGCAAGCCGGCCAGCGATTCCAGATCGGCTGCTTGGGAGACGTCGCCGGGCTGGTAGTAGAGGCTCTTGGCGAACTCGTCCCAGGAGGACTGCTGGAAATACTGGCCGATGAATCGGGACGTGCTTTCCCCGAGGTGGGCGCGCCATTGCTCGTGCGAGAATCGGGTCCGCGAAAAGCCCACGATCTGCGTTCCGGCTGGCAGGCGCTTCTTGCGGTGCAACTGGTAGAGCGCCGGAACCAGCTTTCGCGTCGTCAGATCGCCCGACGCGCCAAAGATGATGAATGCATTGGGCATGGTGAACAGGCTCCAGGCGACAGGCTAGAGGCCAAAGGACGAAGAATACCCAAAAACGGGCGACAGGTGACACGCCACTGCAAGCCCCTTGTAGCCCGCAGACTCTAGCCTGTAGCCTGCCCAGGAGAACTGCAAAGTCCTGAGAGAGGGGGTCAGACACATTTTTCGGGCAGGCGTCCTTCGGAAGAATTGAGAAATGGTTTGCGCCGAAAAATGAGCCAGACCCCGGACTTTGCAGTTCTCCTTGTAGCCTGCCGTGCTGGCGTTGCGAGGGTGGGGCGGTTCAGTATATTAAGGGAATTCGGCTTTTGCGTGGCGGTTTGGGGTGTGCCTCTCACCGGCTGCGCGTGTCTGCGCCCTGCTCGTCGAGTTGGCGCTTTCTAGAGGAGCTTTCGGCAATGCCGCAAGGTATCGACACGAATCTGAAAGAGGCGATCGTTTCCAGCACGCTTTTCGGCCCGAAGGAGGTCCAGCAGATCGCGGAGGCGATCGCGGCCGACTTCTCCAACTATCGCGTGCTGCGCGAGGCGGTCCAGGAACTAGAGACAACGCACAACGACAGCCCGGCCGCGGCGACAAAGCTGGGGGTTTGCTACTACCTGTTGGGGCGATACCGCCTGGCAGACGAGATGCTCAAGGCTGCCGACGGGGGGGCTTTGGCCCAATTCTACCTGGGTAGGACCCAATTCGCGCGGCAACACTACGACGACGCGGTCAGGGCCTACCAGGCGGCGGCGAAGGCCGGATACGATCGCGACGCCTGCGCACTGGCCCAGGCCGAGGCCCTCCGCGCCAAAGGTGACCCCCAAGGCGCTCTCGCGATACTGGATCAACTCTCAGGCTCCGTGGAGCAATCGGCGGAATACCTCTACCAGCGTGGCGCCACCGTCGGGGCGCTCGGCGGCAATCCGCACGAGGCCGTCGCGCTTTACGAGCGGGCCGCGGAAGCCGATCCTCGCCACCCGGGAGCGCTGTTCGGGCTGGCCCTGGAGAACGATCGCCGCGGCAACGACGAGACGGCTTTGGACCTGTACCAACGGTCGGCCGCCCAGTTTCCCGCGCACGTCGGCTCGCTTTTGAACCTGGGAATCCTCTACGAGGATCGGCAGCAATACGAACGCGCCCGCCAATGCTACCTGCGGATTTTAGATAGCTACCCGAACCATCCGCGGGCCAGACTTTTTTTCCGCGACGCGCAGGCCTCGGGCGACATGTTCTACGACGAGGACGCGCAGCGCCGCCGCGATCGACTGAGCCAGGTTCTGAACGTTCCGGTCACGGATTTCGAGCTCTCGGTCCGCAGCCGCAACTGCTTGCAGAAAATGGGCCTGTTGACCTTGGGCGATTTGGCGCGCACCAGCGAGCAGGAATTGCTGGCGAGCAAGAACTTCGGCGAGACCTCGCTGGTGGAAATCAAGGAGATGCTCGCCTCGAAGGGGCTCGAGCTGGGCCAGTTCGCCGCCGACAAGCACGTCTTGCGCGTCGGCTACGAGCCCGAGATCGTTAGTCCCGACGAGCAGGCCCTGCTCGCCAAGCCCATCGCCGACCTGAACCTGTCGGTTCGCGCCCGCAAGTGCATGATCCGGCTGGGCATCAGCACGATCTCCGAGCTGGTGCGCCGCACGGGGGACGAGCTTCTGGAGTGCAAGAACTTCGGCGTTACCAGCCTCAACGAAGTGCGCGAAAAGCTCACCGTGCAAGGACTGAAGCTCCGCGGCGACTAGCGTCGTGCTCAAGCGACGGCGGGCATGCCGAGCAGCAACTTCGAGCACGCCCACGGCGAGCGTCGGCATGGCACCCATGGGCACCCGGCTCCACACTGCTGGACGAGTCGGGACGAGCCAGTATTGGCACCAATGGCCGGAGGCGAGCGGCCGCCTGGCACCACACGGCGCCGCGAAACGCGCGATCCATGATTGCACCAGTTCGCCTCGAGGTACACCGCGTCGATCGCCGCACGGCCGCGCGGTGCGGCACGTTCCATACGCCGCATGGGCCTGTCGAGACGCCCGCCTTCATGCCGGTCGGGACGCAAGGCACCGTCAAGGGGGTTACGGTTGAGCAATTGCGCGCTACCGGCGCGCAGATAATCCTCGCCAATACGTATCACCTGACGTTGCGGCCCGGCGAAGACGTCGTGGCCGATCTGGGAGGATTGCACGCCTTTTCTGGCTGGACCGGACCAATCCTCACCGATAGCGGCGGATTCCAGTTGTTCAGCCTGGCCGAGAACGTCAAGGTCACCGAGGAGGGCGCCACGTTTCGATCGCACATCGACGGCCGGTCGCTGGCGCTGTCACCCGAGCGGGCTATCGCCATTCAAGAGGCACTCGGCAGTGACGTGGCCATGGTGCTCGACCACGTCGTGCCGCTCCCGGCGCCATCGGACCTTGTGGAGGACGCGATGCAGCGGACCCTGCGCTGGGCGCACCGCTCGCGGCAAGCCGCCCGTCGGGCGGACCAGGCCCTGTTCGGCATCGTTCAGGGTGGGCTCGATCCGGCGCTGCGCGTCGAGTGCGCCCGGGCGCTCGTGGAGCTCGATTTTCACGGCTACGCGATCGGCGGCCTGAGCGTCGGCGAGACGGTGCTCGACCGGCATGCCGTGCTCGAGGCGACCCTGCCAGAGCTTCCCACCGACCGGCCGCGGTACTTGATGGGGGTGGGCACGCCGGCCGACCTGTTGCAAGCCATCGGGCGCGGAGTCGATCTGTTCGATTGCGTCATGCCGACCCGCAACGGCCGCAACGCGATGGCCTTCACCGACGCGGGCGTGCTGCGGCTGCGGAACTTGTCCCTCTCGCGGGATGCGCGTCCCCTGGAGTCGGGCTGCCCCTGCCCGGCGTGCCAGCACAGCCGCGGGTACTTGCGGCACTTGTTCACGGCCCGCGAGATGCTCGGCCCGATCCTGTTGTCGATTCACAATCTGACGTACTACCAACGGCTGCTTTCCGAGGCGCGTCAGGCCATCGCCGCGGACGAGTTCGAGGGATTTCGCGCACGAAAACTGGAAAGTTGGCGGACTCTAGGCGGAGAGCCGCAGGCGTGGGTCCCGTGACCCCCCTTGCTCGTCGCTCCCGCTCGGCACCAGCCTGGCACAACAACCGAGGGCGGGTGGGGCAGTCGCGTCGGCTCGCTCGTCGGGGTTTCTCGCATGGCCCCGTCAGGGCCATTCTGTTTTTCAAAATGGCGAGGCGGGAAAATCGGACTGGCTCCGAGCATAAACAGCGCAAGTCCTTTCAGACCAACGTTGCGTCTCGGTGCCTGTCCCACTTTCCCGCCGGTGCGCCGCCGGCAAGCTTGAATCTGTGAACGGCCCTGATGGCCCCGTGGGCTCCCCTTGCTCGTTGCGCCGCTTAATCTTAAGATACGGCGCGCGACTGCTACCTTGCGCGGCCCGTGCCTCGACGGCGTCGGGCCGTTTCTGTTCGCAAGCCGCTGGCAGGCACGCCGGCAGGTCACGCACGAGCATGCCTGACGGGAAGCTGGCGCCTTGCGCTCGGTCGTAGGAAACCGCTCAGGCACAGGGGTGCCTGACCTACGAGGCTTCGCCCGGTGCCGGCCGCGCCTTCGGGGGATGCCACGTGACGCCGTTGTCGGATACAGCCTGGATCATTCTGGCCGAGGGCGCAGCGAACCCGTTTTCGGGTGTGCTGTTTTTCTGGCCGTTTGTCCTCATCGTGATCTTCTACATCGTGCTGGTGCACCGGCCGCAACGGCGCGAGCAGGCCCACCGCCAGGCGATGATCGCGAACCTGAAGAAGAACGACCACGTGCTGTTGACGAGCGGCATCTACGGCATCGTTGCCAACGTCCGCCCCGATGCGGACGAGGTCACAATCAAGGTTGACGAAGCGACCAATGCGAAATTGCGAATCACCCGCTCGGCGATCGCCAAGGTGATTACCGACGAACCGGCGGCCAGCGCGGACAACAAGACGAATTAAAGGGACTCAAAGGCCATGACCTTGGACAACATCCAACTGTTGCTGGTCATTCTCGGCGTGTTCATCCTGCCCCTGGTGTTGGGACATTACATCAGCCGCGCGGTGCGGATGCCGGACCAGGCGTGGAAGATCGCCACGGTGTTCTTTTCGCTGTTCGCGAGCGCCGCGGTGGCGTATTTCGGCTGGCCGCCCAAGCTGGGGATCGACCTCAGCGGCGGCTCCATCCTCGTATACGAGGTCGACCAGCAGGCCAAGGCGCCCGGCGAAAAAGTCGACATGGAGAAGCTCGTCGGCGCGGTGACCAAGCGCGTCAATCCCGGCGGCGTCAAGGAAGTGACGATCCGTCCTTACGGCGTCGAGCAGATCGAGATCATCATTCCCAAGGCGGACGAACAGGAACTGGAGCGGACCAAGAGCAAGATCAGCTCGACCGGCTTGCTGGAGTTCCGCATCACGGCCAACGACCGCGATCACAAGGACCTGATCGAGCTGGCCAAAAAACTCGACGTCAACAGCAAGCAACTGGTGATCGAGAACAGCGACGGCACCAAGGACGTCGCTGCCCGCTGGGTGCCCGTGCGCGCCGAGAAACGCGGCTACTTCGAGGGCGGCCCGTTTGTTACCCGCAAGGGAAAGACGGGGGATACCGAGGTGCTGATGGTGATCGATCCACAGAATGTGACCGGCGGGTACTTAAAGAGCGCGACGGCCAGCATCGGCCCCAAGGGACCAAAAGTCGACTTCCGCTTCAATACCGAGGGAGCCAGGCGGTTCGGCAAGCTCACCGGCAGCAACCTGCCCGACGAAGTGCAGCAGTTCTATCGCAAGCTGGGAATCGTACTCGACGGCGTTTTGCAGGACGCCCCCAATATCAACTCGCGCATCGAGGACAACGGCGAGATCACCGGCAGCTTCACCAACGAGCAGACCGAGGACCTGGCCAGCATCCTTACCGCCGGGAGCCTACCCACTTCGCTCCGCAAGGAGCCCTCGAGCAGCCTGCTGACGGGTCCCACGCTGGGCGCCGACACGATCCGTAAGGGCGTTTACTCGATGCTCGTGGCGACCGTGGCGGTGATCGCGTTCATGGTCGTGTACTACCGGTTCGCGGGAGTGGTGGCCAACATCGCGCTACTACTGAACGTGCTTTTGATCGTGGCCTTCATGGTCCTGTTCAACGCGGCGTTCACGCTTTCCGGCCTGGCGGGCTTGGCGCTCACGGTCGGCATGGCCGTCGACGCCAACGTGTTGATTTACGAGCGCATGCGCGAGGAAATAGCGCGCGGCGCCACGCTCCGCATGGCCATCCGCAACGGATTCGACAAGGCCACCACCACGATTATCGACGCCAATGTCACCACGCTGATCTCGGCCGTCGTCCTGTTCATCATCGGCAGCGATCAAGTGAAGGGCTTCGCCGTGACGTTGATCCTGGGCATCATCATGAACCTGTACACGGCCATCTTCGTGTCGCGGGTTTTCTTCGACATCGCGGAGAAGACGCGGGCCATCACGGATCTCCGGATGCTGCACATTCTCAGCAACCCGCACTTCGATTTCATCGGCAAGAGTCGCCCGGCGATCGCCTTCTCGCTGTTGGTGATCGGGATCGGCATGGCGGGGGTCGTGGCGCGCGGCAAGGGCCTTCTCGATATCGATTTCACCGGCGGCACGTCGGTCGAGACACTCTTCAACGAGCCGACCGATATCGCCAAAGTTCGCAAGGAAATCGATGGCCATCGCGACGACTTGCCCGATGCCACCGTCCAGGACGTGCACATTGCCAAGGAGCAGCCGGGCATTCGCTACGTGATCAACACCTCCAACGCCGACATCGGCGACGTGAAGAAGACGCTGGCGCAGGTGTTCGAGGGAAAGCTGACTGTTAACCACTTGGAGTTCCAGGTGGCGGCGATCCCGGCCGAGGGGACCGCGGCCGATGCCCCGCCCGCCGAGGGAACAGAAAAGCCGCCCGGGCCGTCCGGCGCGCGTGCGAAGCCGCGTCAGGACGACGAGACGCTCCTGGCGCTGGCCGATGCGGCCGCCCTTGGCGCAGGCGTTCAAGAGTCGCAGCAGGACGAAGACAAGGCCAAGGCGGATCAGCCGGCGGTCGCCAGTCCGCCGACTGCGGCGTCGGAAGAGAAGACGACCGATGAAAAGGCGGCCCCGAAGAAGCCCGCCGAGCCACGGCCGGCGCCCTCCGGCGCGGCGAGCACGATCGAGGCCGAAAAAGGTGACGCGGAGGGGGGCGTCTCGGGGGCGAAGAAGTTTGCCGGCGGCTCCCAGGCCACGCTCACGTTCACGACCCCCATCGGTTACGACCAATTGATGGCCGTGTTTCAGCTCGCGCAGGCCAATATGCCCGATGCCGGCAGTCAGCCCGTGGCCTTCGATTTGGATGCCGAAGGGTATGAGCTGGGCAGCGATGCCGACTTTTCGGAATGGGAATTTCGGACGACCCTCCCGGTGGAAAAAACTCAGGCCTTTTTGACGCAAGCCAACGCGACGCTGGGCACGGAGCCGTTCTTCCCCTCCTCGAACAAGATCGGGGCGACCGTCGCCTCGAATACGCAGCAGCAGGCGGTCGTGGGGCTTGTGGCCAGCTTGCTATTGATCCTGGCCTACGTATGGTTCCGTTTTTCGCAGGTCATGTTCGGCGTGGCGGCGGTCGTGGCCGTAATTCACGACGTGCTGGTGACGCTGGGCGCCTTGGCCTTGAGCTTGTGGCTCGCGCAAGTGCCCGGCTTGCATTTCCTGCTGATCGAGCCTTTCAAGATCAGCCTGCCGATCATCGCCGCGTTTTTGACGATCATCGGCTACTCGCTGAACGACACGATCGTGATTTTCGACCGCATCCGCGAGGTCCGCGGCAAGAGCCCCCTGATCACGGCCGAATTGGCCAACTCGTGCATCAATCAGACCCTCAGCCGCACCATTCTCACGTCGTTGACGGTGTTCATCGTCGTTCTGATTCTGTACGCAGTCGGCGGGCAGGGTATTCACGCCTTCGCCTTCGCGCTCGTGGTGGGCGTCGTCGCCGGCACGTACAGCACCGTGTACATCGCGACGCCCATCGTGCTGTGGATGAACCGCTCGAGCGCGACGGCCTCCCAGGTGCGCGCCACCGCCAGCAGCCAGGCCCTTCCGCAGAGCACGCCGGCTGCCTGAGCGGCGGCCCGCAAAGTCTTCGCGACCCGCATAACCGCTCCCGCGGCCGGGGTGAGTGAACTCTCGACGGCCGACGGCCGATGGCACAGATGACGTAGCGCTCTCGCTGCGTCGCCGTCGCGCTTTACACCCAAAGCAGGTCGCTGGCACGGCACGAGTCCGCAAAGCGGGGCGATCGATGCACCGTCGGTCAAAAATTATCGTTATCGCGGCGGTCGTGCTGTTGGCGGTGGGCGCGGTGTTTTTCTTTCGCAAGCCCAGCGCGCCCCCGGCCGATGCCCCCTCCGAAGACATCGCGTGGCAAGCGCCGCGCGAGACGCCGACCCCGACGGCCCAAAAACCGGCGCCGGCGTCGCACTTGACCGGCCAGATCGAGCCGCCCGAGGGGACTGGCGGAGGTCGAGGGCTGCCCACGATCGGCACTCCGGGCACGACGTCTGACGCATCTGTTGCGGCGGGCGGCTTCTCGCCCTTTCGCCCGCGCGCGGGGGACGCATTCGGCGACCGCTCGGCGGACGTGACCCAAGCTAACTCTTCTGTGACTCCGGACTCCGCCGCGCGGGAACAGTTGATCCACCGCATCGCCGATGGCGAGACCCTTACGCAATTGGCCGAGCGATACCTGGGAAATGCCGATCGATACAAGGAAATCTTCGAACTCAACCGCGATCGACTGACAAGTTCGGACTTGCTCCCGATTGGCGTCGAGCTGCGCATCCCGGCATCGGGCACGGCCGTCACCGCGCCTACTTCGCCGGTGCCCGGCCCGATGGTTCCCATCGCGCCGCGGTCCGGAGCGTCGGGTTCGGGGGGTGTGGGCGGCGGCGTTGGCTCACGCACTTATCGCGTCGAGCGTGGCGACACGCTGAGCGGCATCGCAAAGAAGATCTACGGCGACGCGCGCCGCTACCGGGAGCTTTTCGAAGCAAACCGGCATCAACTCACGCGGCCGGAAGATCTGCGCGAGGGGGCGATCTTGATCATCCCCTGATCCGTCGCGTGCTGCCGGCGCGAACGCGCCATCGAAGGAGCAAGGAAAACGTGGCTGCTGGCCACTAGCGCGTGTTCAAAAACGCGCGGTCCTTCCACGGGTACGGCTGGTTCGCCCCTCGCGCCTCGAGGAATTCGACGATCCGATCGGGCAGCTTGAACTCGTTGTCCAGAAGCTTGGTGCCCTGCAGCTTGGTGGGCATCGTGGCGTCGAAGAATAGGTCTTTGTTCTCGATTTTGCTGGGTTGCGGATGGTATCGGGCGAGCGACGTGTAGATCTTCGTGGCATCGCGAACGGCGGCCGGATCTTCCTTGCCCACCGCGATGTAGTATGAGAGCTGGCTGCGTACGGCGCGGTCGCCAAGCGGCTCGGCCATTCGCAATCCTTTGAATTTCTCCGGGGGTGAGATGAGCACCATCGCCTTGACATCTTGCCCTTGTTTGCCGACCGCCAGCTCCGGCCAGTCCCAGTCGGTGATCGCCCAGTTCGCGCCCACGAGCGCGCCCATTTCGGTCCCCACGATGCACAGTTTGTCGATGTTCAGTTGACCGGCATTGTTCTTCGCGAGGATGAACTGCTTGACCGCCTCCACGTCCTCGATCATGGCGGGAAAGTGCGCCGAGGGCAT
Organism: Planctomycetia bacterium; assembly: GCA_016191115.1. Lineage (GTDB taxonomy): Bacteria > Planctomycetota > Planctomycetia > Pirellulales > JACPPG01 > JACPPG01. The sequence continues at coordinate 19,480 of JACPPG010000036.1, read as the reverse complement.
CGTGCTCGCCTGCAGCGGCTTGCGGACTTCCTTGATCTGCGTGCTGTCACCGTGACCCCGTAGGTCGAGGGCGATGGGCGCGAACCCCTTTTGCTGCAATAACTCGGCAAGACCGTGAAAATCCTGCCGGCTACCGCCATACCCGTGCAAAAGGATCACCGGCACCGACTCCTTATCGCGCGTGCCTGGCCAATACGTTGCCCTGAGAACGACATCGTCCTTGGTGACCAGCGTCACTTCCTCTTTGGGAGGGAGCTTGTTTTCCTTGTCGGCCGCGGTGGTTTGCTGCCCTGCGACCAAGAGCGCCGCCGTGGCGACCGTCCCGATCAGCCAGCGATCCGTGGGGCGCGGGCCAGCACGACCGCAAGGCTCGCGCGTGCTGGAAGTTCGCACGATTGGCATGCGATGTCCCTGTCAGAGAGAAGCAGGCTCGCCGAGGCGGCAACGGCCATCATCCACGCGCGTCGACTCGCCTTGCGAAGGATCTCGGAAAGTCTATGAGTCATGGTAGATAGGGCGTCCGCGAGCGTCAAACTCCGAAACGGTCCGCATCCTATTGCCGCCGCTCTAGCCCGAAGCACCAGCGACGGAAGGTTGTCCGGCGACCCTCGCTCGCGCGTCGAAGCTTGCCGGCGGCGCACCGGCGGGAAAGTGGGACAGGCACCGAGACGCAGCGTTGGTATGAAAGGGCTTGCGCTGTTTGTGCTCGGAGCCAGTCCCATTTTCCCGCCTCGCCATTTTGAAAAACAGAATGGCCCTGAATGACCCGCCGGCGCGCTTGCATTTCCGCCAAAAACTCTTGACAATACACAGTAGGGCGCGTCCTCGACCAGCTTCCAAGGCACGATTTCGCCGGACGCGTGCCTGCGCATTGTTCCGGACAACGCGCGCCTGCGCGACAATGGCGCGTGTGCCGTCGCTTGTGCGCGGTCGAGGGGGCGGCCGACGGCGAACGGCCCGGGACGGACGAGAGGTTTTCGCGCAAATGAAGTCGTTCGCGCAGTTGCGACGCTGGATGGAGTCCGTCCAAATCGACAAGGACGGCATCGGCTGGGTCGTCAGCCTGATGTCGCATCTCGCACTTTTCGTAACGCTGGCGCTCGTCTGGCAGCAGCTTCCGGCGGCACGCGGCCCCGTCATGCTTTCGTCGCCGGACCATTTTGCAGAGGACGCCAGCGTCCAGGACTTCGACTACACGCCGACCGACGTCGAGGACGCAGGCGCTGGCGGCGGCGGGGGTACGGGCGCGACCGTGGCATCAGCGCCAACGCTGTCGGAGATCTCCACTGTCGGAACGCGCGAGCTGCCGGCTAGCGTAGCCGATATTCCCACAATCGACCTGCCGGCCATGGCCGAGCTTTCGGCGGCCCCCAACCTGAACGACCGGCTGACGATCAAGGGGGACGCCGGCGCCGGCGCAACCGGCGCGGAGGGCGCCGTCGACCGGATCACGCAGGCGATCATGCTCTCGCTCGAGCAGCGTCCGACCTTGGTGGTGTGGCTCTTGGACCAGTCCGAAAGCCTGCGTCCGCAGCGCGCGACCATCGAGCGGCGCACCGATCGCGTCTACGAGGAGCTCGGCGTGATCCAATCCAAGGGGAGCGACGCGTTCGCCAAACACGGACAGAAACCGCTTTTGACGGCGGTCGTGGCGTTCGGCAAGGAAGTGACGTTCCGCATGAAGGAGCCCACGGACGACCCGGGCGAGATCAAGAAGGCCATTCGCGACATCGAGAACGATCCTGATGGGATCGAGATGACCTTCACGGCTGTGTCCGAGGCGGCGCGCCGCTACAAGAAGCTGCGCACGGCCAGCCCGCGCCGCAACGTCATGTTGATCGTAGTGACGGACGAATCGGGCAACGACGAAGGGCAGCTCGAGACGGCGCTCGACTTGTGCCGGCGGTCCCAGATGCCGGTCTACGTGATCGGCGTTCCGGCGCCGTTCGGCCAGCGGCAAGCGTTCGTGAAATACGTCGATCCCGACCCGAAGTACGATCAGTCGGTTCAGAACATTCCGGTCGACCAGGGGCCCGAGTCGGCCAAGCCGGAAAGCGTGCAGTTGGGCTTTTCGGCCGGGGACTGGGACCGGTACACCGCTATCGATTCCGGATTCGGGCCGTACGCGCTCACGCGCTTGTGCTATGAAACCGGCGGCGCTTATTTCGCCGTGCATCCCAATCGGCCCACGACCGCCGGGCACGTCAAGGACACGGCCGTCATGGCCACGCGCATCAGCGAGTTCTTCGATCCGGCGATCATGCGCACCTATCAGCCCGACTACGTGTCGCCGCGCGGGTACGATCAGCTTCTCAAGGAGAACAAAGCGCGGGCCGCGCTCGTGCAGGCCGCGGAGATGTCGCTGGTCGAGCCGATGGACAAGCCGCGCCTTCAATTCCCCAAGCGGAACGATGCCGACCTCAAGCGCGAGCTCGACCTCGCGGCGCGCAGCGCGGCCGTCGTCCAGCCCAAGCTGGACCAGCTTTACGGCGTTCTCAAGGCCGGCGAAAAGGACCGCCCCAAGCTCACCAGTCCGCGGTGGCAGGCCGGGTATGACCTGGCTATGGGGCGCACGATGGCGATCCTGGTTCGCACCGTTTGCTACAACGCCATGCTGGCTAAGGCCAAGAACGGCATGAAATTCGAGAAGGCCGACAGCGACACCTGGGCACTGCGGCCCGCTGACGAGATCACGGTCGACAGCAAGCTGGAAAAGCTGGCCGCGCAGGCACGCGAGTATCTTGAACGCGTTCGCGATCAGCATCCCGGCACGCCCTGGGCCTACCTGGCCCAACGCGAGCTGTCTGAGCCGCTGGGCTGGCAGTGGACGGAGCGGCATATCGGCATCAACGACCCTCCGCGTATGGCCCGCGGCGGGGGCGGCGGCGGCAACCCGCGCGACACGCTGCAAAAGCTCGAGAAGCCGAAGCCGGTGCGGGCGAATGTGAAGCTATGATTCGGGGCCACATGCGCCCTCAGGAGCGAAGCCCCACGTACTCTGCGGGGCATGCTCGCCCAAGTTCCGCATAAGGGGCGCCAGCGTTTGCGCAATCCGCAAACTCCGCGGTGGCAGCAGGCGCTTCACATGCAGCGACAGCAGTGCTGCCGTGGTACGGCTTACAAATTCTCTTGTAAACATGCGTACACCACAGGCCGGACGCTCGCCGGCCGCGGCCCGGATAAGTTCTCAGGGCGCATTGAGATAGGAACGCATTTCAAACGACGGCCAAGCACTTTGGCACGCGCCGTGCGACTGCTCCTCTGCCACAGGGCAAGTTCTTCACGCATGCCAAAGGAGTGTGACCATGCTCGTGCTCTCGCGGAAGACGCGGCAACAAATCCGCATCGGGGAAAACATCACCGTGACCATCCTCTTGGTCAAGGGTCAAACCGTGCGCGTCGGCATCGAGGCCCCGCGCAACGTGCGCGTGCTGCGGGCGGAGTTACCCGTCCACGAGGATATGCCGCCAGGCGAGAGCGCTTGCCCCCGTGCCGATGGGACGGCGCCGCCCGTGGAGTCCGCGTTCAGCGGATCTTCAGAGCGTGGCGACCGCCCGATGCGGCGCCGGAACCGGTCCGCGGAAGGCGGCCCTTATGGCGCCAATGCCGCAGCGCGTGCGGCCGACTTGAAGGGCGCGGTAAGAGCGCCGCTTATGCCGCGGGACAACGGTGCTGCAACCGACGCGTCGCCCGGACTCCTGCCCGTGCGACGAAAATGGCGAGGCGGGAAAATGGGACTGGCTCCGAGCATAAACAGCGCAAGTCCTTTCAGACCAACGTTGCGTCTCGGTGCCTGTCCCACTTTCCCGCCGGTGCGCCGCCGGCAAGCTTGAATCTGTGAACGGCCCTGGACACGCGGCCGGGTCAGTGGCGGGTGGACCATGCCGTGGCGATAATCAGGGGAGGTATCAAGCTCACCGCAAAGGCACCTGAGCCACGGAGGTGGAGAATGTCAAATGTCCAAATCCAAAGGTCGAAAGCAACACGAATGACCGAATGACGCATGCCCGCCTCAATGGGCCGGTTTCGTCATTCGACCTTCGGGCTTCGGATTTCTTTTGACATTCGTGCTTGGGCATTCGTCATTCGCCTGTTCCGTGTCTCTTTACCCGCCGTGAGTTCCCCAAAGTGGATTTACCGGCAGCCTGCGAGGGACGGTCCATGGGACAACCGCTTTCGGTCGAACCGGGGAAGAAAATCCGCCTCGACGAGTTCGACCCGGCGCATACCAGCGGGCTCGACAAAGCGCAGGCGGCCGCTGAAACCCAGCAGAACGTTGCCGTCCTCGACGAGCTCTCTTATCGACTGTACGCGGAGAACAAGCGGGCACTATTGCTCATCCTCCAGGGCATGGACACGGCCGGCAAGGACGGCGTCATCCGGAAGGTCATGACGGGCATCGACCCGGTGAGCTGCCAGGTGACGTCGTTCAAGCAACCCAGCGTCGAGGAGCTGGACCACGACTTCCTGTGGCGCGTGCATCGCGCCGTGCCGGCCCGCGGCGACGTGGGCATCTTCAATCGCTCGCACTACGAGGACGTGCTGGTCGTGCGGGTGCACAAGCTGGTGCGGGAAGGGGAGTGGAAAAGCCGGTACGAGCGGATCAACGAGTTCGAGAAGATCCTGACCGAAGGCGGGACGACCATCGTCAAATGCTATCTGCACATCGGCAAGGAGGAGCAGCGGCGCCGGCTACAAGCGCGGCTCGACGATCGCAAGAAGCGCTGGAAGTTCAGCAAGAACGATCTGGCGGAGCGCAAGCTGTGGGACAAGTACCGTGAGGCCTACGACGACGCACTCACCAAGTGCAACACGGAGCATGCGCCGTGGTATGTCGTTCCCGCAGATCACAAGTGGCACCGCGACCTCATCATCAGCCGCATCTTGCGCGAAACGCTCGAGCAGATGGACCCGCGATACCCCGACGAGGAAGAAGGGCTCGACCAGATCGTGGTGGAATAGATCAAAACTTGCCACGGCGGCGCACGACATCCGCGACGAGTAGCCGATGACTAGACCGCGCCAGGTCGTGTGCGCGCTGCCGGCTCTGACGAGCTCACGGCTACGCCCCCGCCGGCTCGTAGTCTTTTCCGCCGCGGGCGGCCGCCACGATCATCGCAAGGCCCAGCACCATCAGCCCGGCGGCGGCCCAGTACGGCAAGTCCTGGCCGTACGTGAACAGGCTCACGCCGAACACCGGTCCCATGATCCGCGCAAGCGACGTCATGCTTTGACCCAGGCCGAGGATGCTGCCTTGTTGGCGCGGGTCGCTGCGGCGGGAGATCAATGACTGCAGCGACGGATTGACGAAGGCAAAGCCCACGACCTCAAGTGCCATCGCCTCCAGGAGGAGCGTGAAGTCGTCGCGTCGGGCGGCCCAGGCCAACAGCAGAAAGCCGGCGATCGCCGTGGCCGCGCCGGCCGTGGCCATCTTCCCTTCTGACAGCTTGCCCGATAGACGCCGCACCAGAAAGCCCTGCGCCACGGTGAGGATGATCCCCAGGTAGGCGAACGCCGCCAGGATGACGAACAGCTCCACGTCGCTGCTCGAGGTGTAGCCCCACCGGTCGACGACGCCCAGCAGCCAGGCGAGCGGCGCCGAGTGGCCCGGCTCGTGCGAAGGCGTAGCACCATCGCCGCCATGTTCAGCCGCCGAAGGCGCTTCCTTAGTCGCCGCGTCTCGTTCTTCCACAAGCTGCTGAATTTGCAGCGACAGAGTCGACTCGAAGTTGGCGAACGAGAACACCGCCACAAAAGACGTCACGAGCAATAGCGCGATCGACGGTCGGGCCAGCGCCGCCTTTAGCGCCGATCGGTCGAACAGGCTGCGGACCGCGCTCTCGCTGTCGCGCGACAATGACTCCGGCAGCCGGAAAATCGCCAACAGCAATGCCGCCCCCGACAGCACGGCCGCCAGGTACCCGGGCCAGGGGCTGGTCGATGCATCGCCTCCGGCCAAGAGCGCCGCGCCTCCCAACACCGGTCCCACCGTGAACCCCAGCGCAAAGGCGGCGCCGATCAGCGCCATGCCCTTGGCCCGGTCGTTCTTCGCCGTGCTGTCGGCGATGTAGGCCTGGGCCGTGGAAATGGTGGCGCCGGCGATGCCCGCCCCAATGCGCGTGATGAACAGCCCCAGCAGGCTGCGCGCGACCGTCGCCACACCGAACAAGGCATAGAAGAACGTCGAGCCAGCCAGACCGATGAGTAGAATGGGCCGCCGGCCGAAGCGATCGGAGAGCCGGCCCCAGACTGGCAGAAACAAAAACTGCATCGCGGAAAAGCTCGACATTAACAGGCCCACGGTCAAGCCCACCTGCTGCGGAGTCAAATCGTGCTGCTGGGCGAACTGCTTTCCGTAGATAGGCAACAGCGGCAGCACCATCCCGAAGCCCAACAAGTCGATGAAGACCGTGAGGAAGATAATGAACAGCGACGTTTTGTGCGGCGTGGTGGACATCGGCGTAACGGAATTATCTGGAGCGGCCAAGCCGCGCACAATCCGGCCACGCGAGAGGCCTGGACATTCGTCCTTCTTTCCTTGGCGTTCTTGGCGCCTTGGCGGTTCCCTTCCGGCGTGCGCCGCCGCGATTGCGTGCAAACTTACCTCACTTGGTCGTCATTCGGCAACCGCTAGTCACGCGCCGCCGCGGTTCCTATGATTCTTACATGGCTTGTTCGACCGCCGAGATGCGCCGCCAGCATGAGTCGCTCGATCCCGCGGCGCTCGACGCGCATCAGCTTGGCCGGCTCAATGCCCTGTTGGACCGGATTCTTCCCGAAAACCGCTTTTACGCCGACAAGTTGGCAGGCGTTTCCCGGCCGCTGAGGTCGCTTGAGGACCTGGCCCAATTGCCGTTCACCTTCAAGGAAGAATTGCTCGAATCGCGGGGCGATCCGGGCTACGCCGCCAATCTGACTTTTTCGCCCGAGAAGTACGCGCGATTCCACCAGACGTCCGGCACGCGGCGCCGGCCGCTCGTGGTGCTCGACACGGCCGAGGACTGGCAGTGGTGGATGGACTGCTGGGACTACGTGCTCGACGCGGCCGACGTGACCGAGCGCGACGTGGCCTTCATGGCCTTCTCGTTCGGACCGTTTATCGGGTTCTGGACCGCGCACGACGCGGTAGTGGCCCGCGGCTGCCTGGTCGTTCCAGGCGGAGGCGCGAGCACGGTCGCAAGGCTGGAACTCCTGCGCACGAGCCAGGCGACGGTCATCTTCTGCACGCCAAGCTACGCGCTGCACATGGCCGAAGTCGCCGAGCAGCGGCAGATCGACGTCGCTTCGCTCGGTGTCCGGGCGCTGGTGTTGGCGGGCGAGCCGGGCGGGTCGATCCCCGCCGTTCGCGCGCGGATCGAAGCTGCCTGGCAGGCGCGGGCCGTCGACCATTGCGGGGCGACCGAGGTCGGCGCCTGGGGATTCGCCGACCCGTACGGCGAGGGCGTGCACATAAACGAGGCCCAGTTCATCCCCGAGTTCCTCTCGCTGGCCACCGGTGGCCCGGCCGAGGAAGGGGAGCTTTCGGAATTGGTACTGACCGCGCTCGGGCGGTACGGCTGCCCGATCATCCGCTATCGCACGGGGGACCTGGCTCGGCCGAAATGGAATCACGATTCTCAGGTCCGCTTCGTGTTCTTGGAGGGGGGCGTGCTGGGTCGCAGCGACGATATGATGATCGTCCGCGGCGTCAATATCTTCCCCAGCGCCGTCGAGCAGATCGTCCGCAGCTTTCCCGAAGTGCTCGAATACCGCATGACCGCCTACAAGTACGAAGAGATGGACCAGTTGGTCGTCGAGATCGAGGATCGGCTCGAGCAGCCGCTGCGCGTCGCCGAGGAGCTGCGGCTGCGGCTAGGCCTGAAGGTGGACGTGCGCTGCGTGCCGGCCGGCTCGCTGCCGCGATTCGAGGGGAAGGGCGCGCGATTCGTGGACCAGCGATGACTCTTACCGGCACCACAGACTACGCCACCGCACACCCGCGCCAGTTGCGCGCCGCACTGCGCGAGGGACGGCTAAATGGGCCGACCGCGGGCCTGGCGCGCGGGTTTGTGCAGGCCAATCTGGTGATCCTGCCGGCGGCCGATGCGGCCGACTTCGCCGAATTCTGTCGGTTGAACGATCGCCCTTGCCCGCTCATCGAGCAGACGGCACCAGGCAACCCCGAGCCGGTCCGTGCGGCGCCGGGCGCCGATTTGCGCAGCGATCTGCCGCGCTATCGCGTCTTCGACCGCGGCGTCCCCCGCCCGGTTGAGCCCATCGACGCCACCGATCTGTGGCGCGATGATTTCGTCGGCTTTCTCTTGGGTTGCTCGTTCACGTTCGAGACGGCGCTGGTGGCGGCGGGCTTGCCGGTCCGTCATCTGGAAGAGCACCGCAATGTCTCGATGTACCGCACGGCCATTCCCTGCCGCCCAGCCGGCCGCTTCGCCGGGCCCCTGGTCGTGAGCATGCGCCCCTACCGGCCCGACCAGGTCGACCAGGTGATCGAGGTTACCCGCCGCTATCCGGCGATGCACGGCGCCCCGCTGCACGTGGGCGATCCGGCGGTCCTGGGGATCGCCGACCTCGCGCGGCCCGATTTCGGCGACGCCGTGACGATTCACGAAGGTGAGATCCCGGTCTTCTGGGCCTGCGGTGTCACGCCGCAACTGGCGCTGGCCGCGGCCGCGCCCCAGATCGCCATCACGCATAGCCCCGGCTGCATGTTCGTCACCGATTGGAAGGAGGAGTCGTTTTGCAAACAAGTGTGAGCGAGACGGCCGGTGGCGCGCTTGACGTGGCCGCTTGCCGCGCGCGGTTTCCAGCGCTACAGCGGAAGTTCGGCGGTCGCCCGGCGGTGTATTTCGACGGCCCGGCCGGTAGCCAGGTGCCGCAGTGCGTCATAGACGCGATGGTCGATTACCTGTCGAACCGCAACGCCAACCACGGCGGGCTGTTTGCCACCAGCCGCGAGAGCGACGCCATGCTGGCCGTGGCACACGCGGCCGTGGCCGATCTAGTGGGCACCAGCGATCCGCTGACGGTCGTCTTTGGCGCGAACATGACAACGCTGACCTTCGCGCTCAGCCGGGCGATAGCGCGCACCTGGCGTGCCGGCGACGAGGTCCTCGTCACGCGGCTCGATCACGATGCCAACGTCACGCCCTGGGTGCTTGCCGCGCGCGACGCCGGCGCAGTCGTGCGCCACGTCTCCGTCCGGGCAGACGACTGCACGCTTAATCTCGACGACCTGCGGGCGCAGCTTTCGCCGCGCACCAGGCTGGTGGCGGTCGGCTGCGCGTCGAACGCCGTTGGCACGGTGAACCCGGTCGCGGAGATCGTCAGGCTCGCGCACGACACCGGGGCGCTTGTGTTTCTGGACGCCGTTCACTACGCACCGCATCGGCTGATCGAGGTCGATGCCTGGGGGTGCGACTTTCTTGCCTGTTCGGCGTACAAGTTCTTCGGGCCGCACGTCGGCGTGCTGTGGGGGCGGCGCGAACTGCTGGAGTCGCTGCCGGCTTACAAGGTGCGGCCGGCCGGCAACGACGTGCCCGACCGCTGGATGACCGGCACGCAGAACCACGAGGGGATAGCCGGCACGCTGGCGGCCGTGGAATATCTGGCCGACTTGGGACGGGCGGCCGGCGGCGCGGCGCCGACCACGCGGCGGGCGGCGATCGAGCGAGCGTTCGCGGCGATCGGCCACTACGAAGGTCGGCTTGCCGCGCATTTGCTCGCTGGCCTGGCGAAGCTGCCGCGATTCAAAGTCTGGGGCATCACCGACCCTGCCCGACTGGGCGATCGCGTGCCGACGGTTGCCGTCACGCATGCGCGGCTGACCGCTACTGAGGTAGCCGCGCGGCTGGCCGAGCAAGGCATCTTCGTGTGGCAAGGCAACTTTTACGCCCTGCCGCTCACCGAGGCACTCGGGCTCGAGCCGGAAGGTGTCGTGCGAATCGGCCTCTTGCACTACAACACGGCCGACGAGATCGACCGGCTGCTTGCCGCGCTCGCGGGGATGGAGTGAGCGATGCAAGCGCGACCGACGAAGCTGGCCCTCGATCCCGACGGCGGCCTGCGGATCGAGTGGAGCGACGGCGCGAAGCGGAAGTACAGCGTCCGCGAGCTGCGCGAGAAATGCCCCTGCGCGACCTGCCGCGAGAAGCGTTCGCAGCCTCCCCCGCCGGCGACGGCGCTACCGGTGCTGTCGATGGCCGAGGCGAGGCCGCTGGCGATCGCGGACATGAAGCCGGTCGGCAACTACGCCTACTCGATCCGTTTCAGCGACGGCCACGACACCGGCATCTACACGTGCGATTTTTTGCGCGAGCTGGGAGCGGAGGTGGGGGTTGGGGATTAGGGGTTGGGGATTAGGGGTTCGCGATGCCAGTTGCGTCATGACCGAGAGTTGCTGAACGAACTTCGATTACTTCTATGGTCGCTTCGGGATAGAGCGCTCTAAGACGCGCCACGTCTTCTTCGCCTATCAACCGGCGGTCAAGCTTGATGTACTTACGTGGAGTTGTCCCGATCCATTGCCATGCCAGGGGAAGCCGATTGGCGACCGAATCGGAACAATGAACCTTAACTGCTGCGGGGCGTGCAAGAGCTGCTTCACGCTCGCGCACAAGATCCAGGTTCAAGTGTATCCAGGTCATTAAACAGGCGCAGATCGCAACCATGAGCAACATCGTCGCTAATCCAAACTGAAACCAGCGGCGGCGGGGCTTGGTTTCGGTTGTCGGCATCCGAGCATTTTACAGCCGCCGGGGCGGCCGCGCATGCACCAAAATGGCTCAGTGGGCCGTCCCCTTCGAGGGGCCGCGGAACTAATCTGTGGGACGGCTCGTCTATAGTGGGAGTTTCCGCCGAATCCCCACGGAGTTCAGGGCCATGACGACACGGGCATCTCTTCACGGGCGTCGACACGCGCTTTCCGCGGCAACGCTGCTAGTGGCCACTGCGATAGCCTTGCCCTGCCAAACGGCCTTAGGCCTGATCACCGGCGGGGAAGGGAACAACGCTGTCGCCGATCCGGGGTGGCCCAATGGTGCCGCCGCGATCTTCAACCATCCAGGCCGTGTCGCCTACTGGGAAGGGCCGCCCTTTGGCGGCGGGCAATGGCACGCTGAATGTCGCGGTGACGCCAAGGCGCTCAACGCCGTGCTTGACGACTTCGCGAAGCTCGACGTGAAGGCGAAGCGGGTCGTCGTGCACGACGGCGTCGGCCAAAGCTTCTGGATCAATCCCAATCGAGAGAAAGGGAAAGAGGCGGCCGCGCGCATCGACTGGACGTTCATGGTCTGGCAGCCGGCCAACTGGGATCGCCTCCGCGAGTTGCCGGCCCGTCTCAGGCCCGCCGCCGACGGAGACCCCGATGACGGCCCTCCGGCGCAACTCGATATCTATGCCGGAGGGGGCGTGCGGTGGGCCGACGTCGTCCTGCCCGCGAACCTCAAGGTGACGGATGAGCGATTGGAGGCGCACGGCTTCGCGGCGGCCGACGGGACCGTGCTCGAAGGCACGGTGATCGATCTGGCCACGCGAAGGCCGATCCCAGCGCGGATCAAACTGGAGCGCGTCGAGCCGCAGCCCAAGGGCGGCTATCTCTACCCGGGCGCGGCCGAGACGGTCGCCGACGATAAGGGGCACTGGGTGTTGAAAAAGGCGCCGGCGGGCTGGTATCGCATCGTCGTCGATGCCGATGGCTACGTGGCCAGGATCGTGGGCCATGCCCGGTTCGACGACCAGCCATCCTGGCACTCGTACGACTCCGGCCTGGCGCGCCCCGTGACCGTGTCGGGGAAGATCACCGACGAGAATGCCGCGCCGCTAGCGGGCGTAGAGGTGCGGCTGGACGACCTCGTCTGCGAGGCGGGCGACCGCTACAACGCGCCGCAAGAATACGCGTTCACCACCGGCGCCGACGGCCGTTTTCGCTCCGACCAGGTTCCTGCGGGGCAGGCCAGCGTCTGGCTGCGAAAGAGCGGCTATTGCCGCCCCGGACTGGGACGGCCGATCACCGTGCCGGCCAGCGTGGTCCTGAACATGACGAAGTCGGCCCGCGTTCGCGTCACCGTCGATTTCGCCGGCGCCAAACGCCCGCAAGGGTACATCGTGCACATCGAGCCCGAGGGTGGAGAGGCGGTGGGGAAATACGGAGGGTCGGGCCAAATCGACGCGAAGGATCAGTTCTCGTTCACCGACGTCCCGCCGGCCCGTTACGTCGTGCACGGACGACCGAACCCTGGTAACGACAACGAAGAGACCGAGCCGGTCACGATTGACCTGAAAGGCGGCGAAACAACCGACGTCACGCTCAAAGTCAAATGAGGCGTGGCTGCGTAAGAGGCACGGTGCACTGCACGCACCGGCACGATCTGGCGGCGGTTAAGGTCGCGGTACCAAGCACGGTGATCCTTTCTTTCCAAAATGGCATGCGCATGATTGCGCTCGCAGCATTGGAATAATTAGGTGAAGAAATGTGCGTACAATGGAACGTACATGCGGCTTGTGCCTAAGGACGCACATCGTAAGATACTGCATAGCAATAGTTTGCGCCCGTAGCTCAATTGGATAGAGCAGCGGACTTCTAAACGAAAACGTGGCCTCTGACGGCTCGCGTGATTTCAGCCAGAAACAATGTAGCCGCAATGAGTTTCGTCAATTTGTCGAAAGTGCCGAACCCCTTGCAAAGTCGCGTAAAACGGCCGTAGCGGGTGTCAGTGACACCCGCTCGTGACACCCGGTTTCGCCGACATCGCACACTCCGCGAGCACGTCGCGCTTTTGGGATCCGGTGCAACATCGATCGAGGCACGTCGACTCAAGACCATAGGAAAAGCCGCAGCCCCGATCAGCCGGCGTCCATGCCAACCAACCAGGGCTGCTCGATTCAAATCACACGTATGATTGCGTCGATCATCCCGTATCGCTGGCGGTGCAACCGAGTGACACAGCGAGATCTAGATTCCGATCAGTCGTCGTCGTTGTCCGCCTGCCAGTCGTCGAACTCGTCGTCCTCGCAGTCGACGCGAGAGTCCGTTGCAATGCACAACTTCTGGTCGCGAACGCACACCTCGGCGTAGAACGGTGAATGGTATTCTTCATCGTACGCGTCGGCCGCCACAAGCTGACTGAGATACGCGCAGAAACGAATCGTGGCGTCAATTTCCGGAAACGCCAGAATCTCGTCACCACTCTCGAAGAGCCTAGGATCCGTGAAACAGGCTAGTGCCTTCAGATAGCTGACTCCGGCCAGCATCAATAGATCACAGTCTGACCATCCATCTGGACCAGGCTCCAATGCTGATCCGTCATCAATGGCCGCCAACAGTGCTGCAACTCGCTCCTTGTCAAATTCTACAGGAAACCATACAAACCTCTTTTCGCCCGTAAGGAATGAACGTGCCCGTCCGGCGGCACGGGCAGGCGCCGGACGGGTAAAATAAGGCCCCTACTCTGACTCGACTTCTAGGTTGGAGCAGTAAGGCACGACCACGTACCGGGCCGTAACCCTTGCTCCGATATCGTGCGACCGCTCAATAGCCGCGAGCTCGTCCAAATTCTCCGGTGAATCAAAGAGAACGTCCGCCCGAATCAGGATGTCCGTATCGATGAACGCCCTTCGGGCTTCGTCAACGGTGACGATCCCTCGAACAATCACGCCCTCACTCTCCAGCCACGACGACCAATCACGCAGGCCATCTTCCGCCTCATCCTCGGGGCTTTCAGACTCCGTGTCGGCCAAGATCCTGAGCAACTCATCGCGAACAGCCGGCGATTGGACGACGGTGACTACTCTTCGTCTTGGACCCATGGCTTGAAACAAAGGATCTTCCTCCGTCACGGGCAGGCCGCAGTCGGCCAGCGATTCGACGTCCCCGACCTGAAAAGCCCCCACCAATGCGGCGATGTCTCGTGCCACACCGCTATCCTCACTGGGCCTATGACCGGAGATCCGCTCCGGAGCGGCGATCCTTGCCATGTCCGGCCGTACGACGAATGCTCGCGCACATTCGTTGTTACACTCCCTCCAGAGATTCAACGTAGGCCCAAACAACATCTCCACGCGGGCGCGTTCGATCTCGTTACGATTCTCGCCACATGGGACCACACAGTAACGCACGGCCTCTGCGTGAACCTCCAACAGTTGTTGAATCACCTTCGATTGGACAACCTTGCTGCCCAGGCAGAGAACAACGTCGAAATCCTGCACCTGCCACCGCTTCGAGCTTTTCGGAGTGACCACGACAATCGTGTTGTTTCCTTTCATTTCCTGGCCGGGTGCACTGAGCACCTGGCGGTCAGGCTGCATCCGTTCCATTTCGTGGGCAACATACTCGGCCTCGTTGCCAGTTTCCACGACCACAATCATCCTGGCTGAGGAATGCAGTCGGGCCAAGGACGATACCCATTGCCATCCGTGACTCTGGTTATAACCCATGATTTGTGCCCGTGGGGTATAGCGAAGCGCTTCGCCCACCTCGCGAAACTCCGGTGGGACCCCTGGGGCCTCCAGCAGCCCATTGTCCATCGTGTCCAGTATCGGCCAGGCGGAGTTCTCCTGGACAACAACCCTCTCGGTGGCCGTCTGCAAGCCACACGCAAGCCGATAACTAAACCCCGCCTCGACCTCGACCACGTCACCGGCCAACCTAAATCCGAGATCGGCGCGTCTCCACTCCTCCCCTTGGTCGGTCCTTGAGACAAGGTCCCCAATGAACCCACCCAGCAGCTCTCTGATTCTGGGCAGGTACACCTTGTCCAAATACACACGATGCTTCTTCATAATCATAACAATAATTTTCGAGCATTTCATAGAACTCTCGATGAATGAATAATACGTGTTGCCCACGAACGGACCGCTTGACAGCACGCACCGCATTGGGGCGGGCCGCGACATTTGACGTAGGGCGTGGACATGTAAGCAAGGCAACTGAACCAGTCCATCCCTAGACGTGATGTGAGACGACGCAAAGAGTGGTCGCCATCACGTCCTACATAGAACTATACGCAAGCCGAAATGACATGTCAATGGGTGAAATAAAAGAATTGTGTAAATGTGTAATAGTCGGTTTCGTGTGCGTGTTAGCGAAATGGAACCGTACGCAGAATGTCACGGACATGTCCGCGCAGAAGCTAATGCCGTGAGTTGTATGGAAAGTGTGCCACTGATATTAGTTGAAAGGGTCATTGGTGGCGATCCGTGTGAAAGGGACAGGTGGTAACTATGAAGCGTCGATAGTAGGGGCAGGAGGTACTTCAGGCACCGTCACTATTGGGGACCGTTTTCGATGTCGCTTCACGGTGACAAGACCCGCCTTTTCCAGGGACCTCAGCAACGTCACTGGTCTGGGGTGATTGCGTCGAGGCGTGGCTCTTCTATCACGGTCACCGTTGGCCCTTTGCCTTTGTGCCGCTCTACAGCCACCAGACCAGCTTGTTCGAGCGCTGTTAGGCCTCGACGACTGGCACGGATGGATATGTTGAGGCGGCGGACACAAGGGGCTGTCAGGTGTACCGGACCTGGACCGCGCATTCGAAAGAGGTGCCAAAGCATTACACCAACCGCCAGCGCCTTTCCTGGGAGTGGCGAAGCTGCTTCCAACCACCACATCGGGACTGGGCCCTTAAGAAAGGGCTCGGTACGTCGACGGGGTGGTATCTTCTTTCTGGGAGAAGGAGCAGCTAGAGCAGGCTCAAGGATAGCCAGGCGTGCCGGATCAAAGGTAGAGGGGGTACTCATATATATATAAAAGACCTTTCTTAATAAGAGATAAGAGTAGGCGGGTGGTCCACCGACAGACCAACTGGTGGACCATTTGTGGTATTTTGAAAGGCCACGAATGGTCCAGGTTTACCGGTGGGCACAACGTCCAGGATGGCCATGACCTCCGCCCAGAACTTCTCGCCCCGCGGATCCATATAGCGGTCGGGGTACCGGACGGTCTTCGCTTCGGTGCGAAGTTCAAAGCCGGCCAGTACGATCCGGCTTGCTTCGGCCATGCAGGCTTGGGCCTGTTCCACGACCCGGTCGATTTCGTCGGCCGAGGCTTCGATGAGCAGGGCATCGTGCACTGGCGCGCAGACCATGATCCCCTGCTCGGTTGCCAGGCAGCAGGCCAGGCGGAGCATTTCGGCACCATTGGCCTGCATAGGGAAGTTAGCAAGGCTTCTCGGGTTGGCATCGGAGCCGACGTGCACGCGCCAACTGAAGGCCGTGTAAAGCCAGCCGTGGAGCATCGCATGGTCGACGGCCGCCCGCGACCAACGCCAGAAGACGGGATACGTTTCGCGGTGCAAACGCAGCAGTTCACGGGCCTGTATCTCTGGCTGGCCTATTCGCTCCGCCAATGACTTAGACCCCATGCCGTACTGCACCGCCAGGACGCACGCCTTGAACAGTTCCCGTTGCTGCTTGTGGCTCGCCTTAGTCGCATCGGGTGGCACAGCTCGGGTCTGCTTGGCGAACTCCAGATAGGGGTCGCCAGAAGCATAGGCCGCTTGCATCGCTTGATCGCGGGACAATGCGGCGGCAATGCCGAACTCTTGCTGCTCGTAATCGAGGTAGGCAATCGCGCGGCCAGAGCTCGGTTTGATCAACCCCCGCAGCCAGACCGAGGGTCCGAAAATGAACTTGCTGTTGGAAGGTTGGTTGCGACTGGTGCGGGCCTGAAAGGCGGACAGGAGACACCGATTTCGGCCGTCGTGGCCCACGGCGAGCTCTGACAGCCTGAGCTGCGACAGTGCGTATCGCAACTCTTGGATTGGGGCAACACGGGAATAGGAGCGGGCCATTTGCCGGAAGGTGTCGTCTTCCAAGTTCAACGCACCCGATGGCAGGCGCGGCCACGGAATGTCCTCACCGGCAAGCCACGACTCGAATCGCTCAGCTTTGAACGTACGGCCCTCGTAAATGCCGTAGCTGCGATCGATCGAGGCAATGAGCTGGTCTTGGATAGCAGTCCAATTGCTCCGCAGTTTCTCCAGGAGCGTTAGATCGGTCGGCACGCCATCCCATTCCATGCGTGCCGAAGCCGCCATGTATCTGCCCCGCAGCAACGCTCGCGGCAGATCGATTTTGGGAGCCATGGCCGGAAGCAGTTTTGCCAAGGCAACCACATCGCCTTCGCAATATTCAAGCAGTGCCGCCCGCTCTTCGTCCTTGTAGGTTCCGCCCTGCATGGCGAGTTTACGCATCAGTTCTTTTTCGCTGGGGTCTATGCCGTCGATTCCGTGGTACACCAAGGCTCCCAAAAGGTCCCTCTTGCAAGGCAGCGTGACGCCGGACGTATAACACTTGAACTCGACGCACAAATCAAGAATCCGCGCCGGCATCGGCCATCCGAGTGCCAGATGGCAGCCCAATTCCGCCGACGCGTAATAGGCTACAAAGAGTGCCCCGGGCCCCAGCGGGAAGGGGCATTCCCGCTGGGCGAAAAGGTCATCCTGCCACATCCGCATGGTCCGGCCAGAGCGAAATTCGCGGGCCACCATGCACAGCGGTGTCGGGCGTTCGCCGGACGGGGCAGAAAACTCAAAGTCGACGAGCCAGATTTCCGGAAACTGGCTGAAAAAGCCAGTCACGGTCATAGCTCGCCTCGCAGCCGCTTGATGACCGGATGGTCCAAGCTGTCGATCAGCCGGCCTTTGAACGCAGTTTCAAGCAACGTTCGAAATGGCAGGTCCGGCCACACCGGCGGCGGTAGGTCGCCGGTGGCCTCGTACACGTCGTACGCACCGATTCCCCTGTTGGAAGCCATGCGGATCCACCGGTCCTTGGCCCTTTCCACGGCCTCCAGCGCCGATTCGCTCCAACTGTCGATCTTGCCCTCTGCGCTGGGCAGGCGAAGTGGCCAGATCGAGACATCCCCCTGACGGTTAATGACTGTCACGAGCCGGCGGAGCCCAAACGTGGGCTCGGCGGAAAGCTGCTCGCGAAGAGCTGGATCGATGATAAAGAACTCCTGATCCTCCTTCAGCTCAATGACGGCCGTCGTTAGACAGAAATCCTCGCCAGGATGGACCCGAAAGAACACCTCCTTCGAGGGCTTTCTCACCGGCACCACCGTCAGCAGCTTCTTGACGCCGACGGTCTTCTCGAAATCCTGCGACACCCGCAACCTTGCCGGGTCGAATGGATTCAGCGAACCAGCATCCGCCCCGACAACCTGGCCGTTGACGCTCCCTGCCGCCGCCTCTTCCTTGGACATCTCCTGATCTGCCCCGTTCGGATTCAATACACTAGACATACACAATCTCCATTAAATGCACCGCCTCAAATGATCTATTGGCGGTAAATGAAAGAGCCCCAACAACAACTGCAACAGATGGTCAGAACAGAAGAGATTTTAGAGAGTTGCAGCGTGTATATTCTGGAGCAGGAGATGGAGATCGTACGAGATAGAGAGTGAGATGGTGCTTACGTCGTGAGGCGAGTGAAGATTGCAATAGTTAACGACCATACACTGTGTATCTTCCGGATGCCATTTTCTGTCAATAGCGCTTTTTTGCAAAACATCACGGAGCCACTCAGTAGTAAGTGTGGTTCCGTCAGCCGATGCCGTATCCTGGTAGAAGAGCGTTGGCAGCCGTCGGCCGCTGTGGGGTTTAACGGCTCCGTGCACAGCGGCCCACGTTGGATGACCGCAATGCCCGTCCCGGGGGCGAGGGCCGGTAAAACCGCATGCAATGCCGTAGGCGGCCATCTGGCGGGGCGCAGCTATGCGTTAGGGCATTCAGGTCGTGCGCCAGCCGCGTGCGTTACAAGCGACGCTGTGAGGCCAGGAAATGGGTAAGGATTACGTTCGCTTGCAGATGTCCTGGATGTCGCCCGCTACGCTCAGCACTAACGTTAGTGGAGAATGTGGAGAATTGCGGGGAGCTTCCGACGGGATGTCACGCGCTACGGCACCAGATGCCCGCTGTGTAATTGCATACATGGCGAGTGTAAACATTCGCATTGGAGTGAATAGCGCGCTACACGGCTTAGAAGGCCTGTGCAGGCCCTCAGCCGCCTCGGACCGCGTCGACTAGCATCACAGGAACCGAACACCAACGGGCGAGGGCGGCTGTTAGAAGCGACCCTGCTGCTTCAGACGGGCTCGTGTGGCTGCCGGTGTTGCTGCTGAGGGCTTGGTCGGTGGGCGGTCGACGGGTTAGCGCCAGGTTGTGCCTAGTCGACGGTCTGGCTCCCTTGGCGGAGAGCCCAGGGCGATTGCGCCACAATAGGCAATCTGGCATACTTCGGCAATGCGGTGTTGGTGAGCACGAGTAGGTCTCGCGCGACCGGTGCCGCGCTATTGTCCAGGAGGGATGCCATGACGCGGTTCAGGATGGTGCGGATCGAGGAACACTTTGCCGACTTGCCCGACCCGCGACGGCGGGAAGGGATTTACCCGCTGGTGAATATCGTGGTGATCGCGTTGTGCGCGGTGATCAGCGGGGCCGACGATTTCGTGGCCATCGCCGAGTGGGCGAGAATCAAACAAGCGTGG
>JACPPG010000069.1 GCA_016191115.1 Planctomycetia bacterium | reverse complement strand
TGATGACCATCTATCGCACCTTGAAACAACGCGGACTCGATCCGATCCAAACCATCACCCAAGCCCTGGCGACCTACCTCGCCACCGGCCAACTACCCGCACTCCCAGAAAAAACGACTCCACACGGCTAAAGAGTTACAGGACTTCATTGATCGAGGAACCCTTCCGATGACTCGCTACTTGGCTCTGCGTGCAGGAATCGTTTGCTTGCTCCTCGCCGCGCCCGCAATCGCCGCCGACAACGAACTAACGCCGCAGGAAAGAGCCGACGGCTGGCAACTGCTCTTCAACGGCCGCGACACGACCGGCTGGAAGTGCAACAACGATAAGCCGATCGCCACCAAGGTCGAGGATGGCAGCCTCGTCCCGTACAAATCGGGCGGATACCTGATCATCTACGACAAGCCGTTCGGCGATTTTATTCTCAAGTGCGACGTGAAGATGGGCGACCCGCAGTGCAACTCGGGCATCTTCTTCCGCGTCGGCGATCCGAAGAACCCGGTCTACACGGGGCTCGAGGTGCAGGTGTTCCACGGCCGCGGAACGGGCATGCACGATTTCGGCGCGCTCTACGACCTGGTGCGGCCGTCGAAGAACAACATCAAGCCCGACGATTGGAACGCGGTGACGATCAAGGCCCAGGGGCCGCTCGTGACGGTGTGGGTCAATGGAGAGGAAGTGTCGAAGCTAAACTGCGACGAGTGGCCGGAAAAAGGGTTACGGCCCGACGGCTCGAAACACAAGTTCGGCGTGGCGATCAAGGACATGCCGCGCTCGGGCTACCTGGGCTTCCAGGACCACGAGCACATGTGCTGGTACAAGAACGTGAAGCTGCGGGAGCTTAAGGGCAGCAACTAGCGACGAGCGATTAGCGACTAGCCGGGGCGATCGACCTTAGCGGGAGCGAGCGTCTCGTCGGGTTGCTTCCACCGCGGCGCCCAGGCCAGCGTCACCAGCGAGACCGTCACGTCGGCTTTGCGCGGCGATACGGCGATCGTGGCCAGGCGCTCGTTGAGGGGATCGAACTTGGCCGATAGGGCGCCCGCCTCGGCCGCCAGTTCCGCCTCCAGGTCGTCGTGCTCGCGCTGCCGGATTTCGAGCGTCTCCTCGGCCCGGGCAACGTCCCCGGTCTGTTTCACCGATCGCCCTACTCCGCGGGCCGCGGTGGTAGCGCGGCCGACCGTGGCCGATCGTCCGCGACCGCCGAACACGGTGCGGAGGATGGCCGATCCGATGGATATGACAGTCTGCACCTTCGCCTGGCTGGCTTCTCCCTTCTCGCGGTCGACGGCCTGCTGCGCCCGGCGGACGCGATTCGCGGCCACGGCCAGCCGCTGCGCGTACTTTTGTCGCAGCTTGGCGACCAGCTTGTCGCGCTGTTGGCGGGCAGCCTGCTGCAGCCGGATGCGGAAGTCGCGCTCCGCTTCGCCCGGCTTCGACACGATGTCGAGCGACTCGCAGTGCCAGAGTTCGATCTTCTGCATACGGTAGAGCGCATCGGCGAATGTTTTCTTCCAGGCGGCCGCTGCGCGGGGTTTGGTGGCCGCGGCCGGCAGCGATGCAAAGGTCGCCCGCCCGGCTGGCGCCGATGGCAGGTCTTCCTGCCGCACCGCGATCGCCGCGGCCTGCCGCCAATCGGCGCCACCCGCGGCGTCAAGCGGCGCGAGACACGAAACGGTGCGCTCCACATCGATTGCCAATTTCGTGTCGCTGAAGTGCACGCGGCCGATACCCAGCGCGCGGGGCGCGTAGTGCAGCGAGGCGCCCTCTGGCGGCGCGCCGGTCGACGGGATGAACGTCTGCACCACGCCGGCCGGTAAGACCGGCGGCATGTCGGTCGTGGCTTCGTCAACTGCTGACGTGCCGGCGCCGCTTGCTTCCGCCGTTGGACTGGCTGGCTTCGAAGCCTCGGCCGACGCGGTCGCGGCGCCCGGCGCGTCGTTGGCCCCCGGCTGCTCGGCGGTTGCCAGCCGCTTGATCTCATCGCGCGACAGCGGGCCCCGCAGGTACGACATGGCCCAGCGGACCTGAAACACGGTCGGCTCGTCGTCGTGCACGTTGTGCATGAAGAACACGCGCTTGGCGAGCCCGGACAGGATCTTTTCGACGCGGGCCCGGTCGAACGCGCCCCCTTCCGCGGCGGCGACCCCTTCCAGGCCCTCGATCACGCGCATCTTGTCGCGCTCGGTCTGCAACCGGCCCAAAAACCACGTTCCCGCGTTCGACAGACCCTTGTAGTCCAGGTCGACCGGGTTCTGCGTCGCCAGCACGATGCCCAGCCCAAACGCGCGGGCTTGCTTGAGGAGCGTCAAGAGCGGCGTCTTCGACGGCGGGTTGGCCACCGGCGGGAAGTAGCCGAAGATTTCGTCCATGTAGAGGATCGCCCGCAGGCTGGTGGCGCCGGCCTGGCCGCGCATCCACGTCAAAGTCTCGTTCAGCAAGAGCGAAACGAAGAACATCCGCTGCGCGTCGTCGAGATGCGAGATCGAAATGACCGAGACGCGCGGCTTGCCGGACGGCGAAAAGAGCAGCCGGTCGATCGCCAGCGGCTCCCCCTCGCGCCACACCGCGAAGCCCGGCGCCGACAGCAGGTTGTTGAGCCGCGTGGCCAGCGCGCCGCGGTCCTTTTCGGGAAAGAACGACTCGGTGTCCATGATGCCCACGCGGGCCACCGGCGGGTTCTGCACCTGACGGATGAGCGACGCCAGGTCGAGATCGCGGCTATCGCGCCACGATTTTTCGAGAATGGTCGCCAGCAAGATGTGCTCGCGGCTCTGCAACGGGTCGCCGGCGATGCCGACCAGGGCCAGCAGGCCCGTCACGGTGGCGCTCACCCGCTCGTGCAAGAGTTCGGAGTCCGCGCGGAGGGCCGGCTCGGGTGCCTCGAACGCGCGGAGGATCGAAATCGGCGTGCCGGCGGTGCTGCCGGGCGTGTACAGGGCGAACTCGGCCGCGTCACGCAACCGCTGGATGCGGGCCGCGTCCTGCCCCCATTCGCCCAGGCCGCGCTGCCACAGTTCGGCCTGCTCGCGCGCGTATTCATCGAGCGAAAGGTTCTTCTGCCGCGCGTCGTCCTCGCTGACCCAGGGGCGGAACTCCTCCGGCGACAAACGCGGGAACGTCAAAAGCAGGTTCGAGAGGTCCCCCTTGGGGTCGATCACCAGCGCCGGAATGCCGTCGATCGCGGCTTCTTCCAACAGCGTCACGCACAGGCCCGTCTTGCCGCTGCCGGTCATGCCCACGCAGACCGCGTGGGTCAAAAGATCGTTGGACTTATAGAGGACGAGGTCCGCTTCGGCCTGGCCGGCCTCCAGATCCCAGCGGCGTCCGAGATAGAAGACGCCCAGCTTCTCGAACTCTTGCACGGCTGCGAGTCTCCCAACGTGCGTGCCGCCACTACGCGACTAGCATACCGGGAGGGCGAGGCTCCCGCCGAGCCGCGGCGGCGACCAAACCCGGCTCGGCGGGAGCCTCGCCCTCCCTTTCAATGGGCTACGATCGCCTTCGCTCTTTCAACCGCGTATCCCGCGCGAGTAGCGGACGATGCACCACAAGGCCCGCAGCCCGTCGCGCCATGTGATTTTCTTTCCCTCGGCATAGGTGCGTCCGGCGTAGCTGATGGGGCGTTCGTGGATGCGGATGCCGGGCAGGCTGGCCAGCTTGGCGGTCAGCTCGGGCTCGATGCCGAAGCGGTTCTCGCGCAAGGTGGGGGCGATCCGCTGGATCACCTCGCGGCGGAAGGCCTTGTAGCAGGTCTCCATGTCCGACAGGTTCAAGTTCGTCATCATGTTCGAGAACAGGGTCAACAGCCGGTTGCCGACGTAGTGCCAGAAGTACAGCACGCGCTGGTTGTCGCCCGAGAAGCGGCTGCCGAACACGACGTCGGCCTGGTTCTCGACGATCGGTTGGATGAGCTTGGCGTACTCGGCCGGATCGTACTCGAGATCGGCGTCCTGCACGATCACCACGTCGCCGGTGGCCGCCGCGAAGCCGGTCCGCAGCGCGGCGCCCTTCCCCTGGTTGCGGGCGTGGAGCAGAATCTTCAGATCGGCCGTGCCGTTCCAGGAGTCGAGGATGTCGCGCGTGCCGTCGGTGCTGCCGTCGTCCACCAGCACGATCTGGGTAGGGAGGCCGGTAGCACGGACGCGGCGGACCACCTCCTCGACGGTGTGCCGCTCGTTGTAGACCGGGATCACCACCGACAGCACGAACCCCTCGGGCAACTCGTAGATGCCCAGGCGGCGGCAGACGCGCGGGCCCAACAGCTTCCACAGGGCTTCCACGCGCGGCTCGGCTTCATCGGCGACCGCGCCTGGCACGGTGTCTTCGGCCAGCCGCCAGAGTTGGGGCGCCTGCGGGCCAGGATTCGCGTCCGGCTCATCGGCGGGCCGCGGCGTGTTGCTTGTATCGCTCATCAAGTTGGAGCACCATTTCGCAAACGGAAATTCCCACGCTATCCTACGACGAGGAATCGGACGCGTCCAATGGCACTAGGATTGGCCACCGAGCACGCAGGGGACACCGAGGGGGAGAATGACGAATGTTGAAATCCGAATGGCGAAAGAAATCCGAAATCCGAATGACGAAGATGGCGGAAAGACCGATCTCCTCCGCGCGGCACTCGGTGTCCTCTGAGCCCTCGGTGGCTATCTGTCTGGTCAAGTGATGGAAACCGGCTTTCGAGTCGCCGCCGTGCAGATGTCGTCGGGCGAGGACGTCCCGGCAAATCTTTCGCGCGCCTGCGCGCTTGCGGAAGAGGCGGCCCGCGGCGGGGCACGATTGGTGGCATTGCCGGAGCTGTTTTCCTGTCTGGGCCGTCCGGAAACGATTCTGGCCGCGGCCGAAGACATCCCCGGCCCGACCAGCCAGACGCTTTGCGAGCTGGCGCGGCGGCTGGGGATCACGCTCGTGGCGGGCAGCTTCTGCGAACGCTCGCCCGAGCCCACCAAGGGCTACAACACGAGCCTCCTCATCGGGCCCGACGGCGCGATCCTGGCCCGCTATCGCAAACGCCGGCTTTTCGACATCGAGATCCCGGGCGTGGTGAAGTATCGCGAGTCGGGCTGGCTCGCGGCCGGCGACGCCGCCTGCGTGAGCGATACGCCATGCGGCCGCGTCGGGCAGACCATCTGCTACGACTTGCGATTCCCGGAGTTGTTCCGCGAGCTGGCGGACGACGGCGCCCAGCTCGTGTGCGTTCCCTCGGCGTTCACGCTCGCGACGGGTCGCGATCACTGGGAAGTCCTGCTGCGGGCCCGGGCGATCGAGAATCAACTGTACGTGATCGCCCCCAACCAGTTCGGCCAGCATTCGCCGGCGCTTGTGACCTATGGGTCGTCGATGATCGTCGATCCGTGGGGCACGGTGCTGGCCACGGCGGCCGACGGCGAGGGCGTGATCGCGGCCGACGTCGATCTGGCGCGCATCGCGGAAGTGCGCGAGCGCTTGCCGGCGCTGGCGCAGCGGGGCGGAGAACGACGCTAGTCGCCATCGTGCTGGGGACACGTCGGCAACAAATTGCAAGAGAATTCTCCGCGCGAAAATTTCGCGCGGAGAAAGTTGCTTGACAATCGTCGCTCACTTCGCACAATGTGCGAGTGCAGTGGTTGAGACTTCGCGATCTCGCGCAAGCCAAAGCCAAATCGGCGCGGATCGATGGCGGCCGACGCATCCTGTCGGTTTGCTGGAATAGCGTGTCGTCGTTGGAATTCAGGGTGGTCGTGGTGCGCGCACCCCCCCTGTGCGATCCGCAAGTCTCGCTGCTGCGCGCGATTCTCAATGCAGTTGCCTCGCACGAGAAAGAGGTATTCGCGTTTTGCGGCACCAGCGATTCCGTGTTTTGTAGCGCGGCGGAGGCGTCGCCGGCGGCCCGTTTGCCGTCGTGTCGACATATTTTCCGTTTGCCGGACGTACACGAGCGTTTTTTTGGGGGGCGGCGACAGTAGGGATCGACTGTCGGCGACGATTGGTTCGCGGCCCGGATGTCCCCCCCATCGCTTGTCGGCGTCTTGGAGAAGCGGGAAGGCGAGCGAAGAGTCCCTGCGGCCCGACGCCGCGCTACACCTTTCTTGCTCTGTGCCCCCTAAGTGAGCACCGTCGCGGCCGTGTAGACTAAGGGACATGGCCGAGTGTCTCGTGGCGTTGGGGTCGAACCTGGGGGACCGGCGCGCCACCCTGTCCCGCGCCGTTGCGCTGCTGGCGTCCCCACAGTTGCGCGTCGTGGCGCAAAGCGGCTGGCGCGAGACGCCGGCCGTCGGCGGCCCGCCCGACCAGCCGCCGTTCCTCAACGGCGCAGTGACGCTCTCCACCAGCCTCGCTCCGCAGGCGCTGCTCGATGAGTTGCAGAGGATCGAGCGGGAACTCGGCCGTGTGCGCGACGTGCATTGGGGCCCGCGAACGGTGGACCTCGACCTGTTGCTCTACGACGAGCTGGCGCTATCAGACCCGCGCTTGACGCTACCGCACCCACGGATGGCGTTCCGCCGCTTCGTGATCGAGCCGGCGGCCGAGATCGCCCCAGATATGCGCCATCCCCTGATTGGCTGGACGCTTCGTCAGTTGCGCGACCACCTGCGCGACGCCGTGCCGTACGTGGCGATCACAGGCACCGCGCCGGGCGCCGACACGACGCAGCTTGCACTCGAACTGGTCGAGCGATGCCGAGGCGAACTGGTGCGACAGCCGTCGGACGACACGTTCAAGCGAGTGCAAGCAGCAATGCGGGCGGTAGAATCGCCTTCTCTCGAACTGGAGTGGCGAATAGAATGGCTCGGCCGACTGTGCCGTTGGCTCCAAATGCGCGTCACGCCCGATCGCAAGAGACTCGCCATCAGCGATTTCTGGCTCGAAGAGCCGCTTGCGGTGGTGGCAGCCACTCTGGATCTAGCGCGGGCGCGGCAGTTCCAGGCGTTCTGGAACGAGGCGGCCGCTGACGTGGTTCGTCCAAAGTTGTTGATCGTGCTTGATCCTCCGTATGCTGGCCGGTTCACCACAACCGGAGTGATTTCCTCCGCCCTGCAGGGTGCGCTGGATCCGCTCTTACATGCGGTCGAGTCGGGCAGAATACCATCCCTACGACAAGCGCTTTTAAATCGGGCCTTGCGCCCCGGCGTGGGACCAGTCCTCCATTTGACGAGCAACGATGTTGAGGCAAATTTCGCCGAAGCCGAAGCCGCGATCCGCAGCATGGAGTGAACAACAGCGTACTTCGAGTACTCATTCATTCTTCCTCCCATCTTCTCGGTGCCTCCGTGTGTCCGTGGTGCTCCCTTGCGAACCTGACCAATGACGCCGCCGCCCACTAGCCCCCCTGCCGCACCGTCCGCTTCGTGCCGCCTCGTGCGCGATCGGGCCGCGGTGCGCGACGCCGTCTCCGCCGCGCGTGCGGCCGGAAAGTCGATCGGCCTTGTGCCCACGATGGGCGCCCTGCACGCCGGGCACTTGAGCCTGGTGCAAGCATCGCGGCGCGAATGCGGCTGCACGGTCGTCACGGTGTTCGTGAATCCCACGCAGTTCGGCCCCGGCGAGGACTTTGATCGCTATCCGCGCAACCTCGACGGCGACGTGGCGCAATTAGCGCCGCTGGGAGTCGACCTGGTCTTCGCTCCCGAGCCCGATGAGGTCTACCGACCCGGCCATACGACGATGGTCGAAGTGGCAGGCGTGGCGGAGCCGCTGGAAGGCAAACACCGGCCCGGTCATTTCCGCGGCGTGGCCACCGTCGTTTTGAAACTGTTCAACATGGTCGCGCCCGACGTGGCGTTCTTCGGGCAGAAAGACTATCAGCAGTCGCTGGTCGTGCGGCGATTGGCCGAGGACCTGGACGTGCCGGTGCGGATTCGCGTCTGCCCGACGGTCCGCGAGCCGGATGGGCTGGCGCTCAGCTCGCGCAACGCGTACCTTGGCCCGGACGATCGCCGCAAGGCCCTGGCACTGTCGCGCAGTCTGACGTTGGCCGGCGAACTGTTCGAGTCGGGCGAGCGCGACGCCGCCGTGATCCGCCGCCGCATGATGGAAATCTTCGAGGCCACGCCCGGCGTCACCTTGGATTACCTGGCGCTGGCGGACGCCGATACGCTGGTGGAAGTCAGCGAGGTGAACCCGCACACCGTGGCGCTCGTGGCCGCGCGAGTGGGGAACGTGCGTTTGATCGACAATTCGTTCCTGTGGCAACATCCGCGGTAGCCCGCGACGCCGCAAGAGTAGGGCGCGCTCTCGCGCACCGGCCCGCGGTTTAGCCCCGGTGCTCGCAGAGCATCCTACAGACTACAGACACACAGAAGCTCGCAACAAACTCGTGCGCACCACGCTCTTCTACATCCCCAGCGAAATCCTCGGCCTGCCGGTCTTCGGCTTCGGGCTGCTTTTGGCCGCATGGGTTGTCGGCAGCGTGCTGCTGGTGGCATGGCTCGTGCGGCGGCAGGGCTGGAACGCCGACACCCGCAGCTACCTGCCGGTGCTCCTGCTGGTGGGCCTGGCCATCGCCTACTTGCTGCCGGCGATTTCCGACTCGCACGGGCTGCCGATCCGCGGGTACGGCACCATGCTCCTCGTGGCGCTCGTGTCGTCGGTGGGCATGGGCGCATACCGCGCGCGGCGGATGGGCCTCGACCCGGAGCTGATCCTCTCGCTGGCGTTTTGGCTGATCGTGGCTGGCATCATCGGCGCCCGGCTGTTCTACGTCGTCGAATACTGGGACGTGCACTTCGCCGACAAGCCGCTCGGCCAGCAAGTGCTTTCGACCCTGGCCATTAACACGGGCGGACTGGTGGTGTATGGCGCGATGGTCGTCGGCGGCGCGGCGTTCGTGGCGTTCGTCTATCGCCACAAGCTGCCGGGATTCGCGCTAGCCGATTTGATCGCGCCCAGCGTCGCGCTGGGCGTCGGCTTGGGACGCATCGGTTGCTTCATGAACGGCTGCTGCTTCGGCGGCCCGTGCGACCTGCCGTGGGCGGTGACGTTTCCGGCGGACAGCCCGCCGCACGAGCAACAGATTCACTTGGGACTGGTGTATGGCATGCTGGTGGGGGCCGACGCGGAGCATCGTCCGGTGGTGGCGCAGGTCGAGGCCGATTCACCGGCAGCCGCGGCCGGGCTGGTGGCGGGCGATCCGATCGAACGGATGAACGGCCACGAGGTCCAAACGCTGGCCGACGCGCAGCGCGAACTGGGGCAGGCCTTCGCCGCGGGCGGCCCGCTCGAGCTGACCACGCCGCACGGCGTCGCGCATCTGGCGCCCATCGCCGGCACGCTCGAGCACAGCCGGCCGGTGCACCCGACGCAGCTCTACAGCGCGATTGACGCGGTGCTCTTGTGCCTGTTCTTGCTGGCGTACTATCCGTACCGCCGCCGCGACGGAGAACTGACGGCCATCACGCTGACGGTGCACCCGATCAGCCGGTTTCTGCTGGAGATCATCCGCACCGACGAGGGCCCGATCTTCGGCACCGGCCTGAGCATCTCGCAGAACATCAGCCTGGTGATCTTTGTGGGGGCCGTGATCTTGTGGTTCCGCCTGGCCCGCCAACCGCGCGGCACGGCCTGGCCGGCGAAGGTTGCAGGGTAAGTGGGTTTTTTCCGGGAGCCCGCTGTTGCTCTCTTGATCCGCTACTCCACCGCTCCGTGGGCCCGCAGTATCTGATCGGCGCGGTACGACCACTCGGCTAGCACGCTCTTTCCCTCACGGTCGCGGGCTTTCGCATCCGCGCCCGCTTCCAGGAGCAGTTTGACGCTGTCGATCGAACTGGTGGCGGCGTGGTGCAGCGGCGTCCGGCCCTGCTTATCGCGCGCGTTCGGGTCGGCGCCTCGGGCAAGGAGCAGGCGAACGATTTTCGGCCACGAGTGGATCGCTGCGGCAGCGAGCAAGGTTTGCCCCTGGGTGTTGCGCGCTTCCACGGCCGCCGCCTCGGCCAGGAACTGCTCTACGGCCCGCAAGTTGCCGCGTTCGATGGCTTGGAACACCGGAATAGTCTCTCGCTCCTCCTCTTCATCGTAGACGACGTCGTATTGCAGCATCGACAAGAACTGATTGAACGAACTTGCGAGCCAGTGAATGTTGTTTCCTTCGCCTTCGTCGACACCGTCCCAGAACCAGACGTTGCCGAACTCGGACGTTGGACCGGCAACCTTGAGCAACACCAGGTCCAAGCTATTGCAGAGAGCAACCGCCAGGCAATCGTCAGGAATACGCCCTTCGAGCGTTTGCGCGTACCACACCAGGCCATGGTAGGAGGCGCGATCCGATGGATCGCCAAGAAAAAGGCTCACGAACGCCCCCGAAACCCACTTAGAGCCTATCCGAGAACTGTTGCTGTCCGTAAAGCGACGATGGCAAATTGAAGATGCAGGAAGCCCAGGTAATTGGCGACTTTCTTTTCCCAGCGGATCAGCAATCGCCGCGCACGGTTGAGCCACGAGTGAGTCCGTTC
>JACPPG010000068.1 GCA_016191115.1 Planctomycetia bacterium | reverse complement strand
TCGGCGGTCAGCCGCGGTCCCAAATCCGGCAACGTAGCGACAGACATGCGTTCGGCATCCATGCCACTGATCAATGCCCATCGTCATAAAACACCAGCCCAATTTCACCAAGATCAACTTCACACGGCTAAAGAGTTACGACAGGTCTAATTATTGATCGCCAGCGGTGCGCGTGATACCCTTGGCCACATGCCGAGGACGCCCCGCCTAGCGCCCGGTGGAATGTCTGCCCCGCCTTGATGCCGAGCCCCGCTTACACCACCACGCTCACCAGCGCCTGGAACGCGGGGTCCGCGCGGATCGGGTCGAAGTCGGACTCGCGGCCGATGAGGTCGCGCAGCGATGGATTGCCGGCGATCGCCCGCGACAGGTACTCCAGGGCCTGCTGCTTGGCACCTTTCAGGCTGTAGTAGCAGGCCAGGTTGTACTCGATCAAAGGCTCGCTGGGCTCGACCTCGTGGGCCCGCTTCAGGCTCTCGATGGCCTGGTCCAGCCGGCCGGTTCGCTTGTAGCACCACCCCAGCGCCATCCAGGCGTGGATGTTGCTGGGCGCCAGGTCCACCGCGTCCACCAGAACCGGCACTGCCGCCTGGAAGTTCTCCAGGCCGCGGAGCGCCTCCCCTTTCAAGTAAAGCAGATGCCCGCGGAACGTGCCCGGCTGGTCGATCCGCTCCAAGAGCGCAAGGGCCTGGCGGGGCATGTTGAGCTCCAAGTATCCCTCGGCTTCTCGAAGCGTGCGTTGCAACCGGGCGCGGTTCACGACCGACATGAGGGGGCTCTTGTAGAGAGGAACGCGCGGCGCGGGCACGCCCGCGTCGTGGAACGATATCACCTCTATTTTACGCGACAATGGGGTAACGCAAAAACGCCAACCGAGCCAGCCGGTGGACTTGATTTCGCAAAGTTGGCGGCAGGGGCGGAAAAACCGCGCGAGGCGGCAAGCTTTTCGGACGGAAAGCATTTGCGCCTCCCCAATCGTCGCTCGGCCGCAGCGGCTTTTCGCGCATCGAGTCGGGCGAGCGTTGCGTTTCCGCTCCAAGCGACCCGGCAAGGCGCCTGCTTTGGTGGCGAAAACGCCACATTCCTTTGACCGGCCCGCGCGCAGGCCCGCGGGTGCAAATCAAGTCACGGCCGGCAGTTTCGACGATTGCCAGCGGGTTCAATTGGCGATGGGCGCGGGGCTTGCTTCCGCTGCTGGGGACGACCTTTTCGCAAGTGCGTTCACCACCGGGCAGGTGAGTCGGAGCAACGATGCGCTTACTGGCCTGGTCCGCTGCACTTGTGATGACGATTGTTTGGGCGGGGTGCGAGTGGGGGAGCCGCGAGCCGCAGCGCCCCGCGGTCGAGCACGATCAGTGGCGGCGAACCACGAGCGGCTGGGAGCCCAGCGCGTCCTGGCAGGCGCCGCCCGCGGCACGCCGTCTCGCGGTTCATCCGCTGGCACTGGCCAGCCTCCAAATGACGCTGTCATTGCTCGCTCTGTCGACCGATTCGGAAAGCCCGCGTCGGCGGACTTAGCTAACGGACGCGCAGCCGGTCGGCTTCTCTCAAGTCCCTGTGGGACAAGCGTTTGACCGCGCCTTCTGGGCGGGCAAACGTATCAGCTCACCATTCAATTGGACAATTCTGTGTACGGATTTTTCCTCCGCACGCCACTAACAAGGGAGGAGGGGGCGATGCCGAGGTAGCGGCTGGCCCCCGCGGCCTGCCTTTCCCGGCAGATCATGACTTGTTATCTCCCTGACTGATTGTCTCCCTGACTTGTTATCTCCCTGACTTGGAATTGCGCGGAGAGCGTGCCATGCGATTGACGTTGCGAACGATGCTGGCCTATCTCGATGAGATGCTCGAACCGGCGGACGCACAGGAGTTGGCGCGGAAAATCGAGGATAGCGAGTTCGCCACGGGCTTGATGCACCGCACGCGCGACGTGACACGGCGGCTGAAGCTGGCCGCGCCACGGCTGGACGGGCGCGGGCTGGCACTCGACGCCAATTCGGTCGCGGAATACCTCGACAACACGCTGCCTGCCGAGCAGTTCCCGGAGTTCGAGAAAATCTGCTTGGAGTCGGACGTGCACCTGGCCGAGGTGGCGAGCGCACACCAGATCCTAGCGCTGGTGCTGGGCGAGCCGGCTGAAGTCGATCCGAAGATGCGGCGGCGGATGTACACCCTCGCCGAGCGGCAGCCAGAGGCGGAAGCTAAAGACGGATACGGCGTCAGCCCGGCCGAAGAGCCGACGGTGGTTGCCCCGGTCGCGGCCGCGGTGCCGCGGCGGCGGCGGCCCGAGGTCCCCGAGTGGCTGCGCGATCAGCCGAAGCAGAGAAACTATTGGCTACCGGCCGTCGCGGCCGCGTTGGTGGTGGGAATCGGCATCGGCGCCTACGCGCTATTTCTCCGCCTGGAGAAGACTCCGGGGCCAGCCGTCGCGCAAGTCGACGAGGCTGCGAAAGCGGCTGCCGCAAAGTCGGTCACGCCCGACACGGCCTCACCGCCTCCGGTCGCCGAGAATTCGGCGGCCGCCCGAGACGCGGTATCGTCTGAGCCGTCGCCCGACTCTGTGCCCGCGCCACCTCCCTCTGACACGGCGCACGACGTGGCGCCAAGCCGAACGGACGTGCCGGACGATCCATTCAATACCGACGTCCCAGGGGCCCTGCCCGATGATTCCTCTCCGGCTGCCGTGCCCGCCGCCGCGGACGCGCTACCGGCCCCTTCGGCTGACGAAGCGCCCCTGCCGGCGAAGACCGCCGACGAGGCCGCTCTGACCGACCAGGCGCTCGTTCCCGGCCGCACGGCGACAGACGCCGATGCGGCTCCGGCTGTCCAAACCGCGGCGATCGGCCGACTGATGACCGCCACGGACATCCTCCTGCGCGCTGAAGGAGCGGATCGTTCGTGGCGGCGCCTATCGATTCGCGACCCACTGGCCGCCGGCGACGAGTTGATTGCGCTCCCGACGTATCGGCCGGCCATCGTCTTCAGCACCGCGGGGGGCGTCACGGCCCAGTTGCTCGGAGGGGCGGTTATTCAGTTGTCGGCCGCGGACCGCCAGGGCGTCCCCGGTCTGCACGTGATTGAAGGGCAGGTCGTGATCCTGACGGCGGGCAAGCCGGGCACGCAACTCAACTTGCAAATCGGCGACCGTGCTTGCGTGTTGACGCTCTCAGGAGTCGACGCGGCGGTGGCGGTGGACGTGCGGCGCTCGCTGCCGGACGGAGCCGATCCGCGCACCGAAGCCGCGACGACCACGGCCGACCTGTACGTGCACGGCGGCGAAGTCGAGTACGTCGATCAGGCCGGCGGCGCGCGCGAAACGGTGAAGGCGCCCGGCTATAAGGCGCTTCTGCCCGCGCCGGGGCGAAGCGAACCGCTGGATGGGTCGGAAGTGACGTTTCCCACGTGGATCACGGGCAACACGCTCAGCCAGGTCGAGAAGTGGGCCGCCGACGCCGTGGAAAAGGACCTCGCCGCCGGCGAGCCGGTCCGCTTGCGATTGCACGAGCTGGCCGACAACCGCAAGGTCGAGGTCCGCAGCCTGGCCGCGCAGTGCCTGACCCTGCTGGGCGATTTCGAGGCCTTTTTGCCGGCGTTGAACGACGTGAACCAGCGCGCCAACTGGAACACGCAGATCGATGCGGCGCGGAGGGCGCTGGCGCGCGGGCCGGAAATGGCGGAGCAGTTGAAAAAGACCTTCGAGGTTCAGCGCGACTCGAAAAAGGCCAAGGACCTCTATGACATGATGTGCGGCTACTCGCGCCAGCAGTTTCTCGGCGACACCGCCGCGCGGCTGGTCGCCGATCTGGACAGCGACGAGCTCGATTTCCGCGTGCTGGCATTTTGGAACCTGCAAAAAATCTCCGTCGGAACGCTGGGATATCGGCCCGAATACACCGGGACCAAGCGCCAGCAGAGCATCCGCGCCTGGAAGCAGAAGCTCGATGCCGGCCAACTCGTGCCGAAGTCGTAAGGGCGCCCGGCTGCTGGCGGGCTCGGACCGGGCCCCCACCACGCTTCCTTCTCGAATCGAAGGCACTCTCTCGCCTCGATCCCCTTACGCCGGCACGCAGATTGGGTAAACTGGCGGTATCGGGCTGGCGTAGAGTAGCTATAGGAGGGCGCATTGCGGTTTGTCGCCCCCCGGGAGGCGGTTAAAATAGGCCCCTTTGCTTGCTTTTAGCGCAAGGGCGGGCCGTGCGACAACGTTCACCCTGTTAGGAGCTGCACGGTGCAGATCAGCATCTCGGCCCGGCATGGACATTTAAGTGACGCGACCCAGGCAAAGATCGCGGAGAAACTGGACAAGCTGACCAAATACTTCGAGCGACTGACGGCGGTCGAGCTGACCGTCGATCTGACGCGGCGGGACGCGCCGAGCGTCGATTTGCGAGTCTCCGCCGAGCACAAACACGACTTCGTCGCCACGGAGCAGGCTGGCGAATTGATCGCCGCCGTCGATTGCGCGATGCACAAGGTCGAACAGCAACTGCGCAAATACAAAGAGAGAGTGCAAGATCACCATCGCACCCCCGGTTTGAAACAGCAAGGCGTTCCTGGCGAGTCTGAACCGGGTGCGTAGTGGATGGCGGTTCCGATGAGAAGGACCGCAGATAAGGAGCGGGTGAATGAAGTTTGCCGACTTCGTAAGCCGTGAGGCCGTTCGCGCGGAACTGACGGCTGACGACAAGGAGTCCGTGATTCGCGAGATGGTTCAAGCCCTGCTGACGGCTGGCAAAATCTCAGCCGATGAGTGCGAAGGCATCATCAAGGCGATTCTCAAGCGCGAGGAACTGGGTAGCACGGGTATCGGCCGGGGCGTCGCCGTGCCGCACACCAAGCATCCAAGCGTCAATCGTTTGATCGGCACCGTGGGCGTCAGCGCCGAGGGGGTCGATTTCGACAGCCTGGACGGCGAAAAGGTCAATCTGTTCTTCCTCCTTATTTCCCCTCCCGACCGTCCAGGCGATCACCTGAGGGCCTTGGAGAACGTGTCGCGGCAACTGCGCGACGAGGCGTTCTGCAAGTTCTTGAAGCAGGCGAAGAACGCCGAGGAAATCCGGCAGCTTCTGGATGAGGCCGACAATAACCAGTTCGTGTCGTAATTCTGTCTTCATTCGCACGCGGTCGGCGCCGCCAGGCGTAGCCGGTGCGGAGGGGGATCGAGGCGTCCCCGTGAGTGCCGCGCGTCAAAGGAAGTCCGTGTGCCTAGCCCGTGATGAGCGAGACAACAGTGCAGCGAACCGTAATCGTGACGAATCCGCAAGGGCTGCATGCGCGCCCCGCGGACCTGTTCGTCAAGCTCGCCAAGCGCTTCGAGTCGAAAATCGAGTTGGTCAAGGACAGCGAACGAGTCGATGGCAAGAGTATTCTGGCGATTCTCACGTTGGCCGCGGTCGCGGGAACGACCCTGTCGATCGAGGCCACCGGCAGAGACGCCCAAGAGGCGTTGGACGCGCTGTCCGAGTTGATCGCGCAGAACTTCGCCGACGAGGAAACAACCCGTTAGAGATTACGTGGGGTCGGGCGAGCAGCCGGACGGTGGAACGAAAGCCGTCGACTGGCCCGTCGGGCCTTACTGCGTCCTGCAAGGCGATTGCGTCGCGCGGTGCCGCAAAGACCGGAGGAAGTGCTCCGGACCGCGGCCGCCGCCGTCCCTTCGTCTGGCAGAGTTGAACAGGCGGCGGATGCCGACTGATGGTGTCGTGAGCGCCAGTCCCGAGGCGGCCAACGCGCGGGGGCGCCGAAAGCACCATCTCGCTCCGCCCCCTTCGACGCGGACCGCGACAAATCGCGGTCGGCGTCGAAGGAGACATCGCTTGCCGCCGACCGTTTTGACGGCCACGCCCCCCCAGCGGGCGCGGCCGCGCCGGCGCGACGCAGCACACAAGGATTCACATGCAGAGGTTGCAGGGAATCGCCGTTTCGCCCGGCGTGGCGATCGGCGAGGCGCTGGTCATGGGGAACGAGGGATTCCGCATCCCTCGCCGCTTCGTCGCGCGCGACGCGGTGGACGACGAACTGCGTCGCCTCGACGCCGCGTTCACCGTCTCCGCCCAGCAGATCCAACGCAATTGCGACGCCGTGTCGAGCGAATTGGGGCGGGAATACGGGGCGATCTTCGAGGCGCACTTGCAGATGCTCAACGACGCGCGGCTGCGCGGCGAAATGGAGCAGTTGATTCGCGAGCGGCACTACTCGCCGGAATACGCCGTCAGCCGCGCCCTGCGCCGCTACGTCAAGGTGTTCCAGTCGCTCGATAACAACTACCTCGCGGAGCGCGCCAACGACATCGTCGATATCGAGAAGCGACTCCTGCGCAACCTGCTCGGCCGCCGTCGCGAGGAAATCTCCTCGCTTACTTCGCCGGTGCTCGTGTTGGCCCATAACCTTACGCCCAGCGAAGTCGCCACCTTGGACCGGGAGTTCGTTCGCGGGCTGGTCACCGAGGAAGGCGGCTCCAGCAGCCACACCGCCATCGTCGCACAAGGGTTGGAAATTCCCGCCGTGGTGGGCACCGGATCGTTTCTTACCGAGGTTTCCGGCGGCGACGTGGTCATCATCGACGGCGATCACGGCCAGGTGATACTGCAGCCCGA
Source organism: Planctomycetia bacterium (assembly GCA_016191115.1). Taxonomy (GTDB): domain Bacteria; phylum Planctomycetota; class Planctomycetia; order Pirellulales; family JACPPG01; genus JACPPG01. The sequence continues at coordinate 33,112 of JACPPG010000068.1, read as the reverse complement.
CGAAGAGACCATCGCCCGATACCGCCACGACGCGGAACAACACCGCTCGCACGAGGCGCATCTGGCGACGCTCCGCGACCTGCCGGCCGAAACCGCCGACGGCGCGAAGATCGAGCTCTTGGGCAATATCGAGTTCCCGCACGAAGTGCGGCATTGCCTCAGCCGCGGCGCCGCCGGCATCGGCCTGTATCGCACCGAGTTCTTGTACCTTGGCGTCGAATCGCCGCCCGACGAAGAGGGGCACTTCCGCGCCTATTCCGCCGTCGTTCAGGCGATGGGCAATCGCCCGGTCGTCATCCGCACCTTCGACTTGGGCGCCGACAAGGCCCCTGCGCAAGCCTCGGCTGACGATGAGAAGAACCCCTTCCTTGGACTGCGCAGCACGCGGCTGGCACTGCGGAACCTGCCAACCTTTCGCACGCAGTTGCGGGCCATTTTGCGGGCAAGCGCCGTGGGAAACGTGCGGATCATGTTTCCGCTCATCGCCACCATCCTCGAGCTGCGGCAGGCGAAGATGGTGCTGGCCGACGTGGTCGAGGACCTGGAAGAACGCGGCGAGCCGTTCAATCGCAAGCTACCCGTGGGAATGATGGTGGAAGTTCCCTCGGCGGTGATGATGATCGACCATTTCGCCGAGGAGGTGGACTTCCTCAGCATCGGCACCAACGACTTGATCCAGTACACGCTGGCCGTCGATCGCAGCAACAAGGACGTGGCCGACCTGTACAGCGCCAGCGACCCGGCCGTGTTGAAATTGATCAAGATCGCCGTCGACGCCGCCAACCGTCACGGCAAACCGATCAACCTGTGTGGACAGATGAGTGGCAATTCCACGTACACGATGTTGCTGTTGGGGCTGGGATTGCGGCAGATGAGCGTCGCGGCCGCCGCCGTCCCGGAAATCAAGCGCGTCTGCCGCAGCGTAACGCTCGACCAATGCCGGGCCGTGGCCGAGCGGTCGCTCGCGATGGAAAACGCCCGCGACGTGACCAGCTACTTGAAGGAAGAGTTGCGACGCGTGCTCCCGGACATGGCCGACGTGGCGTGATGGCCCCGTGGTGGCACGCGCTGAGGGAAGAACGAGACTATTGACCAGGCTTCGCGCCACGGCAGCGCGAAGCGAGATGCTCTGAATGGTACGACGAAGAGTACGGATCCGATTTCGCAAAGAGGGCGATCTGCGCCTGATCGGTCACCTCGATCTGGTGCGCGCCTGGGAACGGCTGTTCCGACGCGCGGAGCTGCGCCTGGTGATGACCGAAGGCTTTCATCCCCGTCCTCGGATCGGCTTCCCCTCGGCCTTGCCGATGGGGGAAACCGGCCTGGACGAGATTGTGGAGGCGGACTTCGATTGCGACCAGACGCTTGCCCAGGTTCGCGCCGCGATCGATCGCTGCGCGCCCGAGGGCCTGACGACGACCGGCATCGAGGAGCTGTCGCCGGGCGCGACCGCGGCCCAAGTCCGCGAGGTCGCCTACGAGTTCCCCCTTCCGGCCGAGCGCGAGGCCGAGGTCAAGGATTCCCTTGCGCGTCTGCTGACCGACGGCGCGCTGCCGGTCGCTCGGGCAGGTGGCCGCACGATCGACTTGCGAGCGATGTTGCTCGAGGCCCACGTCGCGAGCGGCGTGCTGCGGTTCCGCATGCGCGTGACGCTCGAGGCCAACCTGCGCGCCCGCGACGTGCTGGCGGCGCTAGGGTTGGCGGACCTCGACCGGCAGGGACCGCGGCCGACGCGCACTCATGTGCTGCTTGAGCCCGACGGACGAGATCGGCGACCAACCCGAACCAGCGAGACCAACGCATCTCACAGGACTTTGCCGACCGAGAAAGTCACAGAATGAAGCAGGAAATGTTGATCAATGTATCGCAGCCGGAAGAATGCCGGATCGCGATCGTCGAGGACGGCGTCCTGGAAGAACTCTATATCGAACGGAGCAGCCAGGACAACTACGTGGGGAATGTCTACAAGGGCCGCGTCGTCAACCTGGAGCCGAGCATCCAAGCGGCGTTCGTCGATTTTGGCGTGGGCCGCAACGGCTTTCTGCACATTAGCGACGTCGAGCCGCAGTACTTCCGCCAGGGTGGATACGACCCCAATAAGCCCATCGAACCCGTCGGTCCGCAGCGCCCCCCCCGCGACGACGACGGCAACGATCGCGGCGGCGAAGACCGTGGCGGCGACGGCGAAGGCGGCACCGCGACGCAAAAGCGCGGGCGGCGCGGCTTTCGCCCCGGCGCCCGTCCGCGGATCAAGCCGCCGATCCAGGACATCTTGCGCCGCGGCGACGAGGTCCTGGTGCAGGTCATCAAGGAAGGCATCGGCACCAAAGGACCGACGCTGTCGACGTACATCAGCATCCCCGGGCGGTATCTGGTGTTGATGCCGGCGCTAGGCCGCGTGGGGGTGTCGCGCAAGATCGAGGACGACGAAGTGCGTCGCAAGCTGCGCGACGTGATGATCGAGCTCAATCCGCCCAAGGGGCTGGGCTTCATTATCCGCACGGCCGGGATCGACCGGACGAAGAAGGAGCTGTCGCGCGACCTGGCTTACCTTTTGCGGTTGTGGAAGGTGATCGTCCGGCGGATCAAGAAGGCGCCCGCGCCGGTGGGCATCTACGAAGAAAGCGACATGATCATCCGCACGATCCGCGACATCTTCACCGGTGAAGTCGATGCCATCTATATCGACGAACCCCAGGCGCACGAGCGGGCCAAGGAGTTCCTGCAGATCGTGATGCCGCGGTACGTGCACCGGTTGCAACTGTACGAAGGCAAGGAGCCGCTCTTTCACAAGTACCGGTTGGACGACGAGATCGCCCGCATCCACCAACGCGAGGTTCCCATCAAGCAAGGCGGCTCGATCGTCGTCGACCAGACCGAGGCGCTGGTGGCGATCGACGTCAATAGCGGCAATTTCCGCGCGGACGACTCGGCCGAGGAGACGGCCTTCCAGATGAACTTGCTGGCGGCCAAGGAAATCGCCCGCCAATTGCGGTTGCGCGATCTGGGCGGCGTGATCGTCAACGACTTCATCGACATGCGCAAGGAAAAGCACCGCCGCGGGGTCGAACGGGCGCTGCGCGACGCGGTCAAGCGGGACCGGGCCCGCACCAAGATCCTCCGCACCAGCCCCTTCGGCCTGATCGAAATGACTCGCCAACGGATTCGCCCCAGCCTGAAGCGAAGCGTGTTCAAGGACTGTCCCGGCTGCGCGGGGACAGGGGTCGTCAAGACGGCCGAGAGCATGGCGATCGAGGCCGTGCGGGTGCTCATCCTGGCCAGCCAGCAAGAGGACGCGGCGAAGGTCGTGGTGACCGTTGCCGACGACGTGGCGACGTACCTGAACAACAAGAAGCGGCGGGAGTTGGCCAAAATCGAGGACGACGCCCGCATTTCGGTGCAAATCTACGGAAGCGAGGGCGTTTCTCCGGAGCACCTGGTCGTGGAATGCTTCGACGCTAGCGGTCGCGACCTGAGATTCCAGGGGCGATAAGGAGAATTGCAAAGCCCGGGGTCTGGCTCATCTTTCGGGCACGAACGATTCTTCGATTTCTTCCGACCGTCGATGCCCGAAAAATGTGCCTGACCCCCTCTCCCAGGACTTTGCAGTTCCCCTGGCAGGGACACCAGGGCCGTTCACAGATTCAAGCTGGACGGCGGCGCACCGGCGGGAAAGTGGGAGTGGCACCGAGCCGAAACGTTGGTCTGAAAGGGCTTGCGCTGTTTGTGCTCGGAGCCAGTCCCATTTTCTCGGCCTCGCCATTTTGAAAAACAGAATGGCCCATGCAGGGACACTAAGCGGTAGTGGGTCAGTCTAGTTATGAGATTTCTGGGGGCGGGTGTTGTAGATGGTCAAAGGCAGCAAATCCACTATGTCTCCGATGGTCCAGCGGTGGTTGTCGATCCCAGCTTTGACGGCCGGCGTCGTGCCGAGCGTTTGATGGACACGGACGAAATTGTGGTACATGAACGTGATGGCGATGCTATAGGCCAGCATTTCGGCCTTCTTGCTGAAGGCATTCGTCAGGCGGGTGAACCGGCGATTCTGCATCCTGATATTGAGATTCTGGCGCTCGGCGTGGCTGGTCGAAACATGCTTTGGGTCCGGGTTGCCGAAGATCGTTTTTCGCTTCGTTCCTAGGCACTTGCCGGGGCTGTAGCGGTAGTCCTCGTGGTCGGTGCCGTAGAGCTTGACCAACTGGGCGTAGTCGATGAACGGGCCGAAATGGTCGCTCACGGCATCCAGGTACTTGTTCATCCCGTCCGTTGTCAGTTGCACCTGCTGGGTAAGGCGGCTCGCCACATCCCGCATGAAGGCATTGGCGTTGGCGGCGTCGCGTGCGCCCAGCTTCCACGACAGAATTAGCTTCGTGTCGGCACAAAGAGCCGTGAACGTCCACATGGACCCGACGCCGGGCTGGCCCCGCATTTCGTCGGGTAGGTTCTTGTCCTTGCAGTAGCAGAAGTTCCAGATTTCGTCGCACTGGATTCGCTTGCAAGGGAGCTTCCGCAGCAGGTTGTCTTGGTAGGCCAAGCACGCTTCGCCCAGCGCGCGGGTTAGCTTCTGGATTGTGTTCTTGGCGACCCCGGTGATTCTGGTTGTCGCACGGATTGAAACGCCATCGACCAGGCATCGGACTACTGCACAACGCTGTTCTTTCGTGAGCTGTTTCATACCCTCCATTATGCTTGAGCGGTCAAGTATTGTCAAGGCAGGTATCACATTTTTTTTGGATGCCATAAGGCCTCTCACCAATTGGCCTTAGATGCTCCATCCTGGCTTATGGTTCGCCATTTATGTGATACCACCCATTGACGGGGTGCCGGGAATTGTGTAATATTCCCTGAATTGGGCCGCCGGAAAGTGTGATATATTAAAGGAGCCCGACCGTGGGAACAGTTCAATCACATCTAACTGGCACGCGGTTTGTTCGGGCTCTTAGACCAGCGTTTCACGATGCCCGCAGATGGCTGCCGCGAGCAAGACATCGCGCCGAATTGCGCCGGCATTCCTTGAAGCTGCGGTTTTGGCCCGAAAAGCATCCGAGCGATCAGAACGGAGAACTCCTCGATCTCAATTGGTCCTGGATTCAGTCGCTACGGGGAAAGCGTGTCGGTGAACTACGAATCGATGATGTGATCGGAGGATGCGACAATCTGAGAGTAATTTTTTTCGAGCCGGGGATCGTGAGCGAACCGCTTCCTATGATTTGGGTCCTGTCGGTGCTGCAAAAAAAGCGTAACGATTTTACGCCCGAACAGATTCGCAACTTTGATTTACGACGAACCATGGTACTAGAACGGTTCTATCACCTGTAGGTTTTTGGAGAAGAGAAAGGGCTAGTCCCCACGCGCTGGGCGAGACGGCGCAAGGCGCACCAAAAGGAGACCGGCGAAATGAGTACGATCGACATTAGCACCAAACCAGAGTTTATGTCGGTGGTGAAGTTGTTCAACTCCCACCTGGGATCAACACGAGAAGAGCTGCTACTTGCGGCCAAATTTTTGCACGCTTATACGGAATGCAGCGATGCTATTCAGGCCGGAATCCGCGACATGATTGGCATTGTGGTCAATGAGGCCACCGATGCCGACGACCGTGCGATGACGTTGGCGACGCTTGCAGATGCGCTATTCCCTCATTTGCATGAAGGAAAGCTGGGATTGGATCTTGAGCAAGCGGAGCAAATGGGTTCGCAAGCATCCGAGGAAATGAGAACGGCAGTCGAAGAGCTGGACCGGGAAGAGGCCGCTTTTGCTGATCGCCTTTCAGAGGCGATGAAGGAGAGAAGCATGAATCAAGTCCAGCTCGCTGAGGTTTCTGGAGTGGGTCAACCAGCGATTTCAAACATGCTAAAGCGTCGATGCCGTCCGCAGCGAAGGACGATCATCCGTTTCGCGGACGCGCTCAAAGTTTCACCCGAGGACCTATGGCCAGGATTTTCTTCGCAATAGGCTTGTGAAAAGTATCACAAGGGACGCCTCCATCGGGACTGCGCGGCTTTCCGTGCAATCTCGGCGCGTCTCTCTGGTGTGAGTTTTGCGGCGCGAGCCTTCCCACCAACTCTCCCGCCCAGTCGTCCAAGTGTGACTGCGGCGGGATTCTTTTTGATTGCTGGCTTCTTCGGCTCAGCATCGGGCACCACAGCGTCCAGAACGGACCGGGCGAGCTGCTGGGTGTCCTTGGCCTTCTTGGGCTTGCTTGAGCGTTTAGGCATGTAGGAACTGTACCGTGCGGCTCTGGCGCTGTCCAGCCGGGCGTTCCGGCCGGTATGATCGGGTAATGCCGTACGGAAAGTGCCCAAAATGCAATAGCATCTACCACCTAAGCGTCGCCAATGTCGCCGAGTGGTATCGAACCCACTGGCCGGAGCTAAAGATCGGCGACGTTGTACCGGGGCTCTGTACTGCTGGGAAGACGCCGGCGAGCCAGATTCTTTCAGGGCCGATCCAGACGCCGGCAAGCCGGTCCCCGATTAGACTGACCCACTACCCACTAAGCCCCTCGACGCTCGGCAGCGGCTTGATTAGATTACACCGTTCTCGTGGGCCCGCATGGCCCGCGGTGCGACCTCGTCGGCCGTGTGATGCCGGGGCCGCGGCCACACACAATAGCACGGGAAAGCCACTATGTACGCGATCATCGTCGACGGCGGACGCCAATACAAAGTCGAGGAAGGCCAGGAATTGGAGCTCGACTACCGCGACGCCAGTGCCGGCGATAAGGTGACCTTCGAGCAAGTGCTGGCCTACAGCGACGATTCGGGCACCCGGATCGGCCGGCCTGCGTTGGCCGGCGCGAGCGTGCAGGCCGAGGTGGTGGGCGTCAAGCAAGGCCCCAAGCTGGTCGTGCAGAAGCTCAGGCGGCGCAAGAACTCACGACGCAAGACGGGCCACCGCCAGCTCTACACCAAAGTCCGCATCGACAAGATCGTCGCGGGCTGATCGGCGACTGGATCGAGCCCTTGCGCCCCAAGAAAAGGGGTTTCCTGGCAGCCATCTGGGCGATCCCTTGCGCCCAATCTCCGTTTGCAAGCGATTTGCTAGCACATACTTCGGTTCCGTGCGGTCGCAGCGCGCACTGCGGGGCGCGCCCGCCGCGCGCCACGTAAGTATTTGACCATTAAAGACTTGTGGTTCATTGTTAGAATTTCGTTGACAGACGGTTCAAAACGTGTAGACTTTGGCTTCTTGCACTCGATATTGTATCTCGATAGTGTGTTGAATACAATATATAGCGTGTGAGGCCGAAGTTTGGGGACTTCGGAGAAAGCAGGAAGCGGAGGTCAGGAATGGTAGCCTGGCAAGACTCCGCGAGCCGAAGACGATCTCTGTTGTAGTATATTTTTGTATACTACTGGAAAGGATGCCATCATGACCCAACAAGACACCGGCACCGGACCCATCAAGGCAACTCCCGGCGCTCGCAAGAAGCCGGTTCGCCGTTTTCCCAGCCGGCTGGCGGTGGATCCCGTCTTCTGTCCCTCGGGCGTCACCGACCCGTTTGAAACGGTCGAGTGGGAAATTCGCACGGCCGCCATCAAGGGAGAGGACGGCGAGGTCCTTTTCGAGCAGAACAACTGCGAGGTCCCCAGCACCTGGAGTCAACTGGCGACCAACGTCGTGTGCAGCAAGTACTTCTACGGCGAGGCCGGCACGGCGGAGCGCGAGAACAGCGTCCGGCAGTTGATTCACCGCGTCAGCCGCACGATCGCCGATTGGGGCGAGAAGGACGGCTACTTCGCGACGCCGGCCGATTCCGAGCGGTTCTATCGCGAGCTGTCGTGGCTGTGCCTGCACCAGCATGGCGCGTTCAATTCACCGGTCTGGTTCAACGTCGGCCTATTCCACCAGTACGGCGTGAAAGGCGCGCAGTGCAACTGGCACTGGGACGCCGAAGCCCTGGAAGTGCGCCAGCCGGAGAACCCCTACGAATACCCGCAAGGCTCGGCCTGCTTCATCCAGAGCGTGGACGACAGCATGGAGGACATCATGGAGCTCGCCCGCAGCGAGGCCATGCTGTTCAAGTTTGGCTCGGGCACCGGGACCGACCTGTCGACGCTCCGCTCGCACCGCGAGAAGCTGTCAGGCGGCGGCAAGCCGTCGGGGCCGTTGTCGTTCATGCGGGTCTTCGATCAGATCGCCGCGGTGGTCAAAAGCGGCGGCAAGACGCGCCGCGCCGCCAAGATGCAGTCGCTCAAGGTGTGGCATCCCGACGTGATGGAGTTCATCGAGTGCAAGGCCAAGGAGGAGCGCAAAGCGCGGATTCTCATCGAGAACGGCTACGAAGCCAACTTCAACGGCGAGGCCTACAGCTCGATCCTCTTCCAGAACGCCAACCTGTCGGTCCGCGTCACCGATGAGTTCGTGCAGGCGGCTTTGGACGACAAGCCCTGGACGACGCATTGGGTGACCGAGCCGAATCGCGCCGGCCCGACGTGGCCGGCCCGCGACGTATTGGCCAAGATGGCCGAGGGCGCGTGGCTGTGCGGCGATCCCGGCCTGCAGTACGACACGACGATCAACCATTGGAACACCTGCCCGAACTCGGGGCGGATCAACGCCAGCAACCCGTGCTCGGAGTACATGTTCCTGGACGACACGGCGTGCAACCTGGCGAGCATCAACCTGATGAAGTTCCGCCTCGCCGACGGCACGTTCGACGTCGAGCGGTTTCTGGCGGCGTGCCGCATCTTCTTCATCGCGCAGGAGATTCTCGTCGATCACGCCAGCTATCCCACGCGGGACATCGCCCGCAACAGCCACCTGTTCCGCCCGTTGGGCCTGGGATACTCGAACCTGGGCAGCCTGATCATGGCCAGTGGCCTTCCCTACGACTCGGCGGCCGCGCTGGGACTGTGCGGCGCGATGACGGCGCTACTGCACGGGGCCGCGAACCTGACAAGCGGCGAGCTGGCGGCCGCCGTCGGCCCCTTCGACGAATACGCCGTCAACCGCGAGCCGATGCTGCACGTGATGCAGATGCACCGCGACGCGGTCGAAGCGATCGACGACGCCTGTCCGGCGTATCTCAAGGACGCCGCCCGCGCGCTGTGGGACGACGTGCTCTCGGCGGGCCGCGTCCACGGCTTCCGCAATGCGCAGGCCACGGTGCTCGCGCCTACCGGCACGATCAGCTTCCTGATGGATTGCGACACGACCGGCATCGAGCCCGACATCGCGCTCGTGAAGTACAAGCAACTGGCCGGCGGCGGCATGCTGAAGATCGTCAACCAGACCGTGCCCCTGGCGCTAAAGACGCTGGGCTACGACGAGCCGCGGATCGAGTCGATCGTCGCCTACATCGACCGCGAGGACACGATCGAGGGCGCCGCCGACCTCGCCGCCGAGCACCTGCCGGTGTTCGACTGCGCCTTCCAGCCGCGGAGCGGCACGCGCTCCATCTCCTGGCGGGCGCACGTGCGGATGATGGCCGCGGCGCAGCCGTTCCTGTCGGGCGCCATCAGCAAGACCGTCAACATGCCGCGCGACACAACGCCGGCCGACGTCGCCGACGCCTACGTGGAAGGATGGCGGCTGGGGCTCAAGGCGCTGGCCGTCTATCGCGACGGATCGAAGGAGAGCCAGCCCTTGTCGACCTCGACCGAGGGAGATCGCGCCGCCGAGAAGCAAAAGGCCGTGCCGCGCCGCGAGCGACTCCCCGACACCCGCAAGTCGATCACGCACAAATTCAGCATCGCCGGGCACGAAGGCTATATCACGGTCGGCCTGTACGACGACGGCCGGCCGGGCGAGCTGTTCATCACCATGGCCAAGGAGGGGAGCACGGTAGGTGGGCTGATGGATTGCTTCGGCACGGCCGTGTCGATGAGCATGCAATACGGCGTGCCGCTCGAGGTGTACGTGAACAAGTTCTCGCACACCCGCTTCGAGCCGATGGGGCACACCAAGAACCCGGACATCCGCATCGCCAAGAGCATCGTGGATTACATTTTCCGGTGGTTGGGGATCACGTTCCTGCCCGGCTACCGCGAGGCGAATGCCGGAGTGCCGCCAGAGAGCGCGGGCGTGCCGCAGGAGGATGTGCCCGGCGAGACCAGGCCCGCCCTCAGGACGAGCGGCGGGCCAAGCGGCGGGGCAGGATCGCCCACCGGCACGGACGCCGCCAAGACCGCCACCGCCAACGGTCACGCCACCGTGCCCAAGCCGCACATTAACGGCAACGGAAACGGGAACGGCCACGGCAATGGCCACGCCGCGGAGACGAAAGTCGTCCTGCTCGAGCGGACCGACGTCGAGCTGGGCGGCCGGCTGCGGGTCCGCAGCGAGCAGTTCGCCAGCTTCCAGACCGACGCCCCGAGCTGCGACAACTGCGGCGCGATCACCGTGCGCAACGGCAATTGCTACCTCTGTCACAACTGTGGAAACAGCATGGGTTGCTCGTAACGGATTGGAGGGCGCAAGCCCCGCGGGCTAACTCATCCAGCGCGCCGCCGCTGCACATGGTCGGGCAGCGGCGGTGTGCATTTTCCATTCGCGGGCCGTTCGCGTCCGCGCACGACGGCTGCTATGATGCAGCCGAACGTTCTTTCGCGCATTGTTCCGTTCTCTACGCCCCTTTGAGGCAAACTGCCGTGTCCGATACTCCACTCTTGCGCATCTCCGGTGAAGTCGATCGGCCCGCGCGGTTCTCGCTTGCCGAGGTGGCCGCGGTCGACGCTCGCTATCAGATTGCCGACGTGAGCCGGCTTGACGCGAAGCGGCGTGGGCAGGCGGTGACGCTTGAGGGCCTGTTGGCCAAGGTCGGCGTGCGGCCGGCGGCTGCCTGGCTGACCTTGCATTCGTCGACCGACGATTTTCACGCCAGCATCCCGTTGGCCGACGTGCGCGCTTCGGCGATGGTGATTTACCAGCTTGACGGTGCCCCGCTGCCGGCGTCGGTGGGCGGCCCGGTGCGGTTTTTCATCCCCGACCACGCCGCCTGCCATTCGGCCGAAATCGACGAGTGCGCGAACGTCAAGTTCGTGGATCATATCGAGCTCTCGACGACGCGCGGCCGGGACAATCGCCCGGAGGATGAAAAGTCGCACGCCGACTTGCACCGCCGCCAGTCCGGCACGCCCGGTTGACGCCATGCACCTAGCCGACACCAACGTTGCCACGTCGACGCGTCGCCAATTCTGCCGGCAGGCTGCCGGGTCGCTGGCGGCCGCCGCGGCCTTCGCTAGTTCGCCCTTGCTCGCCGCCGACACGGCCAAGAAACTCCCGCCAGGCCGCTACGTCGACGTGCACACGCACCTGGGCACCGTGTGGAACAGCGGTCGCGAGCTCACGGCCGAGGAGCTCTTGCGGTGGATGGACGCGGCCAATATCGCCCAGGCGGTCGTGCTCCCCTTGGTCTCGCCCGAGTCGAGCAGCTACCCGATCAGCACTAATTTCGTGCTCGCCGAGACGAAGCCGCACCGCGACCGCTTGATTCCGTTCTGCTCGGTCGATCCCCGCACGAGCTACTCGGGCGGGCACGCGGGCCTGGTGGCCATGCTGCGCCGCTACGTCGACGCCGGCGCCCGTGGCTTCGGCGAGCACAAGCCGGGCGTGCCGATCGACGACCCGCGCAACATGGCCCTCTACGCGGCCTGTGCCGAGCTCAAGCTGCCCGTCCTGTTCCATCTCGACGACATCCGCAACACCGACGCGCCGGGGCTGCCGGGCCTGGAAAAAGCCCTCAAGGAGTTTCCCGCCGTGACGTTCATCGGGCACGGGCCGGGCTGGTGGGCGTCGATCTCCGCTGGCGTGACGGCGAACGACCTGGGCGGCTACCCGCGCGGCGAAGTCGCGCCCGGCGGCGCCATCGATCGGTTGATTGCCAAGTACCCGAACCTGTACGGCGACCTGTCGGCCGGCAGCGGCGCAGGCGCGATCGGCCGCGACCTGAAGTTCGGCCGCGAGTTCCTCATCCGGCGGCAAGACCGCCTGATGTTCGGCACGGATTTTCTCGCCCCCGGCCAGGAAGTGCCGCAACTGGAACTCTTCGCCCAGATCGATCTGCCGGACACGGCGGCCGCCAAGATCTTTCGCGACAACGCGCGGCGCATGCTTGGGCTGGCGTAGGCACAATCGACGGCCAGGCGGCAATGGAGATCGGGGCGTCGCCTCAGTGCATCCCGTTCCCACCGGCGAGCTCCTTCACCAAATCCCCCACCACGGCTTTGGCGTCGCCGAAGAGCATCCACGTCGTGTCTTGGAAGTAGAGATCGTTGTCGATGCCGGCGAAGCCGGGGTTCTTGCTCCGCTTGATCGCAAACACCGTCCGCGCCCGGTCGGCGTCGATGATCGGCATGCCGTAGATCGGGCTGCTCTTGTCGTGCCGCGCGGCCGGGTTCACCACGTCGTTGGCGCCGATCACCAGGGCCACGTCGACCTGCGGCATCTCGGCGTTGATCTCGTCCATTTCCACCAGATCGGTGTAGGGAATTTCCGCCTCGGCCAGTAGCACGTTCATGTGGCCGGGCATGCGGCCCGCCACCGGGTGGATGGCAAACTTGACGGCGATCCCGCGCTTCTTGAGCTGGTCATAGAGGTCGCGGACTTTGTGCTGCGCCTGGGCGACCGCCATGCCGTAGCCGGGGATGACGACGACGGTGCGGGCCATTTCGAGAATCTGGGCCGCCCCTTCGACCGTTTCGGTTTTGTAATCCTTTTGCTCGCCGCCGGCCGCGGCCCGTTGCACCTGGCCAAACGCGCCAAAGAGCACGTTGGTGAACGACCGGTTCATCGCCCGGCACATGATGATCGACAGGATGAGTCCGCTCGAGCCGTCGAGCGCCCCGGCGGTGATCAACAGCTTGTTGTCGAGCACGAAGCCCATCGCCACGGCCGACAGGCCCGCGTAGGAGTTGAGGATCGAAATCACGGTGGGCATATCGGCCCCGCCGATCGGGATGATCAAGAGCACGCCGAACAAGGTCGCCAGCGCCGCGACCACCAGAAACACGACGGGCGACCACGGCGCGGCCGGATAAAAGACCAACAGCACGCCGAGCGCCGCGGCCAAGACAAGGATGGCGATATTGCCCACGTTCTGCAGCGGATAGGTGACCGGCCGCTGTGGAATCCACTTCACTTCTTGCAGCTTGCCCGCGGCCATCAGGCTGCCGGTAAACGTGACGAAGCCGAGGATGATTTCCGCGACGATGGCCGTCATGCGAAACGGCGTCAGATGCTCGAGGGCCGCGGCCACGTCGCGCGAGCCAGACCCCGGCGCGAGCCACAGAAAGTATTCGGCCGTCCCTACTAATCCCGCGGCCAGGCCGCCGAACGCGTGCGATAGCGCCGTCCGCTGGGGCACGGCCGTGAGCGGCACGCGCGACAGGGGCACGCCCACCAGGAAGCCGGCCGCGATCGCTCCGACGATCCACAGATGATGGCGGATCTCAGGCTGGATCCACGTAGCCAGCACGGCCAGGACCATGCCCGCGATGCCGGCCGTAACCCCGCGGCGGGCCGTCTTGGGGTCGTTCATCCAGTGCAGCGAAAAGACGAACAGCGCCGTCGCCACGACGTACGAAAGCTGTACGACCGTGTGGATCATGCCGGCCCTCCGTCTTGCGGTCGGCCGGTCTTGAACATTTTCAGCATGCGGTCGGTGATCAGAAAGCCGCTCACGATATTGGTCATCGAGGCGAACAGGGCCACGGCGCCCAGGAAGCGGATCGGCAGCGGATAATCGCCGCGCCCCGTGACGATGATCGAGCCCACCACGGCGATAGCCGAGATGGCGTTAGTGAGCGACATGAGCGGCGTGTACAACAATCGCGACACGCGGCGGATGACGCCCAGCCCGATGAACGTCGCCAGCACGAAGACAAAGAGCATCGACCAGTAGTCGAGCGGGGCGGCCGCATGCGCCGTGTCCGTTTGTGCGGTCTCGGCCGGCGCGGGCGAGGGGGTTGGCGGCGCGGGGGCAACCGTTAGCGCGGCGGTAACGGCGGGCGGCGCCGCGGCGTCCGGCGAGGTCGCGGCGTAACTCGCCGCCGCCAGGGCCAGGACCACTCCGGCCACGACTAGCGCCCGCAGCCACGGAACGAATTCGAGCGGCATCCGGTGCATTCCTCCTCCAGTTGGGATCGAGCCACTGTAGCGATTTTCGGCCCGATCGACCATTGGAGCGCAACGGGAGGGCGAGGCTCCCGCCGAGCTGCGGCGCGTCTTTGGGGGGGGCGGGCATCCTGCCCGCCTTTGAAGCCAGCCTGGCCGTTCTGAGGCGGGCAGGATGCTCGCCCCCCAGAGTCAAACCGCGGTCCGGTCGTGATTGAGCACCAAGAGTCGCGCGAGGATTTCGTCGTCGCCGATCGCCGGTCCCAGCCGTAGGCGGTGAAAACCGCTTCGTCGAGCCCGGCGAGCAGCCCGTGGCTCCGCTCCCTCAGCCCACGCGATCTCAAAAAGCCCCAACGGGGCGGCAGCGCGCGCCGCGGCGCAGCGTCCAATTGAACAGGACGTTGCCCCACGTACGCCGCACAAGAACGCCAACGTTACTTCACGTCCGCTGTTGCATCTTCGACGATTTTGCTCTCGTCGTCCGAAAGTTCGTAGAGTTCGTAGACCAACCGGTCGAGTTGACGATCGGTCGCATCGATTTGTCGTTGGAGCTGCGTTTTCTCGGCTGGCGTCTTCGCGGTGGAAAGTTTCGCGGACATGTCGATGATCGCCTGCGCGGATTCCGAGATGCGGTTGCATCGCCGCACTTCGCGCCACACCCGCCGCTTGCCGTCATCCCGTCGCCGCTTGGCCATCGCCGATGCTCCTCGTTCACCCCAGGAGCATTCAAGCTACCCGCCCCGCCAAGATGCAGTTCGCCGAACGGTTACCACAATTCCCTGCGCAGTGCTATTCGAGGTACCGGGTTGCTTGGCATTGGCGGCGTGCGCTCGGCCTCGCCGAGCTACGTCGAATCTTGGCGAGGATAGGTGCCATAGAGCAGCAATGCCGCCGTCAGTAGGTTCACCGCGACCTCAAACCAAACAGGAAGTCGAAAGTCAACTAGTCTAGTCCCCCAACCGCGGTCGCCACGGCCATAACCACCAAGAAGAATGCGGAAACGGCGACCAGTTGAGAAATCCTCATGGGTTTTTGCATGTTTGACACCTAACCCAGCAAGCGGCACGAGCAGTTGTACATCCAGCCATGCCCGTCCCTATGCATTGGGCGAGAGTCGGTGGAGCAATTGATGCGAATCTGCAAAATGCCCATACGCCGCCAATGCAGGAAACCCAACCCGCCATACAACCCTGGTCACATTGCGATCTCGAGCAATCAACGTATGCCGCGACGCACTCCTGCCAAGTGGGGATGGGGATGCAGAGTGGAGGTACATTAAGGTTGTGTTGCTGGCCCTATAACGGGCCTTCAGCCGGTCGGACTATCACCGCGGTCGCTTCTGGGAAGAGTTTCCTGACGTGGCCCACCTCGGCTTCGGTCGCGTTAGGAGGCAAATGCAAAAACTCAAAAGACTCATCGCCGAGCGCTCTCCTCCAAAAAGGGAGCACGTTTACGATCTCCATCTCAGGAGGGTTAAATGATCTCGGCCGCATTGTCCTATAGGCGCGGCCTCCGATCTGGTCGAGTTTCGTTGCCATTGCCCGCCGTTCACGGACGAAACTGAGTTCCACGCGAGCCACGCGGCGAACAGCGTCACCGCGACGAGCATCGTTCCGATGCTGAGTTGGAACCAGCGGCGGCGGGGCGGGGTCTGGGAGTCCATGAGGGAATGTTGCCTGCGCTGATCGCGCAATTCTGGCTGAATGCGGACCCGCCACGTGCTAAAGCAGCACCTGCGTTTCACACGTGCTCGCAGAGCACCCTACTCGCTGCCCTCGCTGCTACTGCCGGCCGCCTATCTCTTCAGGCTCGGCCAACTCTGGTGGCGTGAAGTGGAAGCCGCGGCTTTGGCTGAAGAATTCCACCGGGTTCTCGTACACCACTTTGCGGATGAGCGACTCCGGATGCCCGCGCAGACGCATGGCCATGATGAAGTCGGGCACGGCCGTCGGCTTCGATGGACCCCAGTCGCCGGCCGAGTTCACCAACAGTCGCTCCGGCCCGTACATCTCGATCATGTCGACGGCGCGGTGCGGGTTGCACTTAGTGGTCGGATACAACGTCATGCCGGCCCAGAAGCCCGCTTCGAGCACCGGCCGGATCGTGTGTTCCTCGACGTGGTCCACCAGCACCCGGCCGCGCTCCAGCCGGGCGTCGTCGCAGAGCATGTCCAGGATCATTCGCGTTCCCTGGTGCTTGTCCTCCAGGTGCGGCGTGTGGATCAGGATCTGCTCGTTGGTCTTCGCGGCCAGGTCCAGGTGCTCGAGGAAGATGATCGCTTCGTTGCGGGTGTTCTTGTTGAGTCCGATCTCGCCGATCCCCAGCACGCCGGGCCGATCGAGGAACTCGGGGATCATGGCGATGACTTCGCGCGACAGGCTGACGTTCTCGGCCTCCTTGGCGTTGATGCACAGCCAGGTGTAGTGCTGCACGCGGTACCAGCCGGCGCGTTTCGGCTCGAACTCCGTGAGCTGGCGGAAGTAGTCGCGGAAGCCGTCGACGCTGCCGCGGTCGAACCCGGCCCAAAAGGCCGGCTCGCTCACGGCGACACAGCCCATCTTGGCCAGCGTCTCGTAGTCGTCGGTGACGCGGGACACCATGTGAATGTGCGGATCGATGTAGTACATGTCGATTAGTATCTCGAAGCGGATTCTGTTTCCCTGTCGTGGGTTTTCCTGTTGTGTGCCACTGGCTTTGCCAGCGTGACTAGCGCGGCACCACGCCCAGCTTCTGGCGCCATCCCTTCTCATACGGGCGCGAGAAGATCAATTGCACGCGTTCGGCGCGGTCGGCCTTGCTGTCGCGGACAATATCGATTGCCTGGGCAATCGCGGCCATGCGGGCGTCGCCGCCCACCGAGCCATCGGCCCGATCCAAGCGATCGAGCGCCGCGGCCAGCTCGAGCACGCGGGCACGGATGTCGAGAAACTCGCGGTCAAGCACGGCCGGGGCCGTGGCGGCGCTGGACATAGTGGCACCCGGAAAAAGGGCGGTTTGCGTCCCAATTCCAGTGTCGGCGCTAGGCGGGGGGAAATCAAGGCGGGGACGTCCCGTCTCGATCTGCCGGCGCACGAGCAACACGGGAGGGCGAGGCTCCGGCCGAGCCGATTCGGAACTTCGACGGTCGCCAGCGCACCGGCTCAGCAGGAGCTTCGCCCTCCCGTATTGGCGCGTCACGCCGTAACGTCGAGTTGCCGGCCGGATTCGTCCGATGGGTCGTCGTCGGGGCCTGTGCGTCGGCGGTTATCGCGCGCGACTTCAGCGGCCTGCGGGGGCGCTTGTGCCTCCCACGGACTTCGCCCATCGGCGTCCCGTTCGTGAGCCACGTTCTGGTCGCCGTCGGGAGTGGCGACGCCGCTCGCGCTATCGGCCTTGGCTTCGTAGCGAACCTGGCGCGCCTGCGCGGCGGCGGCCTGGCGCAGCCGGTCGAGGTCGGCGCCGGCTTGCGCGAGCGGCGTGGCGGCGGCGCTCGTCGCCGGGAGTGAAGGACCGATGCTCATCGTGGAACCTCGACGGAAATTTGCGTGGCCGCGCGGACAGACACCCTGGCGTGGCCCCCCTCACCCCCGGCCCCTCTCCCGCGAGGGGAGAGGGGTGAATGCCCCATGCCGTGCCACGTTTCTATCGCTGCTGCAGGGCGGGTCGGGGCCGCGGCCGCGCGCCCGTGGACGACGCTGCCGCGCCCGCGCCCATTTGCTGCAACTCGGCCTGCAACTGCTGCAATGCCTCGGACACCGCCGGAAGAGGCTGCTTGCGCACCGTGGGACGAGCAAGCGGCCCCTCGACGTAGATCGCCATCAGTTGCTGGCTGGCCCCGCCCAACACGTCGCTGACGATCGGGACGCGGAACTCGTCGCGGCCGACGACGGTGTAGAAGGTCAAGTGCAGGATGCGGTCGAGTCCCATCTCGCCGGTGCCGCGGAGGCTGATGGCATCGCCGTTGAAGTCGATGCGGTTGAAATAGATGTGCTCTCCTTCGAGGCGGAAGTCGATGTCGCTTTTCGAAAAGGCGACCGTGTCGGGCACCCTGATGCTGAGAATCTTGAGCAGGGAGACCATGATCGGCAGTTGGTAGACGTCGGCATTGCGCAACTGGACGCCGCCCCAGCCGCCCAGTTGGTTCGTGCCCGTTCCCTGGCCGTGAATGTTGACGCGTGCGGACAATTCGCCCGACAGTTTCTGACGGCCGTCGATCAGTTCCTGCGCGCAGCGACCCAGTTGCGCCTGCGTGATCGTGGCGTCGAGGTTGAATTGCGGCGCGGCGCCGAGCATGGCCCAGGCGTCGGCCTGCACGATGCCGCCGCAAGCGCGGGCGGTGATCGGCCGTTCGCGCTCGCCGGGCGGCGGCTGGACGTTCGCGCCCAAGAGGACCCGGCGGTCGTCGATCCAGAGAGGGCCGCGCACTTCGGTGAGTTGGAAGTTCTTGTACGTCATCGAGTCGAGGTCCAACGCACCGCGCGACCAGAATTGGCGTCCGTCGGACCGGCCGGAAAGCCTGATGCCGCCGTTGATATTGTCCAGCGGCAGCGCATATTCCATCCGCACCTGCTGCAGATCGGCCGTGACGTCCCAGTTGGCCGAGAGCGGCTCGCCGGGCTTTCCGGTGCTGGCCAGGTCGAACGCGCCGCGGAAAGACAGAGGGCCCGTCAGACGCAGCTCGGTGGCGGCCTTTTTGAGTCGCGCCGGCAGTGCCTGCACCAGATCGCGATCGACGGTCAACCGGCCGACGCTCATGTCGCGCAACTGCAGTCGCCAGCCGCCGCTGGCGTCGACTTCGCAGTGGCCGCGGGCCGAAAGTCGGGTGTCCGTTCCGTGCTCGGCGCGCAGGCCCCGCAGATCCACGTGACCGTTTTCATATTCGAAGATGCCGCGGACATTGTCCAGACGGTACGGGAAGTAGCTGGGTTCGACGGCGACGCTGTTTTCGACCGGCTCGGCGATGACGTGAATTTGCGGATCGCGCCAGTTGGTCTGGTGGAGCACGTCCACGTCGAGATTGACCGCTCCGGCGGGACGCAGATCGTTCCAAAGCTGCCGCGCCGAGGGGCGCAGCGCGTCGCGCAGCTCTTCCTCCAGCGGCACGCTTGTCCCGTGGAACTTGAGCGCCAGCACGTTGCCGTCGGGCCCGGGAGTCATTCGCCCGTGGCAGGTGACGCGGCCGGTGTCGTTGGCGCCCTCCAAGCCATCGAAGTTCCAGTGGCCGTCGGTGAGCTCGACCGTGCCTTTCACGTTTTGCAATGGATAGGGGAACCTGTCGAAGCGGATATCGCAGCGATTGAGGTAGATCGACAGGTAGTTGTGCAGCGGGGCGCCGGCGTCGCGCCAGTAGCGGACGAAGAGGTTGAACGTGCCGTGGGCGTTGAGCGACGTGACGATCTCGCGCGGCTTGGCCGGCAGCGCCGCCGTGAGCTTCTGATCGGCCCGGAGCTTATTGGCGCGGATCTGGAAGAAGCCGGTCCAATCGGGCCCCGGCCGATGGATCTCGCCGTCCAACCGCACCTCTTCCACGTCGCTATAGGCCTTGAGCCCCAAGGCGAGAACGTTGTCCTTGAGCGTGACGCGGCCGGCCCCGTGCTCGAGCCGGTAGGGGAACTTGTGATACGTGAAGGCCACGTCGTGGCAAGTGACCGTCACTTCGGGGGCCCAGGTGGCGCCGTCGAAGCTGGCCCGCGCATCCAGATCGATTTCCCCGTCCGGCAGGAATTGCTTCCACGACTCTTGCCACCTGGCGGGCAGGATTTCAGCGAGGCGTCGATCGAGCTTCAACTGCCGCGCCTCGGCCGCGAATGCCATGGGAGCGTTTTCTCCATAGCCGTGGCGCTCGAGGTCCAGGCGCAGCGTGGCCGCCTCGCTGGTCGCGGTCAGGTTGTGGATGGCAAAGCCGCCCGTGCCGAGCTGGACGTCGGCCCGCAAGTCGGTCCACGGGTGCGGCAGCCGCGGATCGTCCAGGCGGCCCCGCGCGAGTTGCGCCTCGACGTGGTAGTCCCAGTGCGGCTCGACGGCCGCATCGTATCGGACCGTGAATCGCCCCTCGGCTTGTGCGCGCAGCGATTCGAGCAGGCTGACGCGTTCCGCCAGGCCAGACAGGCAGTGCACCAACTCGGGACCCACGTCCAGGCCTTCGACATTGCCGTGCAACTCCCACGTGCCGCCGCCCGGATCGAAGCTGCCGTCCTCGATGGCGATGCGGCGAATGCCATCGGCCGTACAGGAGCCGGTCACGCCCAACAGGGCGTTGGCGGGTGCCGAATCGCTTTCCGCGCGGCGCGCGATTTTGAAGTAACCGTCGCGCACGACGAGCGTGCTCGTGGGATTCTTGAGCGGATCGAACAATTCGAGCATGCCGGCCTCGATCGAGATCGACGGCGAGGAGCTGCCCAGCTTCGGCAGTGGGAACAGTCGGGCGGCGCTCCAGGAGCCGTCCGGGCGGCGCGTGGCCCGGATCGTGGGACGACGGGCGACGATTTCATCGATCTGGGGCGTTTCGCCTAAAAACGTCGATAGATCGGTTTCACAAGCCAGGAAGAGCTCTTCAAAGTAGGCCAGCTCGGCGCCTGGCCCGTCGGCCTCGGGATCGACGATCGAAACGCCGCGGATCTGAATGCCACCTTGCACCAGGGCGGCCGACTTCACCGTGACTTGCAGGTCGTGGTAGCGCTCGGCGAAGATCGCCTCGACGCGGCCCCGCACCGTATCGTCCAACTTGCGATAGAAATACGGCACCGCCGCCAGTGCGCCGAGCAATGCGGCCAGCACTCCCCACTTGAAGAAGAACCAACAGAAGTTGATCGTGGGCTTGAAAATCGCGAGCTTCCTTGCTCGAGGCAGTCGGCGGTTAATAGTTATTCAACTGGTACGGCACTCGGCCGATGGACGATTGAACGACCTTGGGGCTTAGCCGATCGATAGCGGGACGACGACGCGCGGGGCTTTGCCGCGATACACAACCGCCGCGGCCGCCAGCACCAAAAGCGGTAGCATGGCCGGCTCGCGGTAGCGAATCGAGCTGACAAACACCATGTGCAAGATCGTGAAATAAACCGCCGGCAGCCAGCACAAAACGTACGGCCAGCCTCCGCGCGTGAATCGCCACGCGCCAACGAGCCCCAACACCAACGCGGGCACGTAGGTGACCAACACCACCAGCCGCAGCGGCCAGGAACGAAACTCCGCTTCGTTGGGCCAGATGTTCCACATCCGCGCGAATTTTGTCGCTGCCAGTTGCAGTACGCGTCTGGGATGAGCGGTCGCCCATTCGATCGCCGCCGTGCGCAGGCTTCGATCGAGGCGGTATTCAAACGAGTCATTGCCCGCGGGGGCCAACTGCTCTCGGGCTGAGAAGTCCTCGACGAACGACATGTTGCTGCCGCCATTGGCGTTCGGATTGAGCCCGTCATACAAGCTGGCGCCGGATTGCAGCGTTGTGGGCACGAAATGACCTGTCACGCGAGCGTTCCGCACCCACCACGGCGTCATGACGAGGCACATCCCGGCGAGGGCCAGTGCGCCGCACGCCAGGTGCTTACGCATATGGCGCAGTGAAACGAAGCCGGCGGCGATGGCAAAGGGCACGAACACGAGCCAGCTCGGCCGCACCAGCGTCGCAAGTCCGGCCATGCAGCCGGCGGCAAAGGCCAATGGCAACATGGTCTTCCCGCTTGTCGCGTGCCAGGCCGCGGTCGCCAACGCGAGATCGGCTAGCATCAAAGGACAGAACGCGGCCTCGCTGAGTACGAACACGCTCATGCCGATCGCGCCGGGGTACACGGCCGTCATCACGGCCGCCACAAGCGCCGTACGCTCGTCGAACAATTGCCTCGCCAGTATGTAGACCATTGCCACGGCCACCGTTCCCAGCACCGCGCCGAGCGCCCGCGCGAGCCGCACGGCCGCGTCACCGCTTGCCATCAAGAAGACGCCGGCCAACACCAGCGGATATCCGGGCGCGCGAAAGACGCGTGCGTCGGGCGAGCCGAACTGGTACGGCTCGCCGCGCGCGATCGTTTGCGCCAAGACCCAGTAGCTCTCGCTATCGGGAAAGGCGAAGCGCGTGCCCGCCGGCAGCCGCGACTGCCACCAAACGCCTACCACCAGGCGCAGCACCAGCGCCGCGATCAGGACCCAACAAAGCGGACCGCGGACGAGATTCCAGACGCGGTTCATGGGTGTGCTAGCGCGCAGCGGTAGCCGTCCTCAAATCAGAAAGGCGGAGCATGTTACGGCGTGCGCGGAAAGCGGGTCAAGGCAGATAGAGGCGAGAGACCCGAGGCTAGAGGCCAGAGGAGGCGCTCGGTCTTCTCTCCTCTGGCCTCTAGCCTCTGGTCTCCGGCCCAGGGCCATTGATGTTTTTCAAAATGGCGAGGCGGGAAAATGGGACTGGCTCCGAGCATAAACAGCGCAAATCCCTTCATACCAACGCTGCGTCTCGGTGCCTGTCCCACTTTCCCGCCGGTGCGCCGCCGGCAAGCTTGAATCTGTGAACGGCCTCGGGTCTCCGGCCTGATTCCGTTTACTTCACCCGGCCAGCCGTTATACTCCAAAACTCCTAGATTGTGCCGACGGGGCACGCTAGCACTCCCCGCGTCCGATCACGCGCGAACGCCACGCCTATCCGCAATCCGGAGGTCTCATGTCCAGTCGGCAATGGCTGTTTGTCTGTAGCTGCATGGCGCTGATCACCTCGGCGTTCACGTTTTCGATCCGCGGCGACATTCTGCAGGAGATGGGGAACTACTTCGGCCTCAGCCAGCAGCAGCGCGGCGGCATAGGCGGCGGCGCGTTCCTCGGCATGGCCGTCTCGATGCTCGGCGGCGGATTCATCTGCGACTTCCTGGGCATGAAGCGGATTATGTTCCTCGCACTCTTTTCGCATCTCGCCGGTTCGTTGGGAATGATCCACGCGCCGCATCTCGACTCGACCCAGAATACCTACTACTGGCTGTACGCGGCGTCGTTCCTGCAAGGTTGCGGCAACGGCTTCACCGAGGTCGCCATCAACCCGCTGATTGCCACCCTGTACGCCGACAAGAAAACGCACTACCTGAATATCCTCCACGCCTGGTGGCCGGGCGGACTGATTATCGGCGGCCTTAGCGCGCAGTTCCTGGTCCGCCCCTTTTTCAGTGGAGGGCTGATGGGGCTGCAACTGTGGCAGGTCAGCATGTACATGATCGTCATCCCCGCCGTCATCTATGGCGCGATGTTGCTGCCGTCCGCATTCCCGAAGACGGAACGGGTAGCGTCGGGCGTGTCGACCGGCGAAATGCTGATGGCCTGCGTGCGGCCGATGTTCGTGCTGTGGGCGTTCTGCATGTTGCTCACCGCGGCCACCGAGTTGGGGCCGCAGCAGTGGCAGAACTCCGTCATGCAAAGCACAGCCGGCGTCTCCGGCACCCTCATTCTGGTCTACACCTCGGGCATGATGTTCGTGCTGCGCCACTTCGCCGGGCCGATCGCGCATCGCCTGTCGCCGGTGGGCATGTTGTGCGGTTCGTCGATCCTGGCCGGCGTGGGCCTGTACCTGTTGAGCTTCGCCAACAGCGGGGCAACGGCTTTCGGATACGCGACCATCTTCGGATTGGGGATCGCCTACTTCTGGCCCACCATGCTCGGCGTGACCGCCGAGCGGTTTGCGAAGGGGGGCGCGCTGGCGCTGGCGCTCATGGGCTCGGTCGGCAATCTGTCGATCTCGCAAGTGTTGCCCGCCATGGGAGGCATCGTCGACCGCTACGCCGTGGAGAGAGTGGACGATGCCGCGCCGGAGCAGGCGACACAGTTCGTGCAGACGAACGATGCCGGAAAGCAGTTCCTCGACATGGACGCCGTCAACAAGTATGCCGTCACCTACCTGACCGAGCACTATCCCGATCAGGCGGCGAAGTTCATCGAAAAGAACTCGGCGGGCGAGCCAGTATCGGTCAGGGCGCGCGAGCTGGCGAAGTTCAACGCCGAAACGCCGGAGAGCCAGCGCCTCGTCATCCCCGGTTTCGAGGCGGCAATGTCCGCGCAGCGGACCGGCTTTTCGATGGCCTTCCGCTGGGTCTCGATCCTGCCGACCGTGCTGGTGGTGATCTTCGGCGCGATCGCGCTGTGGGACCGCTCGCGCGGCGGTTACAAACCGGAGATATTGATCAGCCCGGAGGAAGAAGCCGAGCTGATGTCCGGCGGCGTGCAAGGGGCAGTTGAGTAGCGGTGCTCCGCTCGATTAGTCCGAATCGAAATGCCCGCCGTCTCTAGGACGTGCCTCCTGACGCCGACGGTAGCAATCGCCGACAGGAGTCGGCTCCTACAGGCGAATTTCACCCGAGCCCAAAGCTCGTCTGGCCAAAAAGGCACGCGGGCACGCCGGGTGGGCTAGCGCCGCCGCGGCGCATGTGGCGCAGCCGCCGCTCGACGCAGAAGCCGTGCTTCGCCAGCAGCGATTCGGCGAAGCCGTTGGATCGCGGCACGAAGACCTTTGCCACATCGTTCAGCGGTAATCGCGCCGCGGCAAGCAGCAACCGCTCGGCCGCCCGCAGGTCGCTCGCTACCCAGGGGCCGAGCACGGAAGCGCGGGCGATCAGGAACCCGTCGACCGCGCCCGCGGAATCGCAAGACACAAGCGCGCGGCCAGCGGCATCTGCCAGCAGCACGCGCAAAAGTGTGCTTCGATCGGCGCCAAACCGCGGCGTGTCGAAGGCGATGACTTCCGCCAGGTCGCTCTCTTGCATCGGGCGGATCGCAGCGCAGTCGCCGTTAGCCGAGGAAGGGAACTGCCCGACGTACTCGCAGGCCACGCCATCGTCGACGAAGCCAAACGGCGTGTAGAGCGCCGCGCCTGCGTCGGTGGCGTCCAATAGCGCCATGCGGCAGCCTTGCCGGTCGAGCTCGGCCAAGGCGTGCTCGATCAACCGCCGCCCGATGCCGCCCCGCTGCTGCTGCGGTGCAACGCCCATCAAGGCGATGTAGGCGAACCGCCCGTAGTTGATCGCCCCCACGGTGCCGACCACGCCGGCCGAGTTGACGGCAACGAAGTGGCTGCCGGGCTGTACGCGCTCACTCAACCGCAGCGCCGGCTGGAAACTGAAGTCGCGCTCAAACGCCGCCCGCAGCACGCGATCGGCCGCGGGTAAGTCAACTTCGAGGAGTGGGCGGATCGTGATGGACATCGTCGTCAAACACCGAAGAGTTCGATTGGGATGCGAGGAAGGATAGGATCAGGACACAGGAGGTCGTGTCGAGTTCGCAACTGACCTTCGCGAACTTTCGGAAAGCACGGCTCTCTTGTATCAGCAGGACTTGAATCAGTACGAGAGTCTGTGACCGTCCATCAGGCCATCCGCCGCGCGGAAGCATTACTCCCAGGGGAGCCCGTCCACGAAGGCCGGGACCCGCGCTGGCAAGCTATCCTCAAGATTGCCGAGCATATCGAGTCCGAACCCGAGCCGGTATGGCAATTCATTGTTGCGTGGGGGGACCACCCGCAAGAAGACCTGCGCGACGCAGTTGCCTGCTGCCTACTGGAACACTTGCTCGAGCACCATTTCTCTAAGTTCTTTCCGCGTATCGAGACACCTGCGATGGAAAGACCGTTGTTTGGGGATATGTTCCAGCGCTGCTGGAAGTTCGGGCAGTCAGAAGAACCAGAGAATGCGAAACGGTTCGACGAATTGCAACAGCGGCTCGGGGAGCGGGGGTGAGTGGTAAGCGATCATGGCGCGTGCCCGCGAGACAGCGTCAATCGGTCGCCTTCACGATGGGCAACGACTTCGCCGGGGAAGACGCGCTTCGCCGCTTGCCGATCGCCGCTTCCTTCGTTGTTGGCGCCGGTCGCCAGCGCTGCCAACTGCCGCCACTGGGCAAAGCCCATGGCGCCGATCGGCCAGCCCTGCC
Organism: Planctomycetia bacterium; assembly: GCA_016191115.1. Classification (GTDB taxonomy): domain Bacteria; phylum Planctomycetota; class Planctomycetia; order Pirellulales; family JACPPG01; genus JACPPG01. The sequence continues at coordinate 7,183 of JACPPG010000068.1, read as the reverse complement.
TGCGCCAGATTGTGATGAGCGCTTCGCGCGCCAGATAGGGCGGGGCGGCGGCCAGCGGGCGACTGTCGATCGTGACCCGCGTTGCATCCGCCTCCTTTAGGCACGTATCGGCCAAGGCACTCGCCTGCTCCTCGATCACCGCCTGCGCCTCGGCCGCCAAGGTACCCAGCCGCAAAAGCGAGTCGACAACGCAGGCGCTATAGTCCCTGGCCAAAAGAGGTAGCAGCTCGTGGCGGATGCGGTTTCGCGTGTAGCTTGGATCGCGGTTCGTGCGGTCCTCACAAAAGGGCTGCCGCAGATGGGCCAGGTACGCCAGCACCTCGGCGCGTCTCGCGCCCAGGAGCGGCCGCACGAGCGCGATGCCGTCGGCTAGCTCGCGAGCTTTCGGGATGCCCGCTAGACCGGCCAGGCCCGTCCCGCGCAGCACGTGGTGCAAGATGGTTTCGGCCTGGTCGTCGGCCGTGTGGGCCGTGACGACGTAGCGCGCCCCGAGCCGTCTTGCGGTGGCGGTCAGGAACTCGTATCGGGCGGCCCGGGATGATTCTTCGCTGGGGCGGTCACGATTGTCCATGTCGCCGAAGTCGCCGAGATTACTATCTTCCAGTTCGCCCTTGTCCACTCGCTTCGCGAAGCCCACCCGTGGCAACGGGTGGGCCTGGGCACGACCCACGCAGCATTCCAGATGGAGCTGCCGGCAAAGCGCGACGACAAACCGCTCGTCGGCGTCGGACTCAGGGCCGCGGAGGCCATGGTTGAAGTGAGCGACCGCCAGCCGGCCGACATGGCTCTGCCCACCCGCCGCGGACCGCAGGGAGGCCAAAGCGCGCACCAATGCCACGCTGTCGGCGCCACCCGAAGCAGCCACCAGGACGGTCACGACCTGCCAGCGCTCGGACGGCCACACGGCGGCCAAATGGGCCTCAAGCGGCTCCATGGAAACCCGTCCGCAGATATATGGTTGCAGCGTCCGTAGACTCTGTTAGTATGACAGTTCCGCGACCTATTGGACGCGCAGGCGATCAAATGGCGCGGAATCGGGTCCGGTCCTAGCCGGGCACCGCGATGTGAATGAGTGAGTTTGTCCCACGGCAGCCCGCCCGACGGGTGGCTCGCCCAGGGAAAGCCATAGCGAGTTTTGTCGCTGGATTTTGCCCGATTTGTAGGGAAGAACCAGTCGCTCTCGGGAGCAGACGGCAACGATGCACCTACTGATTATTATCTTGCAGCAGTTGCTGGGTTTATTGCCCAGCGGCGACGGCAAGAAGGCCCCCCAAGTCGAGTTGGCCCGGCCGCCGCGTCAGAACCCGCACGGTTCTGACCCCAGCCCGTGCCTCGGTTTGGAGCGCCCCGAGAGTCGCTGGATGACGATGGTCCCCGTGGTTATGCGGGTCGGCGCGCGATATGGAGGGCGGCACGGGCCGCCGGATGAGGGGCCTCAGCCGAGTTGTGAGCGTCCCGCGCACCGCCATCGCCGCTGACCGCCATCTCGGCGCCTTCCCGTCGGACGACATCCAGCCTTCGCTCGCCCCTTGAGGCGGTTCGCTTGCAACCGCCACTGGGCTTCTCCCTGGCGAATCCTCGTCTCGGTCGCCGTTTATCTCTACTGATTGGTGCCGATGCGCGCGCGATCGTGGCTCGCGCGTCGTTATCGGCCCGGGGGGAGCGCAAAAAGTGACTGCCAGCCAAGTGCTTACCGTGCTCATCACGGCCGGGGCCTCCGTTCTGCTGACGTTTCTATCGGTCAAGTTTCTTGACTATCTGCGCCAGACCGACGCCGAGAAGCGGGCCCAGGAGACGATCGATCGGGCCAACCACGAAATTGAAACCCGCCGCAAGGAGGCCGAGCTGGAGGCCAAGGAGATGGCCATCCAGATGAAGGCGGAGGGGGAAAAAGAGTTGAGCCTGGTGCGGCAGGAGTTGCACGAGCGCGACCGCATGCTCGACAAGCGGCAGGACACGCTCGAGCAGCAGACCGACCAACTGCGCAAGCAGGAGAAGATGGTCGAGGGCAACCAGCGCAAGCTGGCCGAGCGGATCGAGGAAACCAACCGCCGCAACGAGGAGCTGGCGAAGCTCCTGGACATGCAACGCCAGACGCTGCATCAGGTCAGCGGCCTCTCGAAGGAAGAAGCCACGCGCCGGCTCCTCGAACAGCTCGACTCCGAGCTGCAGCACGAAGCGGGCGCCCTGATCATGAAGCACGAGCGGCGCGTGGCCGAAGTCTGCGAGGAGAAGTCTCGCGACGTCCTCATCACCGCCCTGCAACGCTACGCCGCCACGCACACCGCCGAGACGACCACCAGCACCGTCGACATCCCCAACGACGACATGAAGGGGCGGATCATCGGCCGAGAAGGACGCAACATCCGCGCCTTCGAGAAAGCCACCGGCGTGGACGTCATCATCGACGATACGCCCGGCGTTGTGATCGTCAGCGGCTTCGACATGGTCCGCCGCGAGGTGGCCCGCATCTCGCTCAACAAGTTGATCGCCGATGGGAGGATTCATCCCACCAGGATCGAGGAGATCGTCGCCGAAACGCAGACCGAGCTGGAACAACATCTGCAAAAGCTGGGCGAAGAAGCCGCACAAGAGGCCGACGTGTCCGGCCTGCACGCCAAGCTGATCCACTTGCTCGGGCGGCTGCGGTTCCGCACAAGCTACAGCCAAAACGTGCTGCGGCATTCGATCGAGGTCGCCTTCCTCACCGGCATGATGGCCGAGGAAATCGGTCTCGACGGCCGGCTGGCCCGGCGGTGCGGGTTGCTCCACGACATCGGTAAAGCGGCCGATCACGAAGCCGAGGGAGGCCACCCGAAGATCGGCGCCGACATCCTCAAGCGCCACGGCGAGCGGCCGGAAGTCGTACACGCGGCCCTGGGCCATCACGACGACCTGCGGATCGACAATCCGTACACCGTGCTCGTGGCCGCGGCCGACGCGTGCAGCGCCTCGCGGCCCGGGGCCCGGCGGGAAACGCTCGAGCGCTACATCAAGCGCATGGAGGAACTGGAAACGATCGCCTGCGGCTTTCCAGGCGTCGAGCACGCGTTCGCCATCCAGGCCGGCCGGGAGCTACGCGTCCTCACCAGCGCCAAGGACACGACCGACGCCTCGGCCGCTAAAATATGTCACGACATCGCCAAGGCCTTCGAGGAGCAGCTCACGTATCCTGGCGAAATCAAGGTCACGGTGCTTCGCGAAGCACGGTTCACCGAGATGGCTCGCTAGGGATGGACCACGATTGAAGGACGACATGCCGTGCGGATATTGTTGATCGGAGACGTCGTCGGCAAACCGGGCCGGCACATCATCGGCCAGGCGCTGCCGGCCCTGGTGGCGCGGGACGAAATCGACCTCGTCATCGCCAACGGCGAGAACGCCGCCGGCGGCTCCGGCATCACGCCCGCCATCCATCGAGAGCTCGTGGCCGCGGGCGTCGACTGCGTCACGCTCGGAGACCACATCTACCGCCGCCAAGAGATCACCGACGTGCTCGCATCCGAGAACAACGTCGTCAAGCCGGCCAATTTTCCGCCCGAGGCGCCGGGCCGCGAGCTGGCCGTGGTCACGGCGCGAAACGGCGTGTCGGTCGGCGTGTTCAGCTTGCTCGGACGCGTATTCATGCGGCCGGTGGATTGCCCGTTCGCGGCGGCCGATCGCGTGCTCGCGCGCATGCCGGCGGAAGTCAAGGTTATCGTGCTCGACTTCCACGCCGAAGCCACCAGCGACAAGCAACTCATGGCGCGTTACCTGGATGGGCGGGTGTCGGCCGTCTTGGGCACGCACACCCACGTCCCCACGGCCGACGAGCAGATCCTGCCCGGCGGGACCGCCTTTCAGTGCGACGTGGGCATGACGGGGCCCTACGAAAGCATCCTCGGCCGCCGCATCGATCGCGTCCTGGAAACGACCAAGACCTTTCTGCCCACGCATTTCGAGGTCGCCACGGGCGATCCCCGCCTGTGCGGGGCGGTGGTCGAGGTCGACGAATCGACCGGCCGGGCGACGGCCATCCGCCGCCTTTGCCTCCTGGCGGCCGAAGCGGCTAAGCTGAATCAATCGCATGCCAGCCGGCCGACCCCCGCTAGCTAGCAGTGCGGTGCCGGAGGTCGGCCGAGGAGTAGGGCCTGTCAGTCACGGGCATTCCTGACCTGCTCGGCTGTGCCTGACGTAGCGTCTTGTTGTGTGCCTGACCCACCGGGCTGATCCACCCGGCTGCTGACGCAAAGCGGCAAATCGCTATTGCCGGCTCGGTTGTGTCTCGCTATTGTCCCGCACCTTTCCCGTTTCCCGTGAACACGAGCGTTCCATCCGCCGCCGAGCGGTTGTCGCTGCGCCACAGAGTCTTTCTGGGCGCGTGCGGCGTGGGCCTTGGTGCGCTACTGCTGGTTGCCGGCAGCCTTCGCCCCAGCCCGAGCGGTTACGGAACGCACGAGCAATTGGGTCTGCCGCCGTGCACGTTTCAATGGATATTCGGAATTCGCTGTCCGTCGTGCGGGATGACGACCTCCTGGTCGCACGCCGTGCGGTTGCAGTTTGCCCAGGCGCTGCGGGCCAATGTGGGCGGTACACTGCTGGCGCTAGTGGCCGTGGTGGCCGCGCCATGGTGCACGGTCTCGGCGGTCCGCGGGCGGTATTGGGGGCGACTGCCGGGCGATCGCGCGCTGGCCGCCGGGGCCATCGCGCTGGTGGCGATCACGCTTGTGGACTGGGTCGTCCGGCTGTCGCTGCGGTAAGGACGCCCTTCGCAATTCACGCGCGCGTGGAAGACGGGAGGGCGAAGCTCCCGCTGAGCCGGCGTTGGATGCGGGCACGGCTCGGCTGGAGCCTTGCCCTCCCAATCCGCTGGCGCTAGCACGCCACTGCGAGAAACCATTCTGGTCAGACGAGGTAGAACGATGGAACGCTCGACTCGCCGTCTGCTTTGCGTAACGCTCGTTAGCCTGCTGGTCGCGGCTATCGCCGCCACGCAAAGCGGCTGCGTAAGCGCCTTGGCCTCGGCGATGTGGATCGTCCGCGGCAATGACGTCTCGGCCGACTACAACGGCCTGCGCGGCAAGCGCGTGGCGGTCGTTTGCCGCCCGCTCGTGGAATTGCAATACTCGACCGGTAGCCGCGCCGCCCAAGACTTGTGCAGCGAACTCGGCCGGCTGCTGCGGCAGCGGGTTAGATGGATCACGATCGTCGACCCACGTGAAGTCACTCAGTGGACCGACGAGCACGACTACGACGACCTGACCGAGGTCGGACGCGCGCTCAAGGCCGACATGGTCGTGGGCATCGATATGGAGGAGTTCGGTCTGTACCAGAGCCAGACCTTGTATCAGGGCAAGGCACGGCTGAATATCACGGTCTACGACATTGCCTCCGGCGGCGACGTGGTCTACCAGAAGTCGCTGCCGCGGATGCTCTACCCGCCGAACCGGGGCGTGGACACTTCGATGCCGGAAGATGACTTCCGCCGCCGCTTTGTGGCCCACCTGGCGGACACGATCGGCCGGCACTTCTATTCGCACGACTCCCACGCCGACTTCGCGCTGGATAGCAAGGCGTTCGAGGAAGAATAGTACGCCGCGAGGTCAATCGCTACCGTCGTCGCCTGTCGGCTTGGCATCCGTTGCGGGACTGCCTTGGGCCGCCTCACTGTTGCTTGTTTCCGGCGGCTTGGGGGGGGCGGGCGGCACGGGCTTGGTCGCCGCCGGTTTTCCCGTCGAAGCCTTCGTGGAAGGCGATCGCGTTGGCGGCGTGCTGGTCGAGGGCTTGACGACCGCCGGGCGGTTGGCGACGGATGTTTTGCTTCCCGGCGCCGGCGAATTGGTCTTCGCCGGCTGGCTGGTTTTCGGCGGCTGTGAATTTGCCTTGGCCGTATTCGCGCCAGGCGCCGCGGAGCTCGCCGCGGCCGGCTTCTTCTTGGCGGTTGCATCGGGTTTCTTGGCCGGCGTCGCGTCGGGCTTCGCCGCGTCCTTCGCTTTGTCTTTTGACGCCGCCGCGCCGGCGGTGGTCTTCGGGCGGTGGGCCGACGAAATCCGCGGCGGCAACAGCTCCTCGGTGAATCGCGTCACGTAGTGCAGGCTGCTGGTCTCCCCCTGGAAGCCGACGACGCGCTTGTCGAGGTCGGTCTGCTGCGCGCTGACGCGGCCGGCTTTGATGTCGAAGCGGACGGTGCCGTCGGTGGCGGCCTGAATGAGCTGGGCCTCGAGTGCCGGATCGCGAATCGGCGTGAGGATGACGGTCTCGACGCGCACGGTGGCGATGCCGCCGGCGACCTCCTCGAGCGTGAACTGCTGCCGTGTCTTGACTTGCTTGACGGCGCCTTCTTTCAAGCGAACCTCCACGTCGTGCGGCGCCGACCACGTCTCTTTCACCGCCACCGCCTTTTCGGGCAAGGGCAGCGTGATCTCGGCGCTCGTGGCATGGGGCTGTGTCTGCACCTCCTTGCGCTTGACGATCCCGCCCCGATCGTCGACGGTGATCACCGACAGCGGCACGCCCACGGCCTTGGCGACGTCCTCGAAGCCTGGCGGGGCGACGGCGTCGGTCTGGCTGTTGTAGCGGACCTCTTGCCGGCCGGTCAGTAGTTGGCGCATATCGACGCTTTCGACCGAGTGCTCGAAAGTCGCGCGGCCCGCGTCGTCCACCTCCAGGACCTTCCACACCTTGATCGATTCGCTGTCGGTCTCGGCCGTTTGGGTCGTGCCGGAGACCGTGCTACGGACTTGCGCGCGGTGCTCCACTTTCCAGCGAATCACTTCGCCGGGCTGGAACTTGTAACGCAACAGGTAGGTCAGGCCAGTCGGCTCGCCATCGCGCGTGGTTTCGTCGGCGGCCACGGCGGCGCCGCACAACATGGGGACGGACAAGAGCGCAAGTGAAACAACGGAAAGAGTACGATGGGTCATACTGCTCGCTTCCTTTCGAAGCAGTTTTGTGTGGTGCTCGCGGCGGCGGCCTACGGTCTGGTGCTCGCGGAGCACCCTACGACGGAGCGGAAACATACCACTGCGGCGGGCACCAGCTCCGGCCGGGCACCCTTTGGGTGGCTAGTCCTTAAACAAGCGAGCGCGGAGGGCTTTTGGGGAGGTGCGGGACGGGTCGGTTGCTGCGCAGCGTGAATGCGCGGCGCTTTGGCGGCCGTTTCGCGTTCGTTCACGTTGTCGGTTTTGCCATGGGAAATGGTGCG
>JACPPG010000067.1 GCA_016191115.1 Planctomycetia bacterium | reverse complement strand
GAACGGACTCACTCGTGGCTCAACCGTGCGCGGCGATTGCTGATCCGCTGGGAAAAGAAAGTCGCCAATTACCTGGGCTTCCTGCATCTTCAATTTGCCATCGTCGCTTTACGGACAGCAACAGTTCTCGGATAGGCTCTAGGTCGGCGAGCGCGAAGGTCAAGATTATAAGAAAGCGTTCGCCGCCTTGCGGAAACCAGCACCACCAGCCAGCGCCTCTCGGTGCGACGCACAACGTCGCATCGAAGGTGACTGGCTGGCAAGTGGCTTTAAAAATGGTGACGCAATTACCGAAGCACGCGGTATCCGTGGTCAAGGCCGCGTTAGCATGACCGGTTGTCATCTCATGCAGCTTGATGATGAATTCTGTCGCGCGTCCCACACAATGGCTGTCGCTCACTCTCTGATCACGAGAAGGTATGCCCGCTCCGGTTTTACGCTCGTTGAGCTGTTGGTGGTGATCGCGATCATCGGCGTCTTAATCGCGCTACTGTTGCCGGCCGTGCAGGCGGCTCGCGAGGCCGCGAGACGGTCGCAGTGCAACAACAACCTGAAGCAGATTGCCCTGGCGTTGCATAACCACGAGGGGGCATATAACTACCTCCCCGCGGGCTCTGGTTACGTTGTCCGGCCCGGGACGCTCTGGACGCTGGCGGTGCTGCCTTACATGGAGCAGGGCAATCTGATCGCCAACCTCGATCTGGGCAAGTATATGGACGTAGCGCCGAACTACGCAGTCGTTCAAAATCTTGTTCTGCCAGGCTTTATTTGCCCCAGCGACCCACAGGCACAGGATCCCATATTGTCGAATCGCAGGCAGGGCTCTGGATCGCGGAATCCGCTCGTTTGCCAAGGCTTGTGGTACACCGGTTCGATGGGGCCGACGCTGCCAGATTTCTGCGCTTTTGACTTGAGTCCAAAGGCGTGCATGGGCGCGGGTTTCGGCACCGAGTATCCCGTGCCGCCTTTTCAGGCCAAGTACTTATCCGTCAGCAAGTGCTTCCAAGATCCGTCCAGCACCCCGTGCCCGGACTCCAGCCCGTGCGTTGGCGTGATCTGCCGGTCCGTCCGCCCCGTCGCATTCCGCGAGGTGATCGATGGTCTATCGAGCACGTTCATGGTCGGCGAAACGCTTCCAGGACACTGGGTATGGAATTGTTTGTTCTGCGACAACTTCCCCGTGAGCTCGACGCAAATCCCTATCAACGCTTTGACGGAGAGCGACGGCGGCATCGCGCGCGACTATTGGCGTACCTCTGGTTTCAAGAGCATGCATCCCGGCGGCGCAGATTTTGCGATGGCGGATGGCAGCGTTCGATTTGTCCGTGATTCAATTGATTCCTTCGTCTACAACGCGTTGGGATCACGCGCGGCGGGCGAGCCGGTTTCTCCACAAGACTGAGAAGGCATGAGTCGCACATCGGCCATGTAAGAAGGGTTTCGATATCCCGATTAGTTCGCTGTGCGTTGCTCGTCCCCCTACGCGAAACCGCAATGATGAAACCGCAGGTCGTGGCGATTATGGGCATCGTTATGTGGTGCGTATCGCTATTCGGATGCGGTGCAAAACTGGCAACCGTGCCCGTTCACGGCAAAGTCACATTCAATGGTGGTTCTTGTCCGGCGGCTGGACACATTACATTTTCACCGCTCGAAGTTGCCGCAGGCATGCCACGTCGCCCCGGATCGGCCCAGTTCGACCGGGACGGTTGCTTTAAGGCAACGTCCTTTGCAAAGGGCGATGGACTGCTCCCCGGTCACTACGAAGTTCTGATTAGTTGCTTTGACGGAGTGCCCGATGCGTCAAAACCCAATGCGTTCAGGGACGCCAATTTTGTTCCGGCGGCGTACAAGCCGGAACGACTCATTATTGAGGCTGGCGCCGATCCCATTGAGGTCCGCTACGATGTTCCTCTCAAGAAGAAGTAGGACAAAGCCACCATGGTTCAAAGAAAGGCCAGACGAATGCAGGCAGGAGCTCAATGGCGCGCCTGCATACTCGCGTGTGCCGTCTTAGGGGGTCTAGGAAAAGTATCGGCCTCCGCGCCGGGCCTGGTTGGCTACTGGAAACTGCAAGGGGATTGCCGCGACTATTCTGGTCAAGACCATCATGGCACAAACAATAATGTTGACCTGACAACGAGCACTTTTGACGGCAGAAGTGGCCACGTCACAGTGCCGGACGCGCCCCAATTCCACTTCGGCAGTGGTGACTTCTCGATCTCGGCTCAGGTGTCTACGGATCAAGAGATCGACGACGCTATCGGAGACATATTGACGAAGTTCGATCCCGAGCAGCGGCGAGGGTTCAACTTCACCATCAATGCCAGTGCCGGCGGCTACAATTCACAGAGCAACGTTCGACACCCTTTCTTCGGTGTCGATAATGCCAGCGTCGGACAGTGGACGGACTGCGGTCGTCCCAACGCCAAGACCCACATCAGCGATGCACTCACCGTGTTCGAAGGCGACCTGTATGCAGGTACGACGGACGCGCTCGACGAGGCAGACTGGGCGCACGTCTATCGATTCAAGGGCGGACAGGAATGGGAGGATTGCGGCCGTGTCGGCAAAGGCAGAACCCGCGGAGTGTACTCGTTGGTTGTCCACGACGATACTCTCCATGCTGCAACTTCGGCGGACCATGGGCCAGGCGAGCCGAAGGACAAGAGATTCGACTATGGTCGGGTCTACCGCTATCGGGGAGGTCGGAATTGGGAGGATCTCGGCCAGCCGGGCGAACAGTATCGGATGAATTGCTTGGCGTCCTTCCGAGGAAAACTTTACGTGTGTGGGTTCAATAGCGGACAGGTGCCCGGCTTCTGCTACGTTTACCAGGGTGGAAGACGATGGGATGTCTGCGGTGAATTTGATGGGCGACCGCATACGATGGCCGTACATGACGGGCGGTTGTACGCCGCGTACCCAAAGGGTGAAGTCTACGCCTACGATGGCCAGACGTGGGAGAATCTGGGAAATCCGCTGGGGTCGTTTGACGAATGCAATCAGATCCACAGCCTGGGGGTCCACAACGGCGAGCTGTACATCGGAAGCTGGCCGAAGGGCAAAGTGGCCGTGCTTCGCCAAGGGAAGTGGGTGGATCTCGGTCGCCTGGGAGACGCCACCGAAATTGTTGCTCTGACCGTTTATAACGGCTCGTTTTATGCCGGAAGCATTCCGCGCGCGGAGGTCTTCCGACTCGACGGCGACGCCAAATGGACGTCCATTCGCCGTCTTTTCGATCCGCCAGGTTTTGAGCCAGCGCCAGTAGGCCGTATCGTGAAAGCCGTACAGGATTGGACACGGGCCTCCAGTCTTACGGGGTATCAAGGGAAACTCTTCGTCAGTACGGCTACCTGTTATCGGACTATGATCGATCCGCCGCTTCCCGACGAGATTCGTGGCAAAGTTTATTCCTTTGCCACCGGCGCCGCGGTGAGCTATGACCGCGACTTGGGGCCCGGCTGGAAACACCTTGTGGCCAGCCGTGTCGGCCGCGACTTGAACCTTCATATCGACGGCCAGTTGGTGGCGTCTTCCAAGACGGACGGGAATCCCATTGACGTCTCCAATGAGTCGCCATTGCAGATCGGTTTTGGACCCCAGTCGCACTTTCACGGCAAGATCCGCGAGGTGAGGTTGTACAATCGGGCGCTTGACAAAGACGAGATCCAGTCGTTCTACCGCGAAGTCGGAAACTGCCGTGTGTCAACGAAGTAGACCGAGATTGGGAACTAACGCGATTGGCCACCCAGGATCAATGACGTACCGAAGTGTGGCGAGGATCGGCCGTGTGAAGACCCCAGTGCTTTTGGGGCTGCTGCTTGGCGGCTGTTGGTGCATGGCAGCAAGATGCGTCGCTGCCGACGAGATCGACTTCAACCGCGACATCCGGCCGATCCTGTCGGACAAGTGCTTTCGCTGCCACGGTCCCGATTCCGGCGCGCGGCAAGCCGAGCTGCGGCTGGATCGCGAGGAATCGGCCAAGGCGGATCGCGACGGCAACCCGGCCATCGTGCCTGGCAAACCCGAAGCGAGCGAACTGGTGCGTCGCATCACGGCCGACGACGAAGCCGAGCGGATGCCGCCCAAGGAGTCGCACAAAGAGTTATCGCCTAGAGAGATCGCCCTGCTCACGCGGTGGGTCGCCGATGGCGCGGTTTGGCTGCCGCACTGGGCCTACATTCCGCCGAAGCGACACCCGCTCCCCGACGTCGGTGACGCCCATTGGCCGATCCACGCGCTCGACCGCTTCATTCTGTCGCGCCTCGAAGCCGAGGGGCTCGCTCCCTCTCCCGACGCCGACAGAGTCACGCTCGCGCGACGACTGTACATCGACCTGGCGGGGCTGCCTCCGCGGCCGGAAGAGGTCGATGCGTTTCTGGCCGACGACGGCCCGCAGGCCTACGAGCGGCTGGTCGATCGGCTGCTGGCCTCGCCCCATTTCGGCGAGCGGATGGCCATGTACTGGCTCGACCTGGTGCGCTATGCCGACACGGTCGGCTACCACGGCGACCAGGAGCACCCGATCTCGCCGTACCGCGACTACGTGATCGAGGCGTTCAACGAGAATCTCCGCTTCGATCAATTCACGCGCGAGCAATTGGCCGGCGACCTCATGCCCGAGCCGACGTTGCGGCAGAAGATCGCCACCGGCTACAACCGCGTGCTCCAGACCTCGCACGAAGGAGGCGTCCAGCCCAAGGAGTACCTGGCCATCTACGCGGCCGACCACGTGCGGAACCTGTCGGCCGTGTGGCTGGGGGCAACGATGGGCTGCTCACAATGCCACGATCACAAGTACGACCCGTACACGACGAGGGACTTCTACTCGATGGCGGCGTTTTTCGCCGACGTCGACGAGGCCCAACATCTCACCAAGGGCGTGGACAAATCGCCGACGATCCGCGCGCCGGAGATGGAGTTGCTTACCGAAGAGGAGCGCGCGCGCCTTGCTGGGTTGGAAGCGCGGTTGAAAGCGCTTGAGGCGCCCCAGCAACCCGCCGCGGCCGCGTCGTCGAATGATGCCGACGCTCCGAAGGCGGCCTCCGGCTCGGGGGCAAGAAAAGAGACGGAACCCAACTCGTCCGCGGCCGACCCGCCGAAAAGCGAATCCCCACCGCCGTCAGACAAAGAACGCAAAAAAGAGATCGCCGCTCTGCGCAAGCAGATGGACGCAATCCACAATAGGGCCCGCCGCACCATGATCACGGTGTCGATCGAGCCGCGCACCATGCGCATCCTGCCGCGCGGCAATTGGCTCGACGAGAGCGGTCCGATCGTCCAGCCCGAGGTGCCGGCGTTTCTCGGCCACCTCGATGTAGGCGACCGCCGCGCGACGCGGCTCGAACTGGCCCGCTGGCTGACCGACGCCGAGCATGGCGTAGGCGGGCTCACGGCCCGTGTCCTGGTCAATCGATTGTGGTACTTGTTCTTCGGCGTCGGGCTGTCGCGCTCGTTGGACGATTTCGGCGCCCAAGGGGAGCCGCCGGTGCATCCGGAGCTGTTGGACACGCTGGCCGTGGAGCTCGTCGAGAGCGGCTGGGACGTCAAGCGCCTGGTCAAGCTGCTGGTCACCAGCCGCGCGTACCGACAAGCCTCGCTCGACACGCCGGCACTCCACGAGCGCGACCCGTCCAACCGACTCGTCGGCCGGCAGTCGCGCTTTCGCTATCCGGCCGAAACCGTGCGCGACGCGGCGCTTGTGACCAGTGGCTTACTCGTCGACCAGACCGGCGGCCCGAGCGTCAAGCCGTACCAGCCGGCCGGCTACTATCGGCACCTGAATTTCCCCGAGCGCGAGTATCAGATCGACAAGGACCAGCGGCAGTGGCGGCGCGGCGTGTACGTGCACTGGCAGCGGCAGTACCTGCACCCCATGCTCAAGGCGTTCGACGCCCCCAGTCGCGAGGAATGCACCGCCGAGCGGCCGACGTCCAACACGCCGCTCGCGGCGCTGGTGCTGTTGAACGACCCGACATTCGTCGAGGCGGCCCGCGCCTTCGCGACGCGGATCATCGCTTCCGGCGGCGCCACGACCGACGAGCGGCTTGACTTCGCGCTTCGTCAAGCGGTTTCCCGCACCGCTACGACCGACGAGCGACGGGTGCTCGGCCACTTGCTCGATGACAGTCGAAAATACTACCAGGATCATCCGCAGGCGGCCGCGGAGCTTGTGGCCGTGGGCCTAGCGCCCGCGCCGGAGACCGCCGATCGCGGCGAACTGGCCGCGTGGACGATCCTCGCCCGCACGATCCTTTCCTTGAACGAACCGCTGACGCGGAAATGATGCCACGCGCGCCCTACAACCCGATCGCGGACGAGCAGGCTTCCGACCGGTGGCGGCACATCCATCGCCGCACGTTCCTGTCGCGGACCGGCGTGGGCCTGGGCTCGATGGCCCTGTCGATGCTTCTCGGCCGATCGTTGTCGGCCGGCGAAGCTCGCACCACCAGCACCAGCTACCGCGGACTGACCGGTCTGCCGCATTTTTCCCCGCGGCTCAAGCGCGTGATCTTTCTATGCATGGCGGGGGGCCCGTCGCACCTGGAAACGTTTGACTACAAGCCGAAGCTGGCCGAGCTGCACGGCCAGCTCATGCCCGAGTCGTTTACCAAGGGCCAGCCGATCGCCCAGTTGCAAGGCAAGGAGTTAAAGGCTTTTGGCCCGATGACGAAGTTCGGGCAATACGGCCAGGGCGGCCAGTGGATCAGCGATGTCTTGCCGTGGCATCAGCGGATCGCCGACGACATATGCATCGTCAACTCGATGGTCACCGAGCAGATCAACCACGACCCGGCGCACACCTTCATGAACGCGGGCACGGCCATCAGCGGCCGGCCGTCGATGGGCGCCTGGATCAACTACGGCCTGGGCGCGGAGACCGACGAGCTGCCGGGGTTCGTGGTGCTGACGAGCGTCGGCGGCCGGACGAGCGACCAGCCGATCGCCTCGCGGCAGTGGAGCGCCGGCTTTCTACCCAGCCGGTTCCAGGGCGTGGAGTTCAACTCGAAGGGCGACCCGGTACACTACGTGCGCAACCCGCCCGGCGTGCCCGACGAGCTTCAGCGTTCGAGCGTGGCGGCGATCCAAGCGCTCGATCGCGGCGGCGTGGCGTCTGTGGCGGAGGGCCCGGAGATCGAGGCCCGCATCGCCGCCTTCGAGACGGCGTTTCGCATGCAGACGTCGGTGCCGGAGCTGGTGGACGTGAGCGACGAATCGGCGGCGACGCTCGAGCTGTACGGCGCGAAGCCGGGGGACGGCTCGTTCGGATCGAATTGCCTGTTGGCCCGTCGGCTGGCGGAGCGCGGCGTGCGGTTCATCCACTTGTATCACCGCGGTTGGGACCACCACGGCAATCTCGCGCGCGACATTAAGATTTGCGCCGACCACACCGATCGGGCCGCCTACGCCTTGATTACCGACCTCAAACAGCGCGGCATGCTCGACGAGACGCTGGTCCTCTGGGGCGGCGAGTTCGGCCGCACGCCGATGGTGCAAGCCAATAAGGGCGACCCGGGCCGCGATCATCACATTAAGGGTTTCAGCATGTGGCTGGCCGGCGGCGGCGTCCGCGGCGGCATCTCGTACGGATCCACGGACGAGTTGGGCTACCATGCCGTGGAGAACCGCGTTCACGTCCGCGACCTGCACGCCACGATGCTCTACTTGCTAGGGATCGATCACAAGCAATTCACCTACAAGTTCCAAGGCCTGGACATGCGGCTCACGGGCGTCGAAGAGGCGCGTGTCGTCCGCGATGTCCTGGCGTGAGCCACTCGCCAGAAACCGGAGCGTGCCCGATGCTCAGCGTCGGTAGCTTTAACGCCCGCGATTGCCAGGGTGTGACGCGGCGGGCCTTCGTTCGCGCCGCGGCCGCTGTCCCGTTCGCCTGGGGCCTGGCCGGCCGTGCCGCGCAGGCCGTGGAGACCGAGCCCAAGGCACGCTCGGTTTTGTTGGTCTGGCTCGGGGGCGGGCCGAGCCACGTCGACCTGTTCGATCCCAAACCCAAGGCCCCGCTCGAATATCGCGGGCCGTTCGCCTCCATCGCCACGGCCACGCCGGGCGTCCGCTTCACGGAGCTCTTGCCGAAGCTGGCCGCCCGCAGCCGCCGCTTCTCGCTCATTCGCTCGAACGTCAACTTCGATGGCAACCATCGCCCGGCCGGATCGATCTCGCTGACCGGCGCCGTGGCCGGCGCGGCCGGCTACCCGCCGAATTTCGGCTCGATCATCTCGCGCGTCCGCGGCGCCAGTGCGCTCCCCGCCTTCGTGTCCCTCGCGCGGGGGCGCATCGGCGATGGCGATGGGCCGGTCCTCGGCTCGGGCGGCGGAACTTGGGGCACCGGCCACGACCCGTTCATGGTCGATTGTTCCGATGCTGGCGCGGTCGATCTCCCGGACCTGAAGCTACTCGAAGGGCTTTCGCCCCAGCGGCTGGCCGACCGGCAGACGGTGCTGCGCGATCTGGATCGAGCTCGGCGGCAACTGGACGAAGTGCCGCTAACGCGGTGGACAGCGCTTTACGAGCGGGCGCACTCTCTGTTGGGCGATAGCGGCGCCCGGCAGGCCTTCGACCTGTCGCGCGAGCCGGAGGCGGCGCGCGAGGCGTACGGACACACGTCGTTCGGCCAAAGCTGTCTGCTGGGCCGGCGGCTGGTCGAGGCCGGCGTCCCCTACGTGCAAGTCAACTGGAGCCAGTACGTCGAGGTCTTCTACCCGTTCTCCGACTACGGCTGGGACACGCACGCCGACAATTTCGGGCTTTTGGCCGATTGGCACGGCCCGCTTTTGGACGGCGTCTTCTCGACCTTGCTCGACGACCTGGAAGCGCGCGGGCTTTTGAAAACGACGCTCGTGGTCTGCATGGGCGAGTTCGGCCGCACGCCGCGGATCAACGCCATCGGCTCGCGCGATCATTGGCATCAGTGCTATTTCTCGATGTGGGCCGGCGCTGGCGTGCAGCCGGGCCGGGCGATCGGCGAAAGCGATCCGCGCGGCGAGTTTCCCGCCACCGAGCCCGTGACCCCCGCCATGGTCGGCACCACGATCCTGGAGCTGGCCGGCGTCTCGTCGGCCGAACGGGCGCGGCTCAAGGTGCTGGAAGGAGGGAGAGTGATCGATGCCCTCCTCTAGCTCGTTGGCGATGCAACGTTTGACGCACGACGGGCAGCGCAAGCTGGCCCCGGCGTTCATCGACGCGCGGGAAATCGCCGTGGCGGTACACGCCTCGCCGAACCTGGTCGCCATTCACCGGGTACGGATCGAGGACGGCGCGCTAGCGCGTCTGCACCCGACCGTGGCGGCGCACCAATTCGACCCGGCCTTCTCGCGCGATGGCCGATACCACGCCTATTCGATGTCGTCGACCAGCCCACAGTTGGTGCTGGTGATCCAGGACCTGCGCGACAAGCGCGAGCACACATTCCGGCCGCGCGACGCGCGGGCCACGGCCCGCAGCCCATCGTTCTCGCCGGATGGCTCGCGGATCGTGTTCAGTCTCTCGGACGTCAATGGGCACCAGATCGCCGGCGTCAACCGCGAGGGGGAGGACCTGCGGCTGCTGACCCGTTCGACCGGGCTGAACACGTCGCCGGCATTTTCGCCCGACGGCCGACAGATCGCCTTTAGCAGTAGCCGCACCGGCGACTTCGAGATTTACGTGATGGACGCCGACGGCGCGAACGTCCGGCAAATGACCGACAGCCCCGGCCTGGACACGCGCCCGGCCTGGTCGCCTGACGGCCGGCGGATCGCCTTCACGAGCAACCGCGAGGGCGTCTATCAGATTTACGTGATGCAGGCCGACGGCACCGCCGTGCGCCGCGTGGGAAGCGACAATGAGCGCCACGATTTCGCCGGCTGGCACCCGGACGGCGAGCGGCTGCTGGTGGTGGCGGAGCGCGGCGGCATGTCGGACCTGTATCTCGTCGAAGCGCCGGCGTAGCAACGTTCCCATGCCCGCCGCCTGTCCACGCCGCCGCTGGTTCGCGTTCGGGGGATCGGCCGAATGAGCGCGACCGGCGATCCACAGGCGTTCTTTACGGCGAGGGCGCGAAGCTATGCGCGCTTCATCCGCCTGTTCCGCTACCAGCAGGGATTGCGCGCGTACCTTGCCAGGTCAAGCCTGTTACGGTCGGGTATCAGGGTGCTCGATGCGGGGTGCGGCACAGGGGCCGTGTTGCTGGGCCTGCGCGAGGCAATGGCGGCGCGCGGGTTAACGCCCGGCGTCCTGCACGGCTTTGACCTCACGCCGGCCATGCTGGATTTCCTGCGAGAGTCGTTGCGGGCGGGCGCAGTCGCCGGGGTCGAGCTGGCCCAAGCGAACGTTCTTTCGCTGGATGCGCTCCCCGCGACCTGGCGGGACTACGATCTGGTCGTGTCTGCCTCGATGCTCGAATACGTTCCCAGGGAGCGCTTCCCCGCCGCCTTGAGCGGGCTGCGTGGGCTGTTGGCCACCGATGGCACGCTGCTCCTGTTCATCACCCGCGACAACTGGCTGATGCGGCCGCTAATCGGCCGATGGTGGCGGTCGAACCTCTACACCGCCGCGCAACTGCGGCAGGCCTTCGCCGCAGCGGGGTTCTCGGACGTGCGGTTCCGCCGCTTCCCGCCAAGATACTGGTATCTTGCACCGTGGGGGCACATCATCGAGGCCCGCCGGTAGCCCTGCGGCTATTGAATGAGATGCCGCAATTGAGGGGCCGATAAACGGTTTCGGCAGCCCTTATCGTTTCGCCTCCCGCCCGCTGGACTGCTATACTGTGGTTCCCACCGCACGTGGTTTTTCGCCTCCCTGCCTGGAAGCACTGCCCGTGTTGAGAATCCCGCTCATTGCCGCGCTGGTGCTGGCCGTTGCGTCGTCCGCCGCATCGTCTTCGCGGGCCGATTCGCCCAGGGACGAAGGGGCCGAATTCTTCGAGTTGAAGATTCGCCCTGTCCTGGCCGGCAAATGTTTCAAGTGCCACGGCGCGGACAAGGCCAGCGGCGGGCTGCGGATCGACTCGCGCGACGCGCTGTTGAAAGGGGGCGAGCACGGGGCCTCGATCGTCCCCGGCAAGCCTGGCGACAGCCTGCTCGTGCGTGCGTTGCGCCACGAGGACGACGAAGTGCAGATGCCGCCGGACGGGCAGTTGGCCAAGCAGTCGATTGACGATTTTGCGATTTGGATCGAGCACGGCGCCCTTTGGCCGGCGTCGGCCGCCGCCACCGACGCGTTCGCGGCCGGCCGTCACTGGGCCTTTCAACCGCTGGGCGATCCGCAGACGCCGGCCGAACCGCCCGACGCCGGCGCGATCGATCGCTTCATCGCCGCGAAACGCCTTGAGCAAGGCCTGTCGCCGGTCGGCCCTGCCGAGCGGGGACCGCTATTGCGGCGGGCGTACTTCGACCTGGTCGGCCTCCCGCCCGAGCCAGAGGAGCTCGATCGATTCGCCGACGACGACGCGCCGGACGCCTTCGCCCGCGTGGTCGAACGGTTGCTGGCTTCGCCGCAGTATGGCGCGCGGTGGGGCCGGCACTGGCTGGACGTGGTGCGGTACGCCGACACGGCGGGCGACAACGCGGACTACCCCGTGCCCGAGGCGCGGTTCTATCGCGACTATGTGATCGATTCGTTCAACGCCGACAAGCCGTACGACCAGTTCGTGCGCGAGCAGTTGGCGGGCGACCTCCTGGCCGCCGAGCACGCCGGCGACCGAGAGCGTTATCGCGACGAGGTCGTGGCCACCGGTTTTCTCGCCCTCTCCCGCCGCTACGCCACGGCCCCCTACGAGCTGTGGCACCTTTCGCTGGAAGACGCGATCGATACGACCGGCCGGGCGTTTCTCGGCCTGTCGCTCCGCTGTGCCCGTTGCCACGACCACAAGTATGACCCGGTGGCGCAGACCGACTACTACGCGCTCTACGGGATATTCAACAGCACGCAGTTCCCTTGGGCCGGGGGAGAAGAGTTCCAGTCGAAGAAATCCCCCCGGGAGCATTTCGTTCCGCTCGTGCCTGCGGCGGAGGCAGAGCCGAAGATCGCGGCGATGCGCGCCGCGATCGAGCAATTGACGGCCCAACGCGAAACCGCGGAAACGACCGACGACTGGCAACAGGTTGGCGACCTCCGCCGCGAGCTCGACCGCTGGCAGCAGGCGCACAAGCTCGACTCACCGCCAGGAGTGCCGGTGGCCTACGCCGTCAGCGAAGGCAAGCCGGGGGATGCATGCGTGCAGCTCCGTGGCGAGCCGGACAAGCCCGGTCCGGTCGTGCCGCGGGGCGTGCCCAAGTTCTTCGCCGCGAGCGGGCCGACCGTGATTCCCGAAGGGGCAAGCGGTCGGCGGCAGTTGGCCGAGTGGCTCACGCGGCCGGATCATCCGCTGGTGGCCCGCGTGATGGCCAATCGCGTGTGGCAGTGGCATTTCGGGCGTGGGCTGGTGGCCACGCCGTCGAACCTGGGGCTGCGCGGCTCGCCGCCGACACACCCGGAGCTGTTGGACTGGCTGGCGCGGCGGTTGATCGACAGCGGCTGGTCCATCAAAGCGTTGCACCGCGAGATCATGCTCTCGCGCACCTACCAGTTGGCCAGCACGGCACGGGCCGAGAACGCTGCCCACGATCCGGACAACAACTACTATTGGCGTTTCGATCGTCGCCGGCTGGATGCGGAGGCGATTCGCGACGCGATGCTGGTGGCTGGCGGCACGTTGGACCTGGCGCGGCCCGGCGAGCATCCGTTTCCACCCGTGAAGAAGTGGACGTGGACGCAGCACCAGCCGTTCAAGGCCTCGTACCCGTCGCCGCACCGCAGCGTGTACTTGATGACGCAACGGTTGCAGCGGCATCCGTACCTGGCGCTGTTTGACGGGCCGGACACGAACACTTCGACCGATGTGCGGACCAGTGCCACGGTACCGTCGCAGGCGCTGTTTTTGCTCAACAATCCGCTGGTGGCCGAGCAGGCCGAAGGGCTGGCCCGGCGGGCGATCGCCGCGTCGGGTGATGCGCGGAAACGGGTCGAGCTGCCGTGCCTGCTCTGCTGGTCGCGGCGGCCAACGAACGACGAGACCAATCGCGCGGTCGAGTACGTCGCGCGCGTCGCCGACGAGCTCAAGGCTGCCGGCGCAGCGGCGGATCGCATCGAGCTGGAATCCTGGTCGAGCTACGCACGGCTGCTGTTGGAATCGAACGAATTCGTCTACGTGGACTAAGAATGAACCAACGCTCGCTTAGCCGCCGCGGCCCCGCGGCGAAACGGCAGGGTGCACTGCGTGCACCACGATTCGAGAGCTACGAACCATGAACACATCCGCGAACATCAGCCGCCGCCGCTTCATGGCCGGTTGCACGGGCGGCGCCTCGGCGGCGGCCATAGGGCTCTATGGCCGGCTGTCGCTCGCCGCGGAAGTGTTTGGCGGGCACCCACTCGCGCCCCGGCCGACCCATTTTCCTCCCCGCGCCAATCGCCTGCTGTTCATCTTTCTCACCGGCGGCTTCTCCCATGTCGACACCTTCGACCACAAGCCGCGGCTGGCCACCGACAGCGGCCGCGAGCTGTCGACGCACCAGCTTCGCGCCGCCCAGAGCGGCAAGCTGATGCCTTCGCCGTTCAAATTCCATCATCGCGGTCAATCGGGCCTGGTGATGAGCGAGCTATTCCCACGGCTGGGCACCGTGGCCGACGACTTGTGCGTCATCCGCACCATGCACACCGACATCGTCGAGCACTTTCAGGCCACGCTGGCGATGCACACGGGCTCGTCAACCGTGCCGCTCCCCAGCATCGGCGCCTGGCTGAGCTACGCCTTGGGCACGCACAATCCGAACCTGCCCTCGTACGTCGTATTGGCCGAGCACCTGCCCTACGCCGGCGCGCAGGTGTACGACTGCAACTTCCTGCCGCCCGAGCACCAGGGCGTGCGGATCGTGCCGGGGGATGAGCCGATACCCGATCTGAAACCGCCCACCCGCTCGGTCGCCATCGCCGAGTTGGAACGGATGATGCTCCGCGACATCAACGAGCTGCACGCCCACGGCCGCGCGGACGATCTCGATCTGCCCGCCCGCACCGCCAGCTTCGACACCGCGCGGGGAATGATGCAGGCGGCGCCCGAGGTGTTCGACCTGGCCCGCGAGTCGGCCGCGACGCTCGACCTATACGGCGCAAAGCAGGGAGACAATCGTTCCTTCCCGTCCCAATGCCTGGTCGCGCGGCGGCTATTGGAGCGCGGCGTCCGCGTGGTCGAGCTGATCGACACCGGCTCGCACGACAATTGGGACGCCCATGGCGACATGCAAGACCACCGCCCCAAGGCGCTCCGCGTGGATCGGGCGCTATCTGGCCTGCTTCAGGACTTGAAGCAGCGCGGGCTGTTGGACGACACCTTGGTGGCGATCTGTACGGAGTTCGGCCGTACGCCCACCACGTTCAACGGCAAGGGGCGGGAGCACTACATCGACGCCTTCAGTTGCCTGCTGGCCGGCGGGGGCGTCCGCGGCGGCATGGCCTACGGCGAGACCGACGAGTACGGCATGCAGATCGTCAAGGATCCCTCCCACGTCCACGACTATCATGCCACGATCATGCACCTGTTGGGTCTGGATCACAAACGGGTGACGTATCGCTACGCCGGCCGCGACTTCCGCCTGACCGACGTGGCCGGCCGGGTGCTCGAGTCGGTGCTCGCGTAGACTGGCGTGCGCGAAAAAGGTGACGGGAATCGTGTTTCGGCGCCGCGGTACGCAACGCCGACCGCGTTGCGAAAACGATTCCCGTCCCCTTTTTCGAAAAACCGCGAATAAAAGCGGAAGAGACTTGAATTCCGCCGTGCGTTCCCCTAAAGTGACGGCCTCTACCAATCCTTCTGGGTTAGGTACCGCTAAGCCAACGTAGATAACACTCGTTCGCTACTCGCCGCGGTGCCTGGGTTCGCGCCTCTCTCTGGTTCTTGCCTGGCGCGTCGTTCCGCGCCGCGAACTTTCCGATCCGTGCGCTCAGTGACATTCCGCGATCGTTCCTCATTCTGGTCATATAGGAGTCTTCGCCATGGCAGCGCGTTTCCGACGGTCCACGATGTGGCGCACCGCTTTGATCCTGGTTCTCCCTGCCGTTGTTTGCTGCTCGGCGTTCGGTCCCGCCATCAGCCTGGCGGAGACGCGCGACGTCGTCTTCACGATCAACCAGGCGCAAAGCTCGTTCAACTACTCGGCCACTGGCGGCGTCTACGCGCCGTACCAGCCGACGTTGCCGGGAAGCGATACCAGCAGCGTGAGCGGCCATTTTCTCGTGCGCTTCGACCCGCTGGCCGACACCGCCACGAGCCTTCAACTCCTCGGCGGCGACGGGTACTACCAGCAGGACTCGGACCTGCTCTACCGCGCCGTCTCGGGGGTTTTCGCAATCAAGTACAGCAACCTGAGCTGGGATTTCAGTAGCGGCGTGTTGAGCGGCTCCGGCGGCACGTTCCCGGCCACCACCACGTCGTTCAAGGTCCTCAGCGGCGCGCTGACCGAGATTTTCCTGCAACCTCCCAATGCCACGTTCGACGAAACCGGATACACCGGACAGGTCACCTCGGGCACGTGGACGCTGACGCAAACCGCGCCCGGCTCCGGCGACTGGACGCTGGGCATTTCGGGGTACTACGTGCCGTCCAGCGGTCCGCAGGGCGCCTCGGAGAAGTTCACGCTCAATGCCGTGGCAACCGCGCACTTCGGGACCGACAACATCGCCACCCTTGCTCCCAACGACACAACCGCCGACGTGCTCGGCGGGGCGGCGACCCCCGGCGGAGTATCCATCAATCTGCCGGGCGGGTCCAACGGCGGCACTTTTCTCGCGCAGCAGATTCCCAATTCCGGCGGCCTGTCGCAGCAGGCGATCGCCGCCGCCGAGAACAATCCCGTCTTTGCCGCCTCGACCGCTGGACTCTCGGCCACGCCGCAAATCTGGACGGTGGACTACACCGGGCTGCAGCCAGGCCAGGCCGCCACGCTCGTTTTCCGTTACGATCCGGCGCTCTTGCCGGCGGGCACGAATGAAGCGGAGTTGGGCATCTGGCACTTCAACAAGAACACCAAGAACTGGGAATTCGGCGGCACGGTGAACGCCGTGGACCACACGATCACCTTCGTCACGGACAACTTCTCACCATTTGAGCTGGGGACACACGTGCCGGAGCCGCAGACCCTTCTGCTCGCGGCCATGGGACTCGCGGCCGTGGTCGGCTATTCCCGCCGGTTGCGGCGCCATTGATGACCCGTGCTGTCGAACAATTGAGCGATGCCACGCGGGCCTGGCTCGCCGCCGGGCGGCACGAGCCGGTGGCCGGCTATCGGATGTTCGTCCACGAGCGCAGGCCCGCGGGCGATCAAACGCCGCCGGCCATTCTGTTGGTGCACGGATATCCGACGTCGTCCTACGACTGGCGTGGCGTCGTCGAGCGATTGTCCTCGCGCTACCGCACGATCGCGCCTGACCTCTTGGGGTTCGGCCTATCGGATAAGCCGGAGGCCTACAGCTACTCGCTTTTTCAGCAGGCCGACACGGTTGTCGAGCTGCTCGGCCGGCTGGGCGTCCGCGCGGCCCACGTCGTGAGTCACGACCTGGGAACCAGTGTGCACTGCGAGCTTTTGGC
This sequence comes from Planctomycetia bacterium, assembly GCA_016191115.1. Lineage (GTDB taxonomy): Bacteria > Planctomycetota > Planctomycetia > Pirellulales > JACPPG01 > JACPPG01. Next base: position 77,587 of record JACPPG010000067.1, on the reverse strand, counting down.
CCGCGCGGCCGAAGGGCGGCTCGCGTTCGAGGTGCTGACATCGACCTTCCTCAACGGCAGCATGCTGCAATGGCTTGCCCACATCACGCCTTTTCAGGAACAGCTTGCGTCGAATGCGACGCTGCCGCAGGCGATGGAATTCTGCCGCACGGTGATGACGGGCGTGTACGTGCCGGCGCTGCAGGGGCTCATGCGGCGCCCCGAGGCGATTACGCCCGAGGACGCCCGCGTGATGGAAGACCTTTTGCGTTATCAGGACGGCCACCTGCGCCTGGCCGCTCTGGCCGGCTACATGCGGGAGCGCTATTTGCACGCCGATCGCTGGCTGGGGGCGCTGGAAGCGGCGCCGATGCCTGTCCAGTTCGTGTGGGCCGACGGCGACCCGATCGCGCACCTCGAAATGGGTCGCGAACTCGCGCGCCGCTCGCCAAAGGCCGAGTATCATGAGCTATCGGGCCTGGGCCACTTTTTTTTGATAGAAGACCCAGCGGCCGTGGCCGAGAAGATCGCGCGGTTCGTCGCGAAACGTTGAGCCGATTCCGCGAACCGCATGGCGATGTCCTTGCTCACGGCGAGGCACGACTGGCTCGCGGATCGAGGCACGCGCTTCGCCGGCGCCACCGTTCGACGATTACCCTGGCTATGGAGAGCCGCGGCAACCGGATTGGGCTGGTCCGAAATAGCCCTTTGACGCCCGCCACCGCGGAACGCATTCATGGAAAGACCGGCGACGAAGCCACGGGCGACCATCGGTGGAAGCCAGTCTGTCATCAGCCTCCGGTGCGCGAGGCTTGGGCTGGCGGCAGTCGTCCTGTGGTTAGGCGGCCATGGAATCTGGCTGCATGCGCGAGCGCCTTTGATCGATGTGTCGGCGTGGGGCACCGAGCAAGGCCCACGGCCGCTGGACGTTGTCCGTCATGTGATGTTCGCCGGCCTGGCGGAGCTGGGCTGGTTCGCCTTCCTGGGGCTGCTGGCGCCCCTTTCGCTGGGCGGGCTGTTGGCCGGCCTCGGGCGGTCGGCCCGCGCGATCGCCATTGTTCTTGCGGGACTCGCGCTGACGATAGTGGTGCGCGTTTGCGAGCTCGGCGCCGCGCCGAGCGTGGGCCACCTGGTTCTGCCCCTTGCTGCCTACGTGGCCGGCGCATGGATCGGCGCGGCATGGTTGCGCGGCCCCCGCGCGCTGGCCTGGCTGGTCCCGCAATGTGCCGGGCTGATATTCGTTCTGGCCGCCGGCGCGGCATGGCTCGGATGGCGCGCCTTGGCGAGCGATCCATTGCCGTTTCCACCCATGCCGGTCAGCGACTCCGAGCGCCGTCACTTGGCGCAGGTGATCCGCGCAAACCGTTCTCAACAAGGCGAGCTCCGGCAAATTCGACTTACGGAGGAAGAAGTCGACGAACTACTGATGCTGGTCCTGTCGCGCGGGTCAGATGCCCGCAAGGCGCAGATCGTGTTCCACGACGGATCGGCCGACCTCGACGTGTCGCTAAGGCTGCCATCGGGCGGCCAGCGGTACCTCAATGTGCAAACGTCCGGCAGGGCGCAAATCGAAGATGGCGAATTGCGGTTCAGCCTGGACCGTGCCCGAATCGGCCGCCTGACGATCCCGTCGTTCGTGCTGCGGCTTGTCGGGCCGTCGCTTGCCTCGGCGCTTCACGCTGACCGTGACCTGGGCCTGGTGATCACCTCGATCGAGTCGCTGCGTCTGGAGGCCGGCGCGATAGAAACCGTGTTCAAGCCGGGCGAATTCAGCACCACCGTGGTGCCGGCGATGGCCCGCCGCATCGCGGGCAAGCCCGACGTGCTCTCCGAGACGCAGGACCAGGTCCGCGAGCTCGTGGCCGCGGCCCCCGCGCTGCCGCGGGGCGAGGAGCGGTTCGGCGCTTTTGTGCGGCAAGCGTTTCGGCTGGCGCGCGACCGATCCGATGGGGGCGACCCGGCCCTTGAGAATCGGGCGGCCATCCTGGCGCTCGCAATCCTGCTGGGGCACGAGCGCATCGAGCCGTTGGTGGGCCGGGTGATGGATGACTCGCTACGAGAGCAGGCGAAGGGGACCGTCGGCATCGTCACCCTGCGCGAGCGGGCGGACTGGACGAAGCACTTCCTCGTGAGCGCCGCCTTGGCCCTGCTGTCGAACGAACGGATCGGCGACCAGATCGGCGTGATCAAGGAGGCGGTGGACGCGGAGAGCGGCGGCAGCGGCTTCTCGTTTGCCGACATGGCGGCCAATCGGGCCGGCACGCGCTTCGCGCTTGCGGCGACGCGGGACGAAGGCTCGGCGCGCGCGATGCAAGATCGCCTGGCCGCCAGCTTCAAAATCGACGACGTCTTTCCGCCCGCCGCCGACCTGCCCGAGGGCCTCTCGGCCGCCGAGCTTCGGACGAAGTACGGTGGGATGAACGGCCCCGGCTATCGGCAAGTCGAGCAAGAGATCGATCGCCGCCTGGGCGAGTGCGCGGCGTTGAAATAGCCTGATACAATGGCCGCCCATGCGTCTAGTGCACTGTGTGCCGCTGGCTCCGCCGGCCAAGCCAGTGGCGCACAAGAGCGGTTTCGGCACGACTCAGTCGTGCCCCGGGATCACCATGAGCATCTGGCGGTTCGCTGAATTCCTGCCTGAGACGCCGGCCGAGGCGCGGATCACACTCGGCGAGGGAGGGACCCCGCTCGTTCGGTCGCGGCGCATCGGGCCGTCGTTGGGACTCGATCACCTGTACTTCAAGCTGGAGACGACCAACCCCTCCGGTTCGTACAAAGATCGCTTCGCCGCGGCCGCCGTCGCCAGCATGCTCGCCCGCGGCCAGAAGCTGTGCCTGGCCACCTCCAGTGGCAACACCGGCGCGGCGCTGGCGGCCTATTGTGCAGCCGCGGGCCTTCCCTGCTTTGTCGCCGTCGTCGACGGCGCGGCCCGCAACAAGCTGCGGCAGATGATGGCCTACGGCGCGCGGATCTACAGCGTCCGCCGCTTCGGGTTGGATGCGGGGGTGACGACGGCCGTCTTCGAACGGCTTGCGCGGCTCGCCGCCGCGCGTAGCGCCGCCCTGCACATCAGCGCCTATCGTTACTCGCCGCTGGGCATGGCCGGCGTCGAGACGATCGCCTACGAGCTGGCCGCGGAGCTCAAAGACGGGCCGGACCACGTCTTCTGCCAAGCCGGCGGGGGCGGCATGGTGCTGGCCGCGGCGCGCGGCTTCGAGCAACTGCGAAGGCTGGGGCTCGCCGGGCGGCCGGTCGCCGTGGAGTGCGTGCAGCCGGAGGGCAACAACACAATCGCCGGCCCATTGCGCGACGGCGACAGCCAGGCCCATCCCACCACCTCGACCACGAAGGTGAGCGGCTTGCAGGTGGCCTCGGTCATCGACGGCGACGACGTGATTCGCGCCTGCCGCGCGTGCGGCGGCACCGGGCACCTGGTCAGCGACGCGGCTGTGTTCGACGCCCAGGCCCGGCTGGCGCGCGAGGAGGGCATCTTCTCCGAGCCGGCCGGGGCAACCTCAGTGGCCGGGGCGATCGCGGCGCGGAAAGCCGGCTATCTGCGCTCGGACGCCACTGTGGTATGTTGCGTGACCGGCATCGGCTTCAAGGACGAGGCGTCGGTCGAGCGCATGATCGAGGCGGCCGAATGCCCGACGCTCGACGCGCCGGACGATATCGATTGCCTGGTTCCTCCACTCTAGCAAATCGCTCGCACCCATGGCCGACCCTGCCCCGCCGCATCTCTCGCTCGCTCTTTTGCGGCAACACCTTTACACCGCGGCGATCAGCGACGCCCTGGACCGCCTCGGCCATCGCGCGCAAGTCTGCTCGATCGACCTGCGGCCCATGACCGGCCATCGCAAGCTGATCGGCCGCGCGAAAACCACCCTGTGGGCCGACATGGCGCACGACGACGCCAACCCGTATGAGCTGGAGTTGAAGGCGGTCGATTCCTGTCGAACCGACGACGTGCTCGTGGCCGCGGCCGCCGGCTCGATGCGGTCGGGCTTGTGGGGCGAGCTCTTGTCGACGGCCGCGCGCAATCGCGGCTGCGTGGGGGCCATCGTCGACGGCGCGGTGCGCGACGTGGCGGCGATGACCGCCATGGGCTTTGCCGTCTTCGCCCGCGGCGCCTGCCCGCGAGACAGCCTGCACCGGCAGAGGGTGATCGACGTCGACGTGCCGGTCGAGCTGGGGAGCGTGCGGTGCGCGCCGGGGGATCTGGTGGTGGCCGACGAGGACGGCGTGGTCATCGTGCCCGCGGCGCTCGAACGAGAGGCGCTCGAAGCCGCATGGAGCAAGATCGACGGCGAGCACGCCACCCGCGCCGCGATCGCCGCGGGTATGAAGGCCTGGGACGCCTACCAGAAGTTCGGCGTGCTGTAGACACCCTCCGAGGCGACCATGCGGGTTGGCATCATCGCGCTGCAGCACGAGTCGAACACGTTCCTTGCCGCGCCGACGACGATCGAGGACTTCCGAGCATGTCACCTGCTTGAGGGTGAGGCTATCCGCGCTGCCTACGTCGACGCGCATCATGAAATCGGCGGATTCTTCGCCGGCCTCGAAGCCGCGGGGATCGAGTCCGTTCCGATCTTCGCCGCGTGGGCGATTCCCAGCGGCACGATCAAGGCCGAGGCTGGGCAGGAACTCGGCGCGCGAATGCTGGCGGCCCTCGCCGCCGCCGGCCCGCTCGACGGGCTGCTCGTGGCGCCGCACGGGGCGGCGGTGTGCCAGGCCGAGCGGGACTTCGACGGGCATTGGCTCTCGCTCGTCCGCGCGCGGGTCGGTGCGGGGCTGCCGATCATTGGCACGCTCGATCCGCACGCCAACGTCTCCCGGCGGATGGTCGAGGCCTGCCAGGCGCTCGTCGCTTACCGCACCAATCCGCATCTGGATCAGCGCGAGCGCGGGCTGGAGGCCGCCCAACTGATGGACCGCACGCTCCGCGGCGAAGTCTGGCCGGAGCTTTCGGCCGTGCTACCGCCTGTGGCAATCAATATCGAGCGGCAGCGCACCGATAGCTTGCCATGCCGGGAGCTGTACAGACTGGCCGACACGCTGGTCGCCAGGCCGGGCATGCTTTCGACAAGCGTGATGCTTGGATTTCCGTACGCGGACACGCCGGAGATGGGCTCCGGCTTCCTGGCCGTGAGCGACAAGAGTCGGGCCGCAGGGCAGCGATGCGCCGGCGAGCTGGCCGCGTATCTTTGGCAACGCCGCGACCAGTTCGTGGGACGCTTGACGTCGATCGAGAACGCCGTGCGACAGGCGGCCGAGACACCTGGCACGGTCGGCCTTTTGGACATGGGGGACAACGTGGGCGGCGGATCGCCTGCCGATAGCACGGCTTTGTTTCACGCCGTATCACGAGCCGGGTTGGGACCGGCTTTTATGTGCCTCTACGACCCGGCCGCCGCGGCGGCAGCCATCGCCGGCGGGACTGGAAGCCGGTTTCATAGGCGCGTGGGGGGAAAAACCGACCCTGCAACTGGCGAGCCTTTCGAGGCGCGGGGCGTCGTCGCCAGCGTGCACGACGGACGTTTTCGCGAGGATCAACCGCGTCACGGCGGGCAGACGCACTACGACATGGGACCGACCGCCATCGTGCGGACCGACAACGGCCACGCGATCATGCTCGCATCGCGCCGCATGGTGCCCTTCAGCCTCGCCCAGCTCACCAGTTGCGGCGTCGATCCCGCGGCATTCCGCGTTTTGATCATCAAGGGCGTGCATGCCCCGGTGGCCGCGTACGAGCCCGCGTGCGCCGCCCTGCTCCGCGTCGACACGCCGGGCGCCACGAGCGCCGATCTGCGCCGTTTCGAGTACCGGCATCGGCGGCGGCCCTTGTTTCCACTAGAGACGGATTTCGAGTGGAGCGAAGGAATTGAGGGTTAGGAAGCCAATGATGAATGCGGAATGCTGAATGTAAGCGTGATGCCCTCGGGTTGGCGCACGGCGGCGGGCACCAGCCCATTCGTCATTCATCATTCCGCATTCATCATTCTCTACCGGCGGGCTTCGAGCGCTTCGACGGCGTAACGGCTGCGGTTCTGCATGAACTTTTGCAGCGTTTCCTCGCTCGAGAAGAGGTACACGTGCCCGCCGCACATCAAGCCGTACATGCGGCTGCCAACCACCTGCTGACCGTGATCCAACGCCATCACCGGGTCGTTGCCCGACATCACCGGGCTATAGAGGTCCGGGTTCTGGCGAAACCGTTCGAGCTCTTCGGGCCCGGCGAACAAGTAGGTCCGGCCGCGGTGCTGCATGCCGAAGCGGACGTCGCCGAGAGACCAGGCCTGCCGCTCGCACAAGGTGACAGGGCAATAGCCATCCAGGCCCAAAGGCGCGTTGCCGGGCGGTACCTGCGGATATCCGGGCGTCGATTTTGCGCTGGCGGGAGCCGGCGCCGCGGGGGCTCGCGGCTGTACGGGGGGCTGCGCTACGATCGGCGGGATGATCGGCGCGGCGACTTGCGGCGCGCTAGTCGCCGGGTTTTCGATCGGTGACGCCGCGGCGATGGTGGTAGGAGCCGGAGCGGCGGCCGATTGCGTCGCCGGTTGCGGCACGGCTTGGCTGTAGGGGGCCGCGGTCTGTGCTTGCTGCGCGGCGCGACGGCGATTGTAGTAGTCGACGTAGCGATCTTCGGCCGTTCGGTTGGCTCCCGAAGCGCTTCCAGGCGGCGCCGCGCTGGCCGCGGCGGGTGGCGCTGCCGAAGCGGGCGCCATGACAGCCGGTGATACTGTAGCCTGCCCGGCCGGCGGTCGACCGCCGCTTTTGGCCACGGCCGCCACGCGGTTCATGGCCGCCACAAACTCGGGGCCCGTGGGCGGACTCTGGAGCCGGTCGATGAGCTGCCCTTGCGGTGTCAGGATCACGTCGGTCGGAATGGTAGCGACGCCGTACTGACGGGCCGTCATCGGATAGTCGTCGATGTTCAGCTTCACACAGACGAAATTGGCGTCTAGCTCCTTGCCGAAACCCGGCTTGCGGAAGACGTTCTGCTCGAGCGCCTGGCACGGCTGGCACCAGGGGGCGGCGAAATGAACCAGGACCAGCCGGTTGCCGCGCGCGGCCGCATGCTTGGCCGCTTCCAGGTCCGATTCCCAGGCCATGCCGTCGTCGGCAAGGCATGGCGACGCCAGCACCAGGGCGATTGCCAACGGCTGCCACAAGCTACGGATGGCCTGCATGAACGCGCGTCCCGACGAGTGGGGCCCGAAACAATGCCACTTCCATGACATCTTTTTATCGGCCAACCGCCCCTCGGGAGTCGTAGAAAATATGACGGATGCAGCGGCTCCGCCGATTATTCACTAAAGTCGGCTGTTGCGGCGGGCTGGGCCCGGCCGATGATTGAGGTGTGTCCCCAGGGCTGCGGGGTTCTAGCAGTGGACGGGAAATTTGCCCGGATTTCCCCTAGATTGCGGCTGGATCGCTTGACAGAAAGGCCGCTTCGACTAAGATTGCCATAGTTTTAGGAATCTGCCTGACGTACAGGCGTTTTGGCCCGCGGTAAGTGCTTTGCGGGCCGCCCCCCTTGCGAGAGAGATTCGTTCGCTGGGGAGCAAACGAGGCCTTCCTGAGTGATAGGCCCCTTCGGTTTCCGTTTCGGGACCACGGGCTCTTTCTCGGTGGGCCATCCTGACAAGATATTCTGGCCCTCGCTCTACAGTGCGCCCTCAACGGGTGGGCGCGGCCGCCGAATACAAAATGGCGGCGGGGGAGCAAAGGCCGCGTTAGTTACACGATTTTCGTCAGCGGACGAGAATTGACTTCTGAAATGGGTCGGCGGAGGTCACACACCGCCGGTCCGCTCTAAAGGTTTGGTCTGGAACCAAACATGCCGCTTGGATTGCGCGCTTTCCGATGCCACGCCAATATCACGGGTGGTTCCCTCTTTTTGGGTGACACATGACAAAGAAGAAACGAGGTCGCGGCCGAGGAAGGCCGGGCCAGGGGCATTTCTACGGTAACGGGCAACGCGGTCGCGGCCCACGACCCAGGCCGATGGGCGGCGAACGCCCCTACTACCCCGCCCCCGAGCAGACCGAAAACGGCGAGCCCATCCCGCTGGAGCCGGGGGAAGGCGTGCTCGAGCTGCACCCCAACGGGTATGGCTTCCTCCGCGACCCGAAAAACAACTACCAGCGCGAGCGGACAGACCCCTTTGTGCCCGGCACCATGATCGACAAGTACCGGCTGCGCGAGGGGCTGCTGATCCACGGCATGGTCCAGCACAGCCGCAAGCAGGAAGGGCCGCGACTGAAGGAGATCACCGATATCGACGGCCGCAAGCCGGAAGACTATCCGATGGTCAAGAGTTTCGACTCGCTCACGCCCATCAATCCCGAGTCCTGGCTCCGCCTGGAGACGGGGGCCCAACCGTTGAGCCCCCGCGTCATGGACCTGCTGACGCCGCTGGGCAAAGGGCAGCGGGCGTTGATCGTCGCCCCACCGCGGACCGGCAAGACGATTTTGCTGCAGCAGATCAGCCAGGCGATCACCGCCAATTACCCCGACGTCAAGATGTTCGTCCTCTTGGTCGACGAGCGGCCCGAGGAAGTGACCGACATGCGCCGCAGCGTCAACGGCGAGGTCATTGCCAGCAGCCTGGATCGCGACGTGGAAAGCCACGTGCGGCTGTCGCAACTGGTGGTGGAGCGTTGCAAGCGGCTGGTCGAGATGGGGGACGACGTGTTCCTGCTCATGGACTCGATCACCCGCATGGCTCGCGCCTTCAACAAATGGGTCGGCAACACCGGCCGGACGATGTCGGGCGGCGTCGATATCAAGGCCCTGGACATCCCCAAGAAGCTGTTCGCCACGGCCAGACTGTTCGAGGAAGGCGGCTCGCTGACGATCGTTGCTACGGCGCTCGTGGACACCGGTAGCCGGATGGACGAGCTGATCTTCCAGGAGTTCAAGGGCACCGGCAACATGGAACTGGTGCTCGACCGCAAGCTGGCCGACCGCCGCGTTTGGCCGGCTATCGACATCTCGCAGTCCGGCACGCGGCGCGAGGAAAAGCTGTTGGATCCCGACACGCTGCACGCTGTCACGATGCTCCGCCGGACGCTCTCCACGATGCACCACGTTGACGCGATGGAGCAACTCACCAAGCAGTTGGGCAAGTTCAAGTCGAACAAGGAATTCATCAGCCTCATCAGCGCCTCGCGCATGGCTGATTGACGGCCAAGCTTAGCTGCCGAGGGCCAGTGTTCCCCGAAAGCTGCATTTGCCCCGATCGGCCGAACCTCTTAGAATCTGCCGGCGTCTTGGGGGGGAGGACCGGCAAAAGAAGACGGCAGCAGGCGAGACCCGGCGGGGGTAGCCAGCGGCGCGCAAAAGGCAATCGGCCATGCGATTCACGAAAATGCACGGGGCGGGCAACGACTACGTCTACGTCGATTGCTTCCGCGAGCCGGCGCCGGCCGATCCCGAGGAAGTCGCGCGCCAGGTCTCGGACCGGCACAGCGGGATCGGTGGCGACGGCTTGATCCTGATCTGCCCTAGCGAGGTCGCCGACGCCCGCATGCGGATGTTCAACGCCGACGGCTCGGAGGCCGAGATGTGCGGCAACGGCATCCGTTGCGTCGCCAAGTACGTCTACGACCATGGCATCTGCCAGCGGCCTACGCTGCGCATCGAGACCAAGGCGGGCGTGCTGCCGATTGACTTGGAAGTCGTGGACGGTCTGGTCGAGCGGGCCCGCGTCGACATGGGGCGGCCGGTGCTCGATCCGGCCCGCATCCCCGTCGAGTTCCCGCGGCCGATCGCTGAGAAACGCGTGGTCGATTTTCCGGCCGACCTTTTCATCCCGCTGAATCCGCCGTCGCGGTGGATGGAGGACTGCGGCCTCGACTTGCGGATGACCTGCGTGTCGATGGGCAATCCGCACGTGGTCTTTTATTGCACGCACGTGGCAGCCGTGCCCTTGGCGACGGTGGGACCGATGATCGAGCGGCAGCCGATCTTTCCCCAGCGGATCAACGTGCACTTTGTCGAAGTGCATTCCCCTGATGAAGTGACGATGCGCACCTGGGAGCGAGGCAGTGGCATCACGCTCGCCTGCGGCACGGGCGCAAGCGCCGTTTGCGTGGCGGGGGCGCTTTCAGGCCGCACGGCCCGCCGCATCCTGGCCCACCTGCCTGGCGGTGATCTGGAGTTGGACTGGGCCCATGACGATCACGTGTATATGACGGGACCGGCGGTCGAGGTCTTTTCCGGCGAATGGTCGGCCGAAGAAAGCAGGCAGCCGGCAGCGGGCGGCCGGCCGTAGGAACAAGACTGATCGCCGCGGCCCAGGCGACATGATTGTAGAGTCGCGCCGCCGGCATGCGGTGCTCGCAGAGCACCCTACCTTCACTACCTTCACGGCTTACTGCCTATGTTCTCGGCATGAAACTCCGCAGCCCACTCTTGCTGAAGTCCTGTGGTCTGGTCGCCGCCAGCGCGATCCGATCGTGGATGTCGACGTTGGACTACCGCGTGTCGTTCTACGATCCGACGGTCGATCCGGTCGATCCCCGCTATAGCGGTCAGAAGATCTACATCTTCTGGCACGAGTACATCCTCTTTCCCATCTACATGCGGGGTAATTGCAATCTGGCGATGCTATTGAGCCAGCACATCGACGCCGAGGTGCTCAGCCACGTCGCCCATCATCTCGGCTTTGAGTTCGTGCGCGGCTCAACGCGGCGTGGCGGCGTGGCGGCGCTGCGCGAGCTGTTGGCCCGCAGCCGGCGGATGAACCTGACGATCACGCCCGACGGCCCGCGCGGCCCGCGCCGCCGGCTGGCCCAGGGGCCCGTGTACCTGGCGTCGAAGCTGTCGATGCCGATCGTGGCGATGGGTTTCGGCTACGACCGGCCGTGGCGATTTGGGAGTTGGGACCGCTTCGCCATCCCGCGCCCCTTCTCGCAGGCGCGGGCCGCGGTCAGCCCACCGATGCATATTCCGCCGAACCTGGATCGCACTGGTATTGAGCACTATAGGCGGACCGTCGAGGACATGCTCAATCGCCTGACGCTGGAGGCCGAGGCCTGGGCCGAGGCGGGCACCCGCAAAGTGAACGAGTTTGTGGTGCTCAAGGAGCGAGCCGGCGCGGGCCGCGCCACGGCCGTCGGGTGGCCGCTCTTGCCGCCGCTTCATGTGGCTGACACCCGCGCGGCATGAGGAACAGGCTACAGGCCACAGGCGTGAGGCCAGAGGGAAAAGACAGTAAACCGATCCGGCTCCCGCTGGCCGCTGGCTGTAGCCTGCTCAACCCGCGCGAAGCGAACGGATCAAGCCATTGAGCACCTTGCAGGTTTCGATCGCCAGGTCGGTGAGCTGGTCCGTTGGCTCTTTGCCGAGATGTCCCAGCCGGTAAGCAAGCGAAATCTGGTACCACTTCATGAGCGGACCCATGGGCGATGTCGAGAAAGCGTATGTAATCCGCGAGGGAATCGCGGGCGCAGCCCTCAACGATGTTTGAAGCAACCGAAACGGCGGCTCGCCGCATCTGCGACGTCAGCCCAAACTGCTCCTCGCGCGGAAACGTGCCCGTGCGCTTGCAAATGTCGACGGCTGATCCGCCAACTCAAACGCCCTCAACTTTCTGTGGTCGCGCATGGCCCTGAGTGTACGTCCTCTGGCCTGTCGCGAGTAGGCAACAGCAGCGGCAACCAAGGATTCCTTGTCTTCCCCCTCTGGTCTTTGGCCTCTGGTCTCTCGCCTGTTTCCTCACGAATTCACCACGCGCGTGGGTTTCACGAGGAGGTGGCCGAGAAATGCGCCGATGATCGCCAGCACGCTGGTGATCGCCAGGTTGACGGCGAATAGCGGCCATGACTCGGGTGCGATGATCAACATGCCCACCAGCGGGATCACCAGCACCCCGACCGCCACGCCCAGGCCTTGCACGACCCAGTTGCGGGCCCAGAAGCCGGCCGCCCCGCCGCCGACGAGGGCTCCAATGCAGTTCATCACGAAAACCGCCACGGCGATCGTCATCGCCGCCTTGCTCTTCGGCATTTGCGCAAGCGAGGTGCCGTACGCGAGGAGCATGATCCGCTGACCCCACCGCCACACGAAGAAGTACGCGGAAACGCCCGCCCCGATTTGCGCGTAGCGAAAAGCCCACGGGGCCTCGATTTCCTCGTAACCGTAGGCGTACGGGTTCTTCCAGGCGGCCTTCGTCGGCGGTTCGAGCGTAGCCGTGGCGGTGCCGCGCGGATCGAACATCGTCATCCGCATCCGCCCGCCGCAGCTCGGGCAGTCGGACTTGTGCACGCCTTCGGTGTCGAAGAAATCGCACTTGCTACACGTGTAAGGCATGGCAGCAGACGCTCCTTACGGCCCGGCGGGCGAGTAATTCACAAACGACCCGCGCGAAACTCGGCCCCTACCGCAAGGATAGGTTGCCGGCCAGCTAAAGCGCGCGGTTTTGCGGGTTGCGCACGTTACATTGAGATGGCAAACGGAAGCGGCGATTCCGACGATGCGCTGTGCCGCGTCACAGGTCGTTGCCGGCGAACGCTCACCGCAGGATACTTAGGACCCGACATCCTGGCCCCCCCGGATCAATTTGAGTACCGATGTCCGCTCCCGACCTGTCCACCCCCCGGCACGAGCGCGTCCTGTCGGTCGGCGAGCTGACCGACCAGATCAAGGGGCTTTTGGAAGGCGCCTTCAGCGGCGTGTGGGTCAGCGGCGAGATATCGAACCTGTCGCGGCCGCAGTCCGGGCACTACTATCTCACGCTCAAGGACGATCGGGCCCAATTGCGGGCTGTGCTGTGGCGATCGGCCGCCAGCCGGTTGCGGTTTGCGCTGGAAGACGGGCTGGAAGTCATCTGCCAGGGGGACATCGACCTGTACGCCCCGCGCGGCAGCTATCAGCTCGTCATCCAAAAGATCGAGCCGAAGGGGATCGGGGCGCTTGAGCTGGCACTGCGGCGACTGCGCGAGCGATTGGCGGCCGAAGGCCTCTTTGACCCCGCTCGCAAGCGGCCGCTGCCGCGCTTTCCGCGGCGGATCGCCGTGGTCACGAGTCCCAGCGGCGCCGCGATTCGCGATTTTCTGGAAGTGCTGCGGCGGCGCTGGCGCGGGGCCGACGTGCTGGTGGTGCCGGTTCGCGTGCAAGGGGACGAGGCCAGCCGCGAGATTGCCGCGGCGATCGCCACGGTGAACCGACTGCCAATCGCGGTCGACTGCCTGGTCGTGGCCCGCGGCGGCGGCAGCCTCGAAGACCTGTGGGCCTTCAACGAGGAGCCGGTCGTGCGAGCGATCCACGCCTCGCGGATCCCGGTCGTCTCGGCGGTCGGGCACGAGATCGACGTCACACTCGCGGACCTGGTGGCGGACGTGCGGGCGCTCACGCCCAGCGAAGCGGCCGAGCGCGTCGCCCCGGCGGCTGACGAACTGACCGCGACGCTCGCCGCCGGCCGCCGCAGGATGACCGCGGCCCTGCGCGGGCTGGCGGTGCAAGTGCGGTTGCACCTGGACCGACTCTCGGCCCGGCGGGCGTTGCGCCGTCCTTTTGATCGCGTGCACGACCTTATTCAGCGGCTCGACGAGCTATCACTTCGCAGCGGGCGCGTGATGCGCCGCGGGGTGCGCGAGGCGCGGCACCGCGCCGACGCACTGGCCGTGCACTTGGAATCGTTGAGCCCGCTGGGCGTGTTGCGGCGCGGCTACAGCTTGACTTCTCGGACAGCCGACGGCCAGATCGTGCGCGACGCCGGGCAACTGACGGTCGGCGAGCTGATCACCACGCGATTCGCGGCCGGCGAAGCCACGAGTCGGGTTGTCGAGAGGCGACAGGCAGTCGATAGGCCACGGGCCACAGACCACAGGCCAGACGAAAGATGATCCGCAGATTTTACAGGTTGCGCGGATAAGAACAGCGGCGATCTCCTCTCTGCGAAATCTGCGTAATCTGCGGATCGCCTTCTTCCTTCGGCGGCGAATGGCGTTTTCGCCAGTGGCGGACCATAATGGCTACTTCTGGTGCGCCAAGAATCGGAGATTCTGCCGGTGGCGGAAAACGAAAACGACAACACCACGCCGATGCCCAGTTTCGAACAGGCGCTGGCCGAGCTGGAGACCATCGTGCACGACCTGGAAGATGGCAAGCTGGGGCTGGCCGAGGCGCTCGCGCGCTATGAGCGCGGCGTGAATCTGCTCAAGCAGTGTTACGGGCTGTTGGAGGGGGCCGAGCGGCGGATCGAAATCCTGTGCGGCGTCGACGCCGACGGGAACCCGATCAGCGAGCCGTTCGAGGCTGCCGGCGAGCTGGCGCTAGAAGAAAAGGCCCAGGCCCGCTCGAAGCGCCGCACGGCCGATCGGCCGCCGCCATCGAACCAACCTTCGCCCGGCGATTCCGCGCGGCCGGCGCAGCGGCCCAGCCCGCCTGGTGCCCGCGGCGACGATAGCGACATAGACACTCCGGGTAGCCTCTTTTAGAATACGTGGGGCTTGGTGCTACCCATTGCTAAGTTATTTGCCCGCCGATGGAAACGTCGACCGCGTCGATCTCGCAATTGGCCGCTGGCGTCGGCGATATGGTCCGGCAGGCCCTGGACCGGTACACGCAGTTTTCCGAGGATTGCCCCCCGCGGTTGTGCGAGGCGATCCGGTACAGCCTGCTGGCCCCCGGCAAGCGTTTGAGGCCGCTCTTGGTGTTAATGTCGGCCGAGGCGTGCGGTGGGGATATGGAGGCGGCTCTGCCGGCGGCCTGCGCGGTGGAAATGATCCATACCTATTCGCTCGTGCACGATGACCTGCCGTGCATGGACGACGACGACCTGCGGCGGGGCCGCCCCACGTGCCACAAGCAATTTGGCGAGGCGTTGGCGGTGCTCGCCGGCGACGCTCTTTTGACCATGGCCTTCGAGACCCTGGCCGGGCACTTGCGGCCGGCCCGCGTGGCCGCCGACTGCTGCCTGGAGTTGGCCCGCGCGGCTGGCCCGATGGCCCTGGTAGCAGGGCAGGCGGACGACCTGGACGGCGAAACGGCGGCACCGGACTTGGCCCGGCTGGAGTCGATCCATCGCCGTAAGACGGGGGCGTTGATCCTGGCCTCGGTGCGGCTTGGGGGCATCATTGCCCGCGCCTCCCGCCGGCAGCGATCGGCCCTGGAGGAATACGGCAAGCGGCTCGGTCTGGCCTTCCAGATCACCGATGACCTCTTGGATGTCGCGGGCGATGAGAACACACTAGGCAAACGGGCAGGCAAGGACGCGGATCGGGGGAAGCTGACCTTCCCCGGCTTGCTGGGAGTCGACGAGAGCCGGCGCCGTGCCGAGCAACTCGTCACCGAGGCCGTGGCCGCCCTACGGCGGATCGGCCCACAAGCCGAAGGATTGGAAGCGCTCGCCCGAGCTGTTTTGGAAAGGAATCACTAGCCGCGCGCAAACAGAACGGGGTGCCATGCTCACGCTTGCGTGCGCATGCCGCCGCTGTGATGCGCGGCTTGGCGCTCAGAGGACCGAATAGATGGACGAGTTACTCTCGCGGATCGAGTCGCCCAAGGACCTGCGCCGCTTGTCGCTGGTCGAGCTGGAGCGATTGGCGTCCGAGATGCGCGAAGCGCTGTGCAACGTGGTCGCCAACCGCACGGCGCATTTCGCCTCGAACTTGGGCGTGGTCGAGTTGTGCCTGGCGCTGCACACCGTGTTCGATTTCAGCCGCGACCGGTTGATCTGGGACACGGGTCACCAGATCTATCCGCACAAGCTGATCACCGGACGCTACCGTCGGTTCTCGACGATCCGCACCAAGGGGGGCCTGATGGGCTACCCCAACCCGCACGAGAGCGACTACGACCTGTTCATGACGGGCCACGCCGGGTGCAGCGTCTCGACGGTGCTGGGCATGAAGAGCGGCGACGATCTTCAGCCGGGCGAGCAGGATCGCCACGCCGTGGCCGTGATCGGCGACGGGGCCTTTCCGTCGGGCATCGTTTTCGAGGCGCTCAACAACGCCGGCGGCCTGAAAAAGCGGCTCTTGGTGATCCTCAACGACAACAAGATGTCGATCTGCCCGCGCGTGGGCGGCCTGGCCGACTACCTGGATCGGCTGCGGCTCAACCCGTTCTACACCGGACTCAAGCAGGAGGTGTCGCGGGCACTTTCGAAGGTGCCGCTGGTGGGCGACCAGATGGAGCGGTTGTTGGAGCAAGCTCGCGACTCGATCAAGGCCGGACTGCACGGCGGCATGCTCTTCGAGGAATTGGGGATCCGTTACATGGGCCCCATCGATGGGCACAACATCGGCCAGCTCTGCAAATACTTACGGCTGGTCAAGGACGTGGAAGGGCCCGTACTTTTGCACGTGGTGACCGAAAAGGGGCACGGATTCCAGCCGGCCGCCGCTGACCCCGTGTTCTTCCACACGCCGGCCCCTTTCAAGCGCGAGCAGAACGGCGCCGTGGCCGTGAAGAAGAGTTCCACGCCCTCGTACACCAACATCGCCAGCCGGGCGATCGAGGCGGTGTTGCGGCGGAATCCCAAGGTTACGGTGATGACCGCCGCCATGTGCCAAGGGAACAATCTCGAGCACGTTCGGGACACCTTCCCCGACCGTTTCTTCGACACCGGCATTTGCGAATCGCACGCCGTGGCATTCGCCGCTGGCCAGGCCAAGAGCGGTCTGCGTCCGGTCGTCGATATCTACAGCACGTTCTTGCAGCGCAGCTACGACCAGCTCTTCCAGGAAGTCGCGTTGCAGAACCTGCCGGTGACGTTCATGCTCGACCGCGCCGGACTGACGGGACCCGACGGACCCACGCACCACGGCATGTTCGACCTGGGCTACATGCGCCTCCTGCCGAACATGGTCGTCATGGCGCCCGGCGACGAGGCGGACCTGGCGCCGATGCTCGATTTCGCGCTTGAGCACGACGGCCCGGCCGCCCTCCGATACCCAAAGGCCACGGCCCAACGCGTCGACCGGCCGCTTGCGCCTATCGAGCTGGGACGCGCGGAAGTGCTGGACTGGGGGCACGACTGCATGCTCGTCGCCTGTGGCACGCTCCTCTCCGAATGCGCTTCTGCGGCTGCCACCCTGCGCGGCGAGGGGCTCGACGTCGGCGTGATCAACGCCCGCTTCGTCAAGCCGCTCGACACGGAGACCATTCTGCGAGCGATCGAGACGGCCAGCGTGGTCATCACCGTCGAGGAAGGCGCGCTTGCGGGTGGGTTCGGTAGCGCCGTTCTCGAGGCCGCGGCCGATGCCGGTGTCCCGGCTGCGCACGTCCGTCGCCTGGGCGTGCCCGACCGGTTCATCGAGCACGGCGAACGTGCCGAGCTGCTCGGCGACCTGGGCCTCGATGCCGCCGGTATCGCGGCCGCGGTGCGCGAACTGGCCACCGACGGCCAGCTCGTGCGCGGCCACGAGCGCCGCGCCGGATAAGTCAATCCGCCGGCACGCAGCGGCCGTGCGCCCAAGCCCGCAACTGTACGACGCGCTCGCGCATCAGGACCGAAAGGGGTTGCGTGGCGTGGGCCTGTGTCCGCAGGTGCTCGTCGGCCAGCTCCACGCCTGCCGAGAACGCACTGTACATGGCGGTGACGATCAACTGCTCCAGCTCGGCGCCGCTGAAGCCTTCGGTAGCGGCGACCAAATCATCCAGGGCAAACTGCGCCGGATCGCGGTGGCGGCGGCGGAGATGGATCTCGAGAATCTGCCGTCGCGCGGCCGGCCCCGGCAAGTCGACGAAGAACACTTCGTCGAATCGCCCCTTGCGCATCAACTCGGGCGGTAGCGCCGCGATGTTGTTGGCCGTGGCGACCATGAAGATTGGCGCCGGGTGTTCCTGCATCCAGGAGAGCAGCGTGCCGAACATGCGCTGCGACAGCCCTCCGTCGGCCGACTCGACGCCGGCCGAGGCGAAGGCCTTCTCGATCTCATCGATCCACAGAACGACGGGGGCCATGGCCTCGGCCTGGGCCAGGGCCTCGCGCAGCCGGTTCTCGCTTTCGCCAATGAACTTCTGATACAAAACGCCAGGGTCCATCCGCAAAAGGGGCATGTGCCACTCCGCCGCCACGATCTTGGCACACAGGCTCTTGCCGCAGCCTTGCACGCCCAGGAGCAGCATCCCGCGCGGCGGATCAAGGCCGTAGGCCCGCGCTTTTGCCGTCAATCCGCCGCGTCGCATCGTCAACCAGGATTTCAAATTGTCGAGGCCGCCCATTTCATCGCTGCCGACGTTGACGGCGACCGATTCCAGGCAGCCGGCGGCCTGCAGCAGGTTGCGCTTGGTCTCGACCACCAGCGGCAGATCGGCATCGGACAGGGAGTCGTCTTGATGGATGGCAGCGGCCACCACCCGCGCCGCGTCGGACCGCGTCAGGCCGCGGAGCGACTGCACCAATTGATCCAGCCCGCGCTTCGTGAGCCCCGAGGTTACTTCACGGAGACTTTGGTTCCTGACTTCGCGAAACGTATCGCGAACGACCTGCTCCAATTCGGCCGTGTCCGGCAACCGCAGCGCCAGGGGCACCGCCAGGCGGCGCAGCGGCTCGGGCAGTTGGTCAGCGTTGATCAGCACCACGGTCGGGTTGTGCAGCTCGGAAATATCGCGAAGCTGCCGCTGCACGAAAGGATCGCGCGAGTGCGCCGCGAGGTCCTTGAACACGTAAATTGCGTTCGGGTAGCGATTCTCGAGCACGTGCGCAAGCGCCAGCGTCGGATTGCCGGGACCGACCGTAGTGGCCACCTGCGACGGGCGCATCTGCACCAGTCCCGACGTGATGCTCCACTCGAACAACAAGAGCGACAGGCCTTCGGCGACGCGGCGCACGACGTCGACGGCCCGCTGCTCGTCGCGCGTCGTCACGGCCAAAAGCGAGTAGCCGGACCGAACGAAAAGTTTTAGCTGGTCGAGCACGCGAGAAGTGGCCTTGGCTGGGTCAGGCTACCCTGTCTTACTCCGTTGCTACTGTTTGAAGCCTATGCGACTGCGACGGCATCGCCGTTTCCGCCCAGCAAGAGAAGTTCCGCGGTCAGGCGCCAGTTACTTGTCTTGCGCTGGTCTGACCTGTGCGGACGGGTTACAGCATGTACCGTTCGATATCGAGCGACGCATGAAAGACTCCGACGACATCGATATTGCCGTCGGGCTTGACTGCGTAAGCGATACGGTAATGTCCGCACAGCACGATGCGCACATTCCGGTCGTCACGCTGATCGTACCAGTAGCCAAGCTCGGGAACACGACCCAACAGCGCCTCCCTTGCGACAATTCCTTGAACGGCTTTACTGGCGGCGGTTTCGTCGTCTTCGGCTATGTAGTCAAAAATATCCCGGCGCCAGCGCTCCGCTTCCTCGGTCCACGCTACTTGCGCCAAGAGAGGATTCTCCGCTCAATTTCCTCCTGACCATGGTCTCTTTAGCATTGGGCATGATCTGCTCCGCAGAAGTACGCCGCCGGATTCGGCGTCAGTATAGTACAGCTTTACCAACCATGCGCTTGTGGGTTCCTAAAACCCCTTCCCCTTCGTCGCCGTTTTCACCCGGCACAGGTACATGTCCGAGGTGATGTAGAGCACGGTGCCGTCCTCGCCCCAGCCGCAATTGGCCGTGGCCTCGCCCGAGTCGATGCTGCCCAGGTGGGCCCCGTCGGGCGCGAAAACGTGGACGCCGCCCGGCCCCGTGGCGAAGACGTTTCCCTTTGCGTCGACCTTCATGCCGTCGGGCAGGCCTTTCTTGCCGGCCTGCTGCCAGGCCGTGCCGTCGGCGAACACGCGGCTGCTGCCCAACGTGCCGTCGGCCTTGACGTCGAAGGCCTTCCAGATCGGCTGCTTCGGATCGGACTGCGCGACGTACAGCGTCTTCTCGTCGGGTGAGAAGGCAATGCCGTTGGGGAAGGTCATTTCCTTAGTAAGCAGGGTCACGGTGCCGTCCTTCGCCAGCCGGTAGACGCCGTTGAATTTGAGCTCCTTGGCCGGGTCGTCGTTAAGACCTTCCAGACCGTACGGCGGGTCGGTGAAGTACAGGTCGCCGTTGGATTTGAACGTGGCGTCGTTGGGGCTGTTGAAGCGCTTGC
Organism: Planctomycetia bacterium; assembly: GCA_016191115.1. Lineage (GTDB taxonomy): Bacteria > Planctomycetota > Planctomycetia > Pirellulales > JACPPG01 > JACPPG01. Next base: position 57,571 of record JACPPG010000067.1, on the reverse strand, counting down.
CGTCGTACCGGTCGGCCAGCGTTTCGAACGTCTTCTGCGGCGTAAGCCGGGCGATCTTGCGGTCGCCGTGCTGGCAGAGGACCAGCCGGCCCGCGGGGTCGAACACCAGGCCGTTCGAGCCTGGCTCGCCGCCGCGCTGCGCCTTGCCGGTGTAACCGCTCGGCTTCAGGAACAGCGTGACGCCTTCCCCTTCCTTCCATTTCATGACGCTATTGGGCGGGATGTCGGAGAAGAGCAGGCAACCGTTCTTCTTGTCCCACGCGGGCCCTTCGGACCAGTCGAAGCCCTCGGCCAGCTTTTCCAGCACGGCGTCCTTGGGGATGAGCTGGTCGAAGCGCGGGTCCTGGCGATCGATGGTGCCGAAGGAGGGATAAACCTTCTTGTCGGCCCCGTCGGCCGCGCTGACGAGCATCACGGCCAGCGGTCCTACAATCGCAGCGCACAAACGATGAAGGGTCATGGAAGGCTCCAGGCAATTTGGGGATGCGGATGCGCCGGCGCCGCTTGGGGCGACACCGTGCGGATCATCTTGCGCTCGCCACGCGGCGCGGTCAAGCAATGGCTATTTGGCCCCCGGGCCATTCTGTTTTTCAAAATGGCGAGGCGGGAAAATGGGACTGACTCCGAGCATAAACAGCGCAAGCCCTTTCAGACCAACGTTTCGTCTCGGTGCCTGTTCCACTTTCCCGCCGGTGCGCCGCCGGCAAGCTTGAATCTGTGAACGGCCCTGTATTTGGCCCCCGGTGAACTGCAAAGTCCGGGGTCTGGCGCATTTTTCGGCACGCGCGGCTTTCAATTCTTTCGAAAGGACCTTCGGCCGAAAAAATGTGCCTGACTGCCTGACCCCCTCTCCCCGGACTTTGCAGTTCTCCTGCACAAGCGCAGGAAATGCGTGCACCGGCAGCCGCGACCGGCTACGCTGGTGCACGGCAATCGGCGCATCGGACGACGCCGCTCGGCGGGCGGTCCGATCGTGGTAGTCTTATCTTCCTTTGAGGCGGAGACCATGAAATACCTCCTTTGTGCGTTCGCTTGCGTCGTGCTTCTCGTTGGCCGGCCGGCGGTGGCCGCCAAGTTCGTCTCCGACCAGCTCACCACCAACACGACCTTCGACGGCGACCCGCAGGTCTCCGGCCACAATATCACCTGGTGGGGCATCCCCTCCGGCGGCACTGACCGCGAGGTCTTCTTCTACGACGGCACGACAACCGCGCCGCTGACCACCAACAGTTACAACGACATGGACCCGAATATCTCCGGTTCGAACGTCGTGTGGTGGGCGCAGACCGGCGCCGACGCCACGACGCGGGAGATCTTTCTCTTCAACGGCACCACGACCGCTCCCCTGACCAATGACGCTCTGCGCGACGAGCTGCCCAAGATCTCCGGTTCGCAGGTCGTCTGGCAGCGCGGCAGCGGCACGGGCCTGGAAGTGATGTACTACGACGGCTCGACCGCTACGCCACTGACCAACGACACGGTGTTCGACGGAGCACCGACCATCAACGGCAACTATGTGGCGTGGATCCATGACAGCACGCCCAACCAGCAGATCATGCTCTTCGACGGCGTGACCTCCACGCCCGTCGCGTCGAGCACGCTGGCGATCAACAACCCGCGCGTTTCCTCTACGGGCACGGTCGTGTGGGAGGGCTTCAAGGGGACGATGACCACGGACCGCGAGATCTATCAGACGGCCAATCCGACGCCGCTGAACCTGAGCAACAACAGCTTTTCGGATTTCGCTCCGCAGATCGATGGCTCGAACGTCGTGTGGTGGGGCGGCACGTTTCCCGACTTCCAAATCTACTTGTATAACGGCACGAGCACCGTGCCGATCAGCATCAACCCGCTGCGCGACCAGAATCCGCAGATCTCCGGCACTAGCGTGGTGTGGGTGGGGAACGACGGCTCGTTCGACCAGATTTTCTACTATGACGGCGTGCGGATCACCCAGTTGACCAACACGAGCTTCAATAACAGCAACCCGCAAATCTCCGGTTGCCATGTGGTATGGCAAGGTGGGGCGCTGGGCGCCGACGAGATTTTTCAGGCCACGGTCTTCCGCCCCGGCGACGAGAACGCCGACGGGATCGTCGACGTCTCCGACATTCAGGTCATGGCCACCAACTGGCTGACGGCCGGGCCCGACGGCGACGCCAACGGCGACGGAATCGTGGACATTTCCGACATCCAGGTCGTGGCGGCCCACTATCTGGAAACGTGCGATCTGCCGCCGGCCGCCGCGGCCGTGCCCGAGCCAGGCACGCTCGCGCTGGCGCTCCTGACGATGTTGTGCGCCGCGGCGTCGCGGTGCGGCTTTGTGCCAGCTCAATAGCGCGATACACGATGCGGCTGATCCGCGGCGCGTCTTAGCCCCCGGTGAATCACCGGGGGCTAACTGGCGGGCGCCGCGCTTCACCCGGTCGACGCGCGAAACCCGCCTTGCTGCCGGCCGCGGCACTCCACCATAATGTGGCGGCCCGTCATTGCCGTTTTGCATTCATCCTCCCATCCTCCTCGGCCACGCGCCCTTGACGACCGACGCCGCACCGCCGCCCGCCCGTCCAGTGAAGAAGCGTGAGATCTTCGCCTGGACGCTCTACGACTGGGCCAACAGCGCCTATTCGACGCTGCAGATCACGATCGTCATGAAGTATCTAACGCAGGTGGTTCTACCCAACCGTGGGGGAGACGTGCTGTACGGGTACGGCATCGGGCTGACGATGTTCTGTTCCGCGCTGTTGAGCCCGGTGGTCGGCGCGATGGCCGATGCCCGCGCCAACAAGCGGGCCTGGCTGGCGTGGACGACGCTGCCAGCGGCCGTGGCGGCAGTAGCGATGGGCTTCGTCTCACCCCATTTTCCCTGGGTGGTCGCCGGCTTGTTCGTGATCACCAACCTGGGCTACGAAATGGCGTGGGGGTTCTACAATGCCTTTCTCCCGGAGATCGCCGACGAGAAGTCGATGAACCGGGTGTCGAGCTACGGTTTCGCGCTCGGTTACATCGGCGGGGGTTTGGCGCTGATCGCGGCGATTCTGGTCCTGCAGTTCGGCGGAAAGCTGGGTCTCGCGGACGCCGACGCGCTAAAGCGCGATTTCGTTCACGGTCCGCGCGTCGAGTTCGCGGTCGAGCTTCCGCCGGGGGACTATGAGCTATCGCTGACGATCGGCGACGCGATCGCCGCCCGGAAGGGGCTGGGCATCGCGATTCAGGGCCTTCCGGTCGACACCATCAGCACGGCCAAGGGTGAGATCGTCACGCGGACCTATCCTGCCACCGTGAGCGAGAACCGGCTCACCGTGCTCGTCGAGCCGGCCCGCGGCGCGCCGGCCGACGTCGTGCTCAATGGTCTCTCGATCGAGGGATCAGCGCTACCCGCGCCCCTTCTGTTCGACTTCGGGACGTCCGGCTCCGCGGCGGCCGATCGTTCGCTGTGGGCGACCGAGGCGGACGAGTTCGGCGTCCACGACGAGGCGAGCCTGAAAGAGCACGCCAAGAACATCCCCGCCGAAGAATTGCCTCACGAGCTGAGCTACGGTTTTCTGAACGCTCCCGGCGAGTTGGGCAGCCTCGACAGCGTCGAGGTCCCGCGGCTGCAAGCGGGCCTCGTGATCATGGGCCTGTGGTGGGGACTGTTCAGCCTGCCGACGATCATCATTCTGCGCGACCGGGGTACGCCCAGCGTCGGGCGGCAATCGTTCGCCAAGACGGCCCAGAGCGCATTCCGCCAGGTGGGGACGACGCTCGCCAGCGTTCGTGTCTACCGGGCGCTGTTTCTCTTTCTGATCGCCTTCCTGATCTATAACGACGGCGTGCAGACAATCATCACGCAGGCCGGCCTGTTCGCCACCGCGGTGGTGCACATTACCGCCAGCGAACTGGTGCTCGTCGTGCTGATGATCCAGTTCGTGTCCATGCCGGGCGCGCTTCTGATGGGCTGGCTGGCCGGCAAGATGGGCGAAAAGCCGACGCTGATGCTGTGCATCGGCATCTACGTGGCCTGGCTCGTGGCCGCTTTCTTCATCGGAACCAAAATGCAGTTTCACGTGATGGGCGAGACGTACGTCATCACCACGCGGATGCAATTCTGGGCCCTCGGCGTTGTCCTGGCGCTTGTGATGGGAGGCATCCAAAGCGTCAGCCGTGCCATCATGGGGTTGATGACCCCCGCCAGCCGCAGCGGCGAGTTTTTCGGCTTTTTCAACCTGTCGGGCAAGGCCACGAGCGTCGCCGGACCGATCTTGTTCGTCTCCATCCTGCACTGGACCGGCCAGGCGAATCTGGCGATCGTCAGCCTGCTCGTATTCTTCGTCGTCGGCGGAGCCTTGGCCTGGCGCGTTAACGTACAAGAGGGGCACCGCCGGGCCATGGCCGAGTGATGCGCGGGAGAACTGCAAAGCCCGGGGTCTGGCTCATTTTGTCGGCACATGCCGTTCTCAATTCTTCCGAAGGACCTATGGCCGACAAATGTGCCTGACCCCCTCTCCCAGGACTTTGCAGTTCTCCTGTGATGCGCAGGGCCATTCACAGATTCAAGCTTGCCGGCGGCGCACCGGCGGGAAAGTGGGACAGGCACCGAGACGCAGCGTTGGTCTGAAAGGACTTGCGCTGTTTGTGCTCGGAGCCAGTCCCATTTTCCCCGCCTCGCCATTTTGAAAGACAGAATGGCCCTGCTGTGATGCGACCGCGGCTGGCTCACGCGGCGCCGCTGCCGTACACTATTTAAGGAACTAAATCGAATTTCGTGTGTCGCATTTTTTCCTAGTCCCGAACCCCGAACCCCTAAACCCTACTCATGCTCGGCGCCAGGCTTGACGTTAAGGAGTACCTCGACCGGCTACATGCGGAGATCGACCGCGTCGATCGGGCGGAGATCCAGCAGATGGCCGATTGGATCTTCGACGCCCACGAGCAAGGGCGCTTCGTATTCCTTTTCGGCAACGGCGGCTCCGGCACAACCGCCTCGCATTTCGCCGAGGACCTGGGCAAAAGCACGCTGCACGAACATCACCTCAAGGACGAATCCAAAAAGCGCCTGAAGGTCATGAGCCTCACCGACAACGTCGGCTGGATCATGGCCGTCGGCAACGACGTGGGGTACGACCAGATTTTCGTCCAGCAGTTGATGAACTTCGGTTCGGCCGGCGACCTGGCCATCGCCATCAGCGGATCGGGCAACAGCCCCAACGTCCTGGTGGCCGTCGACTGGGCGAATCGGCACGGGCTACGGACCTTCGGGCTGACCGGCTTCGGTGGTGGCAAGCTCCGCAAAATGGCCCAGGCCGGACTGCACGTCCCGCTGGACGACATGGGCATGGTGGAAAGCATCCACTTGTCCCTGTTCCACTGGGTGCTCAACGACGTCTTCGCGCGGATCAACCACGAAGGGCGCTACGCGGCAAACGGGTCCTCGCCCGCGCCGGCAAGTGCCGGCAAAGCGTAGTCCCGTAGGGTGCTCTGCGAGCACCACTGTTGGCCGTGCGCGTCATCGTGGGGTCCATCAGCCGATCTAGTGGTGTACACAGTGTACCCTACGGAAATAACCCTCCTCGCCATGGCCACCATGTTCCTCGGCATTGAGATCGGCGGGACGAAGCTGCAGCTCGGCGTCGGCAATGGCGCCGGGCCGCCGCTCGTGGAGCTGGTGCGCCGCGACGTCGATCCGGCCGGCGGCGCCCAGGGTATCCTGACACAGCTTCGCGACGCCGCCGCGACGCTGATCGCCCAACACGACGTGCGACGCATCGGCGTTGGATTTGGTGGGCCGGTGCAGCCACGAACGGGCCGCGTGGTAAAGAGCCACCAGATCGACGGCTGGAACGATTTTCCCCTAGCGGATTGGTGCCGTCGCGAGCTGAAAGTCGAGGCGGTGCTAGGCAACGACGCCGACCTGGCCGGGCTGGCCGAGGCCAACTACGGCGCCGCCCGCGACCGCGACCCGGTCTTCTATGTCACCGTGGGGACCGGCATCGGTGGCGGGCTCATCGTGGGTCGCCACGTCTATCGCGGCAGCGGCCACGGCGCCGCCGAGATCGGCCACTTGCGGCCTGGTCCGCAGGACGTCGGCGCCGGCCAGACCGTGGAATCGATCGCCAGCGGCCCAGGCATCGTCGCCACGCTGCGTGGCCGATGGCAGCAGGCTCAGCCGCGCGATGCCAAGGATCTGCTCGATCGCAGTGGGGGGATTGTCGATCGGCTGTCGGCCAAGAACGTCGCCCAGGCGGCCGCCGCCGGCAATCAGGCCGCGCGCGACGCCTTTGGCGAGGCGACTCGCGTGCTCGGCTGGGCCATCGCGCAGGTGATTACGCTGACAGCGCCGGAGGTCGTGGTGGTTGGCGGCGGTGTGTCACTGGCCGGCGAGGAGCTTTTTTACGAGCCGCTCCGCGCGGAGGTCGAGCGGTACGTCTTTCCACCATTCCGCGGCACGTACGAAATCCTCCCGCCCCAGCTCGGCGAAGAAATGGTCGTGCACGGCGCGGTGGCCCTGGCCGCCGAGAGAAGGGCGTAAACACGAACACGAACCGCGGATTGGCGCGGATGGGCGCTGGTTCGGGGAGGCGATGGGCCCGGTGAACTACGTGCTTCTGAAGACCGCGATCGTTGCCTTCTGCGAGCAGTGCGTCAGCAGATCGTAATCCTCAAGATGAATGTGGTCTGTCGAATCCTTGCCACGCCGCTCGGCCAGATCGCCGCAGAACTTCGTAAGTCGCTTTAGTCCGTCAGCCGTTCCGTACAACTGAACGTCACCGTCCTCAATTCGGCTCTCAAGCGTCTTTGAACCAAAGACAGGTGCCTCAAACCTCTTCATAGAAGATTGCCTGGCTCGCCTTTTTAATCCGCGATTATCCGCGCCAATCCGCGGCGCTCTCTCTCTCCTGCTTCTTCTCCGTGTCTCCGTGGTAAGCCTTCGTTCTATTTCGCGGCGACGTTCCGGTACGCGATCGCGCGGCGGACGGCTGGCGGCAGCGGGGCGTTTTCGCCCTTTACCGCGTACCACAGGATCTCGTTCAGCTCGAAGTCGTCCACCCGGTCGTACTCGCTGAAGTCCATCTTGCTCGACCGCTCGGCGCCGTAGGAGAGCGCCGTGTTCTTGGCGTCCAGATCAATCCGCGCCGGCAGGTGCGCGTACGTCGCGGTGTCCGCGCGGTCGCTGAACGAGCCGTACATCGGGTTGGCCGCCGCGTCGTACTGGCTCAAGGGCGGGAGGCCCAAAATCAACTCGATCGTCCGCAGCATGCTGACCGTGGTGTATTGTGTGCTGTCGACCACCTTGCGCTTGGCGTAAGGGCCGATCACCAGCCCGCACGTGCGGTGCGCGTCGACGTGGTCGGCGCCGTTCTGGGCGTCGTCCTCGATGACGAAGATGGCCATCTGCGGCCAGAACTTGCTTTTCGACACGGCCTCGACGAGCCGTCCCAGAGCCAGGTCGTTGCTGGCCACGCAGGCCTGCGGCGTGAAGGCGCCAGGCGTCGTGCCGGAAGTGTGGTTTTCGCCCAGGCTCATGACAATGAACCGCGGCAGGCTGTCCGCAGCCTCAAACTCGTGAAACTCGCGGAGGAACGTCTCGACGTTGTCGGTGTCGCGCGACCGCTGGCCAGGCATCTTCGGAATGCCGTAATCGGGGCACATGTGGCCGGTCAGGCCCGGCACAGCGCCTTCGACGCGGACGGTGCCGTCCGGCTGGCTGACGCGGCGGCCGTATTCGCCGTAGCTGCGGTACGAGAGCCCGGCCCGCGCGCAGGCGTCCCAGATGTAGCCGCTGGGGGCGTTGGCCAGGTCGCCGTCGTCGTCGTCGGCCACGCCTTCGCGGCTGGAATAGGTGAGCGTCCAGTCGCGGGCCGTGTAGTCCGTGTTATAGGCCATGGTCGACCAGGGGTGCCCGTCGCGCGACACCTGGCCGTTGCAGTACAGGTTATCCAGGACCACGTACTCGCGAGCCAGCTTGTGATGGTTGGGCGTGATGTCTTCACCGAACATCACCAGCGACGGGTCGCCGTTGGCGCCCGGGATATCGCCGAACACCTGGTCGTACGTGCGGTTCTCCTTGATGATGTAGATGACGTACTTGATCGGCGATGGGTCGCCGATTTTCGTGGGGATCGCCGTCTTCGCGTCGCCGGGCGTGCCGGCCAGCAGTTTGTCGGAGTACGGGCAGTTCTTGTAGACGCGGTTTGTAAATGTCTTCAATTGCTCGTCATTCGGCACGGGGATGATCGACAGCGAGCCGGAGAGCGTCGTACCGATGTAGGGGAAGGGCAGCCGGCGGCGGGCGTACTGATCTTTGTCCTTGGGGTCTTCGGCGGGCGGAATCGGGTTGGCCTGCGTCTGGTTTCCCTTGCCTACGCCCACCAGCAGATTCTTGCCATCGGGCGTCATGGCGACGCTCGTCGGGTACCAGCCGGTGGGGATCATCCCTTTGACCTGGCTCTTGTTCGGTTCCTCGATGTCGACCACCACCACGCAGTTGTTGTCGGCGTTGGCCACGTACAGCGTCTCACCGTCGGGAGAGACAACCAGCGCGTCGGGCGTGCTCCCCTCGGGCGCGCGGGAAAAGAGCGACGTCATGATCGTCTCGGTCACCACGCCCCGCCGCGTGTCGATCGCGCTGACGCAGTTCGCCGAAGCGCAGGCGACAAACAGCCGGTCGTCGGTCGGGTGCAGGGCGAACTGGTTGGGATGCTCGCCGACGCCGATCCGCTGCACGACGTGCAAGTCGGCCGGGTCAAGCGCCAGCACCAGCCGCGCCGCCCAGTCCGAGACGTACAGCCGGTCGCCGTTGCGGGCCATGACGACGTCGTACGGCCGGTTGCCGATCTTCACGACTTTGTCTTCGGTTTTGCCCGACAGGTCGATGGCGCGGATCGTGCTCGAGTTGATGTCGAGCGAGTAGAGCGTGCGGCCGTCGTTGGACAGCGTCACTCCACTGCGGAAGCGGCGATCGGCCTGGCGTTCCTCGCGCGTCTTGCCCGCCTCGCTGGGCTCGTCGGCGCCGGTGCGTGCCAGGTCATTGGCCACAAGGTCGTAGGTGTGCAGGATGTCGGCGCCGCCGCCGGCCCACCACAGCTTGTTTTGCTGCCGGTTGGCGGCCAGGCCGAACCAGCTTTGGCGGACCCGCTCGCGATCGACGATCTTCTTCTCCACGAGGTCCACCAGGCACAACTCGTGCTGGTTGTAGCCGCTCGAGGCCACCAGGGCGTGCCGGTTATCGGCCAGGGGGATGATGTTGAGCGGCATGTCGGTCAGCGTCACCTGCTCGCCGGCGGGCGTGAGAGTCCAGCCGTTGGGCAGGCGGAAGCCGTCGTCGGTCTGCCCCGGTCCCTTGGCCTGGCCGGCCTTTGGTTGGGCCGACACCGGCGCCAGCAAAAGAAGGACGCAGATAGCCCCGGCTGCAGTGTATCGAGCGTTCATGGGAGACCCCCCCTATGCAGGCGACATTGAGAGACCGAACTTCGCCCCCGGCGGCCTTCATGGTGACCGCTTGGAAGGGGTCCGTCAAACGAGTTTCCCATTAGGTCCCGCGTACCAGTGACCAGGCTCCGCCGCCCGGTTATTCTCATACGTGAACGAGCGGCTGCTACAAGCAAACGAGTTGCTGATGCCGAACGAGCGAGCCGCCGGGTTTATCCCGGCGGTCCTCCGCGCTGCCAAGACGGGGAGAACAAAGACCTCCGGGATAAACCCGGAGGCTCGCTGATCTAATCCACACATCCATTCACGCCGTATTCCTTGATACCCAAAGCCTCGACCATGAATCGCCGCGCGCTGCTTTTGTCTCGCCTCATTGCGATCTTCATTTTCTTACTGTCGATCGTGCCCGCGGCGGGACTTACCGCTGCCGATGACGACGTGCAACTTGCCGGGCTGGCCGACGACGTCGAGGTGTACTTCGACGGACACGGCATCCCGCACGTCTTTGCCCGCGGTTGGACCGACGCCGCGCAGGTGCTGGGCTACCTGCACGCACGCGACCGGCTGTGGCAGATGGACATGTTCCGCCGCCAGGCCTCCGGAACCACGGCCGAGATCGTTGGGCGCGACGGGCTCGAATCCGACATCCTCATGCGGCAACTCGGCATCCGCCGCACGTGCGAGACGCTCTGGAACTCCGGCGACCTGCCCGAAAAACTCCGCAACGAGCTGGTGGCCTACGCCAAGGGCGTGAACGCCCGCATCGCCGCCGCGAGCGAAGCCGAGTTGTCGCCGTACTTCCAGGCGCTCGGCTACCGGCCCGCGCCTTGGACGCCCGTCGATTCGCTCGTCTTCTCCAAGTACATGGGTTGGGACCAGTCGGGCACGTTCGACGATCTGTGGTTCGGCACGATGGTCGAGAAGCTGGGCGTCGCGGCGGTCGAGGAGCTGTGGCCGGTCGAGCGGCCGTATGAAGTGCCGACCGTCAAGTACCAGAAGAACCGCGACCGCCTGGCGTCGGACTTGCGGCCGCTACCAGGCATGGCCAACGTGTACGAGCGAACGCTCTCGCAGCTTTCGCGCGCCGGTTGGCTGGGCCGCGGCGGAAGCTTCGGCAGCAACAACTGGGCCGTCGATGGCACGAAGACCGCCTCGGGCAAACCGATCCTGTGCAACGATCCGCACCTGGGCTTCTCGCTGCCGGCGATCTGGTACGCGTGCCACGTGTCGGTCAATGGCCAGAGCGTGGCAGGCGTCACCTTCGCCGGTGGGCCCACGGTCGTCATCGGGCACAACGACCGCATCGCCTGGGGCATCACTAACATGCAGTCCGACGCCGTGGATTTCTATGTCGAGACGGTCGACCCGGCTGATCCGCTACGTTACAAGCACCGCGGCGAGTGGAAGAAGATGGAGCGGATCACCGAGCATGTTCCGGTCCGCGGCCAAGAGCCCCACGAGCTGAATATCGACTCGACGGTACACGGGCCGATCGTCCGCCGCGACGAGCGGGCCGTCTCGCTCGCCTGGACAGGGCTCGTGCCCACCAAGGACGTGGCGGCGCTATGGGGTGTGTCGCGGGCGCGCGATCTGGCGCAGTTCCTCTCCGCGCTCGACAACCTGGCTGTGCCGTGCCTGAACATGGTGTACGCCGACGTCGACGGCAACATCGCCATCCACCCTTGCGGCACGCTGCCGGTGCGGACGCCGGGGCAGGGCCGCATCCCGATGGACGGCGCCAGCGGCGAGGACGATTGGGCCGGCACGATCCCCCGCGGCCAACTGCCGCTATCCGTCAATCCGCCCGACCACTTCGTCGCCTCGGCCAATGGCCGGCCGGCGCCGCTCGACTATCCGCACTACCTGGGTTGGATGTGGGACTGCAACTACCGCATCCGGCGGATCAACGACATGCTGTCGAAGGCCGAGCAGCTCACGGTTGACTCGATGAAGCCGATCCAGCTCGACCACTACGACAAAGCGGCCGAGCGGTTCGTGCCCACGCTGGTCGCCGCCATGCGCGACGTGAAGCTGGACGATGCCGTGGAGACGCGGGCGCTCGCGGAGCTGTCGAAGTGGGACTACGTGGCCGACACCGATTCGCTCGGCACGGCCATCTGGCTCCGCTGGTTCGAGAGCTATCGCGACGCGGTGTGGGTCGACGAGTGGACATCGCGCGGCATCAAGCAACCAAGCGGTTCGTGGGGCTTTAGCGGCGCGAACCGCCGCGAGCCGGAGATCGAGCTGCTCGAGTACATCACGCGCGAAGACCCGAATTCGAAATGGTTCGACGACCGGACGACGCCCCGCCGCGAGTCGCGCGACGATGTGATTCGCGGCTCGTTCACCGCGGCCGTCGCCTCGCTGCGGAAGCAGTTCGGCGACGACGTCGAAAAATGGTCGTGGGGCAAGATCAACGTGCTTTCGGTCAATTCGCTCAGCCGCCAGCCGGACCTGGCGCGAACCGGCGGCCCCACCGTCGGCACCGAGTTCACGGTCAATCCCGGCAGCAACGTCGGCACCGTCGGCGGCGGCGCCTCGTGGCGGATGATCGTTGACCTGGCCAACACGGGCAAGACTGCCGGCATGTACCCCGGCGGGCAGAGCGAGCACCCGGCCAGCCCGCTCTACGGCGATCTCTTGGAATCGTGGGCCAAGGGCGAATACCTGTCGATGGCAGCCGTGGGCACGCCCGAGAGATTGCCCGACAGCGCGCGGGCGAAGAAGATGGTGTTCCGCGGAGGATGAGTCGGAAGTTTGATGAGGCGTAGAGAACCCCCTCTCCCCTCACCCCTCACGGGAGAGGCCGGGGTGAGGGGGTGATGTGGTCTCGTCGTACGAACACTCAGGCGGAGGAGCCCAACATGGCGGCCATCACATTGTTTCGGCGTGGGCATGTCCAACTTCTCGCCGCGGCGCTCATCCTGTGCGGCGCAGCACGTTGCCTGGCGGCTGAGACCGCGCTTGACCGCTATATCGCCAAAGCGGATCCCTTGTTTGCCTGGAAGCTGGCGGCCAAGATTCCGGGCGAGGGGTACACGACCTACATCCTCGAATTGACGTCGCAGACTTGGCGCACGGCCGAGGAAGTCGACCGGCCGGTGTGGAAGCATTGGCTGTCGATCGTCAAACCGGACAATGCCAAGAGCAGCACGGCCTTCCTCTATATCGGCGGCGGCAGCAACAAAGACGAGCCGCCCAAGGCCGCGCCCGCGCGCGTCGTCAGCCTGGCCCAGGGGACCAACACCGTGGTGGCCGAGCTGGGCATGGTTCCCAACCAGCCGCTTTTCTTCGCCGACTCCAACGACAAGGGTCGCTCGGAAGATGACCTGATCGCTTACACCCGCGTCAAGTACATCGCCACGCGCGACGAGACGTGGCTGGTGCGGTTGGCAATGGTGAAAAGCGGCGTCCGCGCCATGGACGCCATCCAGCAGTTCATGGCCGGCAGCGAAGCAGGATCGCTCGCGATCGACAAGTTCGTCGTCGCCGGCGGATCGAAACGCGGTTGGACCACCTGGCTGGTGGGAACCGTCGACCCGCGCGTGATCGCCATTGTGCCCATGGTGATCGATGCCTTGAACTCGGAAGCAATCACCAAGCACCACTACGAGGCGTACGGTTTCTTCTCGCCGGCCTTGGGCGACTACGTGCGGCACAAGATTTTCCCCGACAAGGTAGGCACGCCCGAATACCGCGAGGTGCTGGCGATCGAGGACCCGTACAACTACCGCGACCGCCCGCGCCTCTCGATCCCCAAGTTCCTCATCAACGCCTCGGGCGACCAGTTCTTCCTGCCGGACAATTCGCAGTTCTATTACGCGGCGATGCCGGAGGAAAAGCACCTGCGTTACGTCCCCAACGCCAAGCACAATCTGGAAGGGAGCGACGCGCGGGAGAGCCTGCAGGCGTTTTATCAGGCGATCCTCGACGGCACGCCGCGGCCCAAGTTCTCCTGGAAGAAGGAAAAAGACGGCTCGCTCGTGGTGACGGCGCAGGACCGGCCGCGGGAAGTGAACCTGTGGCAGGCCACGAATCCCGACGCCCGCGACTTCCGCGTCGACACGATCGGCAAGGCGTACACCACCAGCCCGCTTTCGGAAAAGACGAGCGGCGTGTACGTGGGCCAGGTGCCGAAGCCGGACAAGGGGTTCACGGCCTTCTTCGTCGAGCTGGTGTACGCAAGCGGCGGCAAGTATCCGTTCAAATTCACGACCGAGGTGAGCGTCGTGCCGGACGTGCTGCCGTTTCGGTGGGCGGATGCGCTCAAGAAGTGACCGCCCACGATGCGTGCGCGGTGGGCCAGCGCGATGCGGCACACGCGCCACGAAGGACGATGAAGGGAAAGATTTGCTCCGCGACGCCAGGACGTGGTCAAACAATCTGCTTGCATCGTGCATCGGAGCCTCTATACTCAGGCCATAGTCGTCGGATGACTAGATAAGGAGCAGCCCGGCTTGCGCTGGGAGGCTCGGTGACGAGTAAGCCGACGTGGTCGAATGCCCTCGGGCGATCGGCCACGTCGGCTTTTTTGTTTCACGTCGCCCGGTCGTGGTCAACGCGGACGCGCGGTGGGCGGGCGCTGACGCGGTGGCGGCGCGCGTGGCAGGCGAGCAATTCAGAACGATAACCCGGTTGCGTTCGAGTCTGGCAATTCACAAATTCTGCGCCGGTTCAGTCGTTCTCGACAGACGGGGATTTCAACAACTTTAGCGCCGCCGAGATTGCTACGATCAATGACATCTGGCAGTGGGTGGCGGAGAAGTTTTCGCCGTTCACGATCAACGTGGATCCCGGGTTCGTCTCCGATGGTTTCACGGTCGTCGCCTTTTGAATGGCAAGGCCAGACTTTGGGCGGGCCAACCCTGTTCCAGACAGCTATAATCGGGGCCGTCGGTCCGCCCCTCGACGATGCCGTGTCGCGCGAGCTCTCACAGGTCCGATGTTTCCACCTGTCCGTCCCGCGACCGAAGATGAACGACGACATCGAGTTTGCCACCTTTGTACGACGCATCCGTCTCGGCGACGATGCGGCCGCCGCCGAGCTCGTTCGTTGCTACGAGCCAATCGTCCGTCGCGCCGTGCGGATGCGCCTGCGCGACCCGCGTTTGAGAACCAAGTTCGATTCGATGGATATTTCCCAGTCGGTATTAGGCAGCTTTTTTGCTCGAGCCGCTCAGGGCGACTACGAATTGGATCACCCGCAACAACTGGTTGCCTTGCTGGCGACCATGGCACGCAACAGGCTCGTCGTGGAAACTCGCCGCCACCGGCGCCAGCGCCGCGATGATCGTCGCGTTCTGAATCTGGGTTTGCGAGACATCGCACAGATCGCCGAAGACGGTTCGACCCCCAGCCGCGAGGTGGCCGATCACGAGTTGTACGGCCGCGTGCGCGCGAGCCTCAATGAGCTGGAGCGGGCGATCGCCGACCTACGGATCGAAGGTCTGTCTTGGGCCGACGTCGCGGCACGGTTAGGCGGTGAGCCGCAAGCCCGGAGAATGCAGCTCGTCAGGGCCTTCGAACGAGTTGCCCAAGAACTAAGCACGGGATGAAGCGACGATGATTGACGATCGCCAGAATCTCCGGGTCTCGGCCGCTGGCGAAGCTCACGATCACCACGATCGGTTGGTGACAATGCTGCACGCCACGCAGCGCGAGAGGTGGGCCGGTGGCGAGCGGCTACTGGTCGAGCGGCTGCTCGATCGCTATCCGACGCTGCGCGACAGCCCGGAGCATGCGGTCGATCTGATCTATGGCGAGTTCCTGATCCGTAGTGAGATGGGCGAGAAGCCGACGGCCGACGAATACGCGCGACGTTTCCCGCATTTCGCGGGTGTACTCTGTCAGCAAATGGAGTTGGATGATGCTCTCAGCGAGCGCGACGATGCGATTGAAGTCAGGAAATCGCGCGATGCGACCTCGGATGTCCAGGCCACGGCCGAGCGTCTGCGATGGGTGGCCTCGCAGCAGGGTCTGGATAACTACGAGATTCTCGGCGAGCTGGGCCGCGGCGGAACGGGGGTCGTCTACAAGGCTCGCGACCGACGGCTCGGACGCACCGTGGCCCTGAAGTTGCTGTGGGCCGACAGCGGTCGCGATGCGGCGCAGGTCGAGCGGCTGCAGATCGAGGCCGAGGTGGTCGCGCGGCTGTCGCATCCCAACATCGTGCACCTCTACGACGTCCTCAAGACTCCGACGCACGACGTGCTCGTCCTGGAATATGTCGACGGAGGCAGCCTGCATGAGTTACTCAGGATGCGAACGCTTTCCGCACGGACGTCAGCGGCCCTTATGGCGCTGCTCGCGCGGGCGATGCACTATGCGCACGCTCACGGCGTACTGCACCGGGACCTCAAGCCGGCAAATATCCTATTCTCCCTCTCGACCGCAGCCGCCGACACCGGCAAAGCTCCGGCCGACTTGCTCAGCTTGGGGTGGACGCCGAAAATCGCCGATTTCGGCCTGGCGAAACGCGTGGGCGCCGAGACGAGCGGCGCTGCCAACGGCGACCCGACGCACACGGGCGACTTGCTGGGGACACCTGGATACCTCGCGCCCGAGCAGGCGCTGGGAAAGCTCGACGAGATTGGCCCCGTGTCGGACGTGTATGCGCTGGGTGCGGTGCTCTACGAGCTATTGGTGGGCCGCCCTCCGTTTCGTAGCGAGACGGTGCTTGGGACGCTGCAACAAGTGATTTGCGACGATCCGATTGCGCCGTCCCGGGTACAGCGGGGGCTGCCGCGCGACGTGGAAACGATCTGCCTGAAGTGCCTGGCGAAGGACCCCCGCCACCGCTACGCGAGCGCCGTCTGTCTGGCCGAGGATCTGGATCGCTTTCTGGCGGGCCGTCCCATTCTGGCCCGTCGCACGCGATTGTGGGAAAAGGCTTACCGCTGGTGTCGGCGGAATCCCGCCGTGACCAGCCTGAGCGCCCTGTTGTTCCTGGTGATTGCGGTGGGTTTCGCGGGCGTTTTGTGGAAATGGCGCGACGCGGAAGCGGCGCGACGAGGAGAATGGATCGCGCGCCAAGAGTCTGACGCCCGCGCGACTGAAATCCGTCAAGGACTTGTGCGCCTGAAGTCGGCGAGCGCGCTGTTGGACCAGGGGCGCTTTTGCGCGGAGATGCACTATTGGGACGACGCCGAGGCGGCCTTCGCCAAAGTTACCGAGCTGTTGCCGGATTCCGCCGACGGCTGGGAGGCGCGCGGGCATTTGTATGCGGGTCTCGGTCTGTGGGAGTTGGCTGCCGTCGATCTGGCTCGGGCATTTGACCTGAAGGAGCCACGGATCGCTTCGCGATGGTGGCAGCTCGCCGTGGCGCGCCTGTATGTCAACGACACGGCAGGTTGCCGCCGGATCGCCGAGCGGATGCCCCGGCGGTTCGTCGATACGAACAATGTGGCCTTCGCGTGCGAACTTGTCCGGACATCCGTCGTGTCGCGTGACCCGGGAGAAGCTCCCGAGCAGTGGGTGGCATTGCAAGAGGAGACTGTCGCTAGGGCCGCCCGGGGCCCTTGGTTCTTGTACGTGCTGGGGTTGGCTCATTGCAGGGCCCACCAGTACGAGAAGGCAATCCTTCGCTGCCGCGAATCCTTGATGGCGGACGCCGCATGGGCTTCAAAGCCGCTGAACTACGCCGTTCTGGCCATCGCGTACCAAGAACTCGGTCAGGCTAACGACGCCCGGCAAGCGCTCGATAGCGCCGCCGCGGCCATCGACCGGTGGACGCGGGACAAGTGCGCGGGAGGAACGGAGCGTTGGGCCATGAGCCAGGGTGCCACGGGCCATTGGCCGATAGATTGCTGGGACTGGCTGGAGTGCCAGGTGCTCTTTCGCGAGGCACGAGAGCGATTGGCCCTGCCATTGCCCGAGCCAGATCCCCGCATCCACCTCCTCCGCGGACGCTCATTTGCGGGTCTGCGACGATTCAACGAGGCCGAGGCCGAATATGCGACCGCGCTAGAACTTCGGCCCGGCGACGTCCAGACGCTTCTTGAATCTTACCGCGTCCGCGGATACCTGCACGTGCGTCGCAAGGAATGGAACGACGCCGCCGCGGCCTTTGCCAGCGCAGCGCAACTGCAGCCCGACGATGTCGACCTGTGGAAATTCCAGGCGCTGGCATTTTTGGCAGGGGACCAGATGGCCGACTTTCGGCGCGCGTGCAGCGACATGCTGGAGCGATTTGAAGGGACACAGGACAAAAGTAGCGCGTATGACGTCGTCCACGCCTGCATGCTGACGCCGGACTCCATTTCCGACATGAAACGCCTCATCCCTTTGGCGCGGCTCGGCGCAGCCCATTACACGGGCGGAGCGCGCCTCTTGGGTTCAGTGCTTTACCGAGTCGGTGAATTCGAGCAGGCCATCGAGCAGATACGGCAAGCGTCCAACGTCAGTCGCCTGCGCGCTGCGGATTGGTGCTTTCTGGCCATGGCGCACCAGCAACTCGGTCATTCTGACGACGCGGGCCGGTGCCTTGCCGAAGCCAAATCCTGGATCGATCAGTCCGATCTCCGCAAGCTCGACCAAGCCAACGCCTGGGATCCAGTCTGGGGAGCCTGGCATGAGCGCGCGACCACGCTTCGCTTGCTCCGGGAGGCCGAGGCGCTGATGGGCAGCCACGCAAACGCCAAGGAATCTTGAGATTTCTTGTGCGTTTTGAGCGCCGATGGCTATTTCCAAGGTGGCTGCGAGACCGCCCCCGGTTCCGATGGGGGGGTCCGCCCTGGCAATTCACAAAAGGACCGACCGATGGCCAGTTTGCGCGACGGTGGCCGGCGAACTCTTGACGTTGTGCGCCGGCCTAAAACGGCTCGTCACAAAGCGCCACGTCCGCGTCATCTCGGCTTCGAGCCGCTGGAAGATCGGCGGATGCTGTCGACGATCACCTGGACCAACCGCGGAAATAGCTCCGATGGCTTCGACGCCGTCTTCGGCCCAGCCGCCGCCGCCGCCCGCGCGGACGCCGATGCCGCTTTTGCGACCTGGTCGCGCGTGGTCGCGAATTTCAACAATGGCTCCAACAACATCAACATCAGCCTCTCGATCGCCGGAACGGGGATTGGCGGGTCCGGGGGTGTGAGCACGATTTCGGACGGCAGGCCCACCAGCGGCACCATCAATCTGGCCGGCGGGACCAACGGCCTGGGTGGTGGCTACTTCATTGATCCGACTCCCTACGATTCCTCGGAGTTCGACGGCAACATCACCAACGCTTTCGCCGGCAATGCCAAGGCCGGCACCGACGCGGCCGGCAAGTTGGACTTCTACACGCTGGTGATGCTGGAGACCACCCACGTGTTGGGAACGTCCAAGAACCCGTCGCTGCGGATCTGGACCAGCGGCTTGCTGTCCAACACCAACATCGCGATCCCCACCGGACGCGAAGAGGCCGGTCCCGGCGCCGGGGGCCTGAATAATACCTACTGGCTCTTCAACGGCGCGAGCGGGCGCGTCTTGTTCAACGGCAGTGCCAACACGGGAAACCCCGCGGACCTGTACAACGCCGTGCACACCGGCAGCACGACCAACCCGCCGGTCGTTTACAACGGCAGTACGTACTATGGAGGTGAAGACGCGGGCAATGGCTTTTGGAATAAAGGCGAGCGTTATGTTCCTTCCCGCAATGTCGCCCGGGTCTTCCAGGACGCGTACGGCTACACGATCAACGAGCCGAGCCAGTTCGGAACGTTTTACGATCGGCTCGACGCCAGCGGAACGCTGG
Organism: Planctomycetia bacterium; assembly: GCA_016191115.1. Taxonomy (GTDB): domain Bacteria; phylum Planctomycetota; class Planctomycetia; order Pirellulales; family JACPPG01; genus JACPPG01. Next base: position 38,430 of record JACPPG010000067.1, on the reverse strand, counting down.
AAATCCGGACGCCGGCGGGCAATAGCCCCGACACGCTCGATCTTCAAATCAGCGGCGGCAACCTGCTGGTGACTCTCGGGCTGGGCGCGCCCGTCCCGGGCGCCGACCCCTCCTCGATCCTCAGCGTTTTACCGATCAATTCCATAAACAACATCAAGATCGACATGGGCGGTGGGTCGGACACGGTCACGATCCACTCGCTCTACGGCTCGATCCCGATCGCGCTCAACCTGGGCTCGGGAGCGGGCTACGACGTGCTGAACGTGTGGGGCGGCGCCGGTTACGATGCGATAACCGTCAACAGCCCGTCGCTGGTCAGCACCGGAATCAATCTGACCTCGTTCGACGGCGTGGAGTCGCTCAATTTGTTCCTCAACGGCGGCGACGCGGACGTCTACATGCCGAACGCCGGAAGCGCGCTCGTCGCGAGCATCAACGGACTTGGCGGTCCGGAATACATCACCCTTCATTCGCTCTGGCTTTTCACGTCCCTCGCGATCTACGGCAACGGCGGCGACGACACGATCTCCATTGCCCCCAACGGCGGAACGAACATCATCCAGGCCCCGGTGACGGTCAGCGGCGGCGGCGGCAGCGACCGCCTCATCGTCGGCGGCGGCAACCTCGATTCCGTGACGGGCCTGATCACGTACGACGGGGTCGACAATGCCAGCGGCGACAGCGTCACGCTCAACGATCAGTCCAACAGCTTCTCCTTGAATTACAACCTCGCGGCCACGTCGCTCACGCGCGACAAGCCGCTCTCCTTCGGCGGGCTCAATTATTCGAATATTTCGCGCATTATTCTCAACGCCACCCTCGGCCCGAACAACTTCATCCTGGCCAACGACATCCTCCCGACGGTCGAGATTCACGCCAACGACGGCGACGACAACTTCATCGTCGGCGCCGGGAACGTAGGCTTCATACCGGCGTGGATACTCGACGGCGGCAGCGGCAATGACGCGATCACTTTCGACAATCATCTACTGGCCAGCAATCACACCGTCGAAATTCAGCCCAACCTGGTCATCTTTTATAACGGCGTCTTCGCCATTTCCACGGTCGGATTCGAGTCAGTCGGTTGGTTGGGCGGCTCCGGCAACGACCAGATCCGCATGAGTGGCAATTTGGCCCAGGGCATCAATGTCGATGCCGGTCTCGGCAACGACACCATCGTCGTCGGCTACAGCAGCCAAGCGCAGTTCTTCGGGAACGTCACCATCAACGGCGCGGCGGGCAACGACAACATCTCCTGGAATAGAGCCTCCAACAACTGGTATGAACTAATTTTTGGCCCGGTCAAGTACGACGTGACGATCGACGGCGGCACCGGCTATAACACGCTCGCCATCGACGAAACGACCCGCAGCGCGGCAGGCTATTACCTCTACGCCGACCGTTTCTACGCGACGGACGGCGCGGTGTTCCCCGAGGGGTTTGACATCAACTACGACAACATGCAGGCGATGTCGCTCAGCGCTGGCAGCGGCACGACCAACGTCGGTGTGTACGGGACGTCGTCCGACATCGACGTCGGAAACCAAATCTCGATTGCGCTGGGCGGCGGAAACGACAACGTCTACCTTTATCCACACGATGCCCAAGGCAATCTCACCATTAATGGAAACGTCGGCATCGGCGGCGGCGCGGGGACCGACAGCCTATTCGTCGTCGATTCCGCTTCCCCCGTGCCCGCCGCATACGCGTTCGCGAATCCGTTCGGTGCCGGCACGCAAAACATCACCGGCGTGGGTTCGGGTGGGTTCGGAATCGCCAGTGACTTCGAAGCCATCACCATGACCGGCAGCGCCGGCGACGACGTCTACAACATCAACAGCTACAAATCTGGAATGGGTTTGACGATTAACGGCGGCCTCGGCGACGACCTGTGCAATTTCGGCAACGGCGACGTGGCCGCCAACGTTACCAGCATCGCGTCGTTTCTCTTTAACGGAGAGCAGGGGATCGACACTTTCAATCTCCGCAACGCCAACCCCGCTAATAGCTTCACGTACACCGCCGCCGCCAATACCACCCTACAAGTCTCACGCACGTTTCCAACCTCGTATTTCGTTTCGCTCGAGTACTACAACACCGAGCAAAAGGCGGTTTACGCCGGTCCGGCCGTGGACATCATGAACATCACGTCCTTCGCGTCCGGAGAATTCTCCTTCCACGGCGCCGGAGGCGATGACGCCCTGAACCTGCCAACGAGCTCCGACTTGCTCGGCCGACGCGTGAATTTCTTCGGCGACGCGGGCACCGCGAATCGCATCAACCAGGTGACCAACAGCAAGACCGCACCGAGCACGCTGCACGTCTCGCAGAACACCATTGGTGCGTTCGCCGGCGATAACTTCTTTGCGCCCGGCGGGTCCGTGTTTTTTGATTCCGTCCAAATCATCGGACTAAGAATGGGTAGCGGGGCCGACACGGCGTACATGCAGCCCGACGCCGTTGCCGCGATCAGCATTGTCGGCGGCAATCCCACCGCCGCGCCCGGCGACACGCTCAACCTGGCCCTGGCAACGGCGCAAAACTATGTGGTTAACGGCTCGCCAGCCAGCGGCAACGTCACCAGCGACAACCTCAAGACGCTCACATACAGCGGTTTCGAGACCGGCCCGAACGTCGACGCCGTTGCGCCTTTCATCGTCGCGCAAAGCTACGACGATAGTGGCCTCGTGCCGACCATCTTCGTCGAGTTCAGCGAGGACGTCTCCAGCGCCTTGACCGTCGATTTCCTCGAATTGATCAACACGACCACGGCGCAACAGGTGCCGCCAGGCCTGATGGCCGTGACCTACGACGCGGGCACGAACACCGCCAGCTTTACCTTCCCCGGATACACAGATGGCATCTTGCCAGCCGGCGACTACACGGCCAAGATATACGGCACCCTGACGGACTCCGTTGGCAACCCGATGGGCGTGGAGACCCCCTTCGGCTTCACGGTCAGCCCGGTCGTGACGACCGGACCGCGCGTAACTGGCGTGTGGGTGGCATCGAACGCCTGGCAACCGACTTTCTACACCCAACTTGAGGACAACAACCTAGGGACGGTCAACGGCTACGCGATCCCCGGCGGCGCCGACCAACTCAAGACATTGCCATGGTTCAGGCCCGGGACGAACCAGGGACTCGATCGGATATCGCTCCAGTTCGACTCGAACGTCGACGTCCAACAAAGCGACCTGGTCGTCAACGGCGTCACGCTGCCGGAATACAGCTTCCTTCCGGTCGATGGCGGCGGCTTCAGCTACGACGACACGACGTTCACAGCCACGTGGACACTGTCGCAACCCATCGGCACGGACAATCTGACGCTCCACCTGGATGGCGACTCCGCCTCGGGCGTCCGCGACCTTTCCGGCCACTTGCTCGACGGCGAGTGGACCGACCAGGTCTCGAATTTCGCGTCCGGAAATGGCGTGGCGGGCGGAGGTTTTGATTTCCAGTTCAAAGTCCTGCCTGCCAGCGTGAACGGGGATGGAATCGTCGACATTTCCGATATTCAGGCGATTGCCGTCCATTGGCTGCAGGCCTTCCCGCCCGCGGATATCAACGCCGACGGGCTGGTCGACATCAGCGATATTCAGCTTGTCGCCGCCAGGTGGTTGACCACCGGCCCAGGAGCTGGCAGCGGCACGCAACTGGGTGGCGGAGGCGGCGCGGGAAGCGAGGCCGCGCTCGGTGGTGGAAGTGGCGGCGGGACGCTCGAAGCGGCGTTTGCTTTCGCGGCGCCACGCGCCCTGTTCGATGCGACGACGAGCCCATCCGCCGCCGCGCCGCCGGCAGCGGACCTGGCGACTCCGGTGGCCCCGGGCAAGGCGACAAATGGCGTCGCGCAGAGCGACACCGTCATGGCCGCCGTGCAAGCACCACCGCTCGTTTCGACCAGTCGCATTGGATCGAACGCCGTAACGCTTGACGCCGAGCCGTCGCCTGCCAGCCGCATCGGCGGCGTCGGTGAACGAGGCTCTCTGTCCGCGCGTGATCTATCGATTGCCTCGGCCAGGGCCACGGACGCAGTGCTGGGCGGCGGCCGGCTCACAAGAGCGTCCACGGACACGCGGCGCCTGACTACCGACGGCGATCGTTCGTCGGCAACGCCGGCGATTGATGCGTTGATTGCCAATTACGAATGGGACTCGCCCCACGATGGCGCCTCCGAGGAGTTGGCGGCAGGACTCTTCCGGCGCCTGTCAGCGGGACGAGGAGCACGGGCATGACCACAGCGAGGCCTGGCGGGCGCCGGCCTCGGCGCAGCGCTGCTGGCGGTGGGGCTTGTGCGATATAGAAGGCGTCGACGTTTGGCGCTATGAGAGCTGCCGCTTTCAGCGCCGCACCGCGCGGAAATCGGGTGTTTTAGTCAGGGTGAAGAGAACGACCTCCTCGCCGGTTTGAGTGCTGATGTCGTGGTGCAGGCTCAATACCGTGACGCCTGTCACGGCCTCGACCATCGCCACCATAACCGGCCGCGCCGTCTCGATGAGCTGCGTCCGGACCTGCTTCAGCAGATCCCTTCCCTTCTCGGCGGGCAATGATCGGACCAGTTGCTGTTCGGCTTCCGTCAAAACCCCCTGAAGGCGAACCACCAGAAGATCGCCGATCAAGTGGGTGTGGATATCCTTCGGCCCGCGGCCCATGTATTGCTGTTCAAACTGCGTCACCCCCGCGCAGATGGCGGCCTCGATTTCGCCTTGGGTCTTCATTATCGACCTCGATCCAGTCCCTGCCCTCCCGTCAGCGCGCTGAAGGGTGACAAACTGCACGTCGTCACTGGCACATTGATCGCCATGTTGCGCCGAGTTCCTCTTCCACTTGATCGTAGTTAGCGGGGTTTTCGAGCTCGGGTTCTTGCGGAAAGGGGTGCGAATGCACGGTTCACAAGGTAACCCGATTGGGGCAACACCCCCCCATGATATCCGCGCGCGTGAGAACGTGCCACTTGAGTTTCTCGGCGCCGAGCCCTATACTTGATTGGGTCGTCGGATGACTACATGACGAGCAGCCCGGCAATCGCGGGAGGCTCGGTGACGAGTAAGCCGACGTGGTCGCATGCCCCTGTGGGCCGTCGACCACGCCGGCTTTTTTGTTGCAGCGCCCGAAGTTGGTGCGCTTCCTGTCGCCGAAGTGGTGGTGGCGGGCCGCCCGTATCGACTCCGGGATTCACGCCACGAGAATTGAGGATCGCGAACATGAATGACCAAGTCGAACGAAACTCGCCCCAGGAGGTCGGGAAAGCGGTGCCCGTGCAACGACTTCTGACGCACGACGTACGTGGCGCGTGCATCGAGGAAGACACGGTCTTGGATCCGGTCGACGAAGCGTCCGAGGAGTCATTTCCGGCCAGCGATGCGCCGGCATGGGCGATCTCGTGATCAGTGACTCAAGGAACTAAGGATCGCCCGAAAAATAACTTCTCCTCCAATACCCTCGCCCCTTGCGGGAGAGGGCAGGGTGAGGGGGCAGAGAATCAGGAAGGTATTCTTCGGTCGATCCTAATGCATCAAGGCCCCGCCTTGGCGATCGCACTCACAACGCAGATCAGGGAAACGGAGCACTGCTGTGGATGACCCCGCACCTTTGATGCGGCAACCAGGATTAGGCGACATCATCGCCTCGGGGTCATCCGCAGCGCCATCCCGACACTCCGAACGCGTCTTTGAGCTGGTCGCCATGAGCGTGACGGTTCGGAATAAATCGACGAGTGTGAGCGATCTGTCTCTATCGGCGGTCCATTCGACAAATACCGTCAGTGCGTTAAGGAATCATCACGCAATTGGCCCAAGCGGCAGGCAACGGCGCGCCAAACACACATAACCCGAATAGGGCAGACCCCCCCCTGTGCAGCCGCGCGGAAAAAGGAATCTACTTGCTATGTTCGCACGGAGCCCTATACTTCGGTCGTCGGATGACTAAATGAAGAGCAACCCGCAATCGCGGGTGGCTCGTTGACGAGTAAGCCGACGTGGTCGCGTGCACGCGAGCATTCGACCGCGGCGGCTTTTTTTTGCGCTCGACGGCATGGCGTGGCCGAAACCACGCGGGACGTGCACGATGAAAACGACCAACGCAGCCATGATCAAGCAGATCGCCCAGGCAGCCGGTGACTTCGAACGGCGGCGGACGGGCCACGTGCCCAAGTCGGTCACGGCGGTCCTGAGCGATAGCACGCTAGTGATTACCTTGCACGGCGCTCTGACGCCGGCCGAACAGGCCTTGGCTCAAACGCCCACAGGCGCTGCGCAGGTGCAGGAATTCCACCGTCAACTGTTCCACAACTCCTCCGTGCCGCTACGGGGGGAGATCAAGCGGATCACCGGCGTGGACGTGCGCGAAGCCGCCGTGGCGGTGGAAATGAGCACCGGCGTCGTGACCCACGTGTTCACGACGGGCACAGTGGTGCAGGTCTATCTACTCGCTCATAGCGTATCGGCCGACGGTTGGGATGAAAGTGAAGCGGGCGGCAAATCGTGACAAATGGAGGTTTAACGATGCTGGTCTTATCGAGGAAAAGTCAGGAATCCGTGGTGATTGGAGGAGACGACAGCTTCCAGCGCCTGCTCAAGATCACAGTGCTCACCGTGGGCGGCGGCAAAGTGAGGCTGGGATTTGAAGTCGATGCCAACGTTCCCGTGCATCGCCTGGAGGTGTGGGAGCGAATCCAGGCCGAGGGACGGCTCGGCAAACCACGCGAGGACGCACGGACACCCGATGCGTGATGACGCTGTGTGCGCTCATTCGCGATGCTGATGACGGATTGACCGGGGCATGGGCGGAAGACATCGTTCGTATGTCTCCGCTCTCGCCGTCCTGTCTTGCATGCCGCGCCGTCGGGAATGGGCCGGACCACGAAGTGCCACGCCGCGCTCGAAAAAGGGAGCGTCGAAAGGAGACGAATGTTTAACGTGCGACCGCTGTTTGTATCCACCTATCCGCCGGAAGAGTGCGGGTTGGCGACGTTCACGAGGGACTCGGCCGACGCGGTCGATCGCGCCGCGAATGATTCGGTCTCGTCGCTGGCGGCGATCCAAAAGACCCGCACCCTGTGCTACGACGATCCCCGCGTCGTCCACATCATCGACAACGGCGATCCAAACGCCTACCATCTCGCGGCCGAAGTGGCCAATGACGGTCCGTGCGACGTCGTCAGCTTGCAGCACGAGTTCGGCCTCTATCCCGGTAAATGGGGCGGGCGCGTGTTGAGTTTTGTCCGAGCGTGCCGCAAGCCCATTGTTTGCACCTTTCACACGCTATTGACCAGGCCGGCCCCGCTGCCGCGGCGACTGATCCGCAGCCTCGCGGCCCATAGCGAGGGAATCGTGGTCATGGCGGATGTCGCCGCGCGGCTTTTGGCCAAGGTGTACCACGTGGCGGGGCCCGGCGTACACGTGATCCCCCACGGCGTGCCGGATGTCGCCTTCCGATCGGACAATACGTGTAAGGCACGGCTCGGGCTCGAGGGGCGCCGCGTCATATGCACCTTCGGGCTGATCAATCGCGGCAAAGGGCTTGAGTACATGATTCAGGCCATGCCGCGGATCGCGGCCGCCTTTCCGAACGTCGTGTATCTGATCGTCGGCGTCACGCACCCACAGGTCAGGCGGCAGGAAGGCGAAACCTACAGAGAAAGTCTGGTGGAAATGGCCCGTGCGCTGGGAGTCGCCGCCCACGTGCGTTTCGTGAATAAGTATCTCAGTCTCGCCGATCTGCTCGTGCACCTGCAAGCGTGCGACGTGTACGTCACGCCGTACCCTGGCAAAGACCAGATTGCCAGCGGCACGCTGGCGTACGCTCTGGCAGCCGGCCGGGCGGTGGTGAGCACTCCTTACCTGTACGCCAAGGAAGTGCTGGCGAAAGGGCGGGGGCTTCTGGTGCCGTTTGCCCAGAGCGATCCGATGGCCGATGCGACGCTGCGGTTTTTGAGCGACGATGCATTTCGACTTGAGACGCGGCGCAAAGCGTACGAATACGCGAAGCCGATGTTCTGGTCGAGCGTCGGCCGGCAGTATCTCGAGCTCTTCCATCACATTGTTTCGGCGAGCGAGGCCAGCCGGCCGCCGGCCCAGGGCCGACGCATCGCGACGCCCAGCGCTAACGGCCAGCACAAGGAATTCCTGGTGGAAGGCTCGTAATGCACAATCGCGACTGGATTTCGTTGGATCACTTGCACGGCATGATCGTGATGGATCATCTGGATCGCATGACCGACTCGACCGGACTGATCCAGCACGCGATTTACGGCGTCCCGCGGCGCGGGAGCGGCTATACGACCGACGACAATGCGCGGGCGCTGCGCCTGTGCACGCGGCTGTGGTGCCAGCATCCAGAGGACCGCATGTTGAGCCGCGTCGCGGTGTACTTGAGCTTCTTGGAGCACGCGCGTTCCACGGCCGGCGCATTCCACAACTTCCTCGACTATCAGCGGCAGTGGCTCGATGCGACAGGCGCCGGGGATTGCCAGGGGCAGGCGGTTCGTGCTCTGGCCGAAGTGCTCGCCAGCCGGCTGCCCGACGATTACCGCATGCTGGCCCGCGAGTTGATCGACGCGGTCACGCCCACGCTGGCCGATCTGCGGAGCCTGCGCGCGCAAGCCTACGTGATTCTGGCGTGGGGACAACTGTGGGCGTCAGGCGTGAAGGATATCGACCCCCTCGAGGGCATCGCCTTGTTCGCGGCGCGGCGCTTGGCGGAGTGCTACCATCGCTCTGTGCGCCCGAATTGGCAATGGTTCGAGTCGCGCATGACGTACGCCAACGCGGTCTTGCCGCATGCGTTGTTTGCTGCCGCGCAGCGCTGGCCGAACGAGGGATTTCTGGAAGTGGCGGAGACGTCATTTCATTTTCTCGATGGCGCCACGACCGTCGCGAACGTCTTCTGTCCGATCGGAAACGACGGTTGGTATTCACACGGCGGTGACAGGGCCTTGTACGACCAACAACCCGTGGAAGCCGCCACCATGGCCGACGCCGCGCTCGCCGCGTTCGACGTGCTGGGCGATGGGAAGTGGCTGACCACCTTCCATCGAGCATACGGTTGGTTCCATCGTGAAAACACCTTGGGAGAGTCGCTGGTGGACGTGCAGGGCGGCGCTTGCTGCGATGGCCTGCAGCCGTCGGGCGTCAATCGCAACCAGGGAGCGGAGTCCACTCTGGCGTACCTATGGACCGAGGCGCGCAACTTTGAAGTAGCCGCCGCGCCTGATGAAAAAAGCAAACCCGCGTCGGCCAGCGCCTGATCGGCCAGTGGCAACGAACCTTTTTCGCAGAGAAGTCGGAATGCTCCAACACTTGCACGCTCCTCAACTGTACACGGAACTTTTCCAGCGTCATGCGGGCAACCCCATCCTTACAACGCAGGATTGGCCCTACCCTGCCCACACCGTCTTCAACGCGGGTGCGTGCCAGGTAGGCGACGAGACGGTTCTGCTTGTCCGTGTCGAGGACCGCCGCGGTCACTCGCACTTGACCGTAGCGCGAAGCAAAGACGGCGTGTCGGACTGGCAAATCGACGCCAGCCCCAGCTTCCCACCCGATCCAGCGAACTATTCCGAGGAAGCTTGGGGCGTGGAAGACCCGCGTTTGACGTGGATCGAGGAGCGCGGCGCGTGGATCATTGCCTACACGGCCTATTCGCCCAGCGGACCGATGGTGTCGCTGGCGCAAACGACGGACTTTGTCTCCTTCTCCCGGCTCGGCCCGGTGATGCCGCCCGAGGACAAGGACGCGGCCGTCTTTCCTCGCCGCTTCGGCAACCGCTACGCGATGATCCATCGGCCGGTATCCGCGGGGAGTTCGGGCGCGCACATCTGGCTCTCGTTCTCGCCGGACTTGACCCATTGGGGCGACCACCACGTCCTTTTGCACGCGCGGCGCGGGGCATGGTGGGACGCGAATCGGATCGGCTTGAGCCCGCCTCCCCTCGAGACAGCGGAAGGCTGGCTGATCCTCTACCATGGCGTGCGGCACACCGCGGGGGGTTGTCTGTATCGCCTGGGACTCGCCTTGCTCGACTTGGAGGATCCGCGTCGCGTGCTTCGCCGCAGCGACGACTGGATCTTCGCACCAGAGATGCCCTACGAGCGTCAGGGAGACGTGAACGGCGTTGTGTTTCCTTGTGGATGGATCTTGGACAAAGCAACAGGCGCAATCCGGCTCTACTACGGCGGTGCGGATACGTGCCTGGCCGTGGCCACGGCGCGACTGTCTGAGCTGCTTGAGTACTTGCACAAATGCCCCCAGCCAGAACCGCGCAAGCGCGCCGGCATGACGTTGTTCGAAAATGGCGAGGCGGGAAAATGGGACTGGCTCCGAGCACAAACAGCGCAAGCCCTTTCATACCAACGCTGCGTCTCGGTGCCTGTCCCACTTTCCCGCCGGTGCGCCGCCGGCAAGCTTGAATCTGTGAACGGCCCTGCCGATTCTTGTACGCCGCTTGCGGTCCGGTCGCCCATAGACGACAATCGAGTCACCTCTCATTTATCGAGGCTGGCTCCCGAGCGGCCTCCTTATACGTTAGGCGCTCCATAGCTGAGTCTGGATGGCGTGCTGTCAAACGGCTCGTCGACCAAGGAAGTCTGAGCGAACTCAGCGTTGGCGGGATGGGCCGACAGTCGCTGGCCATCCTGGCTGAAATCGATGGGATGGGATCCCCGTCGTCGCGGGGGGCCGGTGTCGAATGAACCGTCAACCGGTTCGTTGCGCGCACGTGCGGCGCGATCGGGGGCTCGAACGCAGGACAAGTGGCGACCATGAGCGAGAAAAAGCCAAAGCCGATCGTGGCCCTGCCGATCCGTAGACAATGCCCCGTGTGCGGAGAGGTGTCCTATTCGCTTGCAGGCACGCACCCCCAATGTGCCTCGGCCCGGGCCAGCGCGGCATTGAAGGCGAGCTATCAGGTTGGTGAAAAAAAGCCGCTGCCGCTTCGACGATGGGCGAACGCGTGGCGGTGATCGCCGGGCATCTCGCGGCTCTGTTGGGACACAGTTTGGTCATCAAAAAGGGATCGCGGTGCAGGTCGTGAGAGGATTCGCAGGCGGCCGCCGCCTTGTCGACGGAATCTTCATGGAAGCGCACATCAAGCGATAAACCAATGGGCGGCTGTGCCGTCCGGGAGCTGGACAATGGCTGTATTCCGTGGACGTATCAGCCGCGGCGATACGTTGATCTTCGAGGGAAACGTTTGGGTGGAAGAAGCACCCAAGGGACGACCGCCGTCGTGGCGGGCGGGCTTCCTATCGCCAACCGTGTCGCAAGCGATCGACGGCGATATTCGCCTCGATCTTGCGGATGGCCGCACGGGCACAATGCAGTGCTCAAAGGCTCAACCCGCGATGTCCACCGGAACGAACATGCAGTTCCAAGGCGTGGGACCTTTAGCGGTGCCCGCGCCCGACACGGCGTGAAAGGCATGAGCGTCTGCATTCGTGCGTGTCGGCCACGACAGACGAGGCGTGCATGCACGCCATGGGGAGAAGTGCTCATTGCCGATTGGCGCGATTCCATACCCAATCGAGCGATCCTTACGCTCAAAGGCGGATCGACCGGGCATGAATTACGCGCGGGAGGCGTGTTTTAGCGGCTTCGTCCCTTGCCAACAGGCGCTATATATGGGACAATTGTTGTATCTCCCATCTATGAAGGCTGACTTGGTGCAGCCACTCTTCACGAGCCTTCCTCCATAGATCCGAGCCGAATCGGCCCACCTGCTTTCGGTGAAGTGGCTCGTATTGCCGGATCGTGCGCGACGTCAAGGAGCATCGCGCCGTTTCGGTTCTGACGAATAAGCGCGCCCGGCTTCCGCACCGCGGAATCCTGGAGTGTCGCGCGCCGGCCAACTCCGGCGCTTGGCTTCTGATGAGCGGATGCCCAAGCGGCCGCCTTTGCCTTAGGAACAAATATGAGCGACAAGAAGCCCAAGCCCCCCATCATTTCGGCGCCGCCCAGGAAAGTGTGCCCGATTTGCGGAAAGCCGTCTTATTCGGCGGTGGGAGTGCACCCGCAGTGCGCGCAGAAAATCGCCAAATCAACGTCCACGCGGCTGTGATCGCCACGTCGTATTTGACGCGCGCGGACCAGTTGCACGATCGCACGACAACACAGGGAGTAAAGGAATGAAGTCCGTGAGCGTGTGGGTTCGCCCTGCCGGTGGCGCCTGCCGAGTGCGAGTCGACGGACTGAACGTCGACTGGTTGCTTAAGCGGCTCAGCCAGTCGTTCGTTTTTAAAACCAGTGAACCGGTGCGTGAAGACGAGAATACGTCCGATTGCACGTTCCACGTGGCCTACACGTCGGGCGTCCCGCGAGGACTCCTGGAACGGCTGCTAGGCGGTATTCCGGAGGTTCGCCTGATGCTGGATCAGGCATAGGTCGCTCTTGCGGAAAGAACCGTGACAGCATCGTTTCGATTGTGTGCTGAAGGAGGAGCCATGCGTGCCTGGATTTTAACGCCGCTTTACCTGTTGGCCGCCGTCGTGGTGGTCGGATGGCAGGCGGCAAGAAGCCTCGTGTCGCGGTGGGGGAATTCTCGGCGTTGATCGAAGAGGGCGTTGGAGATTCTTCGAACGAAAAGGAACTCGCATATGATCCGCAAGGCCAAACTCGGCGATCGGGTGAAAGTGCAATTCGTCGGCCTGCTGAAAGACGGCACGACGACCCAGCAGGGGGGCGGCCGGCAGGTGCTGGACTTCATCGTGGGAAGCAATGAGGTGATACCGGGCGTGAGCCTGGGCGTGGTTGGCATGTGCAAGGGCGAGCAGAAACGGATGACGCTCGCGCCCGATCGCGCTTTCGGAGAGATTCGTCCCAACCTCGTCAAGCAGGTTCCGCGCGAGCGCATTCCTGCCCACATCGATCTGCGCGTGGGGAAGAAACTCGTCGTGGTCGGAAGGAAGTCCGGACGCAGACGGCGCGTGCGCGTGTTGGAGCTTAAGCCACACGCCGTGCTGGTCGACGGCAATCATCCGCTGGCAGGCAAGGTGCTCGAGGTGGAATTGCAACTTGTCTCCCTTCGCGCTCCGTCGACGGACGATGACGTTTGACCGCCCGCCATCGTCTCGATGCGGCACGGCAACGGCTGGAAGAAGGACAGTTCATGCACGACTTTCCGGGTAAGGTCACGCAAGGCGTGAATGTGATTTACGAGGGCGACGTGCGGATCCACGAGTCGCCGAATAGCCGCCGCCTGTCCGAATGGACGGCCGGTTTTCTCTTGCCACGCCTCTCGGCGCTGCTGCACGGGATTTTCCGCCTCGAGCTTGACGACGGACGCTGGGGAACGATGTTTTGCACCGCCGCCGAGCCCCGCACGCCGCACGGCACCGACATGAAATTCCAGGGCACTGGCCCCCTTCTCGTCATCGCGTCGCCCGCGCCGAACCGGTCGTGACGGCGCGGCCTCGGCATTTCAAACGCCCTTCAGGCGTATAATTGGGCGCCTCTGCTATGCGCCGTGTTTGGCGCCGACAAGGCGATGAGAAGGGAGGAACAGCTATGAACACGTTCCCGACCATCGTGGACCTGGCAGCATCGCCGGCGGATTTGGCACTAGAGCAGAGAAGCATTCTGTTCACCACCCACGACGTGCAAGTCATCCGCTTCGTCGTTCCCGCGGGGGCTGAGATTCCCGCCCACAAAGCACAGGGCGAGTTGATCCTTCACTGCCTGCAGGGTGTCGTGACGGTGAGGGCATCGGGTGAGTCCCACGAACTGAGGTCTGACCAACTCTTGTGTCTTTCCGTCAAGGAAGCGTTCGCGATCTGTGGCGTCGAGGATGCCTCGGTCCTGGCGATGATCATCCTGCCCAAGACCGGTGCAAATATCGAGCTCGTTGGCGGCTGATCCCCGCCGAATGCGCGACTCTTACTCCGCTTCCTTCCTTAGCTCGATCCAGTGCGTCAGGGCGTTGCCGACGCGCAGCGCCGGGCGCGACACGGCCGTCAGCGAGCCGTTGAGCGCGTCGCCCCGCAGCTTGACTTCCAGTTGCAGGTCGTAGCGCGTCCGGTTGGCGTCGTCGGTGCCCAGGTCGCTCGCAAACCGCCCGCGAAGCCAACCGTCGCGGAAGCGGGCGCCGTTTAGGAGCGTCTTGAGCTGCCGCTCGAACTGCACGACTACGTCGCCGTCGTCCTGGACCCACATCGTGATCGGCAGGTCTGCTTCGTACGTGTGCACGCTCCCCTTCCACTTGCCGACAAGCGACTTTAGCGCCTCGTCGGCGCTGGCGGCCGGCGCGGTCAATTGCGAACCGATGTCCGACTCTTCAATGTCCTTCTTCGCGGCAGGCGCCGGGTTGACGATCGCCATGATGTCCTTGGTCAACTGGCCCGGCAGCGGCGCATTCGAGTTCGACAGCACCGCGACGACCACGCGCCGCTCGGGCACTAGTGTCAGGAGCGTGGACACGCCCCCCATCCCTCCCGAATGCGACACAACCCGTTCGCCGCCGGGCCCGGTGCGCAGGAACCAGCCCAGGCCGTACTGCTGATTCTTGTCGATTTCCGCGGTGGGCTCTTGCATCCGCTTGCGTGCCTCGGCCGAAAGGATCTGCTTTTGATCCGGCTGCGGCGTGCCGGCGTGAAACATGCCGAACCGCACCAGGTCGTGGGCGCTGGCGAACACGGCCGAGCCGCCGGGATGGTCGAAGTCGTAGAAGGGGATCGGCCGTCCGTCGGCGCCGTAGCGGACGGCGGCCTGCTTCTCCAGCCCCGGCCCAATATCGACCGACGTGTACGTCAGCCCCAGCGGCAAAAAGACCTCCTCGCGCATGAAGTCGGCGAACTTCTTGCCGCTCGAGCGCGCAATCACGTAATCGATCACGCCGTAGCCCAGGTTCGAGTACTGGAACCGCTCGCCTGGCGCGGTGACCAGGTTGCCATAGCGGCGAATCGTCTCGTCCATCGCCGGCCGGCGATACGGCTCGTCGGCATAGAAGAACTGGTAGTGCAGCGGCAGGCCGGCCGAATGGTTGGCGACCCGGCGGACCGTCGCCTGCTCGGCGCTGTCCACCCGTGCCACCAGCTTGGCATCGCCCAGGTAGTCGTTCATCGGTTTGTCGAGATCGATCCGGCCTCGCTCGACCAGGAGTGCGAGTCCGGTGGCGGTGATGGGCTTGGAGATCGAGGCCAGCGAGTACATCGTGTGCTCGCTGGCCGGCACGCGGTTCTCGCGATCAGCCCAACCAAAACCCTCTTCCCAGACGATTTGGCCGTCCCGGGCGACCGCCACGGCGACGCTCGGCACGCCGCGCTCGACGAGCGCCGTATGGATCTTGTCGCGGACGCCGTCGAATTCATCGGCCAAGGCCCAGCCGGCTATCGCCGCTTGTAGCGCGAGCGCCGCGCACACCCATGCGAAGTATCTCATGCGTTGCATTTGACGCGCCTTGGAAGAAGCACCGGGAAGGATCGAACGGTCAACAGCCGCCGAATGTAATTGCCGCAAGCGAGCATGTCCAATTCCCCGCAGAGGGACGACGGTTGGCTGGGGCAAAACACAGCGTGCTCCAGCGAGTCGGCGCAGCCCGGGGCACGCTGCGCTTTGCCCCGGCCACCCTGAACGTCAACCAAGCAGTATGCTGCGCCGCGTGCTATAGTGTCGCGAATGCCGCGTTTGGCGGCGGCAAACCTTGGAGCATCTTCCCATGATTCGCTCGCTGGCGTGCCTTCTTGCCCTCGTTCTCGCGGCGACCGGCCCTCTGCCGGCGGCCGAGCCGTACGACCTGATCATCCGCGGCGGCACGATCTACGACGGCACCGGTGGGCCCGCCGCGACCGGCGACGTGGCCATCCGCGGCGACCGGGTCGTGGCCATCGGCCAACTCGCCGACGCCAAAGCCAAGCGCGAGATCGACGCCCGCGGCCTCGCCGTGGCGCCGGGCTTCATCAACATGCTCAGTTGGGCCACCGTGTCGCTCTTGGCCGACCCCCGATCGCAGAGCGACATTCGCCAGGGCGTGACGCTCGAGATCTTCGGCGAAGGCGTCTCAATGGGCCCCTTGAACGCCCGCATGAAGAAGGACATGCGCGACGGCCAGGGAGACATCAAATATGAGATCCCCTGGACTACGCTCGGACAATATCTGGAATACCTCGAGCGGCGCGGCGTGTCGTGCAACGTCGCGTCATTCCTCGGCGCTACCACGGTGCGCATCCACGAGCTGGGCTACGAGGACCGCCGCCCAAGCCCCGCCGAGCTCGACCGGATGCGCAACCTCGTCCGCCAGGCCATGGAGGAAGGGGCGCTGGGCATCGGCTCGTCGCTCATCTACGCGCCCGCCTTCTACGCCGATACAGACGAGCTCGTCGAGCTGTGCAAAGTGGCCGCCCAATACCAGGGCATGTACATCTCGCACATGCGAAGCGAAGGAAATCAACTCGTCGAGGCCGTCGAGGAGTTGATCAAGATCGCCCGCGAGGCCGGGCTGCCGGCCGAGATCTATCACCTCAAGGCGGCCGGCAAGGAGAATTGGCCGAAGCGCGGCCGCGTGGTCGAGCTGGTCGAGGCGGCCCGCGCCGCCGGCACTCGCATCACCGCCGACATGTACGTCTACACCGCCGGGGCCACCGGCCTCAACGGCGCCATGCCGCCGTGGGTGCAGGAAGGGGGCCTGCAGCAATGGATCGCCCGCATGCGCGACCCCGATATTCGCCGCCGCGTCGCCGAGGAGATGCGCACCCCGACCGACAAGTGGGAAAACCTGCTACTGGGCGCCGGCTCGCCGGATCGCGTGCTCTTGATAGGGTTCAAGAACCCGGCTCTCAAGCACATGACCGGCAAGACGCTGGCCGAAATCGCCGCCCGCCGCAAATCCACGCCCGAGGAGACGGCCATGGACTTGGTGATCGAGGACGACAGCCGCGTGGACACCATCTATTTCATGATGGACGAAGAGGATGTGAAGCGCAATATCGCCCTGCCGTGGGTCAGCTTCGGCTCCGATGCGCCATCCGAAGCGCCCGAAGGGGCGTTCCTCTTGGCCCAGCCGCATCCGCGCGCCTACGGCAACGTCGCAAGGCTCCTGGGCAAGTACGTCCGCGACGAGAAGGTCATCCCGCTTGCCGAGGCGGTGCGCAAGCTGTCGGGCCTGCCGGCCCAGAACCTGGGCCTGCGCGACCGCGGGCTCTTGAAGGCGGACTATTTCGCCGACGTGGTGGTGTTCGATCCAGCCAAGGTGCAGGACCACGCCACGTTTCCCGAGCCGCACCAGTTCTCGACCGGCGTCGTGCACGTGCTGGTGAACGGCACGCCAGTCCTGACCGACGGCGAACACACCGGCGCCAAGCCCGGCCGCGCGGTGTGGGGGCGTGGGCGAAAGGTGAAATAGGCGCGCGAACGGAGAATGTAGTGTCCGCAGATCCCACAGCATCTGGGAAGCTGATTGGGCCCTCCGGTCCGCCGGGGCCGTGAATGGCTGTCGGACCGGTGCTTCTCGGCTGGCCGGAATAGCCCGAGAAGGTCCGCTTCCGCGGTCGCGGCTGGCCGGTACGCTTCGCGCACGAGCCCCTCGTGCGCGCGGGCGACAGCGTCCGATCAGGCGTGGGCGGGTGCACTACACGTGCTGACGCGCGTCGAGCTAGGTGCCGGAACTGGGTTGAGGTCCCCCGGAACAACACCCGCGGCGCGAACGCCCCAATTCAACCCGGTGCAACGCCGCTGCTCGGCAGCCAGGCACTTTCTTTACCTAAAACCGAGAACGACGTCCCGGCCTCCCTGGCCAGCGGCGCTCGCACGAACCCTTTCTTTAGGGCCGCGCCATTCCCCGTGCGGCCGATCCGCTTGCTGGCAGACGGGGGCTAGTTTTTTGCCGGCGCATCGAAGGCCGGCAGCGCTTCTCCAGTGATGCGCGCATAGAGCACGTCGGGATCGAGGTCCGCGCCGCATTGCCAGACGACCGTACCCAACTCAGGATCGACGCGCACGCGAAGGAATTCGGCGCGGTCGCGCAACGCTGCGAACACGCCCTCAAGGGGAACGCATTGGGCAACGTCGACCGCGCCCTCCACGCCATCCTCGAAGCGCACGTACAAGCGGTGCCCATCGAGCGGCCGTGTTTCAACGATGTCCTTCATCATTGGACTACTCCAACGGTGGAATCCGGTTCAATGGTTCCTGCCGGCGGGCCAACTCCCAATCATCCAGCAGTTCGTCACGATGCAAAGCAGCCCATTCTAGTGCCATCGCAAGAGCCCTCGGGGGCAGATTCCCCGCCAGCTTATACGGCGGATCGATGCCAATCACCCCTTTCTGTCCTCCGTAGCGGACATGGAAATGAGCCGGATCATGGTCACTATAATACATGGCAACGACCATGCCGAAAGCGACTAATCTCCGGCATTTCGTCCGCCCGCTGGTGCGTTGGATCCTCAATCCGCGTTCATCCGCGCGAATCCGCGGCTCATTCCCGATACCGCAGCGCCCGCCCGGGCCACTCGGTGAATCGTTCGATCGGCGCCCCGCCGGCCACGATTCCGACGCCGTTCACCAAGACGTGCTCCACGCCCACGGCGAGTTGTTGCGGGTCGTCGAACGTCGCGCGGTCGGCGATTCGCTCGGCGTCGAACACAACCAGGTCGGCATACGCGCCCGGCCGCACGACGCCGCGATCGGTGAGACCGAATCGCGCGGCCGGCATCGAGGTCATCGTCCGCACCGCCGCCTCCAGCGTGAACAGCTTCCGATCGCGCACCAAGGGCCCCAGCATCCGCGCGGCCGAGCCGAACTGCCGCGGATGAATACGCGCCTCGGGGAAATAGATGCCGTCGCTCCCCAGCATGAATTTGGGATGCTTCAAAAACGGCTCGACCAGCCTGTCGTCGTCCACGTGAAAAACGCACAGTACGCCCAGGTTCTCCTCGATCAACAGATCGGCCAGCGCCTCGGCCGGCTCTCGGCCGCGCTGCCGCGCATACGCGGCGAGCGACAGCCCCATCAGGTCCTCTCGCTCGCGGCTGCCGACCCAGGCAATGCGAATGTGGTCCAGGTCGAGATTGTAGTCGGCCAACTGCGTGGCGAAGCGACGGCGGACCGTCGGGTCGGCCAGCTTCGACAGCACGGCAAGCGGCCCGTCCTCCCACGCCTCGTTTGGCAACAGCGAATTCAGCATCGTGCTGCCGGGCAGGTACGGATAGACGTCGAATGTGAAATCCACCTCGTTCACGGCCGTCTTGTCGATGTACGAGAGCAGCTCCTCGGCCTCGCGCGCAGTCGTGCCCTTGAGGTGCGAAATGTGCACGGCGACGCCGGCGCGGCGGCCGATCTCGACGGCTTCCTTCACGCCCGCCAGCACGCCCCGCTTGTAGCGGACGTGCGTGACGAAAACGCCCGAGCGGGGGGCGATTGCCGCGATCACCCGCGCCAACTCGTCGGTGCCGGCGAAGCACTGGGCGACGTAGTCCATGCCGTTGGAGATACCGGTCGCCCCGTCGTCCATGCCGCGGCGGACATCGTACTGCATGCGGCGGATTTGGCTGTCGTCCGGTCGCTCGCGCCCCCAGCCGAGCGACAGCACGCGGACGTTGGCGTACGGCACCTGCATGATGAAGTTTTGCGCCGTGCGGCGGTCGAGCGCCGCCAGGTAGTCGCCGATGGATCGCCAACCGCTGTAGTCGGCCAGCGAAAGCGCGTTGAGCGACCGCAGGTAGTAAATCCACTGCGGTGCCAGCTCCGCCGTAACGGGAGCGTACGAGATGCCGTCGCTGGCCAAAACCTCGGTGGTGAAGCCCTGCATCGTTTTCGAGACAAAGTGCGGCGTCTTCAGAAGCCAACCGTCGGAATGGTTGTGTACGTCGATGAAGCCCGGCGCGACGACCAGCCCGGCCGCGTCGATGGTCTGGGCCGCCTGACCGGGCAACGTGCCGACGGCCGCGATCCGGTCGCCACGGACAGCGACGTCGGCCTTCACGCGCGCGGCGCCAGTGCCGTCGATCACCGTGCCGCCGCGGAGGATCAAATCGAAGTCAGGCATGAGAACCGGTGTTCCGGCGTGTAGGCGCAGACCGTGGGGAGCGGTTTAGCCGCCGCGGCCACGCGGCGTCAGTGGCGCCGCACGTGCTGATACAGTATCTCCCGTGCGGGCGTTCCCACAAGTGCCAGCACTGCCAGCGTCGGCCCGAGCCGCCGCTCGGGCCCAGGCGCCGGGAGCGCGTGGCGGACTCTAGGGGGTCGCGGCCGGGTCCCTGGACTCGCTAGCGGCCCGCGTCCGATAAACCGATCATTCGATCGTCTTGTTTGCCCGCGTATTCCCATTCAACGACCGCGAAGACGAAGCTCCCGCCGAGCGCATTTGCGAACGGCTCAGCAGGAGCTTCGCCCTGCTTCGCCCTCCCGCTATGAGGGAACCAGCCATGACCTGCCAGAACGCGCTCGAGGGGCGGATGCTCCTGGGGCTTTGCCTGCTTCTCGCGGCGACCGCCGCGCAAGCCGCGCCGATCGTGCCCGGCGCCGGCCAACTCGTGGACGGCGTGGGAGACGACTTCGAGGACGCGGGCTGGGAATACATCCCCAACAACCCCAAGAGTAGCGCCGACCTGGACAAGCAGATCCGCGGGCCGGCGGGGCGCTCGAAGAATGGCCGCTGGCGCGAGAACACCGATCGCGGGCAACCCGACGTCATCCGCCGCGTGCCCACGCCCGAGGGAGGCTTGGAAGGTAGCACCGGCTCGCTCCTCTTGGCCTCGAAGGCCACCGGCATCCCCGGCCATCCCAGCGGCAAGGGGGAGCAGGACGACGTGTACATGAACATCAACACGCGCCTCGGGCACTACATCCCGGTCTCGCAAGGGCCGAGCGTGGTGGTCCGCGTGTTCCTGCCGCCGTTCGAAGAGTGGGAAGATCGCACCGGTTCATCGTTCGCCTTCCGCGCCACGGTCCGCGGCACCAAGCCCGACAAGGACGAGACCGAGCCGTATTGGCCGGGCATCTTCATCAACCACAAGCGCGACGCGCAGCGGCGCAAGAACGAGCCGCCGGCGTATTTTGTGATCCGTGCCGCCAACTCCGGCGGCGACTATCAGAAGGTGCCGATCAACGAGACGGGCTGGTGGACGCTGGGGATGTCATTCTCGCCCGACGGGCAGATCCACTACTACGTCCACCATGGGCTCGAGGACCTGACGGCGTCAGACCGCGTGGCCTCGCACTACCCGTACAACTTCCGCTGCCTGTACCTGATCGACTCGTTCTTTGACGTGTTTGGCGCGAACGACGGACAACGGTGGACGACCGGCTGGGTAATCGACGACCCGTCGGTGTACGTGGCCTACCCGACACGCGCCCCACGGGCGGCGCAGCGGCCACGGCGGTAAGGCAATGCCGCGGAAGTTCAGCAAGCTCTTCGCTTGACAATGTTCGCAATTATGCGAACATTGCTACGGGAGACACCGTGCCCCCGGTCAAAGTGATTCTCTGGTGCGACGCGAGCGGGGAATCGCCGCTTTTGACGTGGTTGGACGTCCTTCCCCGAAAGGCCCGTGCGAAATGCATCGCTCGCCTGCACCGATTGGCCGAGTTGGGCCACGAACTCCGCAGACCGGAAGCCGATCTGCTACGCGGCGGCATCTACGAACTACGCGTTGGATTATAGGGCATCAACTATCGAATGCTCTACTTCTTTCATGGGCGGACGATGGCGGTCGTTTCGCACGGGCTGGTCAAGGAACGTATCGTTCCGCCCCACGAAATTAATGTTGCCATTAGGCGCAGGACATTGTTCGAAAAGAGCCCGAAAGTGCACACATTCGGACAAGGAGTCGATCGATGACGAAAACGGCGAAGCGCGCCGGCCGGAAAAGTCGACGCACGACGGACGGCATCCAAATCCTTCGGCGCCGCTACCTAAAGCATGATGCCGAAATGGCACACCTGGTTGAGGAACAGCGCGCGAACATGGACATCGCGCGCAAGATCTACGAATTGCGCGAACGCGCCGGCCTTTCCCAACGGGCGCTCGCAAAGCTCATCGGCACCACGGCCTCGGTAGTCTGCCGACTGGAGGCCGCCGACTACGACGGCCACTCCCTCGCGATGCTCAACCGCATCGCGGCCGCGCTGGACCGGCGCGTCGAAATTCGCTTCCTGCCCAAGCGAAATGCGCCGCGGCGGACGTAAGCGCCCTTACGCCTCGACCGGCTTTTCGGCCGACGGGTCGGCCGTGGCCGGGGCGCTTGTGGGCGGCTCGAACTTCGTGGCCGTCGGCTCGTCGCGGTCGTCGGCCGGGGCGTAGTTCACCCGACTGGGCCGCGACGACGTCGAGGACATGTTCACGTCGTCCTCGATCCCGTGCAGACCTTTCTTGAACTCGGTCATGCTCTTGCCGAGCGAACGGGCCACGCTGGGCAACCGGCTGCCGAACAAGAGCACCGCCACGGCGCCCACGATGATCAATTCCATCGGACTGAGACCGAACATTTTCGCAACCTCACTCCTTCAGACCGTCTTCGATACCGTTCAGACCCTTTTTGAACTCGGTCATGCTCTTGCCGAGCGACCGGGCCACGCTAGGCAGCCTGCTGCCGAACAATAGCACGGCCACGATGCCCACGATGATCAACTCCATCGGATTCAGGCCGAACATTTTTGGAACCCTCGCTCCGGACTCAATCCCTGGTAAGCCAACGCGCCAAAAGTGGCAGCCTGCTACCCAATCGCAGCACGACGACACTTCCCACGATAACCCATTCCATGGGGGACAGGTACACTGCCATCACCGTTGCTCAGCGCTGGATCTTCGGGCTCTCCTCGGTATCGTCCTCGATTCCCTGCACGCCCTTTTTGAACTCCACCACGCCCCGCCCCAGCGATCGCATCAATCCGGGCAGGCGGTTGCCGAATAACAGGAGGATCACCAACCCCACGATCAGGATTTCCCAGGGACTGATGAAACCCAATAGATACATACGAACCTCACCGGGAAGCCCGGTCGATCAAGGCAGTGCGTTGGGCCGAGATGCTCAGCAATCGGGGGGCCACCGCGGCGCCGGACAACGAGCGCCGCGTGGGCATAAATGCCCTACTGCCTTAATTTTACTGACACAGATGGGCCAGTCAAACGGAAACCGCGAGAGCACACTAGCCCAAGGCGCAAGCGAGGGGTTTTTGGTGGTATCGCGTGATGCGACCCTCGCTTGCGCTTCGAGCTAGTGGGGGGGCGGGACGCGGCTGATTGCCCCTTTCCGCAGGCCGGAAAGCGAGCCAATCGGGCGGTGGGTACGCGCCGGCGGCTTACGATTGTGTCACTTCGGCCCGAGAGCACGGCCCGCGGCCACCGAATAGAGCGGCAGATACCGGTAGTAGACCTCCAAGCACAGGGCGCCAAGGGCGGTCGAAAAGACGCGCCCTCCGTAGCCGCCCCATACCCCATCCGGGTCCCAACTACCGGTGGCATCGCCCGTTTTTCGCTGGCTTCGCGTGAGCGCCGTGCTGACCGCCTCATTCCACTTCCGCCAAGAATCGCCCTGCAATTGGAACATGCCGAGCGTGCCGTAGTACCAGTAGTAGAAGTTAGGAGGGCCCTGGCCGGGCAGGTCGTCGAGTAGGTAAGTGCTGGCTTCGGCGGCCGTGGCGCCCAGCGGCAGGTCGAGGAACTCGCGGCAGACAAGCGCCTCGGCCGTCATGGGCCGCGTGGTTTTTTCGTCGGGGCGATACGAGGCCAAACCGCCATTGGCGCCTGACGAGACGCTGTTCAAGAAGCGGACCATGCCCTGCCGCGTCCGCTCCGGCATGGCGATACCCGCCATTTCTCCACTCTTAAGCGCCATCAGTTGCCAACCGAGCTGGCTGGTGTCGCCGCGTTCGTTGGGCTTGTATCTCCAGCCGCCGCTGGCCAGGTTCTGCGCGGCTACGGTGTAGGCGATCGCCTTGCGCACCGGCCGCTCGAGCCGCGTATCGTGCGTCATGGCGTAGGCCTCGCACAAAGCGAGCGTGGCCATGCCGTGGCAGTACATGAAGGCGTAGACTTCCGCGCGGCCGGCCAGGTTTCCATCGGGCGCTTGGGAGGCGAGCAAGTAGTTGAGGCCGCGTTTGACCGTTTCGGCCTGTTCGCCCCGCTCGTGCGTGTGCCCCGCGCCCAAGAACGCCAGGAGCGCCAGCCCCGTCAAGCCGGTATCTGCCTGGGCACCCGCGCCGCCGCGATCGCGATCGAGGGTCCGCGTCTCACGGCCGGCGCCGAATTGCCTGGCGTCCCAATGGCCGTCAGGGCTTTGATGCTTGACGAACCACTCAAGCGCGGCCTGCACCGCGGCTTCGGTTTCGGCGCTGCCGCCTTGACGCTCGACCAGGCCGATGCGATCGGCTTGCAGGCGCGAGCTGTAGACTTCCGGCGTGCCAATCGCGTCGGCGGTCGCCGGCCCCCCGCCGCTACCCGCCGCGCTCGTCGCGTCACGAGGACGAATCGGCACGAGCGCGGTATTGGCGTTGGCCGGACCTGTGCGCGGCGGAACCTCAATGGGACTGGGCGGCTCGTCGGCAATCGGGCCGGCTGGATCGGCAACCATCGGCTCGTCCGGTAGAGCCGGGAGCGAAGGCGACTTACCGAGCAGCTCTGTCAGGTCGGCGGCCGGGAGGTCGTCGGGCATCACCGGCTTCACCACTGTGTCGATGCGCGGCGCCAGCTCGACCGGCTGTGGGCCAATCGGCATGGGCGACGGCGGTTGCTCGTGCTGCGGCGGGGCGGGTGCGTCGATCGGCGCGGGTGCGGCCGCTGTCCTGGGAAGATCAACGTCGAACGGCGCGGCCGGCTCCTCGCGCGGGTGATCGGGCACAGTCGCCGGCCCTGCGGGTGGTTGAATATCCGGCGGCGGCGCGGTTACCGAAGGCCGCGAGCCGTCGATCATCGGAGGCGCCTTCGGCGGATTGATGGAAAAATCAGGCATGTCGGGCACGGCCGGTTCCGCCGCGGGCGCTTCCCACGGCGGAGCGTCGCCCGTGCCCTTGGAAGGCTCGCCGATCGTGTCCACGTCGGCGATCGACGCGACGCGAATCGTCGGGCCGTAGCCCAGCCCCGGCTGCGCCATCACCACGTGTACCGTCATCGCATAGACGACGAACAGCAGATGGGCAATGAGCGACAGCACGATGCACTTCCGCAACGGTTTCTGCTGGCCCCAGCGGGTCCGCATCAGGATCACAAGCGCCACGGTCAAGGCGGCGCAGCCCGACCATACGATGGCCAGGATGACGCGTGGTCCGGTGAGCCAGGAGATGAGCGTGTCGCCCATAGGAATCGCCTTTGAGATGTGCTCGGCAACGCGCGCGGGCTCGCGCTTGCTACTTCGTTCGCGAGTCGACTTTGACGCTGATGGCCAGCTCCGCGATGCCGGCCCGCTTACAGGCGTTGAGCACCTCGGCCACGCGTTGGAACTGCCCCTCGCCGTCGCCGCGCACCAGCACGCCCAGGTCGGCGTACTGGCGGCGGGCCCCGCTCAACAGTGCCGCCAGCTCCGCGAGTGAAACGGCGCGGCCGTCGAGCGTCACTTCGCCGTCGCGGTAGACGTTGACCACTTTTTTCTCGGGAGCGCTGGTGAGGGCACCGTGATCGGAGACGCGCGGCAACTCCAGGCCGATCTTCCGCTCCAGCTCCGTGAACTTCGTCGCCACCATGAAAAAAATGATCAGCAGGAACAACACGTCGATCATCGACGTGAGGTTCATGCCCGGCTGTTCTTCAACTTGCGTCTTGAGGGCCATGATGGGTCGATACCTCGTGTCGAGTCGCTTGCCCGCCGGGCCGACGATTTAGTGGTAGGAAGCTACGCGGCTTCACGACGGACGCGGGCCGCGCGGGGACGCGCGTTCTCCGCCAGGCCTTCGGCCGAGATCTCGCTCACCAGCTCCTGCCCGAGCGCGTCGATCTCGACGATCAGCCGATCGATGCGGCCCAGGAAAAACAGGTACACCACCAGCGATGGAATCGCCACGGTCAAGCCGGCGGCCGTGGTCAGCAAGGCCTCGCCGATGCCGCCGGCCAAAAGTTCGGGCCTTCCCATGGCCTGGCTGGTCGCGATGTCGTTGAACGAGCGAATCATGCCAAACACGGTGCCTTGCAAGCCCAAAAGCGGCGAGATGGTGGCCACCGCGTTGAACACGCGGACGTGCTTTCGCAACCCATTCACGGCTCGCTCGCCGCCGTCCATCACCGCTTGCTCGACTTCGACGGCCGGACGGCCCCACTTGCGCACCCCGTGAGCGAACACGCCGGCCACCGGGCTGCCGCTCTCCTCGCACAACAGCAATGCCCCGTCGCGATCGAGATCGCCTTCGTGCAGCTTGTGCATGAAGCGCCTGACAAACGGCCGGGGGATGACCCGCCCGGAGCGCAGCGCGATCGCCCGCTCGAAGGCGAACACCAACGCCACGAACGAGCAACAGCCAATCGGAATCATGACGATCCCGCCGGCCTTGAGCATCGAGAACAGGTTCTTGGCCGGGATGTGATTTTCGGCGACGGCAGCGGGCGCGGCGGCCTCTGTCGGCTCGGCGAACGCATGCTCGCCGGCGGCCGACTGCGCTATGCTGGGCCGACTCAAAACCACCGGCACGACGATGCCTGCCAACGCCACGAGCGCGGCCAGTCGCAAATACAATTTCCGGGAAGATGATCGCATAAACTATGTCCTCGCTTCGTCGAGTGGGACGTCGTTGGTCGGCTTGCGCGGAAGTTCCGCGCGCCACTGGCTACGCCAGTGCATCTCTCGTTACCGCCGCAGGCGGTCGAGTCGGGCGGCCGCCTCTTCATGGAACGTTGTGTCCGGATATCGCTCGAGCAGCCGACCATATGCGGCCGCTGCTTCGACCGGCTGCTTCAATAGCTCGTGGCACTTGCCGGCCTGCAAAAGCGCCGCCGCCTGCCATTTCGGGTATGCGTACAGGATCTCAACCCGCACGTACTCGCGTAGCGCGGCGGCATAGTTCTTCTGGTGCATGTAAGTCTCGCCGATCATCCATTGGGCCATCGCCGCGGTTTCCGTCTTGCCGCCGGTCGCGGAGTTGATAACCTTGCGGTACGTCTTGCGGGCCTCTTCGAAGTCGGCCCGCGCTGCTTGCGCGCGGCCGATGACATAGTCAACTTCGTATTGCTGCGGGAAGTTCGGGTAGTCCGTCGCAATGCGGCCAGCGAGCTCGGCCGCTTCTGACCAGCGGGCTTGCTGCACCAGGATCTGCGCCCGGCGCAGCGGGATCATCGCGGCCCAGCTTTGCGCACTATCGACCTCACCGCTCTTGGCCAGCGATTCGAGTCCTTGGGCCGCCTCTTGGTAGCGGCCCTGGCGATACGCTGCCTCGGCGATCCAGAACCGCGCGGCGCCCGCCAGTGCGGACGTGGGGAACTCCTCGACGAGTTCAACGAGCGGCGACGCGACGTCCGGCCACTGTTCGCGAGCCACGGCCACTTGGCCCGCGAGGTACAGCGCGTGCTGGCGGACGTCGGAGGGCACGTCGCGCTTGGCCAGCGCCGCCAGCAGCTCCGTCGCGTGGTCGTA
This sequence comes from Planctomycetia bacterium, assembly GCA_016191115.1. Classification (GTDB taxonomy): domain Bacteria; phylum Planctomycetota; class Planctomycetia; order Pirellulales; family JACPPG01; genus JACPPG01. The sequence goes on along the minus strand of JACPPG010000067.1, from coordinate 10,955 downwards.
CGCGCCGGTGCGCGCCGCTTCTTCGGCCAACCGGTACGCGGCATCGGCGGAAAATCGACTGTCGGGATGCGACGCGCGAAGCCGCTCGAAAAGCACCACGGCCCGCTCGTGATCGCCGGCCGACCGCGCGGCCCACGCCCATTCGTAGAGGACTGAATCCTCATCCGCGGCGTCTTGCCGTTGCGCGGCAAGCCGCTCGTACGCCGCCGCCGCTTTGTCCCATCGCTCCTGGCTGGCGTGCAGCCGCGCGATTCGTAGCAGCCCCTCGGCAGCATGGTCAACGTCGGTATCTTGTCCGGCGGCGCGCTCGTACATGGCGAGCGCGGCGTCGGGCTGGCCAAGCTGCTCGAGCATCTCGCCGCGCACGATTGCCGCCTCGGCAGCCCACGGCGTGCCGGCATGTTTTTCGATCACGCGCGAAAGCGCGTTGGCCGCTTCGTCGTTCCGCCCGGCTTTCCATTGAGCACGCGCCAGGCCCAAGAGGGCGCGCGCGGTCGATTCGGCCGAGTTTGCATCAGCGGCGACCGCGGCGAACAGCTCGGCCGCCCAGCCCGCCTCGCCGGCCGACAAGGCCGCCGCGGCCAACAGTTCGCTTGTGGTCGACAGCAACTTGCGATTCGGACGCGCGTCGCGCAACTGGGCATACGTGGCTCGCGCCTTGTCGAATTGCTTATCGCCGGCGTAGCAGACGGCCAACTCGGCGAGAACGCTCGCGCGGCTGACATCGTCGTCGCGCAGATCGGCCAGGCAAGCGGAAAGTGGCGCAACGGCCTCGATGTGGCGGCCCAAGGCCGCCAGCGCCGCGGCCTGCAGCCGCCGCGCATCGTTCCGCGCGGGGCCCTCGACAGTCACCACCGGCTCGATCGTCCGCAATGCCAATTCGGGCCGCTTGTCCTCGAGGTAAGCCCGCGCGAGCAGGGTTCGCGTCTCGGCTTCGTCGCGCGCAGCACGTTGGTTCAGAATCCGCGCTTGCAGGAGGACCACCGCGCGGCTGTGCTCGCCGCGGGCCAGCAAGCCGCGGGCCACGATCCGATCCGCCACGCCCGATAGCTCATCGTCTGTCGTTGCCAGTCCCTTGATTTCCTCCGCCAGTTGCTCGACCTCGGCGTGTTTTCCTTGCCGTTCCAACACCTGCATCTTTCCCAGCAGGCACGCGCAGCGAATATCGACCGTGGGCCGCTCGGCGGCGGCCCGACCGAAGGCCACGAGCGCGTCGTCCAGTCGATGGGCGTGCAAGAGGGCTTCGCCCGCGTGGCGGAGCGATTCGGCCTTGCGCTGCGGCTGGGTGGCCGCGGCGGCCGTTTCGCCGAGCACCTCGGCGGCGCGATCCCATTTCCGTTGGGCCTTCAGGCACAATCCCAGCCAGTAGCCCGCTTCCTGGCCCAGCGCGTCGGGTGTGACCAGCGGCTCGAGGGCCGCCTGGGCTTCGGCGAAGTCGCGGGCGTTGTAGAGGGCCTTGGCCCGGCCGAGGCGCGCCTTGCCGGCCAGCGGCGTGCCGGCGGCGCGACGTTCGACGACCGCGAAGGCGGCCGCCGCTTCGGCATGCTGGCCCGCGGCGTATTCGAGCATCGCCAGGCGATACTGTGCATCCGCGGCGCGCGGCCCGTCGGCGGCCACTAACTCGGAATAGCGGCGCCGCGCTTCGGTCAGTTTTCCCTGGTGCTGGCAGACGCGAGCCACGCCCAAGCGGCAATCCTCGATCAAAGCCCCCTGCGGAAAGCGGTCGACGCACTGGTCGAAGCATTCGCGCGCTTTGTCCGGCTTCTCGTGCGCCAGTGCGATTTCGCCCAGGTACACGAGCGCGTACTCGTTCAACCGCTCTTCGGGATGGCTCGTCGTGAAAGCAGCCAACCGGCTTTCCGCGTCGTCGAGTCGGCCGGCCAGGTAGCAGGCCTCCGCGGCGCGAAACGCGGCGCGGGCCGAGAGACGGGCGTCGGCGCTTGGGCCGATTTCCTCGAACAGCTTCGCCGCGGCGTCGTAGTCGGCAAGCTGCATCAGCGATTCGGCCAGGAAGAACCTGGCCCGCTCGCCGCGGGCGTCGTCCGCGTGATCGGCCAGAAAGGCGCGAAACTCTTCGACGGCGAGCCGGTAGCGCCCTTGCTGGTAGTTGGCGGCTGCTACGCGATACTGATCATCGGCCGCGTCGGCGCGCGCGATCGCGGCGTGCCAGGTGGCCAGCGCGAGCGCGGCCGAGGCCGCTATGACCAGTCGTGGTTGCATGGCTGCCCTGTTGCGGCATGGGCCGATTGCCTCGGGCGATGCGCCTTGGTCCAAATCCGCGGTCGACTCTTCGCTAACAGTTCCGGCGCACGCGCGTTTCGGAAGCGGCTACGGAATCATGTCAGCATCGACATTGCCGACCATGTGAAAGTGGTTGTGGTCGATATAGATGACTTCCCGAGCATCCTCGTCGACGGTCGTGCGCGGCAGCGGCCAGCCGTCGTGCGTGATGTCGGTATAGTAGACCGTGCATTTGTAATGGGCGTGGTGCAATTGCGCCGGCCCGATCAGCGGATAGACGCGCGGCGGATCGACGTAGTCCGCGATCGGCTCGACCGTCATCCGCACGTTGTTGCGAAGCTTCTCGTACAGTAGCGGCACGTTGCCCGCCACGGGATGGACCTTCTCCATCGCCCGCATCACTTCGTCGGGGCTGGGCGGATCGAGGGCCTTGGGCGCCCCGCCGGAGGTGATCGGCCCCAAGATCGGCACGCGCGCATAGCGCTCGTTCACCCAGAACTTGTCCTCGTGACGCTTCTGGAAATACGGACTGACGGGCACGGGCCATGGCACCTTGATGATGGGCCCGAACTCGGTGTTCAGGGGAAACATGCAGCCCATCGAAGCCGCCAAGGGCAGCGAGGCCAGCACAAGCAACAGAGACTTCAACTGTGCGTTGGACATGAGACTATTTCCCCCCTCGGAACTGCTGCGGCGGCGCGCACTCGCGTGCATTCGCGTTCCCTCGCGCCTGGGCACTCGAGCGAGCGCGGCAATCGGCGCGCGATCGCTTCGACGTGCTTTGGTGTTTATCGTGTCAAACTGTATCGAACTTGCGGGTTTTTCGGGTCCGGGGGGAAAATCGGCACGGCTGGTGCCCTGAGAGCGTGCCAGCTCCGCGCGCAGGCGCGAAAAAAAACCCAGGGTGATCCCCGGGCTCGCGAATCCGTTCGCGACGTCTGCGAGAACTTCGTGCGCTTGGGAGGGCGAAGCTCCTGCTGAGCCGCGCGTCGTCGGTTTGCACCGCGGCTCGGCCGGAGCCTCGCCCTCCCGACAGCGCGCCCTCCCGAAGGTGGGCTCTCTCTAGTCCTTGAAGTTCAGCATCCACCAGCCGTCGTCCCACTCCAGCGTTACTTTCCGCCAGCCGAGCGGCACCTGCGGATAGGGATAGAACGGACCAATGTACGGCCAGGCCGTGGGCGAATACTGTCGCGGATATGTCACGGCGCCGTAGTTCGGGTAGGCCGCGTAGCTCGGCCACGCATAGTTCGGCATGTACGGCTGATCGTAGCTGGTGGGCGCGACCCCGCCGCCGACGCCGGGCACCGCCATCGGCAGCGGACCGCCTCGTCCACCGCCGCCGGGGCCATAGCCTGGACCACCGTAGCCCGGTCCACCGTAGCCACCGCCGCCCGGCGGGCAATCCGCTCCCATCGCGCCCGCGGCCAGTCCGGCTGCCGCCGCGACAGGCGCCATCGCGAGGCGCGGACCGATGGGTGGCGCCGGAGCCTGTGGCGCCGTCAATTGCGTGCTGTCGGCCGGCGTGAACGAACGTGGCACGTTTTGCGACACTTGACGCACTGCGAAAGCGTTTCCAGACGCGGCTTGTTGGCTGGCCGCGATCGATGCCTGGCTGGCGCGAAGCTTCGCCGCCAGCGCGGCCTGGTTGCTCGACGCGGCCGGCACCGAAGGATCGGCAAACATCGTGGTGCGCATCGAGGTCATGGCCTCTTCCGCGGCGCGCTGCGCGTCCGCGGCCAGGTTCGCCGCCGCCTGCTCCGTCTTGCTCAATCGCTGCCTGGCGGGCGCCGTCGGCTTGACCTGCAAACGGTTGACCACTTTCGATACGCCCGGCATGGACGAGGCCATCTGCATGGCCTCCTGCAACTGCTCCTTGCTGGCGACGCGACCCTTCAAGGACACGACGCCCTTATTGCTGGTCACCCCGATGTTGTAGTCGACCAGGCGGCCACTGTCGCGCAGCGCCTGGGCGATTCCCTGCGAGAACTCTTGATTGCTGTCCGCGCTGGCGACGGCCGGACAGACGCCGGCGACCAGAGCCGTCGCCACAGCGAAGAAGATGCGTCGCATGCTCCGTCCCTCCCTTTTCGATCGACTGCGTGTGAGGATCGTGGGCGAGTGCCGTACGGGTCGGACACGCGCACGAAGCAATCGAGATCGGTACACGCAAGATGCAGCCAAGCAGGGGGAGGGCCACTAGCGCCCTGAAAGTCAGGAGCGTTTGAAGGTGCGGTCGAACCCCCCGCGCAACCTCATGCACGATCTCTTGCCTGACTATAGATGTCGGCCTGAAGCTGTACCGAAGGGAAGCTTTTTTTCGATTTTGCCGACTTTGGCGGTTCTGCCGCCGCGCAGGCGCTGCTGGCACGCAGGGTGCGCTGTGCGCACCGGCTGCCCTCTGGTAGTCGTATGGCGCACTGCGTGCACCAAGGCGTCGCGGCCGGTGTTCGCGGAGCACCCTACCGCGCGAGGGCCTTCTTCCCTTTGTCGAAGTCGGACACTGCCGCTAGCACCATGATTGCCAGCGTCGTGCCCGACACCAGGCACGATCCGGGGCCGGTCAATGCCGCGGCCAACGTCGTTACGCCGACTGCCAGAAGCAGCACCAGGAACGCTCGCTGGCAGTGGGCCTCGTGCCGCGAACCTTCGTGGACCCGCGCCATCCAAGCGCTGGCCAGGCCCAAGGGTTGAATGACGATCAGCCACCACAAAGGCAGAAAAGGACGAATCTCCAGGATCATCGCGGCTCCACATCCATGCGGGCGTTTTGCGGGTCTGGGGAATCGCCATCGCGGCGCGAGCGAAATCGCGCGGTCCTGGCGAAGCGTCGCAAGCCGCGGTGAAGTGCGGGATTGGCTTGCGGCGGGGCCGGCTTCCTGCGCGGCCTTGGGCCGAGCGTGCCCATGCGAGTCGCGTGCCAGACGAGGGCCAAAGCGCCGTGCTTTTCCGTCTGAGGCACCGTAAGCCCGTGTGCGCCGCACGAGTTGCGGAAAATCGCGCGCCACAAAACGCGACGAGCGGCACGCATGCGAGCTACGCCCGCGCGTGCCGCTCGTGCAGATTTTACAATGCATCAGCCGCCAGGTATCAGGCCGCAGGCTTCAGGAAGCCCTGCTTCTAATCTCCGGCCTCTCGCCCGCGGCCTGTCGCCTCTGGCCTGTCCCTACTTCTTCGCCTGGGGCGTGCTCAGCAGGTTGCCCACCTCGCGCTCCAGCTCCGTGATGTGGATGCCGCGGTTGACCACCCTGCCGTCCTTGCCGACCAGGATCATCGTGGGCAGCGTAAGGATGCCCATCTCGTTGGCCAGCCGGCTGTCGAGTCCGCCCGGCTCGAAGATCTGTGGCCAGGGGAGTCGGTTCTGCTTCAAATAATCGACCAGGTCCTCAGGCTTGGCGTCGAGACTGACGCCGAGGATGGCCAGGCCGTCCTTGCCGTACTTGGCCTGCATTTCCTTGATCTGCGCGAGATCGATCTTGGCCGGCTCGCACCACGTGGCCCAATACTGGATCAGGACAACTTTGTCTTTGAACTGGGCGAGGTCGATCGGCTTGCGGTCGGCGACGTTGGTGCCCCGGAGGCGGATCACTTTGCCGACGCTGTCCAGACGCGTGAGCGCGCCAGCGGCCTTCTTGGCGGTGGGTGAATCGCTAAACCGGTCGCGAATCTGCCCATACCAGGTCTTGGCCTCGGCCTCCTGCCCGGCGAACTCCTGGGCGATCGCCAGTTGCAGCATGGCCTCGGCCGTGTCAGCGCTCTTGGGGCGATCCTGGACGTACTTCTCCAGGCTTGCCAGCCAATTGGCTTGAACCTTGTCGAAAGGAGCGCCGCTCGACAACGCGCGGCCGTACTCGGCCGTCAAATAGCGAAACTCGACGTACGCGGCCAACTCTTCGCCGGCCGGGTCCTTCGCCAAACTCATGTACAGCGTCTTGAGCTTCTCGACGCCCTCGGGCCACACGTTCGACTGAACCGCCGCGCTGATCATGTCGGCTAATTGGCGCGTCCACAGCGCGCGATCGTCCGCCGAGTTGACCGCTTCGACGATCTGCTCGATGACCGCTGCCTTGTCCGCCGTCAGCTTGGCCTGCTGCTGGGGATTGGCCGTCTGTTCGAGTTCCTTGTCGATCTGGTCCAATTTCGACAGCAACGGCTGCGGTGGGCCGCCGGCTGGATTCGTCGCGTTCCCTTCTTCCGTCCGCTCGGCGTTTCGGGCTGTGAAGAAATACCCGAGCACCTCGTTCTCACCCACGATGCCGGGCGCGCCGATCAAGCGCCAGGCGTCGCCGACGCGGATCATCGTGCCGATCTGCAATTGCGCCGTCTTTTCGCCGGTCTGCACGACGGCTACGCCGTTTTCGAAGACCGTCAGGTCCTGCGTCGATCCATCGGTGCCGACCGGCACGACTCCAGGCCTTGTACCGCCGAACTGCAGCCAGCGACTGGCGCTTGTCAGCGTCTTCGTGCCGGTTGCCACTTTGCGGAATTCCTCGGTGGCGCCCGCCGCCTTGGTGGCGATGTCCTTCACGCGGGCGTCGCTCAGCCCCAGCGTCTTCACTTCCTCCGACGAGAGCACCAGCCGCGCGAAGCGGGCCGCGTCGCGATCGGCCAGGGCGGCGACGATCTCGGCACTGACTTCCTCGGCCGAGATCGCCTTCCAATAGTCGATCTTGCCGTCCTCGTTCGTATCGACGCCCCAGCGCATACCGGCCGTGTTGAACCAGCGGTGCTGGTCCTGCTTGCCGTTGAAGTCAGAATCGATGTCGCGGTAGACCTCGAGCCCGTCGAGAAAGTAGCTCCATTGATCGACGACGTTGTCGGCGTTGGTGTCGAGGAATCGGCGAAGCACCTGGCCGGCTTTGTCGCGAATGACCCACCCGGTTTGGCCACCAGTCTTCTCGGCCTTGATCGTGCAGCCTTCGATGTCGGCCTTTTCGGGCGTGACGTACTCGACATCCTTCTGGGTAGGCTTGAGCTTCAAGGCGTCTTCGACCGTGGGCCCGGCGTAGACCGTGCCAGCGGCCGTAGCCAAGACGGCGAGCGTTCCGCAAAGGCGGCGAAGGGAGGCGATAGCCATCGAGCAGTTTCCTTTCCTACCGAAAGTGCGTCGTTTATCGTTGTTGGTGTGGCAGTGGGTTAGACGCGGCGCAACGGTGCCACTGCTGGCTTGCCCAGCAGCGCTCCTACGGGCCCCACGTACTACGCCGCGGCCGAGATCGAAGTTTGACCGTCAGCGCGTAGTCTGTCGGTAATGTTTCGGCCATAACGATGGGGCAACATGATCCCGGCGTGCCGATTTTTTGCGTTGCGGCATCTGGGCGTTGTTGCTAGCGGGCGAAGCGCCTCGGTGGCACGCCACGCGGCGCGGTTGCCCGACCGCGCAAAGGCAAGCGTGGCAGGAGCTTCGAGGGGTTTTCAGGCGGTTTGACAGCTTCCGCCGCAAGCCTAGAATAGCCAGTTCGCGGCCGGTTCACGATCGCTCGGCGTGGGGATGGGAACTCGCCAGGCAACTCGTTCGCTCACATTCTCCCTCTCCCCAAGACGGGAGTGGGCCGGGGTGAGGGGGTGGTTGCGCGACGGCAGTCGACGACCGTGAACCGCCGGCAGCGATTAAGTGTCGGCAGCGAATGCATGACGTTGCTGGCATGGAGAGTGAGGCGCTGCACGCATGCAGTGCCGCAATCGTGAGGGCGCATAGCTCAGTTGGTTAGAGCGCAGCCCTGATAAGGCTGAGGTCCCAAGTTCGAATCTTGGTGCGCCCATTTTTGAACAGGCTGCCCGTCAACGTCTGCGAAGCGCTGGCAAGCTAGTAGGGTGCGCTTCGTGCACCTTCGTTGCTGACCTGACTGACGGTGCTCGCAGAGCACCCTGCGACTTGTAAGCCAACGCCATCGGCGCAAGCGGCACTCGACGAACGGCGGGCCATTCATCAAGAATTCGGGGACGTAGCTCAATTGGGAGAGCACCGGCTTTGCAAGCCGGGGGTTGGCGGTTCGAGCCCGCTCGTCTCCATTCTCAAACGCTCATTGCAACCTCTTTGCGGTGAGCGTTTTGCGTTGAATGGCTTCTCTTTGGCGTCTCGAATCGAAGCCTTCTTCATGTTCGCCATTTTGTCACGGATAGGCTGCTTTGAGCAGGCATGCGCAGTTTTTGGTGCGTCCAGTGGTGCGTCCAGATTTAGAACCGGGAGCACATCGAGGGCATCCTTGACCGCCAATAGCGCCGGGTCCGTGTACACGTTCATAGTCAGGTCGATGGTCGAATGCCGCATGGCAGCTTGGGCGACTCGCGGAGCCACGCCGCCTGCACTAAGCAGCGTCGAGAATGAATGCCGGAGGCTGTGAACGTCCAGGGTCCGGCCACGGGGGTCCCGCTTCGGGATGCCGGCGGCCTTCAAGTCGAGGTTGAGAACCTTCACCAGCTTTTGGGGAACCCGGAAAGCCTTGTCTTCCGGCAGCCGGCCCGCAACCCAAGCCCGCAGATCGCCAACCAGATCGGCGCGCAAAGCGATCTTGTTGCCCTCCCGGTTCTTTTCGTCGCCGGGGTTCAACTGGGCGAACCCAGCATCGAGGTCCAGTTGTCCAACAGTCAGGCTTGCGAGTTCATTTTGCCGGAGTCCGGTCAGCACCAGTGCCTTGTAGATCAGGGCACGCTCTCGCCCCAAACGATCAAGCCGCTTGCGTTCCGTCTCCGTCACGTCGGCCAGCAGCTTCCCCTTGTTGGAGCCACGCCGGATAGTTAGCGCATCGAGCAAGGGGCGCTTCTGGGCGGCCTTCAACAAGCGGGATAGTTCATCCTCCGTCATCGACCGACGTTGGCGGCGCTTCCCGGCCTGCTCATCGGCCTTTGTGACCTTGGCAAACGGGTTGCCCATGAGTCGCTTTCGGTCTGGGTGAGCCAGCCAATTGCAAAAGGCAACGGCCGCCGCAAGATGCATGTTGCGGGTACGGGCACCCATGTTCTCGTCATCGAGCCAGTTGACCAGCTTCACGCGCTCCAAGTCAGATAGAGAGGAGAATCCGCAGCCGTCAATGATCCGGTTTAGATGCCGCTTGACGTTCTTGTGGTGTTCTCCGTTGACTCCCGCGGCTTCAAGGGACCGCAAGTAGTCACCGAGGTGCGTTTGTGTCGGGGTCGCTAGATGATCGGCGGCCGACGATTCTTCGGGAGACATCAACCCGACCTTGACTAGCTCATGCCGTCTCTCAAGATCGGCGAGCACCTTCCGGGCGGCCACCTCCGTGCGGCAGCCCGTGGCGTACTCTTTACGCTTTATCTTGGCCGTGTATGTGCCCGACTCAACAATGACCTTCCCGGCGTCGTTGAGCGGTGCGGTGCGCGTCTTGCCCTTGGCCTTCCAACGGGCGAACCGCTGCCCATTTCTGGTGACGATTTCAGCGTTCGGAGGAAGCGGCTTAACGCTTTGCTTTCGATAGACGGTGCCCATGCTGATTGATCCAGGTTTGAAGTTCTACCGTTGACCAGCGTAATAGATTGCCGACCTTGATCGGTTTCGGCAGCCGGCCGCCATCAACTAGGCGGCGTACGTGCGAGGGGGATACATCAAGCATGGCCGCCACGGCGACCACACTCAAGAGATCGGGCTTTGGGTCGGGCGGGCACGCCGCTAAGCACTGCCCCAGCACCGACCGCACAATACCCGTACTAACCGGCCCACAATGAACCGCCTGACAAGCTGACAGGGCCTCCACAAGGCCGAGCGTCGCTGCACGGCGTTCGGCCTCGGATACGATCCCTCGCAAGTCATCGTACTGGTTTTCGGCAACTTCATCCTGGCCCGCGATACGATCAACGTGGGCGAGCCGATCCCTGAGCCATCGCTTAAAATCGTTCATGCGGCACGGATGATGTGGTCGGGGCTTCGGTTGGATGTCCGCGACTCGACGACAAACCGCACAAGCCGCTTGGCATCAGCAAACTTCCGTCGATCCATGTAGAGGGGCTTTTCCTTTGGCTCTAGTGCGCACTGCTCGGACTCCTCTGTGAGTACGGGGGCAAAAGTCAGGCACTCCTCTGGCTGGTGCCAGCAGTACGCTTGCCCCGCCACCATGAATCGGAACGCGACGAAAGTATCGTCACACGCCTCACGGTAAATGCCCGTCCCTCCGCAGCGATAACATTCCTCATGCTCGCCATCGTAGCTGACCGACGTTCCGGTCCCCTCGCAGTCAAAACATGTCTGCTTGGGGCGACGCACGACATGCTCATGCACCCGGACGGCCGCCCCAAGATGGTACAAAGCCTCAATCAGCCCATTCTTGATGCGGTAGATTTCGTCGCGATGGTCAGGGGTACATGACTCGTATTTCGCGTACCGGTTTAGCGAAAACATTGCCTCGCACGCCGCCGGGATCGCATCTCGCCAGTTGGGGTAGCGTTCGGTGAGAGGCTTCTGTCTTCGGTTCAAGGCGCGGGCTTTTCGCTCCGCCGCCTTGGCTCGTTTTTCATGGTGACGCTTGAACGCGATTCGCTTCTCAGCACGCTTGACGCGCTTCTCGTCAAACAGGCAGTAATGACCGCCACCATATCGGTGCCGAATCTCATCCGGCTCGCCAAGCAGAGCTATAACCGAAAGTTGTGGATGAGATGAGTTGAAAAAGGCGGCGTACTTGGGTTTGAATTTGGTTTAGTCACAAAGCCAATTCCCCAGGAGTACGCCACCATGGCCGAGCGTATCAATTCGACGCTGTCCTTGC
>JACPPG010000046.1 GCA_016191115.1 Planctomycetia bacterium | reverse complement strand
GGGTCGTCATGGCTTTTCCTTGGGTTTGCGCGGCAGCCGGATGGGCGATGGCGAGCGTTGCGGTCGCGATCATGACGCGGCGGCGGGTCACGGGCATGTGGCTGTTCCTTGGGAGAGGTCGCGTACGCATTCATCGATACAAAACAATGGCCACGAAGCCAACCCAGATCGCGATGGCCGCGGCGCAGCCTCGCTCGGACGCCGGCCTCACGGCTCATGTCCCTCTTCAATCACCCCCGACGACGGCGACCTCGACGAGATTCGTATTGTAGGTCGTCGCCCCGCACGGCGCCGACCGATCGTCTGCCAGCACATTGGCGCAGCCCGCGGCGTCGGTGCCGTCCTCGCCTGGCGCAAACCACGCGCCCTCCTTGATCGAAACCACGCCCGCCGCAATACGCGGTGTGACCTTGACCGGCAGCAGCGTCGAGCCGCGATCGTTGAAGACCCGCACCATCTGCCCATCCGCAATGCCGCGCGCCCGCGCATCGGCGGGGTTCATCCACACGTCATCCGGATCGACCCGTGCCAGCAGCGGCTGGTTGCCGTGGATCGAATGCGTGCGCGCCCGCGACTTCGGGCTGCATAGCATCAGCGGGTACTTCGCGTTGGGTTCGACCGGGTCGAACCAGGTCGGGATCGGCGGCATGGCGCCGAGGCCGTAGCGATCGGGCTTGGCGGCCATCGCCATCGAGTAGATCTCGATCTTGCCCGACGGCGTCGTGAACTTGTGGGTGTCGGGATCGCGGATCTGGGCAGCGAAGGCCACCGCGTCCTCAGGAGGAGCGAAGCGGGCGACGCCTGCCTGCCGGAAGGCCTCGAAGTCGTCGACGGCGGCTTGCGTCAGCTCGCGCAGCCACTGCTCCTCGGTCTTGTCGTCGTAGTCGTTGATGCCGAGCCGGGCCGCGAGGTCGGCGAAGATCGTGCGGTCGTCGCGGCATTCGTACATCGCCGGGATGGCCTGCTTCATGTAGATCGCATAGTGGCCGGCGCCGGCCCACGGCGTGTGCACGTCGTTGCGTTCCCAGAAGGTCGTGGCTGGCAGCACGATGTCGGCCATGCGCGCCGTCGGCGTCAGGAAATTGTCCTGCGCCACGATCAGCTCCACGCCATCGAGTGACTGGGCCATCTTGTTGGCGTTGGGGCACTGGTTGAAGAGATCGCCGCCCGCCGAATAGAGCATCTTGATGTCGGCGGGGTAGCCGCCTTCCTTGCCGCGGGCCAGCAGGTCGGCGAGCAGCGGCGTCGCCACCTTGGCGTCGATCGGGTTGCTGCCGGTCGGCAGGCCCTTGATGCCGGCGCGGCCGGTGGCGCCGTTGCTGACGCCGGAATTGCCGCCGACGATGCCGATGTTGCCGGTGATCGCCGCCAGCGCATAGGCGGCACGGTGGAACTGCTCGCCGAAGGCCGTGCGGCCCGGAGCGTAGCCGCAGTGCAGGGCCGCGGGCTTGGTCGTGGCGAACTCGATCGCCAGCCGGCGGATCGTCTCAGCCGGGATGCCGCAGCGCGCCTCGGCCCATTCGGGAGTCTTCGGCACGCCGTCGCTCTCGCCCAGCAGGTAGGACTTCCAGGACGCGCCGGCCGGCGCGCCCTCGGGCAGATGGGCCTCGTCGAAGCCGAGCACGTGGCGGTCGCAGTAGGCCTGGTCGTGCAGGCCCTCGCTTACGATCACGTAGGCCATGGCTATAAGCGCGGCGGCGTCGGTCGACGGTTTTATGAAGATGTGCTCGTCGGCCAACGCCTGGCTGGTGCGGGTGCGCCGCGGGTCGACGCAGATGATGCGCACGCCCTTCTTCTTGGCTTCCTTCAGGTACTGGAAGGTGCCGGTGCCGAAGGTGCCGTCGGCCGGGCTAAAACCCCACATCACGATCAGCTTGGAATTGACGTAGTCGGTGGGCTCGCGGCCGGCGCTCTTGTAGTCGGCCTTGGCGCCGAAGGTCATGCGCACGGCAAAGACCTCGGCCTCGGCCGACATGTTGGACCACAGCTCGGTGCAGCCGCCGAACTTGTAGAAGAACCGCTTGGCGAGGCCGGCGGTGCTGTGCAGCGCCGAGGTGCTGCCGGTGCGGCTCAAGTCGACGAAGGCGGCGTTGCCGTACTGGTCGCGGATACGGCGCATCTCGCTGGGCGGCGCATCGGGTATTGCAGGCGGTCCTTGTGATGCAGCCGCTCGATCTGGCCGACGCCGCGGGCGCAGGCATGCAAGGGCGGCAGGTCGGGCTGCCAGCGCGCCGGGTCGGTCGAGATCCGGACGATGCGGTCGTCGACCACGTGGGCGTTGACCACGCAACGGCCGCCGCAATTGTGGCCGCAGGTGCTGGTGACGACTACTTCGCCTTTGCGGCCGGCGGGGCGCGGGTTCTGGTAGATCGTGTCGGGCATGGCGGCAGTGTAGCAAGCCCGAGGGCACCGTGCGAACGGCCGACCCTTCGGCTACGGCCGAAGGGCGGCGGCGGACGAAGCGTCGCGAGATATGCATCGAGGGTGTGCCAAATCTCACATTCATTTCGCGTGTCGAGTGGTAGTTCTCGCATACGGTGCAATCCCGGATTGTTTCCCGATTCCACCGCTGACGGACATTTCGGCCGTCATTCCCTTCCCTTGACCCCAACTTCAGGAAGTGGAGACCCCCATGGCGTATATTTTCAAAGGCACGATACTCGGCGCCCTGTGCAGGGACTGCATCGAACCGCTCGCTGGACTAAAACTCAAATTCTATCGCTTGGCGTCCGACCGCAACGTGACGGCGCTTGCCGTCGCCGCGCCCAAGGACACCTTCACCCACCTCGAGGATGCCGCGGTCGCAGCACGGCAATCGTTGCTGCTCGGCGAGGCCGAGATCGACGAGCGCGGCAACTTCAGCTTCGAGTTCGCCAAGGGCTACGACGGCGGGCCGTTCGAGGTCGACCTCTATTGCGGCACGGTCCCCCGCCTGATACCCGGCCCGCGGCCGCCGCATCCGTTGCAGTTCACCATCACCACCTTGCAGCCGTCGTGGCGCACCGTCGAGAACAACTCGGTCGCGGCGTGGGAATACACCGTGCCCTACCGCTACTGGTGCCACATCCGCGGCCGCTTCGGCGCCTGGACGATCTGCGGCCACGTCATCCATTGCGAGACCAAGGCGCCGATCGGCGGCGTCCGGGTGCGCGCCTTCGACGTCGACTGGCTGCAGGACGATGCGCTGGGCCAGGACGTGACCGACGGCACCGGCCATTTCCGCATCGACTACTCGGCCGCCGCCTTCAAGAAGACGATCTTCTCGCCGTCGATCAACATCGAATGGACCGGCGGTCCCGACCTCTATTTCAGGATCGAGACGCTGTCGGGCACGGTGCTGCTGGCCGAGCCGTCCTCGCGCGGGCGGTTGCCCGACCGCGAGAATGCCGGTCCCTGCTTCTGCGTAGAACTTTGCCTCGAGAAGCAGCCGCCGGTCGTCGACTACCTGCCGGTGTTCGATGCGCTGGGCGGCTATCTCTACGCCTCCGACATCCACAGCGCCGTGCCCGGATCGGGCCTGACCAACGGCGACAACCGCGCCTTCTACTCGACGGTGCGGCTCAATGGGGCGCTGCCCAAGACGCTGAACGGCCAGCCGATGGAGTACCGCTTCGAGTTCCGGCCGACCGACGCCGTGGGCAACTCGGTTGCGCCGTGGACGCCGGTCACGCCGGCCCAGTTCGTCACCACCGCGCTCGGCAAGCTCGAGCGCTATGCGCCGGCCTTCCCGGGCGATCCCAACCCGATCAAGACGTCCTGGGTCTACGTCGACCCGGCCGTTCCCGGCGGCGGCCCGGTCAATGCCGCGATCGTCGGCGGCTGGATCCGCGTGCCGCAGGCGAGCAACGTGTTCGGGCCCGAAGGCTTCTTCGTGCCCAACGGCAACGAGCTGAACGTCGTCACGCCCAAGCTGCTGGCCTCGCCGGCCATCAGCGTGCTGGGCGTCCATGCCGGGCAGAGCAGCACCGCGTTGGGGGCGCCGCTCGCCCACAACCGGCACATCGGGCTGCGCATGCGCGTGCGCGAGGTCGGTAATCCGGCGAGCGAGGTCAACGCCGGCATCTGCTTCCACGTCGCCATCGAGAACACGGACTACAACGGCGTGGCCAAGGGCGGCTCGTGGGCGCCTTCGACGGTCAACGGCCAGCTCTGCGTCTGCTCGGTCGACGTGCTCCAGCTGCAGGCCGCCGGCTGCGCCGGCATCACCAGCGGGCTGGACGTGCTGCTCACGGCGAGCCATCCCAATCTCGGGTCGGTGTCGCTCAGCATGACGGGACCGGGCGGGCCGTACGGCTTCACCCTGCCGCCGGCGGTGCCGGGCGAGCGCTTCGGCACGGCGACCAACGGGTTCGTCATCGGCAGCCTTCCCGATTGCGCCTACATCATCACGCTGGGGGTGGACCTGCTGCTCACCACCGGCGACAGCATCCCGAGCACGGTCTTCGACCAGATCGGCTTCTGCAAGAAGTAGCGTTTGTCGAGTGGCTTCCCTCCCCAGCTCCGCTGGGGAGGTGCCCTCGTCATACGAGGGCGGAGGGGTCGGGGGCGGCAGTCTTGTTGTCGCTCATGACCCCTCCGCCCGCTACGCGGGCACCTCCCCATGCTTCGCATGGGGAGGAACGCCTTTTACTTTGCCGTGAGGGCCGCGCGCAGGCGATGGGTGCGGCTGGCCGGCCGGGCGGCCGCGACCGCCTCGACCTGGGTTTTTATGCAGCGCACGGCGTCGCCGACGGTGGCGAGGCTGGTCGCCTCGCGGTTGGGGATTTCGACTAAAAACCGTTCCTCGCAGGACATCACGATCTCGACCACGTCGAGGCTGTCGGCGCCCAGGTCTTCGAACCGGGTGTCGT
>JACPPG010000077.1 GCA_016191115.1 Planctomycetia bacterium | reverse complement strand
GGCCGACGTCAACGCGACGCTCTTGTCGCTTTTGGGCGTCTCGTCACAAGCGGCAATGACAACCCGATCCGGGCGGCCCATCACCGCCTTCGGAGACGGAGCGCCGATCAAATCGCTGGTGGGCTGAACGCAACGCTGCCTTGTCCGCTCCTGATCTCAAGGTCCGCTGAGCCCTCCCCGGTATCGGTATTCAGCCAGCCGGGTGGGGCTGTCGCGCGACCAATTGTTAGAATTTGGTTAGCGTGACCGGCATCCTCGTCACGGCTCTCGCCCCCGGAGCAAGCCCACGCAAGCGAAGCGGATTCGCTTCTGGCGAATTCACGGCTGCTTTGGTACAAGGTGTTCACCCTGGGCCCAGCCTTCCACGGGTCCCTTCGCCAGAGCGCCACGTCGATGCGATTCAGCCTCATTCCCCGCGAGCCGAAGTTCTTCGACATGTTCGACGAAGCGGCGGCCATGCTCGGGCGCGCCAGCAACAAGTTCCTGGAGTTGGTCGTGCAATTCGACCGGCTTTCCGAGCGCAGCGCGGAGCTGAAGCAGGCGGAGCACGATTGCGACGACGTTATCGAGCGCATTCTCACGGTGCTCGACCGTAGCTTCATCACTCCTTTCGATCGCGAGGACATCCACTCGCTGGCCACCTCGCTCGACGACGTGCTCGATTCCATGGAGGAGACGGCGTACCGACTAGTCGTGTTGCGCATCGATCGTCCCTCGCAGGTCGCCATCGACATGGCCCGCATCATCAAGGATGCTTGCTCCCACATCGAGCATGCGGTGCATCTTTGCCGCAGCATCAAGGACGTCGCGACGCTGCAGCAGCACCTGGTGGAGATCGGGCGGCTGGAGAACGAGGCCGACCAGCTTTACCGCGAGAGCGAGGCAGCTCTATTTGCCTCTCCGCCCGACATTCTGTCGTTGATCAAGCTGCGCGAGATCTACGGCTGGCTTGAGGAGACCGTCGACTCCTGCCGCCGCGTGGCGCACGTCATCTCGCAGATCGTGATCAAGGGGGCCTGAGAATGCAATTCTGGGCCAACTTCGGCACCGTGCCTTACGCCGAATTGCCGGCCACCGTATGCGGCTTGATCTTGCTGGCCTTGGCATTCGACTTTCTCAACGGCTTTCACGACGCGGCGAACTCGGTGGCCACGGTCGTCTCGACCCGCGTGCTGAGTCCCTCCGCCGCGGTGGTGTGGGCGGCGGCGTTTAACTTCCTGGCGTTTCTGGTGTTCCACCTGCGCGTCGCGACCACGATCGGGCGCGGGATCATCGACCCGTCCATCGTCGACAATCGCGTGATCGCGGCCACGCTGGTGGCCGCCTGCGCATGGGACCTTTTGACCTGGTATTGGGGGCTGCCCACCAGCTCGTCCCACGCCCTGATCGGCGGGATGGTGGGGGCGGCCATCGCCGGCAGCGGCTTCTCGGCCCTGGAGTGGAACGGCCTGGGCAAGACGCTGGCGTTCATTGTAATTGCGCCCCTGCTGGGGATGGTGACCGGATTGGCCATTGCCACGGCCGTGATGTGGCTTGTCCGCGGCGCCTCGCCGCGGCGCGTCGACCGGCTGTTTCGCCGCGGGCAGCTCTTGTCGGCCGCCTTTTACAGCCTCGGGCACGGCGGCAACGACGCCCAGAAGACGATGGGCGTCATCTTCGTCCTGCTGATCGCCGCCAGCCAGCAAGGCTCCGTCTTCGCGACGCCCAAGGAGGTGCCCACCGAAGTGGTGCTGGCTTGCCACGCCGCCATGGGATTGGGGACCCTTTGCGGCGGCTGGCGGATCGTCAAGACGATGGGGCAACGGATCATCCGGCTGCGACCCGTCGACGGCTTCTGCGCCGAAACAGGCGCCGCGGCAACTCTCGTGCTCACGATTGCCGGCGGCGTCCCGGTCAGCACCACGCAAACCATCACCGGCTCGATCGTCGGCGTCGGGCTATTGCGCCGCACGAGCGCCGTCCGCTGGGGCGTGGCGGGCCAGGTCGCGTGGGCCTGGATATTGACGATTCCGGCCTGCACCCTGATCGCGGCACTTTGCTGGTGGGGGATGTATCTTATCGCGGCACGTTAGAACCCGCGCGTCAGTGCTAGCGATGCACGGGGCTGGTCGCATTTCATCGAGGGCTCATCAAACGCTCATCGAACGCAAGCGCTGCTGGTCGATAATACCAACAGTGCCGGCGACTAGGACGTCGCCATCTTTCCTGACTCCATGGAGGGGAAGTACATGTCGAAGTTCGACGCGGTTGTCGTCAGCGACCTGCACCTCGGGGCACGGAACAGTCGGGGCAACGATTTTCTTCGTTTCCTACACACCGTCGAAACGAGCCGCCTGGTCCTGGCGGGCGACCTGTTCGACCATCCGCGCCTGCAAGGCTTGCAAGAGCGGGACGTGCGCGTCGTGGAAGCCCTGAAGCGATACGCCGAGGGGGCGCACGTCGACTGGGTCATCGGCAATCACGATCCCCCGGCCGAGTGGTTCGCCAGCTTGTTCGGCATCACGGCCTACGACGAAGTCGTGCTCGACATCAACGGATCGTGTTACCTGGTGTACCATGGGCATGGCTGGGACCCTTCGCTCGACCTTCCGCCGGTTCTGGTGGAGGCGGCGGACGCCATCTACTCCGCCTGCCAGTGGCTCGATCCGTCGCATCGGCTGGCGCGATTGGTGAAGCGAAAGAGCAAGCATTTCTGCCAGGTCGTGGACGTGCTCCAGCGGCGGGCGATTGACGAAGCGCGCGAGCGCGAGTTGGCCGGCGTGATCCTGGGCCATTCGCACGTGGCCGGCGAAACGCGCGTCGACGGAATCCACTTCTTGAATTGCGGCTGCTGGACCGAGAAACCGCCGACGTTCGTCGGCGTCAAGGAAGGGGCCGTGCGGCTGTACGAGTGGGACGTGATATCGCGGCGAGCGGTGCCGCGATCCTGCGAACCCATGAATGAGCCGTCGCTTCAGCCGGAGCCGGCCGCGCGCCGCCGAACGGCGACCATTGCGATCCGTTAGTGCGGCGCGACCGGGATCCACACGTCGCCGGCCTTGTGGTGCCGGTAGTAATCGGCCATGGGGCCATTGGCTGGGTATTCCCCATTCAAGCCCGGCGGCAGACTGTCGGCGCCTTCGCGGAGCCGCTTCTGCAGCCCCTTCTCGAAGCGCTTGTGGGCCGTCTTCATCGTGTCGCGCCTGGCGTCGGCGGCGATACCGAGCCCCTTGTAGACGCCGAAGCACAAAAGCGCGATCCCGAAGCACACGCCCAGGACCTTGTTGACGTCGTAAAAGGTGTTCATCTCGATGAGTCTCTTCGGTTGCCGAATGGCGCCCGGGGATAGACCCCTCGGCCGTGAAATGATCGGACTTCGCAGTCCCTTTCGTAAGTCTAGCTCACGACATGAGCGGGTTCCGCCGACCTTTGGCAGTGCCCGGCGGCGAGCGGCATGGACCAGCGTTTAGCTTAGAGCCCAATTATCCAGCGATTGACTGGCAGATTTTCGCAGGCTCAAGAAGGCATCATCCCACCCGAGCACACTTGCTTCACGGTACGACGGTGATGACTGCGCGGCGATAAGCGAACAGGCTTGGGCGGCCTTCGTCTTCGAGCTCGAGAATGACGTGCACTGTCTGGGGTTGTTTGACAGCGGGAGCGACCAGGCTCGTCGTCTCCGCGTCCGTCGCGCTCAGCGCCAGCTCGCCATGAAACGTCCCGGCCTCAGGGTAAACGAACCACCTGCGACGGATCACCTGGCCATCGGGGTCGCTGGAATCGGCGGCGGAAAGGTGAACTTTCTCGCCGGGCCTGGCCGAGAGTCTGACGATGCCCTTCGTATGGTCGCCATTGAGAATGGCAACGGGATTGTGGTTGGCCTTGCGAAAATCGTCCGCCACGCACCAGTCCATGCGCGCGGCAAAGTCGTTCTGCAAGGCCACGGCCCAGCGGGCCAGCGTGTTTTCGCGCGAGGTCGTTCCGTTCCAAGCGTCTTGTTGATTGGCCCAATAAAACGCGCGCCCAGGAAACTGGGGATTCAAGCCATAGCGCCCCGCCCAACTACCCCAGGTAGGCTCCTGGGGGTCGTTCATCCCTGTCGGCACGAGATACAGGAAGGTCATCGAATCCCCTTCCTTCTGCCGGTGCGTGGTGTTCAAGGGGTATAGCGCGCCGAGCGGGCCGTGGCCGGCGCGGACGTCGCGCTCGATGTCGAAGCCGCCAGCCGTCGCCGTCAGCGCGGAAAACCGGTGATACCAGCGCTTCCCGTCGAGATCGGGGCGGAACGTGTTGACCCACAGGACGAAAGGGGGCTCGACCGTGCTTGTGTGCTCGCCGAAGGCATCGAAGGAGGCCAGGCGCACGCGGCGCTTGAACTTCGCGTAGCCCTCGGGACCGCGTTCGCGCAGCACGCGGTCGAGCGCCCGCCGCAGGTTGTTTTTCGCCGCGCCGCTGTCGGTGCCCCAGTCCGAGTACCACAGCGGTCTGGGATCGTCGCGATCGACGGCCGCGATGAGGAAGCCCACGGCCGCTTCGGTGTCGTCGTAGCCTGCTACCGTGCGCTGCCAAAGCTGGTCGAGCGTGGGATAGCGCGGGTCGTGTTTTGCAAGATTCGCCTGGCACTGGCCGTAGGCGGTCAGCAGCCGGCGGACCACGCCCAGCCCGGTCCGTTCGGGATTGCGGTTCTCACCCTCGCGAGCCCGTGGGCGATTGGCAATGATGCCTTCGACGTCCCATTCATTCGCATAGAGGAGGAACCGCACGAGCGACTGCTCGTCATCGGGGTCGCCCCCCGCGTCGGTTTCGATGATCAATCGCAAGCGGGGCGGCGCGGCGGCCGCTGGGCCCGCGCCCAGCCAGCCGCCAACAAGCGCGAAGATAACAGCAAGGATCGCGATCGGGACGAGAGCAGCCTGCCTCCGCGGCAAGGCCGCAAGGCCCTGCCGAGAGACTGACCGATGATGCGGGCACTCTATCAAGACCGATCGAGGACCGTCGTACGTGCTGGTCACTTTGCGATACGCCGCCGCATTGACACCGTACACAGCGCGAGCCCCACGGCCATGAGGACCGCGCCGGTGGGTTCGGGGACGAGCGAAGCGCCGGCCCCGCCGCCATTACCGGCCGGAATGCCGCCGCCGCCATTCAAGTAGTTGGCGGCTACTACCTGGATGTCGGAGATGTCGACGATCCCGTCATTGTTGGCATCGCCAGTTGGTCCGGCTGTCAGGTAGTTGGCGGCAATGGTCTGAATGTCGGAGACATCGACGATACCGTCGTGGCTTACGTCCCCGGAGAGGAACCTGATGATATCCTCGTTGGCGGTGATGACATTGTCGAATCGCATCGTTCCCACGAAATGGTCGCCGGTCCCTCCTCGGCCCTGTCTGGTGAGCCGCACGCTCGAGAAAGCAGTGGTGGCAGACGCGAGCGGTCCGCCCGCGTCGAGCGAAGCGATCGGAACGCCGTTGAGATACAGAACGGTGTTGGGATTGGCGCTGAGATCGTTCCGCACCACGATCTGGTTCCAACCTTGTCCGAGAGTGAACGCCACGGTGTTGTTGGTGGCGTTCTCCGTCTTGAGTCGGAACGTCCCCAGGCCACCGTCCAGCGTCAGGATGTTGGCGCCGTTCCCTCGATTGGTTGAGAGGGACCAGATGAAGCTAGAGGAGGGCGTGTTGGCGTCTCCGACCCCCTTTTGAATATCCACGGCGAAATAGAGTGGCAGATCCTGGGCATCTCCCCGGTTAGGTCCGCCCCAACCGCCGCCGGGCGAATCGCCGGCTTGCGCGGCGATCGATGGGAAACCAGGGCCAGGGTCAGGCCCGTTGGCCGTCAGCTTGACGACGTTGCCGTGCTCGCCGCCCACGTCCTCGAGATCGAGCACCCTGGACGTATCGATCGTTTTGCCGCTGACCTTGTTCGTTTCCCAGAAGAACGCGCTGAGTGGGTTGCCGGCCACGTAGCCCGGATCCGAAAATGGGACGGCAACGATGTCCGCCTGTGCAACGACCGCCGCGCTTAGAAGCGCCAGCAGCGTTCCCACACTCACCAAATGCTTCACCATGACGCTCTCCTTGAGAACGAGAATACATCCCGAAGAGAGAGAGACAAATCCGACCAGTGGCTATAGCCACTGCGCCGTGCCCATCTCCCTGCGCGGGACCGCGCGCCTCTTCTCGGAGAACCTCGCCGTGGCCCAAATAACGGCGTTCAGTTTGCGGACAGTGGCAACTCAGCCAGCCTCAACGGCAAGGCCGCGATGGCCTTGCCGCGAGACTGACCGATGGTGCTGGTCCAACTAAGCCCCTTCTCAAGGGCTCTTCGTTCTTCCTGTCACTCGCCGGCACGACGACGTCGATAGACGTGCACTGCACCGATCACCAGCCCCAGCGCCATCAACCCGGCGCTGGCGGGCTCGGGAACGGCCGTGCCTGACCCAGTGCCCGGGATTACGCCGCCACCGCTACCATCGAGATAGTGGGCGGCGATGACTTGGATGTCGGAGATGTCGACGATGCCGTCGTTGTTGGCGTCGCCCGTGGGGCCGGCCGTCAAGTAATTGGCGGCAATCGTCTGGATGTCCGAGATGTCGACGATACCGTCGTGACTCACGTCGCCGGTGAGGAACTTGATAATGTCCTCGTTGGCCGTGACGATGTTGTCGAACCTGACGGTACCGACGAATGGATCGCCCGTCCCGCCGCGCGCTTGCCGGTTGAGGGTCACGTTGGCAGTGCTCGTCGAGCCGGATTGGAGCGGGCCGCTAGTGACGTTGAGCGACGTGATCAATTTGCCGTTGAGATACAGAGAAGTGTTTGGGTTGAGACTGAGATCGTTGACCACAGCCACCTGATTCCAACCTTGCCCCAACGTGTAAGCGGCCGTGTTGCCGCTGGCTGTCTTGAGACGGAAGGTCCCAAGGCCCCCATCCAAGGTTAGGATGGCGTTGCCGTTGCCCCGCAGGAATGTCAGTTGGTACAGAAACGACGTCAGAGTGTTGCCGGAGCCCTTCTCGATATCGACGGCAAAATAAAGCGGCTGATCCCCGGCATCCCCGCGGCCGGGGCCGCCCCATGGTTCAGTTCTCGCGAGAACCGCCGGGAAGCCTGGCCCGGGGTCGGGCCCATTGGCCGTCATCTTCACCACCAGTCCGTGGTCGCCACCGGCGTCCACGATGTCGAGGACTCCGGTCGTGTCAACCGTCTCAGGAGGATCGCTGTCGGGGACAATGTTCTCAGTCCAATAGTTGGCACTAAGCGGAGTGCCGGCGGCGTACCCATTCGCGGGATCGAAGGTCTCGGGGTTGATTTCCGCCAGGGCCGGTGCGGCGATCGCCAACAAGACGCAAACGCCCAACAGATGCTTCATCATAACGTTCTCCTTGAAAGTATCTCCTGTCGACGAGAGCTCGCCCTAAAGGGGCTTACGTCAGCGATGCGGAACTCTCTGGCAGGACTTTGGACCAGGCCAAACCGTGGAAAAACCAATGACCCCTCGATTCGCAGTCGCGGCGCCCGTTGGGGCGCCAGGAGCTATCTTTTGCGAACCAACGTTATTCGCCATCAGGACTGGCTTCTCAGGCCTGATAATCGGGTTTTCACGTCCTCGTCACCCGCAAAGGCAACAAGGCAACGTCCGCGTCATTGGCGTCTCCTTTTCGCGGTTTGCCTGGCCCAAGGCGCCTTTCTACTCTGCAAGGAATCTGCCTTACCGCAATTCACTCAGCCCGCCACGCGACGGCGACGCAATCCGACCAGCGCCAGCGTCCCCACACCCAGCAGCACGAACGTGGCCGGTTCGGGCACCAAAATGTTCTCGTTGGCCGTAATAATGTTGTCGAACCTCATCGTTGCCACGAAGGGATCGCCGGGTCCGCCGCGGGCTTGCCGCGTCAGATTCACCTGGTCAACCGCTGTCGAACCAGAGGTAAGCGGTCCGCTGCCGACATTGAGCGCGGCGACCTGGACGCCATCGAGATACAGGATCGTGTTGGGATTCGCGCCGATGTCGTTGAGCACGCCGATCTGGTTCCACCCGTTGTGAAGGCTGAATGTTCCCGTGTTTAGTGTGCCGCCCAGCGTCTTCAGTCGGAACGTGTCTATGCCCCCGTCCAAGGTCAGGATGTTGGCACCATTCCCCCGCGCGAAGGACAGTTGCCAGATAAAACCGGACGTGCCGCTTCCTTTTTCAACATCCGCCGCGAACCACAGCTTGTTGCTCGCGCGTCCCGGTCCGCCCCATCCCAAGTACAGCGCGGAATTTGCCGGGAAGGCCGATCCGTCCGCCGGTCCGTCAGCGGTCAGCTCCACAGCGAGGTCGTGGGCGCCGCCGACACTCACGATGTCCAGGACTCCGGTCGTGTCATCGGCCCCATCGGTCCAATAGTCGCTCAGCGGCGTGCCGGCGACGTAGCCGTTAACTGGGTCGAAGTATTCAGGGTTGATGGTCGCCAGCGCTGGTGCAGCGCAACTCGCTACCGCGAGCATCACCGCACCAATCAACAGATTCCTGGTCATTTGCGTTCTCCTTGAAGAAAACCTTTGCAGTGACTCGATCGATCGCTACGAAACCTTGTATCCTCGCTCCCTGGTTTTCCTGCAAACTCCGCCCCTCGGCTCTCCACGCGCGTCGTCGTTCATTCCCCACTCTTCGAGGGGACGGGCGGTGTTTTGTCGACCTCGACAAACGGTTTGCCCCCTTCCCAACTCAGAGTAATCACAACGCTGTCCGTGGAGCCAGTAATTTCCTGAGTCAGCCCGGAGGCCTGATAGTTGGCGTACTTTTTCGGAGCGTGCCAGCGTGTCTCCGAATAGCTGAGTTGCTCGTTGGCAATCACGGCCACCTGGTGCACGCCCAGGGCCGCGCCGTCGTTGGGCTTGAAACTTGACAGGGTGAACCGGCCATTCTCATCCAGATCGCCCTCCGATGGCCGGCCGCCGGACGGAATGAACCGCACCTGCCCGAATTTCAACGGCGCCCCGTCGATGAGCACTTGTCCGGATACAGGGACGCGGGTCGGATTGCGATCGCAGCCGGCAACCACGGCCACTCCCGCCACCAACATGGCAAGCATCGGCACGCGAATTACCCGTCGGTTCCGTCCGCCGGAAGTATTGGCATTCAGAAAGGGCATATCGTCTGGTGGCCTGTGTTCTAGAAGCGCCCCAGTGGATCCTGGGACGCGATCGTGGCAAACTCCTGGTACGCGTTGTAGTCGATGTTGTCGTTGACGAAGGTCACGTGGCCGTCCCCAAACAGGAAGTTCCCCCCCGTGGGGTGCTCGCTGGCGAAGGCGCCGTTGTAGCCGACGTTGTTGGGGTACGCGCTGTGCCAATCCTCATGCCGCATTTGCCCTTTCCCGAGCGGCGTGTTCAGCAGATTGGTCGTGGTCCGCATGCTGCTCTCGTGTCGCGAGCCGTAGGGCCACAGACTGTAGCCCAACAGCGTGTGCGGTCCGACGATTTCGCCGGCGGCGAACGTGTTGCTCAAGCCGTCCGTGATATTGCGTGGCTCTCGTTGCACTCCGTAGACGAACATCCCGGTGTTGCCGCTCAAGGAAGTCGCGGTTATGTCGTTCGGGGCGCCGAACGGAAAGACGCGCGGCCCGTACGTGCCGTGACAAAGCGCGTAAGTCCCCGTGCCCGATTCATATTCGGCCTGCGCGAAACCACTATGCTTGTAGCACTCGGTGCAGATCGGCTCGGCGGTGCTCGTCGGGCAGACAAATACCGGCGGACGCATGGTAACGAGCGACTTCCGCTCGTTTTTGTACCAAGTCTTGACGTACGGGCTGTACCAATTGAAGATGCCGCCTAAGTCAAAGCGGGCCATGTCACTGAGGACTTGGGCCTCGAGGTAAGGCAACATCAGGACAAAACCGCTGGCGGCGTGCGCGCCGATCGGGCCGGGCCATGGAATGCCACCCCCGTCAGCACCGCTGTGGCCGGCAGGAAAGGCCGCTTTCGAGTCCAGGTGGCTGTGCATCGCCAGGCCCATCTGCTTCAAATTGTTCGAGCATTGCGCGCGGCGCGCCGCTTCCCGTGCGGCTTGGACCGCCGGAAGCAGCAAGGCTATGAGTACGCCGATAATGGCGATCACAACCAGCAGTTCGACCAGGGTGAACGCTCGATGGCGGCGTCTTGGCACGCTTCGTCGCGACATGTCCGGTTCCCTTGCGAACGCCGCTATGCCGTCGCGCGCCTGCGCGAGAACACCGCGGCGATTCGTCCTTCCGGCAAACTTACTTAAGCCACAGCCACGCGATGGCGTTCCCCCTCGGGACCCCTGAAATCGCATGGCAGAGGTGTCAGCAAAGCAGTTTGTCTACTCTTCGCGCCTGAAACTCGTCCCGTCGATCCCGCAGGCCCTACCGTGGCCATGGTGATACTGTTACCAACGGTCCTGTATACAATCAATACCCCAAACAGGTGGAATCGAATGCCGACAAATGATCGTGATGACCACGAGCAGCTCCACGAGGGTAAATGCACTGCGCCGGGCGCTTCGTCGCGACATGTCCAGTTCTCTTGCAGACCCTGGAGGACACCACAACGAATCGTGCGAGCAACTGCCCGCGGCGCCAAAGCGCGGCGGAAGGCAATCGTCGCGGCAACCGCTGAACAACACGAGGCGCAACCGCGCTATCCCACTTGCGTCACCTGGGACGATGCGTGAGGGTGTCGGAACAGCAGCTTTTGATTCGCGCCTGAACTCGTCCCGTGACCGCGGAGATAGAACATCCCGCGGCCATGCTGAAACACTTTGTACCCGAATTCTGTATACATGCAATACCCCAAATAGGTGGGGTGCTATGGGGCGGGAAACGTGCCCCATGCGATCGTGCGATTTTGCGAATACGTAACATGCTTTTGTATATAGGTCTACGATTCGCGAGTGGGAGGGCCGATGGTCCATTGTTTGCTGTTGGGTGATCACGCGAAGCGCGGAACTGTCTCGCGTTGTTTCGATCACTCTGCGGCGAGCCTGACTGCGCGAACTGGCGATCGCCCAATCGCTTGTTCGGAACAGAGCGTTGCCGGTGCCCCTTCGGCGCACGAACGCCGTGTTTTGTGGTAACCCGCCGCCGACCGAAGATAATTGACCGGAATAAACCTTGAACGCCAAGCACGTCGTGCAAGCCGCTCGCTTAACCGACCGCGGCGCGAGAAATCGCGGGGGTAGAAAGTCGGATCGATCGAGCGTAGTAAGTAAAGGGAGTCGATGGCAACTCCTGACTGTCAGGCTTGCTGGTCGATGTCTATGTCGACATCGCGAGCGACACGCGGTATGATGCACGCCGATCCTGGCGGCGCGACGAACTACCAGCGACGAGAGCGCAATGGCAGTTTCCCGGAACGTCATTTTCAACTTGCGGGACCAGATCGCCGAGGAATTGCGCAAGGACGTTCTCTGCGGCCGCATGGTCGAGGGTGAGCGCATCAGCGAGCCCAAGCTCGTCGAGCGTTTTGGAGTCAGCCGTACTCCGATCCGAGAAGCGCTCGCCCAGCTCAGCTACGAGGGGCTCTTGGAAGCGCAGCCGAACATGGGGCTGCGCGTGGCCGTGCGTCCGCCCGATTCGGTGCGCGAGCTCGTCGTGCAAATCCGCCGCAGCGTAGAGACATTCGCCTTGCGCGCCTTCTTCAGCCGGATTCACGCCCACGACTTCGTCCTCTGGAACAAGATCCTGGCGGACCTGCTAGCGGCTTGCCAGGAGCGCGACTATCTGGCCATCGCCGAGCAGGACGTCGCCTTCCACCGATCGATCATCCGCCGCGCGCATCAGCGCGACCTGGAATCGATCTGGAACTCGCTCGTGGCGCGGGTCAGATCCCATTTCTGGGAAACGCAGAGGCGAGACTACGACGACCCGGTCGACATCTATCGCGAACACGTCCACATCTTGGAGGTGTTCAAGAAGGGCGACATCGAAGCGGCCGTCGAGGCGCTCTCCAAGAATATCGCCTGAGCACGACTTCACGGCCCTCGGTCTCAGGAACTGCCCAAGAGCGGCGCGACGATCCGCGCGCCGGTCACCGCGGCGTCGGTCATCGTCTCATCGCGCCCGAGGTGCAGGAAGGCAAGCCCCTCGTGATCCAGGCCCAGCAGCCGCAAGAGCGTGGCCTGCAAGTCGACGACGGCTACCGGGTTGTCGACGGCCTTGTAGCCGAAGTC
Organism: Planctomycetia bacterium; assembly: GCA_016191115.1. Taxonomy (GTDB): domain Bacteria; phylum Planctomycetota; class Planctomycetia; order Pirellulales; family JACPPG01; genus JACPPG01. The sequence continues at coordinate 16,497 of JACPPG010000077.1, read as the reverse complement.
GTCCGTGGCTCCAAACGTTAGTCCCGGCACGGCGCCGCCACCGGCCAGCAAGATCGTAAAGCCGTAGCGGTTATGGTCGCGGCCGTCCTTGCCTTGCACGACGGGCAGGCGTCCGAACTCGCCCGCCCAGATCACCAGCGTATCGTCGAGCATGCCCCGCCGCTTGAGGTCCTGGATGATCGCGGCCGAGGGCCGGTCGACGTTTTCGGCCACCTGGCGCGTCCGCTTGTTGTGATCGAAATGGGTGTCCCACGGGTCGCCAAGGATCAAGTCGTTGAACACCGACACGAAGCGCACCCCGCGTTCCAGCAGCCGCCGCGCCATCAGACAGCGCGTCCCATAAGGCGCGGTGACCTCGCGGTCCATTCCATACAGTTTCTGCGTTTCGGCCGACTCGCGAGACGTATCGAGGGCTTCCGTGACCGAGGTCTGGATCGCCGCGGCCAGCTCGTAGTTCTTGATCCTGGCCTCCAACTCGCTCAAGTGCGGGTATTGCTGCCGATGCTCCTGGTTGAGGGCCGACAGCAGTTCAAGCTCCGCGTCGCGCATCTGACGGTTGATGCCGCGCGGGACGGCAAGATTGAATAGCGGCGTCCCCCGAGCGCGCAGCGGCGTGCCCTGGTAGAGAGCGGGCAGCCAGCCGCTCGACCAGTTCTTCGATCCGTCGACCTGGTCACCATTGGGATCGGACAGCACGACGTACGCGGGCAGATTCTGGTTGTCGGTCCCCAGGCCATAAGTGACCCAGGCGCCGAGCGTCGGTCGACCCGCGCGGCCCTTCCCCGTCTGAAACAGTCGGATTGCCCCTTCATGATCGTTGAAGTCCGTGTGCATCGAGCGGATCTGGCAGATGCTGTCGGCACACGTCGCCAATTGCGGCAAGAGCTCGCTGAAGTGCATGCCGCATTGCCCATGCCGCGCGAACTTGAACGGACTCGGCATGCACTTGCCGCTGTCCTGCTTGTCGAAAAAGGCCTCGACGCCGCCCGGGACAGGCTGGCCGGAGTACTTCTCCAGCGCCGGCTTGGGGTCAAAGAGGTCCACATGACTGGGGCCGCCGTGCTGGAAGAGCAACACCACGCGCTTAGCACGCGCGGCGAAGTGCGGCGGCCTGGGGAGTGTGTCGTTCGGCGTCACATGGCCGGCGGCCGCGGCGAACCGACCGAGGAGCCCTTCTTCCCCGAGCAATGCCGCCAAGGCCATGGAGCCCATGCCCAGCGCCGCGCGCGACAGGGCCTCTCTTCGCGTGAACACGTTGCGGAAACCGCGCGATGGCTGTGAGGCTTGAGGCATGTCGATTCTAGGGGATGTAAATGAACTCGTTGGCCGCCAGCAGCATTTGACAGAAGTTGGCCAGGGCCAGATGCGCGGCCTGCCCGGCGGCGGAAGTGTCCGCGCTGCGATGCAAGTCCTCCTGCGTTCGCAGAAACGCCAGGATACGATCGGATTCGCGGTCGCTCGGCGGGCGGGCGAAAGCCAGCGCGAACGCGTGACGCACGCGATCCTTCGCCGCGCCGCCCCCCTCGCGCTCGATGCGCGTGGCGAAGGCGTCCGCCGTCGTGACCACGAACTCGCTGTTGAGCAGGGCCAACGACTGTGAGACCACCGTCGCGGCCGAACGCCGCGGGCAGTTCGGCTCAGCCGTGGCCTGGTCGAAGACGCTCAAGAAAGTGACCGGCTCGCTGCGCCGCTGGCGAATATAGATGCTGCGGCGGTTCGCGGCGTCCGTCGCGGCGCTCGTCTTCGCGGTCACCACCATTTGGCCGTCTCCATCGTTCTTGTAGTCGATCGGCGGGCCGCCCGCCGCCAGATTGAGCGTTCCAGACACAGCGAGCATGGAGTCCCGGATCGTCTCGCTATCCATGCGGCGGGGCGGGTAGCGCCACAGGTAGCGATCCTCGGGATCCGCTTCGATCGCCGCCGCCTCGCCGCTTCCTTGCCGATACGCGCGCGACAACAGAATCTGCCGGTCGAGGCGCTTGAGGCTCCCATTGTGATCTGCAAGTTCGGCGGCCAAATATTCCAACAGCTCCGGGTGAGTTGGCGCGGCGCCCTTCGTGCCAAAGTTCTCCGGCGTGTCCACGATCCCCCGCCCGAATCGCCACATCCACATGCGGTTCGCCTGCACGCGCGCCAGCAGGGCCGCGGCACGCGAGCCCCTTCGAGTTGCCCAGCGGGCGAAGGCCAATCTTCGGCCGGTGGTGGCCGCTTCGTCGCCGGGCGCGGGGATTTCGAGTTTTTCATCGTCGCCGGACAGAACCGACAGCGCGGCGGGCGCCACTTCCGGACCCGGATTGAAGTAGCTGCCTCGCTTCAACAGGTGGACTTCGGGCGCCTTGGGCGATAGATCGGTGATCCAGGCGACCAGGCCCGGCTCCATGGGGCGCTCGGCTTGCTTCTTCTTGAGCGTCGCGTCGAACTCCTTCTGCTTTTCCTTGACGCGCTCGCGGCGGGCCATTTCCTCCGGGTCGTCCGCCGTCAAGTCGCCACTTTCCACCAGCACATTGTCGACGACAAAGCTCCGCCCACAGCAGTATTCGAAGCCAATGCCTCCATCCGGCAAGTCCTTGGCATCCAGCGGGAGCGACTTCTCCTCGGGCGTGCCGTCGACCACCTGCTGCAGGCGGAACTTCTTCCCGTCGACGTTGGTCACGCGGACGCCGTAGTTGCGCCCGGCAACGTAGGGACTGGCGCCGATCTTGCCGGCTTCTCGCGATCGCGCGCCGGGATAGTCAACATGCGCTTCGGCGCCGCCCGCCGGATTGCCGTCGATGAGGATATCGCCCCCCGCCACCGAGTCGTTGTCGTTGTAGTCGTGCAGCGCGATGTAGTAGCCGACGCGCTCCGCCGGCGATCCGGCCGGATCGACCTTCACGTCCACCAGGTCAAAGGTGACTTGGATCCACTGCCCGGCGTTCTGGGGCGTCCAATCGAACCGCTCGCTCGTGCACAGCCAGCCGTCGGCCTGAGAGCCCGCCTCGACGATCGCCAGCGTCCCGTCCTTGGCGTGTGCGGCGGGCGCTTGAGTCGAGTCGACGTTTACCGCCGCGGCCGGCGTGTCATCCCCCGGCGCGGTGTTGCTCCAACGCGGCGCGAGTGAAGCCATTTCGAAATCATCGCTGAACAACACCGTCCCCTTCTGGCGATTCGCCCGCCGCCAAGACGCCTGCTCTTGGCGCATCGCCGCCAGCTCAGCGTCGAAAGCCGTCACCTGTGCCTGCCACTGCGCCCGCTGGCGCGGGCTGGCCACGGAAATCGAGCGGTCCTTGGGTTGCACCCACCTTTTCACGTTGAAAGCCGGATAGAAGACGGCCTGCAGCGCGTAGTAGTCGCGTTGCGGAATGGGATCAAATTTGTGGCTGTGGCACCGGGCACAATCGATCGTCAGTGCGAACATCGCCGAAACGGTGATTTGTTGCTGCTGCTCCAGCACCGCGTAGCGCTCGATCGTCCGCGCGATTTCGTTCCCCTCGGTCGAGTCCGTGCCGTCGGGGCCATTGCGGAGAAAATGCGTCGCCACCAGGCAGTCGATCGCGTCGGGCGGAAGCTGGCTCCGGTCGCGGGGGCCGACCAGCTCGTCTCCCGCCAGTTGCTCCAGCCAGAACCGGTCGTACGGCTTGTCGTCGTTCAGGCTCTTGACGACGTAGTCGCGATAGCGCCAGGCCAAGGGACGCGGCGTGTCGTTGCGATGGTAGCCGTTGCTGTCCGAATAGCCGACCACGTCGAGCCAGTGCCGGCCCATGCGTTCGCCGTAGTGCGGCGAAGCGAGCAGCCGTTCGACCAGCCGCTCGTAGGCATCCGCGCCCTCGTCGCGGACGAAGGCCTCGACTTCGGCCGGCGGCGGCGGCAAACCCAACACATCGAGGCTCACGCGGCGGATGAGCGCCGGCCGGCTCGCCTCGGGCGACATCGCGAGCTTCTGGCCTGCAAGCGCGTCGGCAACGAACGCGTCGATCGGGCTATCGTCCGGATGGTCGGCGCGGGCCGTCGGCACGGCCGGACGCCGCAGCGGCTGAAATGCCCAATGGTCTGAAACGCCCGGGTTGGCGTCGTCATCGGCCGGGTTTTCGGCCCATTTGGCTCCCTGGTCGATCCACGCGCGCAGTAGCGCGACGGTGGCTGGCGCTAGCGCCGGCGCTTCGTCCTCTGGCGGCATGCGACCTTGGTCGGCAGTGCCCGCTACCCGCGCGATCAAGCGACTGGTGGCGGCTTTTCCGGGCGTGATTACGGGGCCATCGTCGCCGCCGGCGAGCGCTTCGGCGCGCGCGTCGAGCCTTAGCCCTGCTTCGGATCGCTTGGCCCCGTGGCATTTGATGCAGTGCTGTTCGAGGATCGGCTGAATTTCTCGGGCGAAGTCGACCGGCTTCGCGGCCACCTCGGGCGCGGCGGGAACAACGTCGGCCGCGGGATCGTCGGCGCGGGCATTCCTCGCGAGCGCGACCGAGATCGCCAGGGCGAGGAAAGCGAACGTGTTTAAGCTGGACGGCGGCGCACCGGCGGGAAAGTGGGACAGGCACCGAGACGCAACGTTGGTCTGAAAGGACTTGCGCTGTTTATGCTCGGAGCCAGTCCCATTTTCCCGCCTCGCCATTTTGAAAAACAGAATGACCCTGCCGCGGAGCCGCTTCCAAGCAGGCGCCCAGCAGGCTCTGCGACACAGGGGAGCGGGACCGTCCACTTCGGTTCCGTCTAAGCTCTGGCGCCCGGGGAAAACGCCCCGCCCGTTTTAGCGCCAAATCGCGAGCTATTTTTCTCCATGGCGTCTGGGGCTAGCCCAACGCAGGCCCGTGGGCGATCCGAACAAACCCAATCAGCGAAGGGGCGTGTTCTCATGACGCGGATCGGCAAAGCTTCCCGTTGGTTTCAGCTAAAGTCGGCAGGTGTCAAGCGTGGGCGAACAAGCGCCAACCCGCCGCGAACGCGCGCGGCGGCGCTGGGCGTGGAAGCGCTCGACGACCGCTTGCTTTTGAGTGGCATTCCCGTGACCTTCCAGATCGCGCCCGATGTCGCGACCAAAGGCGTTTATCTGTCCGTATTTGGTCAACTTCAGCAAGCCTACCAGCCCAGTTCCGGTCCGCTTCTCCCGACGAATACCTACGTCTACTTCGATTCGGCCGTCAATGATTACCAGGCTGCCACTACCAGCACCAACTTGACGTTCCAACTGACCGGAACTTCGTTCGATCTTCCAACCCCTCAAATTCAAGGGGGCCAGATTGTCATTGGCGTCGCCAGTGCGCCGATCGTCGCCTATACCGGCTCTGGGTTCGCCACGGCAAAGGCATCGACGAATCCCACCAACTACTTCGGCCTGTTTGAGTATTCAATCGATGCCAGCGGGATCGACGTGGACATCTCCGAAGTGGATCAGTTGGGCTTCCCTTTCACGGTTTATAGTCCCGACGCTCCCTTTCCCGCACAAGGGGGCATCGGCATCGCCCGGACCCGGCCCAAGCTCTTCAATTTCTACGATGCGTACATCGGGGCACTCCCCGACGCGGCGCAGGTGTTCCAGCAATCGCTGACGTATGGGGCCCCGTATCGCATCCTGTCGCCGCAGGACGTGCTGGAGGCCCAGGAAGCCGTGTCGGTCATATCGGCCACTCCAGGAACGGGTGGGTCGGTTCCAACGGGAAACTGGTGGTACTGGGTTACCGGCACGAACTCGTATGGCGAAACCGGGCCCGGTCTACCCACGTTCGCGTCGGTGACTGGCGGGAACAACGCCGTGACGCTGACTTGGAATGCCATGTGGGGCGCCACCGGTTACAAGATCTACCGCGGCGCCAGCACCGATCCCACCCAGGCCTCGCTGGTCAAGACCATCACGACGGCGACCACATCGTCTACCGACAAAGCCATGCAGGGCACGTCGGGGACGCCCCCCCGGAACAGCTTTACGTTCAACCCGCTCAATAGCTATTTCGACAAGGCCATCGACGATTTCTTCAAGGCGTACGAGCCCACATCCATTAACCCGACCGGCAAGCAGTTTGTCTTCGACCGCGACGGCTACACGTTCAAGGGCTACACGAATACGTCCTACAAGTTGACGGCGGGGGACCCCAACACATATACCGTCCTGGACCTGAGCCCCAGTAGCGGCCCTTTTCAGAACGAGCACTTTCTGATCTTCAAGCCGCACTTCAAAGACAACACAAGCGATAACAACGCCCCCTGGGCACCCTCGTGGATGCCGCACAAGGATCAGTCGCCGGCGGCCATGATCTTGGCTGCTGACGGAGTGTTCAACGACGGCGGCGCGCAGCCGGGCGTAGACGCCGGCACACTATCGGATCTCGAGAACTCGATCGTCTCCGCGTTCAATCGCGGCGTCGCCACGAGCCTCACATCCAACAATTGGGCCTACGCGGCCCCGACGCTGAACGCGCCGGCGGTTCCAAGTTCCGGCGGGGGCCTGAGTCCGAACACGACCTACTACTACGTCGTCACCGCCGTTGACCCAAGCGGCAATGAATCCACGGCCAGCATAGAGGTCAAAGCGACAACCGACACGACTAATCGCTCGGTCGCGCTTTCCTGGCTGGCGAGCGGCAATCCGGCCAGCTACAACGTCTACCGCAGCCAATCGCCGGACACCGGCTGGCTGTTGATCTACAACGTCCCCAACCCCGTTGCTCCTCCGGCGTTTGGGTATACCGATCTCGGGACGACCCCCACGACGCCGCAGACGCCGCCGAACTACTATGCGCCCGGAAGCACATCCAACTGGTATTCCGCGTTCTTCCACGAAAACAGCACCGCCGACACGGTGTCGGGCGTGAGCATCAACGGTCTGGCTTATGGGTTCCCGTACGACGACCAGGGCAACAATGCGTCGAACATCAAGGTGCCCATCTCTACCAGCTTCATTGTGACAATTCAGCCTTGGATCAATCTATCGGCTCAGGGCCCTAGCGCCAGCCTCGGCGCCAAGCCCGTGCCCCCCACGCACCCGGACGCGATCATGCTATTGAGCCAACCGTCGACGGTCAGGATCGGCGAGACGACCAACTTGTCATTCGAAGTGCTCACGGCCCACGGTCACCAGTTCTTCGGCGGAGTTACGGTCAGCGTCACGATCGCCGGACTTGGCCGGCGCACATTCAGCGTGCAAACCGATCCGCTGACAGGCATCGGCACGATCACGCTCGACAATCGCAAGCTCGGCTACCACGTGGTCCAACTTACTGTCGCCAACGGCCCCGAGGCGTACAGCGACGTCTTCCAGACCGTTTCCACGTCGACGTCCAATCGCGTGATCTCCGCGCTCAACAGCGTCAATCACTCGCTGAACACGAATGCCTTCCGATCCTATCTGAAACGACTCCGATAACGCTTGCCGGGCGCGGCGAACACCGACCGGGCGTCAGCCGCCGACTCGCCTGACGTGCTGAAAAAGGCGACGAAGCGCTATCGGTCGATGGTATTGGGCGGACACCGCACCGCCGTGATGTGCAGGATGCTCAGGTGCAGCTCCATGAGCGATAGCGCCAGCGTATCGGCGCCGGTCACGCTTTCGTAGTGCCGCGATTGGGAGCTCGCCCGCGGCAGCGGATTGTCGCCCCAGAACGTCTGCACCGCCACGTCGGCCAGCATGATCGCGCGATCGAGATATTCCTGGCGCGACGCGGAGCGCCAGGCCGCCAACTCGAGGCTGATCGCCTGACCGAACGTCATCGGCCAAACGTCCACGTCGTCACCCGGAAGGCTGTCGCGATAGGCATCGGCGGCAGCGTGCACCAGCGCGCGGTAATCGACGCTGGCGGTGTTCTCGTAGCGGGAAACGCACATCATCGCCACGCCGGCGGTCGTGTATCCGTCGGGGCCAACTTGCCACAGTGACGTCGGCGCGGCGGGCTTGTCCGGTTTGCCGGCCGCGGTCAGCGCGAAACCGCCCTTGCCGGCCAGATCGTGCGGTAGCGCGCGGAACTTCTGATCGACGTTCGCGGCCAGGTTCCTGAGACGCGTGGCCAGCGGCAGAGGTACGCGACCGGCAGCGCCGCTGCAGTCGATGGCGACCGATAACCACCGGGCCGCTGGTGCGCCATCCTGAGCGCCGGCCTTCGCCTCGAGTTGTTCCAGCACCGCCTCAATCGCTTTCAGGAATGCCTCGTCGCCGGTGTGCTGATAGGCCGCGGCGAACGCCCGGATCGCAAAGCCGGCGCTCCGCGGCGACATTTGGCTGTCGAGCGATGCTTCGCGCAGGCCCATCACCAGCCGCTTGCTTGCCTCGGGCGCCAACTCGAACGAGCGATCCCACAGCATCCACGGCCGGGCAACGCCTTGTCGGCGGGCGCCGTCGCCGTGCATCAGCGAATCGGTCATGACGTTCCAGGCCGCTCCGGCGTCCCACGCCGCTAACCGCGTATCGGCCGCCGGCAGATTCAAAAACCATTTCAGCTCGTCGTCCGCCGCGTTGCGGTAAGCCGGCTTGCTCGACATTTCCGCGAGAAAATAGAGCAACCGCAACAGGTTCTCGTCGTGCGCTGGATCGGCGCCCGCGAGCGGTCCGCCGGCCGCGCCGGCGCGCAGCGACTCGGGAACGCCCGCCGGCGCCGCAGGGCGCTCCGTGGGCACAGCGAGCGTCGCGCGGTCGAGCACGCTTAAAAACAAGCCCGTCCGCTGCGGGCCCTGCGCGTCCCGCCCTTGCTTCACCATCGTTTCAGCATAGCCGTTAGCGACGCCCATATACGCGGACTTAGGAACCGGTTTCGGTGCGGCGTCGCCGCGCACGGCCATGCCGAGGCAGGCCAGGGAAAGACAGGCCACCGCGTGCCAACGGGCATTTGTCACGAACATGCTTGCTCCTTGGGATGCGCCGCGAGCAAATCGCGACGCCTTCACTATCGATCGATGGTGTTCGACGGCAGGGCAATCGCAAGTTGTTTCTGCATCGCGTGAACTTCCAATAGCGCCAATGCGAGCGAGTCCGCGCAGGTGATCGCCTCATAGTGCCCCGTCTTGAGGCTCGCGCGCGGCAGCGGATTGTCCTGCCAGAACAGCTCCACCGCCTGCCGCGCCAGTCGTTCCGCTTCATCCCGGTAGACGCTTCGGCCCGTGAACCGGTAGGCCGCCACCTCGGTACTGATCGCGTGCGCAAAAGCCATCGGCCAGGCGTCCAGATCCTCCTCGGGCGAGGAGCCGATGTACTTGTCGCCGACTGCCACGAGCGCATCGCGATAGGCGGGCTTCTGGGTCTGTTCGAACCGGCCCAGGTAGAACATGGCGTTCGAGGCCTCCGTGCTGGCGCTATAGCCCGTTTTCCATAGCGGCGGCTGGTAGGCCGGCGCCGCTTTGCCGCCGCGCTCGTTGGCCAGCTCGCCGAGGATCAGCTCGTCTTCCTTCTCGGCGAACGCCCGCAGCCGGCCCGCGAGCGGCTCGGGCAGCAGCGCCGCGGCCGCCGCGCAATCCAAGGGACCCATCGTCGCGACTTGCGTTCCGTCCTTTTGAACTCGCTTGCGCTCGAACCGCGCCACCAGTGTTTCGATGGCCTGCAAGAAGACCGGGTCGGGCGCGTGCTTATAAGCGTGCCCCCAAGTCAGGATGTAAAAGCCGGCGTGGCGGGGAAAGTCCTTGCCATCCACCGGGCCATGTTCGAAGTACGTCGCATGACGATCGAATCCGCCGGTCTTGTGATTGGCGATCTGGTGTTCCCACAACCCGAGCGCGAACCGCCTGCTTTCGTCCGGCGCCAGCTCGAAGCTGCGATCCCACAAGACCCACGGTCGCGCGAACTCGTGTACGGCGTCCGCGCCGCCCGAGATCGGCTTGTCTTCCATCACGTCCCACGCCATGTGCTCGCCCCACGCCATCAGATCGGTCGTGGGGGAAATCGCGTGCTTGAGGAACCACGCCAACTCCTCGTCCGCTACCTGCGCGTACTTGCTGTCGCCGGTGATCTCGCTCAGCACGTAGAACACGCGAAGCAGGTTTTCGTCGAGGTGCGGATTCGCGCCGACCAACACGTTCCAAGGCTCGCCCGGCCGGTCCTCGCGGCGGATGCCACCGGGCGCGGCGGGCCGGGACGTTAAGGGACCAAGCGTCGAGCGGTCGAGCGCGCTGAGCAACAAACCACTTTTCCGCGGGCCGTACGTGTCCCGGCCGCGCTCGATCATCGTGTCGGCATAGCGCCGCACGACATCGAGCAACGAACCTTGCCGCGATTCCGCAGCCGCCACGACTGTCTGACATGCCACCGATGAAAGCACGAAAGCAGCAATCCCCAGACGTGCGTGGAACACGTGGACCTCCACTCTCTTTTCTCTTTCTTGCGGACGGAACCGCTGGCCGCGATCGGTCGCGCGGCAGCTCCGACGAATCGGCTAGAGGATAGCCACGGCGCCCGCCGGCAGCAAGCAGCCGGACGAGAAAACGGCGGGCTCCACGCTACGGCCGGCTTGTGTCGGGTTTGGCTTCGAAGGCGCCCAAGGTGACTTCGGGATGCGTGCCGTGCAACTCGTCCTCGATCCAATCGCGCTCATAGTAGCGCAAGCCGCTGCCGCCGTGCCCTTGCCCTGTCAAGAGATCAACGTCGCCATCGCCGTTGAAGTCGACGGCGTCGGCGCCCGAGATCATTTGCGGCGCCGAAGCTTGAAGGATCACGACGCCCTCCGGCGAATCGAACCGCGGCTCTTCGCCGCGGCCGCCAGATCCCAGATTCTTGTAAAACCGGATGCTGTTCTCGAAGTTACAGCCGATGAAGTCCCTCCGACCGTCGCCGTCCCAGTCGACGAACGAGCCCACGTTCGGCCTGACGTAGCGCACCGGTCGGCCATCGAAAGTGATCGCCTGAGCCGCGGCCAGAACGGGCTCGGCATCGGTGCCGACGTTCTTGTAAAGCCAGTAGCCCTTGGAGTCGGCGAAGACAACGTCCTTCTTCTCGTCGTTGTCCCAGTCGCAGACCAGCGCGCTGGCGCGGCTGTCACCTTGCAGCGGCTTGCCGTCCACCAGCACCTTGGCACCGGCGGCCAGGGCGCGACCGGCGCCGTTCTTATCGCCGAGGAATAAGGTCAGCGTGCCACTGCCGTCCGCCGCGATCAGGTCCCGGATACCGTCGTTGTTCCAATCGCAGATGTCCATTCGCGCGTGGCCGCCGCTGGCGTTGAGCGCGAGTGGCTTGCCCGCCGCCAATAGCTTCTGGCCCGTCGCGAACACGGGGAATCGATTGCCGGCCTCATTGCGGAAAAGCCATACAAACCCGTCCGTGTCGCCCGCCAAGAGGTCGGTCTTGCCATCGTCGTCCCAATCGACGGCGCGAACGCAATTCTGACGGACCGCGTCGCAGATTGGGAACTGCTCGGTGTAGGGCGCGCCGGCGGCGCCGGCGCGACGCTCGAAGCGCGGCTCCGCGAGCGTGCCGACGTTAGCGTAGAACTCCCCGTACTCCCGTGGCGCCTGCACATCGGAAAGGTCGCTCCGCTCCCAGAACCGGCCGCCCGCCACGTCCAGCAGCCTGTCGCCATTAAAATCCGCGACTTTCAGGCCGCTGTGGGCGTCGCCGATCAGGTATTTCCCGGTGAACGCGATTGGCGCCGATTTGGCGAACACGGGCTTCGCGCGCGAGCCGATGTTGCGGAAGAAGTGAATCGGACCAGGTTGCGTGCCCGCGAAGAGGTCCAAGTCGCCGTCGCCGTCGACATCGGCACAATCGAAGCGCGGGTTGACGAGCGTAATCGGCTGACCGTCAGCCTCGATCGGCGCCGCGTCGGCAAGCCGTGGGACGCCGCCCTCGCCCGCGCCGAGGTTGCGATAAAAGTAGCAGTGGTTGTTGCTGCCCACCAGGGCGTCCACGCGCCCGTCGCCGTCCCAATCCACCAGCAGCACCGAAGGGAACCAACCGCCGGCCTGCGCACCGCCAGCCAGCGGCGCCCCCGACGCTGTCGTGACCAGTCCGACGCGCTCGAACGACAGTTGGCCCTGCTTTTCGCGAGTGGTGTTCCGATAGAAGACGAACGTGCCGCGATCGGGTCCGTCGTTGAAGCTCGGCAAAAGGTCCTGATCGCCGTCGCCATCCCAGTCGCCGAAGGCGACGGTGAGCCAGCTTCGATTGTCCGAACTCGCAGGCAACGTCAGCGACTCGCCGTCGGAGCTCAGTCGCCCGCGATCCACCAGCCGGTTGCCGCCGACGTTCTCATAGCAATACACAAATGGCTCGACACCCCCCTTGAACAAATCCAGGTCGCCATCGTTGTCGAAGTCCACGAATTGATCGAAGTGACACGCGCCGATGTCGCGCCGTTTGTAGCCCTCGCGGAATCGGTCGCCGTCGCCGACCAGGCCCGCATACCGGCGCGGCTGCCCCAGTCCCGAGGCGACCGTGTCGAAATAAACCGCGAAACGGGTGGAAGTCTGATCGGGCACGACGAAATGGAGCGTCCCCTTCGTGCTGCCCAACAGCGTATCGAGGCGATGCGGCACGCGCCGCGCGCCATCGAACGGCTTCGGCCTTCCCTCGCTATCGAGGGGGACGACTTCAATAGTGTGTTCGTCGAACGACGGGCCATCGCCTAGCAGCTTCTGAAAATCGACTTCGGCGGCCGCCGGCGAATGCGAACGAGGTCGCTTGCCCACGTCGACCGAAAGAAGAACGCGGTAGTGGTTCTTAGAAGTCCATGCGGGCTGTTGCGCCGGCGCGTCGGCTCTGGCCGCGTGTGCCATCAGTCCGAGCGCTATGGCTCCGACGGCAACCATCCCATACTCACGAATCATGGTCATGCTGAGCGTCCAGTCGATTCGTTGCTGGTTCATTCGCCTCGTGATCATCTCAGATGGTAGCAGGCCGGCAGCGGTGCGTCACCGACGCGGTGTGGACGTTATGGATGCGCGCAAGTGGCACCCATAACACAGTTTGCATCGATGTTGCGCCGTCGATTCCAAACAGCGGCACGCTCCTGCTCGGGAAGATTTTTCAGAAAAAAGACGTGCGGAATGGGCGACACGCCTGCCGCGGACTTGTTATAAATCCACTTAGGCCAGAACCCCGCTTTGCCGCTACCGCGACAAAGCACCGGACCGCGAAGACCGCGGTTCCGTGAGCCGGTCTGTGGAGGCCCACCCCTCCCCAGCGAAAGTACCGGCGCGGGTAGTGCAGGGGTTGCGCACAAAAAGGGAGAGTGCGGCAAGACATCCGCCCTGTTCAGGCCTTCCTGTCTGACGCGCCCCGGGTGGGATCTCGAATTGCGTCACGTCCGCGACGCCATGCTATTCAGCATGTCAGGCTGCGCGCTCACGATTCCAATTTGGCAGTCCACCCATGGCTGTGCTGTTACGGCAAGCTCCACTAACCAGTATCTTTCCTCGTGACAACTTCCGACTCGTTGGCGGAGTAGGGTTAGATGCGTACAGGCTTGGGATCACTTCATGTCTTTGATGCATCTGCTAGCGGCGATGGCGCCAGGGCTACGCGATCTCGTCGCTGATCTCATCGAGTCGAATCGCCGCGCCAACAAGCGCCGTTCGCGCTCGCGGCGCGTTCGTCTTTGTGGCGAGGCTTTGGAGCCCCTCGTGCTCTTGCACGGCTGCTCGCTGGATCCGTTCGACAGCTCCGCCAACATTACGGCGCTCGTGGCGCCGCCGGTCGCGGGTGGCGGCGCCGACATGGATACCACGCCTGCGATGGTAACCTCATTCAGCCCCGCGAGTGGCTCGACGGAGGTGACAACAGGCGCCGCCGTGGACGTGACGTTTAGCGAGGCGCTAGATCCCTCGACCGTCAGCTTCAGCTCCATCCTCCTGATGGACGGGGGCGTGGCCGTGACGGCCAGCGTCTCCTACGACCCCGCTACTTGGACGGCTACGCTCGTCCCCACCGTGGCGCTTGCCGACGCAACGACTTATGACATTCGGGTCAAAGGGGGCGCGGCGGGAGTGAAAGACCTGGCCGGCAACGCGCTAACAGAGGACGTGAATTCGTCCTTCACCACAGCAGCGCTCAATGACACGGCGCCGGATGACGCCTCGTCGTCCGTCACCACGGCGCAGAGCGATCCACAGAACGTGGACGACTCCTTATTGGGGGCCGCCGCCGCGCAAACCGCCCTTCTCGTGGCGGCCTATTCCTTCAACGAGGGGACCGGGAATACCGTCGCCGATGCCTCGGGGACGGGGAACGCCGGCACCCTTAACGGGGCCACCTGGTCCAGCTCTGGAAGATTCGGCGCCGCCCTGTCGTTCAATGGCGCTAGCTCGCTTGTGACCATTGCCAATCGACCGTCGTTGAACTTGAAGGACGGAATGACGCTTGAAGCGTGGGTCAATCCGTCCGCGGTCAACGGCGTGTGGCGGGATGTGATCTACAAGGGAAGCAACGACATCTACTATCTGGAAAGCTCCTCGCCCCAGAATTCCGTCCCGGGTACGGGCGGCACGTTCAACGCCTCTCCGCTCTACGGTACGACCGCACTGCCGGCCAATGCGTGGACGCATCTGGCGGCCACGTACGACGGCGCCACGGTGCGGTTGTACGTCAACGGTGCCCAGGTCGCCAGTCGCGCCCAGACCGGGCAAATCGGGACGTCGAACGGGCCGCTGACCATCGGGGGCGACTATTTGTACGGACAATTCTTCGCGGGGTTGATCGACGAGGTCCGTATCTACGACGGCGCCCTGACGGCCGCGCAAATCCAGGCGGACATGAACGCCTCGATCGGCGCGGTGTCGCAGGACGTCACGCCACCGACCGTGAAGTCACTCACCCCCGCCCCCGGGTCACTGAACGTGGCGACGAATGTGGCGGCGACGGTCACGTTCAACGAAGCCATCAATCCCGCGACGATCAACGCCAACACCGTCTTCATGCGCGATGCGAACAACGTGGTGGTGCCGACGACCCTCTCTTACAACCAGACAACCAATTCCGCCACGTTGACCCCCACGAGTTCGTTGGCCAATGCGACGGCCTACACGGCCGTGATCAAGGGCGGAGCGAGCGGCGTGAAGGACTTAGCGGGCAACGCGCTGGCCGGCGATTACACGTCGACCTTCGCGACCGTCGCCGTCACGGACACGGCTCCGCCCACGGTGAGCGCGACCAGCCCCGGCAATGGCTCGACGAACGTAGCCACGACCACGGCTGTTACCGTCACCTTTAGCGAGGCGATGACCGCCTCGACGATCAACACCAGCACCGTGCTGTTGATGGATGGCGGCACGGCGGTAACGGCCAGCGTCGGATACAACGCCAACACGCGCACCGCCACGCTTACGCCCAGCGCCGCGTTAAGCAACGCGAGGACCTACACGATCCGGGTCAAAGGTGGCGCCGGCGGAGTGAAAGACCTCGCCGGCAATGCCCTTACCGCCGATGTCAATTCATTGTTTACCACCGTTCCGGCGGACACGACGGCGCCGATCGTGAGCGCGTTCAATCCGACGAACGGGTCGGCGAATTTGGCCACCAGCACCACGGCGACGGTGACTTTTAGCGAGGCGATGACAGTCTCCTCGATCAACGCCAGCACGGTGCTGCTAATGGACGGGGCCACGGCCGTGGCGGCCAGCGTTTCGTACAACGCGAGCACGCGCACCGCCACGCTCGTGCCCAGTAGCGCCCTGGCCAATTCCAAAACCTACTCGATCGTGGTCAAAAGTGGCGCAAGCGGCGTGAAGGACCTGGCGGGCAACGCGCTCGTGGCCGATGCGACCGCCGCGTTCACCACGGTCGCTCTGGCAGATACGACGGCGCCCACGGTGAGCGCGTTTAGTCCGGCGAATGGGTCGACCAACGTGGCCACGAGCGCGGCGGTGACGGTGACCTTTAGCGAGGCGATGACAGCCTCCTCGATCAATACGAGCACCGTGCTGTTGATGGACGGGGCCACGGCCGTGGCCGCCAGCGTTTCGTACAACGCGAGCACGCGCACCGCCACGCTCACGCACAGCATGGCGTTAAGCAACTCGAAGACCTACACAATCCGGGTCAAAGGCGGCGCCGCCGGCGCGAAGGACCTGGCCGGCAACGCGCTCGTGGCCGATGCGACGTCGTCTTTCACCACAGTCGCTTTGGCGGATACAACTCCGCCGTCGGTGAGCACGTTTAGTCCAGCGAATGGATCGACAAATGTGGCGATTAGCGCGGCGGCGACCGTCACCTTTAGCGAGGCGATGACCGCTTCCTCGATCACTACGAGCAGCGTGCTGTTGATGGACGGGACCACGGCCCTCGCGGCCAGCGTGACGTACAACGCGAGCACGCGCACCGCCACGCTCTCGGCCAGCATGGCGTTAAGCAACTCGAAGACCTACACAATCCGGGTCAAAGGCGGCGCCGCCGGAGTGAAGGACCTGGCCGGCAACGCGCTCGTGGCCGATGTGACGTCGTCTTTCACGACAGTTGCTCTGACGGATACGGTTCGTCCCACAGTCACCGCGTTTAGCCCTTCTGCCGGTTCTTCGAATGTGGCGACCAGTGCGGCGGCGACCGTCACGTTTAGCGAGGCGATGAGCGCTTCCTCGATCAATGCGAGCAGCGTGCTGTTGATGGACGGGGCCACGGCC
>JACPPG010000045.1 GCA_016191115.1 Planctomycetia bacterium | reverse complement strand
CTCGGTGGCGGCGTCTGGGGCGCCCGGACACAATCGATCTCTCGCCGGCGATTTTTTCTGGGACTGCTGCGCAGCAGTCCCAGAAAAACCTTCCACTAGCAAACCCTTTTTGGATACCTTTGGCAACATACAAGACGCAACCTTGGTTTGAAAGGGCTTGCGCTCTGTGGGCTCGGAGCCAGTCCCATTTTCCCGCCTCGCCATCTTGAAAAACAAAATGGCCCTGGGTGTTGAGGAGAAGTTATTTTTCGGTCGATTCTTACTGCCTGCTGCCCGCAGCCGGCTGCCTGCCGCGCGCGATCGCCCGGTCGACGATCTTAAGCGCGTAGTAGAGCGTGGTCAGCCCTACGAACGTCACCGCGATGACTTCAAGCGGAAAGCGGTACGTGAAATCGTCGATCGCCTCGAAGGCCAGCCGCTCCGGCTCGTTGACCATGTCCCAACTGTTGAACCGCTGGAAGCGGCCGAAGAAGATGCCCAGGCTGGCAAGCAGGTTCAGCGCCAGCTCCGTGGGCACAACGAGCACGGCCAGGCCCAGCCATCGCAAATAGTCCGCGAGCCGCATGATCGACAGCACGTGGGCCTGCAGCCCGACGAACATGAACAGCGCGTACTGCGGAATGAGCACCAGGGCCACGGTCCACACGGGCATGTACGGCGTGCGGCGGATGCGGTGCACCATGTGCAGGACGTCGGTCAGCGCGTAGGCCGCGTTCGGCAAAAACAGCACAAACGCCACGAGCCCCGGCCAGAAGAGCCAACCGGGCCGCCGCCCAACAGGAAAAAACAGGATCGCCAGCACCAGCGGCACCACGGCCAGAAACAGGTTCCAGCCCATCCCGAAATCGGGAATCAATGCCCGGTGTATGGTTTCTTTATCGAACCACATGGAATAGTAGGCGGTCGAGAGAAGGCAGTAGACAGCAACATGTAGGGTGCTCTGCGAGCACCAGGCTTTGAAATGGTTGAAGCTGGAAGTCTGAATGTCAAAGAAGCACGAATGACGGAACGCTGACAACGTTCTGCTCAATGCCCGCTGCCCGCTGGATCCAGTGTAGGTCACGCACCGCCTTGGGGACGTGTATAATCGACGCCGGCCGCCACCGCGGTTGCCGCCTCGTCGCCTTTTCTTCCAGTTTCCAAACGGCATGGTAACGCATCACTCTAGGCATCAGCGCGGCGATAGCTCACACGCGCGGCGTCGCGGCTTCACGCTCTTTGGCCTGCTGCTTTTGATCACTTTGTGCTGCCTGGTGCTGGCGCTGGTGGTCGCGCTGCGCGAGGCGGCCAGCAACGGCAGCCTCGTCCTCGATCTGATGATCGCGCCCGACGGCAACACGGTTGCCGCCGTGTTTGGCGACGACCACGTGCTGTTCTTCGACGTCCCAACCGGCGAGGAAACCGGCGCCTTTACGCCGCGACGCGGGGAGCGACGGGGGGCTCCATTTTTCCGGTACGCGCTGTCGCCCGACGGCCGGTATCTGGCCCGCGCCGCATGCTCGTTCGACGGGAACGGTCCGCCGGCACAGGGGTTGATCTGGGACGTTGTCGAACAGAAAGAACACCGCCGCTTCGGACCGATCGACGTGAGGGAACTAGTGTTCTCGCCCGACGGGCGGAAGCTGGCCGCCCTGCTCGATGACGGCACGGCGGAATTGGTGGACGTCACAACGGGCGGACGGACGCCGCTACAGCCAGGGGCCCCGGGGTCGGTGATTTACGCGATCTGCTTTTCGCCCGAGGGTAACCGCATGGCCGTGGCGTCGACCGGCCCCGCGCCAGGCGTCGTGGTGGAATTCCTTGATGCGGGCGACTACACGCTGCAAGATTCCTTCACAGTGCCGGGAGTATGGCTAACCGGCCTTGAGTTCTCGCCGGATGGCAAGAAGCTCGTTGGATTTGCATCGATCGTGGGAGCGAACGGTCAAGTGTCGTTTACGCTGCGCGCCTGGGACAGCTCCACGCACGAGCTGCGGGGCGAAGCGCGCATGGAGTACCCGGAGTCGATCGCGTTCACGGGTGACGGCCGTGTCGCGGTTCTCACGCCCATGGACGGCCGCGCGGCGTTGTTCGACGGCGACACGCTTAAGCCGGTCGGCGCCTTCACCGGACTGCGGGCGCACAAAGTTGCCTCGGCCCCGGCGGCCCATATGTGGGTCACAACGGACGGCGCGTCGATCGAGCTCCGCGACAGCCGCACGGGCCTGCCGATCAAGACCCTCTGGCATAGCCGGCCGACGTTATCGTTGCCGCTGGTGATGGCGGGTCTGGTGGCCTGGGCGCTAGTGTTCAGCGTCTATCGCCGGCGGACACGGGCGAAAACACAGTCGGCCTCGTGCGTCTGGTGCGGCGACGCTCCCTCCGACCGGACACAGCCCGCTTTCGTTTGCTCGGCCTGCCGCGCGAAGCAGGCCACGGCTGCCGAGCAACGCGCGCTGCAGCGGCGCGGGATGGTGATATTGGCGCTGCTTTGGATTGGCGGCGGGGGTCTCGCGGCCATGGGCGGGCACCTGCAGGTGGCGCTGTTTGTGTGGTGCGGGGCGCCAGCCGCCTTGTCACTACTGCTCCTGTTGATTTATCGCCGCAACCTGGCCCGATTCCGGCGGCGGATGCGGCCCTCGGCCGGCCTTGGCCCGGACACGACCGGCCTGCGCCAATGGGAGGTCGACCCGCGCGGCAACGTCAGCAGCATGCACGCCCCCTACGACGCGTTCGCCGAGATGGCTCGCGCCAGCGCGCGGCGCGCCCGCGACCATGTGAAGGTGATGTCCGGCGTCGATCTCGAGTTCCCGGCCGGACTGAAAGTGGTCGACTTCCCCGATTTCGACGAGCTGGTGCGGCGGATGGCGATGTTCCAGACCGACGCAAGCATCTTTGCCTGCGTCTACGTGGCCCGGCCTGGTCGCCAGATTATCTGCTGCCAGCCGGGCGTGCGCCGACAATTGGGCGTGCCGTCCGATCGCCTGTGCGGGGCGTTCACCAATGCGCTTGTGGACCATCGCCACGTGCTGCGCGTGCCCACCTGGCTTAGCGCCAGCGTCGCCCATTGGTCGGGCATGCAAGGGCGAGCTGACGAGTCACAGCGTCTGCACCGCGTGATTTCCGCGTACCTCGCCGAAGGTGGATTGCTCGGCCCGGAAATCTTCGGCCTGCGTGCCAAGGATCTCGCGGCGCATATGCGGCAGACTTATAACCACCAGGAGTTCGTCTACGCGCATCGATTTCTCGCGCAGAGCCTGTCGATCGTGGAGTACCTGGCGACCGGTGCGGCACCCGCCGCGCGGAAGGACGCGTTTCGCGCAATGGTCGCCGATATGGTGACGGGAAAGCCGACGCGTGCCCTCGTGCCGCGCAAATACGGCATGCCCGAAGAGGAATTGTTGGCGGGCTGGCAGGCCTGGGTCCGCGGCCGCGACGTGGCGGCGCACTCGGCGCCCAGCGACGCGCAGCGGCAAGTGCTGGTCGAAGAGCTGCTTCCACTGGCCCGCGACCGCCAGGCCCGCCGCGTCGAGCGGTTGCGCGCGATCCGCACCCTGGGCAAAGGAGGGTTCCCGCTGGGCGCCGACGCGCTGATCGAGGTCGTCGACGACCGGAACGAGGACTACCTCCTGCGCCAAACGGCCGGCTGGGCGCTGGGCATGATTTCCGGCCGCCACGACCGCGGCTGGCACGAAGTGGATTGGCACGCCTGGTGGGCCGAAGTGCCCGAGACGTGGAAAATCGGCGCGCCGGCCACCGTGTAGACGCGCGCCCCGAAGGCGAACCACGAAGGCACGAAGGGCACCAAGAGAGAAAAGGCGGCGGGAGCAAACGCGGTCAGCCTCAGACATGCAAGCAGCGTAAGATCTCTGCCCATCCTTTGCCCTTTGTACTACTAACGCACGAAGTCTTTCCTACTCGCGCGCATTTGCAGCCCCCGCGCAGCCGCGATGCTTTTCCCTAGCCCAGCCGTTTTACGGCTGGGGACGCGCAATCCAACATGCGCCCTTTTCACGCCCTTCAGGGCGGAACCCCTGAAGGGGTTGAACGACAAATCGGCGCCGCTCGAAAACCCAGGCATGAAGCTACGGGAAAACTCTTGGCACATTCATCGTTTTTGGTTGCGGCTGCCAGGACGGTGGCGGCCGTTTTGTCGCCGTGTACACTAAAGCCATGCGCAGGCTCATTTTTTCGGCGTTCACGTCCGGCGGAGCGCGGTCCGGCATCTTCGGCGCTCTCCTTGTCCTGATTCTTGGTACAGGCGTCTGCCGCGCCGACAAGGCGGCGCTCGCGGCCGCGGTCGAGGCGCGGGCTGAGCCCACCTGGCAGGCCGCGCAAAAAATCTGGGAGTGGGCCGAGCCCGGCTATCAGGAAACCAAATCGGCCGCGCTACTGGCCGAGATGCTCGAATCGGCCGGCTTCAGGGTCCAGCGCGGCGTCGCCGCGATCCCCACTGCCTTCACGGCGACGCGCGGCTCGGGCAAGCCGGTGATCGGCATTCTTGGAGAGTACGACGCCCTGCCCGGCCTCTCGCAGCAGGCCGTGCCCGAGCAATCCCCGCGCGAGCCCGGCGGCTACGGGCAAGGGTGCGGGCATCACTTGTTCGGCACCGCGTCGGCCGCCGCGGCGATCGTCGTGGCCGAGCAATTGAGCCGCGACAAGCTGTCGGGCACCGTGCGCTACTACGGCTGCCCGGCCGAGGAAGGGGGCGCTGCCAAGGTGTTCATGGTCCGCGATGGCTTGTTCAACGATTGCGACGTGGTGCTGCACTGGCACCCAAGCAGCCGTAACGCGGCCGGCGACCCGACGTGCCTGGCCCGGGTGGCGGCGAAGTTCCGCTTTGCCGGCACGAGCGCCCATGCGGCGGCGTCGCCCGACCAGGGGCGCTCGTCGCTCGACGCGGTGGAGCTGACGGCCCACGCCTCGGAGCTGTTGCGCGAGCATACGCCGGAGAACACGCGAATCCATCATGTCATCACGGCCGGCGGCGGGGCGCCGAACGTCGTGCCCGATTTCGCGGAGGTCTATTTCTACGTTCGCCATCCGAAATCGGA
Organism: Planctomycetia bacterium; assembly: GCA_016191115.1. Classification (GTDB taxonomy): domain Bacteria; phylum Planctomycetota; class Planctomycetia; order Pirellulales; family JACPPG01; genus JACPPG01. The sequence goes on along the minus strand of JACPPG010000045.1, from coordinate 1,758 downwards.
AGTCGCCAAGACGGTTTACGATCGGCTGGTCAAGTGCGCGCAGGCCGGGGCGCTCGCGACCGAGACGCGGCTGACGATTGATTACCTCGGCGGGACGTGCGAGCTGGTTCCCAACGAGACGCTGTCGCGCGCGACGCTGAAGAATCTGCGCGAGCTCAACGACCTTTCGTTTACGCCCGAGGAGCAGCAGTTCGCGGCCCGGATCGCGAACACGCTGGCCAAGTCAGCGCCGCCTGAAACGATTCGCGAGGTGACCGACAGCCGCGGCGGCCAGAACAAGGGCTCGACCGACGTCGGGGACGTGTCGTGGGTCGTGCCGACGACCGGGTTTTCGACCGTCTGCTGGGTGCCGGGCACGCCGGGCCACAGTTGGCAGGCCACGGCCGCCGGCGGCACCACGATCGGCCGCAAAGGGATGCTCCTGGCCGCCAAGGTGCTCGCGGCCACCGCCTACGACCTGGCGACGCAGCCGGAACTAATCGCGGCGGCCAAAGAAGAGCACAAAAATCGCGTGGGCAAGGAGGCATATCACACGCTCCTCGCGCCGGATCAAAAGCCGCCACTCGACTACCGCAAGTCGCCCGTGGCGCAGCAAGTGGCGGAGTGAGGGGCGGAAGCAATTGGCCACGTCCCGCGGCCCTTGACGCTCTCCGGCCACGGGGGGACACTCAGGCGATCGCCCCACGAAAGGCGCCAGAGGCTGTAGCTCAGTTGGTAGAGCAACGGACTTTTAAGTGAAAAAACCCCTTAGCGAAACATGCGTTTTTCGGCCGTAAAACCCGGATTATGAAGGGGTTCGGGCAAATCTGCTGGCCATGCCGAAAGACCCCGTAAGCCCCGGACTACACCCGTTGCGGGTGTAGCTACACCGGTCCGCACGGAAGATTATCCTCTTCTCACGAACGTCGGTTGTCAGTGGCGACTGACATTCCATCACACCAAGTCCGATTCGCGGGTCCATCCTCGGACCTCACCGTTTCCTGCGGTAATCGACTCAGCAACGAGTTCCCTGATCTCGAAGAGAAATTCATTGAGGTCTGGTCCAGGCATTTCATTCGGCACAGGAGCCGCCGACTCGTAGAGGCCAACTAACTCCTTCGCCCGGACTCTCGTGGAACCTGTACCACGATGCTCGTAGGCTTCGACCCATCCACTCAATCGCTCGTCGATCAATCGACGTTTGGAGAGTTCGTGGAGCCGACCGAGCCGAGGTCCTGCTGTCGCGCGTCATTCACACCGACGACACGCCGCTGCCGGTCTTGGACCCGACTCTACCGCACACCCGCACGGGCCGCTTGTGGGTGTACTGCGGCGACCGCGATCATCCCTACGCGGTCTACGACTATACGGCCAGCCGCAAGCGGGACGGGCCGGCCGCCTTCTTGAAGAACTTTACCGGCTACTTGCAGGCCGATGCCTTCGGCGGTTACGACGGCATCTACGCGGGCTCGGGCGGCAAGATCGTCGAGGTGGCCTGCTGGGCGCACGCACGGCGCAAGTTTCACGAGGCCCAGCGGACGGCCGGCCGCCTGGCCCACGAGGCGCTTGTGCGCATTGGTCAGCTTTACACGATCGAGCGCGAACTGCGCGAAGCGTGCGCCGGCGCGTGGAACGATTTAGCCCGCGATGAACAAGACACGCGGATCGCGCAAGTGCGGCAAGAGCGTGCGCGGCCATTGCTCGCATTGTTCCGCGCCTGGCTCGATGCCCAAGCGGCGCAAGCCTTGCCCAAAAGCCCCATCGGCCAGGCGATCTCCT
>JACPPG010000075.1 GCA_016191115.1 Planctomycetia bacterium | reverse complement strand
GCAGGCAGCGCATATAATCCCGTCAAGGGGCTGGGGATCTGGAGAGTCTGGGATGCGGATGGTCCGTTTGGCGGTTCTCGCGGTGATCGCGGTTGCGGTCGGCGGGGCCGGCTATGTCTATCGCGATGAGGTGGCTCAAAAGCTGGGTCTGGCAACAGCGAGCGCAGCCGAGAAGGGGGGCGGGGCAAGTCCTGCAGCCTCGGCGCAGCCGCAGGGCCGGCGTGGCCGATTGAACCCGGGCGGACCGGTCCCGGTCGTCGTCACCAAGGTCGCCAAGAAGCCGATGCCGATCGTGATCGAAGCGGTCGGCACCGTTCAGGCCATCGCCTCGATCCAGATCAAGTCGCGCGTCGACAGCCAGATCATGAAGGTGAATGTCGAGGAAGGCGCGCTGGTAAAAGAGGGCGACATCCTCTTCGAGCTCGATGCGCGCACGCTGAAAGCGCAGCTCGGCCAGATCGAGGCGCAGATCCGCAAGGACCAGGCCCAGGTCGTGCAGGCCAAGCGCGACGTGTCGCGCTACGAGGAGCTCCTTGCCAAGAACGCCGGCACGGTGGTCAACCGCGACACCGCCCAGACCACGCTCAAGGCCGCCGAGGCGCAGCTCGAAGCCGACGAGGCCGCCAAGGCGAGCGTGCAGACCCAGATCACCTATACCGTGATCCGCGCGCCCGTGTCGGGGCGCATCGGTTCGATCGCGAGCAAAGTCGGCACCGTGATCCGCGTCGGCGACAACAGCGCGGCGAGCGCGCTTGCCACCATCAACCAGGTCGATCCGATCTATGTGGCCTTCGCCGTGCCGCAGGTCTTCCTGCCCGAAATCCGCGCCGCCATGGCCAAGGGCGAGGTCAAGGTCACGGCCCTGATCGACGAGAACCGCAAGCAGGCAGGGGCGATCGCCTTCATCGAGAACAGCGTCGACGCGCTGACCGGCACCGTGACGGCCAAGGCGCGCATCGGCAACGCCAATGAGGGTCTGTGGCCCGGCCAGTTCGTCAAGGCCGAGATCGTGCTGGGCATCGAGCCCGAGGCGATCTCGGTGCCGGCGCCCGCCATCCAGCTCGGCCCGCAGGGGCCGTACCTGTTCGTCGTCAAGGACGGCGTCGCCGAGCTGCGCAACGTCGTGGTCAAGCGCACCCAGGCCGGCGAATCGGTGATCGGGAAGGGGCTTGAAGGCGGCGAGCAGGTCGTCGTCGACGGCCAGCTCAGGCTGGTGAACGGCGCCAACGTCGTCATGAGGCCGAGCACGCCCGAGCCGTCATCGACCGCCGCAGCGCCACCGCGCGGCTGATACGGCGGGGATCCGGACATGCTTTCTGCGCTCTGCATCCGCCGCCCGGTCATGACCATCCTGGTCATGTTCTCCTTCATCATCGCCGGCGCCTTCGGCTACAAGCAGCTTCCCGTCGCGGCCGTGCCGCGCGTCGACTTCCCGACCATCCAGGTCACCGCCCAGCTGCCCGG